>NZ_JBIVKT010000008.1:0-312216 GCF_044750905.1 Streptomyces sp. NPDC088762
CGCAGGACGAGCGCGCAACCACCCTGAACATGTCGAAGCGGGGGCTTCGTGCGCGAGCCGAGGAGACACTCCGGCGGGGCACCGCCCCAAGCCCCACTCCGGCCCCACCCGGAGGACACCCCCCAGCCCCGCCGGCGATTGAGGCGACCCGGGGCCGGCCGACGCAGCGGCACCCCCATGGGGGAGACCACCGACGGCCAGCGCGCACGCCCGGCGGAGGGCCGCGCACGCCCGGCGGAGGGCCCGGCAGAGGGCTAGGCCGACAGCAGCGGGCTCGCGTGCCGGTGCAGCCAGGCCCGGTACGGCGGCGTACCCAGGGCCGCCTCGCGGTAGGCGGCGCGCAGGTCCGCGTAGACCTCGGCATGGGCGCCCGGGCGAGTGGCCAGCAGCAGGCGTACGGCCAGGGGATCGCCCGACAGCGGGCGGATCGCCATGTCGTCCCGCGGCCCGGAGGTCGGCTGGCAGGGGGCGACCGCCTCGCCGGAGACGATCAGCGAGGTCGCCGTGTGGTAGTCGGCGTGCAGGACCGGCGGGTCCAGTCCGGCCCCGGCGAAGACGCGCCGCAGGCCGTCCCACTCGCCGTCGACCGAGGGGTCCACCGTCCACCGGTCGGCGGCCAGGTCCCGTAAGGAGACGACGGCCTGGTCCGCGGCCGGGTGGTCCCGGGACATCGACACGAACTGCGGCTCCCGCTCCATCAGCACGTGCAGCTGGAGCCCGGCGGGAACCCGCAGCGGGCTGCCCTCCACCTCGTGTACGAAGGCCACGTCGAGCTGCCCCGCATCGACCAACCGCAGCAGCGCGTTGGCGGAGACGTCCACCACCAGCGAGGTCTCCGTGTCCGGCAGCCGCCGGTGCAGCCGCCGCAGCCAGCCCGGCAGGGCCCGGCTGGCCGTGGAGCCGATTCTCAGCCGCGGCCCGTTGGCCAGTGCGCGCGCCTCCGCCACGAGCGCGGCCATCTCGGCGAGCAGCGGGCGGGCCCGGCCCAGTACGGTGCGACCGAAGGGGGTCGGCCGGCAGCCGGTGCGTTCGCGCAGGAACAGCTCGCCGTCCAGGGCCCGTTCGATCCGGCGCAGCTGGGTGGTCAAGGAGGGCTGGCTCACGCCGAGTTGCCGGGCCGCCTTGTGCAGGCTCCCGGCGTCGGCGATGGCGCACAGGGCGCGCAGGTGCCTGACCTCAAGCTCCATGCCCAGAGGGTAGGCCGGGCCCGGCTGGCCGCACCAGCCACCGATAGCCCCTCGAATCCCGCCATTCTCACCCCGGTTGGACTGTCGAAATCTTCCCGATAGGACCGCGCTATCGGCCAGTGACATCATCCGCCGGGTGCTTCCGCTCCCTCAGACTCCGGTCACGAACCACCACCCCCCACCGCACCGGACGAGTAGGAGCTCCCGCACATGCGCCACTCCCGTAAGGCCGTTCTGGCCACCACGCTCGGTCTCGGCCTGGCCGCCGCCCTCGGCGGCGTCGTCCCCACCGCCAGCGCCGCCCCCGCTCCCGCCGGCACGCCCGCCAGCTACGCGGCGTACGAGAACTCGCAGGAGAACCAGGCAGCCAACAAGGCCTTCTTCGAGGCCGTTTCGCGCTCGGTCGCCGAGCAGCGCGCCGCGAACCCGGGCCTCCTGGCCGTGACCGTCACCTACAACACCCGCAACGCGCCGAGCTTCCGCACCCAGATAGCCCGTTCCACGCAGATCTGGAACAGCTCGGTCAGCAACGTCAAGCTGCAGGAGGTCTCCTCCGGCGGGAACTTCTCGTACCGCGAGGGCAACGACTCGCGCGGTTCGTACGCGAGCACGGACGGCCACGGCCGGGGCTACATCTTCCTCGACTACCGGCAGAACCAGCAGTACAACTCCACGCGGGTGACGGCGCACGAGACGGGCCACGTCCTCGGGCTGCCGGACCACTACTCGGGCCCGTGCAGCGAGCTGATGTCGGGTGGCGGTCCGGGCACCTCCTGCCAGAACGCCACCCCGAACAGCACCGAGCGGGCGCGCGTGGACCAGCTCTGGGCCAACGGCCTCGTCGCCTCGGGCCTCGACTCGAAGGGCTAGTCCGCCGGCGCCACGTACCGCTCGCACTGCGGGTTCCGGCAGGGACCCGGAACCCATTGCGGTACGAAGATCCCGAGGGACTTGTGACGTCTCAGCACCGTCTCGACGGGGTTCCCGCAGGCCGGGCAGAGCTGCTGCTCGTGCCCGGCCTGCGGGGCGACGGTCTCGTGCGGGTGCTGCTGCTCGTGCTGTTCACCGGCCATGCCTCCACGGTAGGCCCGTCGGCGCCCGCGTGCGTAGGGCACCGCCGTGGGAGTGGTGGGCGCCTACCCCCGCGGCTTGCGCCACATCGGCCACATCAGCGGCCCGTCCGGCAGCCGCACCGCATCGCCCGTGAATTCCCAGCCCAGGCGCTCGTACAGCCGCATGCTGCGCTCGCTGCTCGCCTCCAGGTACGCGGGCACGCCCTCGCGGTCGCAGCGCTCCAGCACCGGGCGCATCAGCTCACTGCCCAGCCCCTCGCCCTGGCGCCCCGGGGCGACCGCGATCATCAGCAGGTACTCGTGCTCCTCCGCCGTTGGGTGGACCGCGCCCGTCAGCCGGCCGACCAGCTCGCACCGCTCGTTGTCCGGGTCGGCGACGGCCCGCATCTTCGCCGGGATCTCGTCCTCGCCCTCCGGCTCGCCCGCCGGGATCCGCAGCCACAGCGCGGCCGCCGAGCCGTCCACGGCGTAGTCGATCCGGCCTTCGGCGAGCGCCACGTCCACGAAGACGCCGAGGAATCTGCCGTGCACGGCGGCCCGGTGGTCCGGGTCCGGGAAGACCCAGCTGCTCACCGGATCGGTGCGGAAGGCCTCGTCGAGGAGGCGGGCCACCGCGTCCCGGTCCGACTGCTCCGCCTGACGTATCTCCAGCGCCACCGGTCACACCTCTCGCTCCATCGCCAACGACCTTGGGCGATCCTAGAGTTGTGGCGGGGCTCCGAAGGGGCGGGGGCGGCGGAAAGGCCTGTTCCGACACCCTGTGGATGCCGGAACGGGCCGTGCGCACCCCGCTGCGGCGAGGTCACCTCGTACGGCGCGTCACGAACTCCGCGAGCGCCAGCAGTCCGCCGGCCGCCGCGAGGTCGGGAACCGCCCGTGACAGCTGCTGCACCGCGCGGCCCATCCGGTCCGCGGCGTGGGCCTGCGCCCAGTCGCGCCCGCCGGCCCGGTCCACCGCCTCGGCCGCCCGCTGTACGTCGTCCCCGGTCATGGGACCGGCGTACAGGGCAGCCAGCTCCTGCCCCGCCGTGGTGCCCGAGGTGAGGGCGGCCACGACCGGGAGGGACTTCTTGCGGGAGATCAGATCGGCTCCGGCGGGTTTGCCGGTGTGCGCGGGGTCCCCCCAGATGCCGATCAGGTCGTCGATGAGCTGGAAGGCCAGTCCGGCCTCCCGTCCGAAGGCGTCCATGGCGTCGACCTCGTCCGGTCCGGCCCCCGCGTACAGCGCGCCCAGGGCGCACGCGCACCCCAGGAGCGCCCCGGTCTTGGCCGTCGCCATGGTCAGGCACTCGTCCAGCGAGACGTCCGGGCGCTGTTCGAAGGCGCAGTCCGCCTGCTGGCCGGCGCACAGCTCGATGACGCAGGCCGAGAGGCGGGCCGAAGCGCGCTCCGAGGCCGGGTGCGGATCCTCGGCGAGCAGTCCCAGCGCGAGCGCCATCATGGCGTCGCCGGTGATGATCGCGTCTGCCATCCCGAAGACCGTCCAGGCGGTGGCCCGGCCGCGCCGGCGGACGTCCCGGTCGATGACGTCGTCGTGCAGCAGCGTGAAGTTGTGCGCCAGCTCCACCGCCACGGCCGCGCGTACCGCCTCCTCGGGCTGCCCGCCGCCCTGCCCCTGAAGGGCCAGGGCCGAGGCGAGCACGAGGGCCGGCCGGATGGCCTTCCCGGCGTTGCCCGCGGCCGGGGTGCCGTCGGCCTGTTCCCAGCCGAAGTGGTACATGGCGACGCGCCGCATGGAGCCGGGCAGGCTCTCGACGGCCCGCCGCAGTTCCGGGTTGACCGTTTCTCTTGTGCGTTCGAGGAGGGCAGCGGCCTCTTGGCCCTCGCCGGTCGCGACGGCGTTCAGCGCCAACGGGCGATCTCCACGTTCTCCAGCACGCCGAGCGCGTCCGGCACCAGCACCGCGGCGGAGAAGTAGGCGGTGACCAGGTAGGAGATGATCGCCTGCTCGCTGATCCCCATGAAGCGGACCGAAAGGCTCGGCTCGATCTCGTCGGGGATGCCCGGCTGGTGCAGGCCGATCACGCCCTGGTCGTCCTCGCCGGTGCGCATGCACAGGATCGAGGTGGTGCGGGCGTCGCTGATCGGGATCTTGTTGGACGGGAAGATCGGCACGCCGCGCCAGGACGGCACCCGGTGGCCGTCGATGTCGATCGACTCCGGGTACAGCCCGCGCTTGTTGCACTCCCGGCCGAAGGCGGCGATCGCCTTCGGGTGCGCGAGGAAGAGCTTGGAGCCGCGCCGCATGCTGAGCAGCTGGTCCATGTCGTCGGGGCTGGGCGCGCCGTCGTGGGGCTGGATGCGCTGGTCGTAGTCGGCGTTGTGGAGGAGGCCGAAGTCGTGGTTGTTGAGCATCTCGTGCTCCTGGCGCTCGCGCAGCGCCTCGACCGTGAGCCGCAACTGCTGCTCGGTCTGGTTCATCGGCTGGTTGTACAGGTCGGCGACGCGGGTGTGGACGCGCAGGACCGTTTGTGCAATGGAGAGTTCGTACTCGCGCGGGCGGGCCTCGTAGTCCACGAAGGTGCCGGGGAGCACGGCCTCGCCCTGGTGGCCGGCGGAGAGCTCGATGGCGGCCTCGCCGTACTTGTTGGTCCGCTGCGGGGGCAGGGACCGTACGGTGTCGACGTGCGCGCGCAGCGAGTCGACCCGGTCGGCGAGCAGCTGGAAGTCCTGGCGGGTCAGGACGAGTGCGGTGCCCGCGGTGGCGGCGCGGGCGGTGTACTCCCAGATCGCCTCCTCGTCGACGAGGGAGTCCTCGCCGAAGAAGGCGCCGTCGGCGACGGTCCGCAGGACGGCGTCCTCGCCATACGGGCCGGGGCCGATCTGCTCGATGCGGCCGTGGGCGAGGAGGAACACCTGGTCGGAGGCGTTGCCGAATGAGGTGAGCTCCTGGCCGGGCTCGAAGTCGATCTGGCGGCAGCGCTGGGCGAGTTCGGCGAGGACGTCGAGGTCCTCGTAGTCGCGCAGCAGCGGGAGCTCGCCGAGTTCCGCGGGGATGACCTGGACCTGCGTCCCGGTCTTGATGAATTCCACGATGCCGTTGCCGACCGAGTAGCTCAGCCGCCGGTTGACGCGGTAGGTGCCGCCCTGCACGGAGACCCACGGGAGCATTTTCAGGAGCCACCGCGAGGTGATTTCCTGCATCTGCGGCGCGGACTTGGTCGTGGTTGCCAAGTTCCGCGCGGCCGATGTCGCCAGACTGCGCTGCGGTGTCTGGGCCTCGGATTCGGAACCTGCCTGGACCGACATGTCTTTCCCTTTCGATCACTCCATGGATCTGCGGGATCAGCCTTTCACCACGGAACGTGGTGGGACCATTACACAAACGGGTGGGACTACTCCGTCCGGGTGCGGGGCACTGTGTGGGGTCTGTTCCGCCTCCACGGGGGCCGTGCACCCACCACTTCCGGCCATCGGAATCCCGGCTCGACGTTAATTTGCACGTGAGATGCAAGTTTTCTACGGTGTGCCCATGCGCCTGACCCGATTCACCGACCTGGCCCTGCGCGTCCTGATGCGCCTGGCCGTCGAGGAGGCAGACCTCCCGACCACGCGGGACGTGGCGGCGACGATGCAGGTTCCGTACACCCACGCGGCCAAAGTGGTCGCCAAGCTGCAGCATCTCGGCCTGGTCGAGGCGCGGCGAGGCCGCGGCGGCGGCCTCACCCTGACCTCCGCCGGGCGCGCCGCCTCGGTGGGCGGGCTGGTGCGCGAACTGGAGGGCGCGGGCGATGTCGTGGAGTGCGAGGGCAGCGCACCCTGCCCGCTCCGGGGCGCCTGCGTCCTGCGCGGCGCGCTGCGCCGGGCACAGGAGGCCTTCTTCGCCGCCCTCGACCCGCTGACGGTGAACGACCTGGTGGCAGCCCCCACGGGACCGCTGCTCCTGGGCATCTCGGGCGGAGCACCGGCCTCGGCCGCAGGCCCCTGACGACCCGGGCCGGATGGCCGGTTCCCACCAGCCTCCGGCCCGCCCGACCGGACCCGGCGGCGAACTCGAACAGAAGACCGCACCACCATGCGCCGTGCGCTTCCCCGTCGCCGAAAATGCGCATCTCACATACCAGTTATCAATCGCCGGCCATCCATACGAGGAGTTCCGCATGCTGTCCGAGAAGTCGACCGCGACCGTACGAACCACCCTGCCCGCCGTCGGCGCGGCCATCGGCGACATCACGGAGCTCTTCTACGAGAAGCTGTTCGCGGCCCACCCGGAGCTCCTGCGCGACCTCTTCAACCGGGGCAACCAGAACGCCGGCCTCCAGAAGCAGGCCCTCGCCGGCTCCATAGCCGCCTTCGCGACGCACCTCCTGGACCGCCCGGACACCCGCCCCGACGTGATGCTGAGCCGCATCGCACACAAGCACGCCTCGCTCGGCGTGACCCGCGAGCAGTACGCGGTCGTCCACGAGCACCTCTTCGCGGCGATCGCCGAGATCCTCGGAGAGGCCGTCACCCCCGAGGTCGCCGAAGCCTGGGACGAGGTCTACTGGCTGATGGCCAACGCCCTCATCACCCTCGAGGAACGCCTCTACGCCGAGCAGCAGGTGCTCGCGGGCGACGTCTGGCGGACCTGGACGGTCGTCGGCCGGGTCGAGGAGACCTCGGACTGCACCACCTTCCACCTCGCGCCGGCCGACGGGGCCCCCGCGCCCTCCTTCAAGCCGGGCCAGTACGTCTCGGTCCAGGTCGAACTCCCGGACGGCGCCCGCCAGATCCGCCAGTACAGCCTCTCCACCGCCCCCGGCTCCCCGGTCCGCGCGATCACCGTCAAGCGGGTCCACGGCCCGGCCGCCGCGGGCCCCGACGGAGAGGTCTCCCACCACCTGCACGCCCGCGTCCGCGTCGGCGACACGCTGCGCGCCTCGGCCCCGTACGGCGACCTGGTCCTGCGGGACTCCGCGGCGCCCGTCCTGCTCGCCTCGGCCGGCATCGGCTGCACCCCGATGCTCTCGATGCTGGAGCACCTCGCCGACACCGGGCACACCGCCCCGGTCACCGTCCTGCACGCCGACCGCTCCCCCGCGGACCACCCACTGCGCGGCGACCACCGGGCCCTGACGCTCAAGCTGACCGACGCCTCGGCCCGCTTCTGGTACGAGTCCGGAGCCGAGCCGGGCGACGGCGAAGGCCGGATCGACCTGACGGACGTTTCCGTCGCGCCCGGCACGCAGGCGTACCTGTGCGGGCCGCTCCCCTTCATGCGCGCGGTGCGCGAACAACTGCTGGCCAAGGGCGTACCGGCCGCGGACATCCACTACGAGGTCTTCAGCCCGGACCTGTGGCTGGCTTCGGTCTGATCCCTGTCCGGATCACGCCCTAGCGGCGGAAGTGCCGCCTCCACTACACCGGAACGTGACGAACCGCGCACGTACCGTAAAGGAGGCGGCCATGGCCGCACCCATGTCCGCAGACCGCTTCATCCGCGCCCTGCGCGCCCAGGGCCTGACCGTCGTCGAGGTCGGCGCCTGGCGCACGCACAACCGCAACCACAAGGGCCCCTGGGGGCCGGTGCACGGGGTGATGATCCACCACACCGTCAGCCACGGCACCTCCTTCACCGTCAACCTCTGCCGCGAGGGCGACGAGGACCTTCCGGGCCCCCTCTGCCACGGGGTGATCACCAAGGACGGCCGCGTCCACCTGGTGGGCTACGGACGCGCGAACCACGCCGGGGCGGGCGACTCCGACGTCCTGGCGGCGGTGATCGCCGAGAAGCGGCTGCCGCCGGACAACGAGGCCGACACCGACGGGAACCGCCACTTCTACGGCTTCGAGTGCGAGAACCTCGGCGACGGCAAGGACCCCTGGCCGCCGGCCCAGCTGGACGCCATGGCCCGCGCGGCGGCCGCGGTGTGCCGGGTCCACGGCTGGACCGCGCGCTCGGTGATCGGCCACCTGGAATGGCAGCCGGGCAAGATCGACCCCAAGGGCTTCACGATGGACTGGCTGCGCGAGCGCGTGGCGGGACACCTGAAGTAGCCGGTGCCCCCACCCCACCCCTGACGGCCGGTCAGGGGTGGTCGTACCAGGCGAAGGCCGCGATCCTCCACCCCTGCGGGGTCCGGACGAACTGGATGGTCTTCGTCCCGGCACCCTCGAACGGCTCACCGTCCAGGATCCCGGACTTCGCGTACTCGCCGAACCGCGACGCGATGTCCCCGGCGATCTCGGTCCGCTCGGAGGTCTCCCACTCGGCGAACTCGACCAGCCGCCCACCGCCGAGCAGCCGCTCCCGGGGCTCGACGAACTCCTCCACGGTGTAGACCGTCAGCTCCGGCCCGGTAGCGACAATCACGCCCCCCGGAATCATCAGCCGCCGAATCCGCGCCACGTCGGCGGCCTTGCCGCCCCGGTTGTCGAAGGCGCCGAAGAACTCGGCGGTCAACAGGTCTATCTCCCCCTTGGACATGCCGGGAACGTAACACCGCACCTTGCCACGGCACCACAAGATCAGCCGAAGTACGGGGCCGGGCGCGGCGGCACGGACCGGAGCGGCACACAATGGGTGGGTGAACCGCCCTGCCGACCCCGCCGTGCTCCTGGAGCCCCGGCCGCCGTCCCCACTGCGGGAGATCCACGACGAGCGGTTCGACCGGTACGGGGTACGGCTGCTGCTGAAGCGGGACGACCTCGTGCATCCGGTGATCCCCGGGAACAAGTGGCGCAAGCTCGCGCCGAACCTTCGGGCGGCGCTCGCGCAGGGGCACGACACGCTGGTCACCTTCGGCGGCGCGTACTCGAACCACCTGCGGGCCACCGCCGCGGCCGGCCGGCTGCTGGGGCTGCGGACGGTCGGGATCGTGCGCGGCGACGAGCTGGCCGGGCGGCCCCTCAACGACTCCCTGGCCCGGTGCGCCGCGGACGGCATGCGGCTGCACTTCGCCACGCGCGCCGACTACCGCCGCAAGGCGGAGCCCGGGACGCAGGCCCGGCTCCTCGCGGAGGCCGGCGCGCGGGGCGCATACGTGGTCCCGGAGGGAGGCAGCAACGCCGCGGCCCTGGCGGGGTGCGCGGAGCTGGGCCGCGAGCTGCGGGGATGCGCCGACGTGGCGGCGGTGGCCTGCGGCACCGGCGGCACCCTGGCGGGCCTGGCGGCGGGGCTCGCCCCGGGCCAGCGGGCCCTGGGCGTTCCGGTCCTGGCGGGCGGCTTCCTGACGGCGGAGATACGTTCCCTCCAGGAGCAGGCCTTCGGCGGCCCGGCGGGCGACTGGACCCTCGCCGAGGACTTCCACCACGGCGGCTACGCCCGCGTCCCGGCCGAACTGGACTCCTTCGCGGCCGGCTTCGAATCCCGGCACGGCCTCCCGGTGGAACGGGTCTACGTGGCCAAGCTCCTGTGGGCGCTGACCGAGCTCACCGCCTCCGGGGCCTTCCCGGAGGGCACCACCCTGGCCGCCGTGATCACCGGCCGCCCCTGACCACCTCCTCGCCCGGCAGGACCACTCCCCACCCGATGCCCGCCCAGTTCCGGCAGGGGCCCCGGGCGCCCCGCCCAGGTTCCGGTGGGGACGGGTGTGTGCCGGGGCGCCCCCGCAGGGCGCCGAACACTGTCCCGCAGAACTGCCCACCCCCTGGCCACGTTCGGCGCCCGAGGAGGTGCCCCGGCGCGCACCCGTCCCCACCGGAACCGCCCCACCAGCCCCGGCACGGCAACGAGGCCCGGCCCGGCCCCACCGGAACCGCCCCCACGAGCCCCGGCACGGGAACGAGGCCCGGCCCCACCGGAACTGCCCGACCGCGCGACGAGGCGGCCCCGCCGGACCCGCCCCCACGCGCCCCGGCGCGGGTCAGCCCCGCTCCTCGCGGTAGGCCGCCGCCTCCTCCAGGTCCAGCCTGCGCAGCAACCCCCGCAGCATCTCGTCGTCGATCCGCCTCCGGTCCCGCAGCGCCACGAACACCTCCCGCTCCGCGCCGATCATCTCCCGCGCCAGCCGCCGGTAGATGTCGTCCGCCGACTCCCCCGTGACCGGGTTGACCTCGCCCAACCGCTCCCACACCGCGTTGCGCCGCCGCTCCAGCACCGTCCGCAGCCGGTCCGCCAGCGGCGGCGGCAGCGTGCTGCTCTCCGGCTCCTCCAGCAGCTCCGCCAGTCGCTCTTCCGCCGCCCGCGAGGCCTCGCTCTGCGCCTGCGCCTCCGCCAGCGTCTCGGCTTGCACGTCCCGCGGCGGCAGCTTCAGCATCCGGATCAGCGGCGGCAGCGTCAGCCCCTGCACCACCAGCGTCCCGATGACCGTCGTGAAGGTGAGGAAGAGGATCAGGTTCCGGTGCGGCACCGCCATCGGCACCGAGAAGGCGATGGCCAGCGAGACCACCCCGCGCATCCCGGCCCACCCCACGATCACCGGCGCCTTCCAGTCGGTGTCCGGCTCCCGCGTGCGGATCCGCTCCGACACCCAGCGCGGCACGAAGGTCGCCGGGAACACCCACAGGTACCGGGCGACGACCACCGCGAGGAACACCAGGGCCGCGTACCAGGCCGCGGCCATGCCCTCGTACTCCCCCAGACCCCGCAGGACCACGGGCAGCTGGAGGCCGATCAGCGCGAAGACCACCGACTCCAGGACGAAGGCGACCACCTTCCACACGGCCTCCTCCTGGAGCCGGGTGGCGAAGTCGACCTGCCAGTTCCGGTGCCCGAGGTACAGGGCGACGACGACCACCGCCAGCACACCCGAGGCGTGCACCCGCTCGGCCACCGCGTACGCCACGAAGGGGATCAGCAGCGAGAGGGTGTTCTGGAGCAGCGGCTCCTTCAGCCGCTTGCGCAGCTGGTGGATCGGCACCATCAGCAGCAGGCCCACGCCGACCCCGCCCACCGAGGCCACCAGGAACTCCGCGGTCCCGCCCGCCCAGCCGGCGCTCATCCCGACCGCCGCCGCCAGCGCCACGTTGTAGGCGGTGATCGCGGTGGCGTCGTTGACCAGGGACTCGCCCTGGAGGATGGTCGTCATCCGGTTGGGCAGCCCGAGCCGGCGGGCGATCGCGGTCGCGGCCACCGCGTCGGGCGGCGCGATCACCGCGCCCAGCACCAGCGCGACCGGCAGCGACAGGCCCGGCACCACCAGGTGCGCCGCGTACCCCACGGCGAGCGTCGCGAAGAGCACGTACCCGACGGACAGCATGGCGATGGGCCGCAGGTTCGCGCGCAGGTCCAGGTACGAGCTGTCCACGGCGGCTGTGTGCAGCAGCGGCGGGAGCAGCAGCGGCAGCACGATGTCCGGGTCGAGGGTGTAGTCGGGCACGCCCGGGACGTACGCGGCGAGCAGACCGGCGGCGACCAGCAGCAGCGGCGCGGGCACCGGCGTCCGGCGGGCCAGGCCCGCGACGGCCGCGCTTCCCGCGACCAGTGCCACCAGCGGCAATACCACCATCGATGATCCATCCTCATCCGTCGCGATCCATCGCGCGCCCGCACCCTGGTCGTACGCTGGCCATCATGAGCGAGTGCACCCACGTTGCCGAACTGCCGCGCCCCGAGCCCATCCCGTCTGCCCAGACCTGCCCCGAATGTCTGGAGCTCGGCAGCCATCCCGTGCAACTGCGGATGTGCCTGGGGTGCGGGTACGTCGCCTGCTGCGACTCCTCGCCCTACCGGCACGCCACGGCGCACCACCAGGCGACGGGCCATCCGGTCATGCGGAGCTTCGAGCCGGGCGAGATCTGGCGCTGGTGTTTTGTCGACGGTTCGATCGTCTGAGGCGGGGTAGGTCAACCCTCCGCCGGTTCCCCTGATTTGGGCCCGCCGACCCCTAGCCACTGTGTGTACCGGTGGGCTTACCATCAGTCACTGGCCGTGGGAAGGGGTGCCCTCAAGCGGGTGCCCAGAGGGGTGCCGCGACACGATCGCCCGGATCGCGGTAGCGTCACCGGGCGAACAGATCTCGTACCACCTTGGAGGTGAGGGGTTGTCCCAGATCGCAGGCGAGCCCGGGACCCAGGACTTCGTGGAAGTCCGGCTGCCCGCTGCGGGTGCCTACCTGTCGGTGCTGCGGACGGCCACGGCCGGCCTCGCCGCACGTTTGGACTTCACCCTCGACGAGATCGAGGACCTCCGCATCGCGGTGGACGAGGCCTGCGCGATCCTGCTCCAGCAGGCCGTGCCCGGCTCCGTCCTCAGCTGCGTCTTCCGTCTCATCGAGGATTCGCTGGAGGTCACGGTTTCCGCGCCGACCACCGACGGGCGCGCGCCGGAGCGCGATACGTTCGCGTGGACGGTGTTGTCGGCGCTGGCCGGCAAGGTCGAGGCCACGGTCGAGGAGAACCGGACGGTGAGCATCAGTCTCTACAAACAGCGCGGCGCGGGACCAGGACCGGCGTGAGCGGCGGGGAGATCCCGGTGCGGGGCGGGGATCGGCCCCGAGTGCGGCACGAGGTCGACGGCGGCATCCCGGAGCAGCAGCACGCCCGGCCGCACCCGGCTGACGCGGATGCGGAAGACGGCTTTTTGGACTCGGCGGAGCGACGGGCGGGCCCTATGAGCGAGAACCAGCACGAACAAGCACAGCCATCGCGGCCGTCACCGCCGGCCGAGGCCGGTGCCACGGCCCCGGCGCCGGTGGTGCCCGATGTGGCCGATGTCCAGGCAATCCCCGTCGTGCCGCTGTTCCCGGTGCCGGCGGTACTGCCGGATCCGCGCGACCGCAGCGGCGCGCGGGCCCTGTTCGTCGAGCTGCGGGCGCTACCCGAGGGCTCGCCGGAGCGGGCGGAGCTGCGCAATCGCCTCGTACGGATGCACCTGCCGCTGGTCGAGCACCTGGCGCGGCGCTTCCGCAACCGCGGTGAGCCGCTCGACGACCTGACGCAGGTGGCGACGATCGGCCTGATCAAGTCCGTGGACCGGTTCGACCCGGACCGCGGGGTCGAGTTCTCCACGTACGCCACGCCCACGGTGGTCGGCGAGATCAAGCGCCACTTCCGGGACAAGGGCTGGGCGGTTCGGGTGCCCCGGCGCCTTCAGGAGCTGAGGCTCTCGCTGACGACGGCCACGGCGGAGCTGTCCCAGCAGCACGGCCGCTCCCCCACGGTGCACGAACTGGCCGAGCGGCTGGGGATCTCCGAGGAGGAGGTGCTGGAGGGGCTGGAATCGGCCAACGCCTACAGCACGCTGTCGCTGGACGTCCCCGACACCGACGACGAGTCGCCGGCGGTCGCGGACACCCTGGGCGCGGAGGACGAGGCCCTGGAGGGCGTCGAGTACCGCGAGTCCCTCAAGCCGCTGCTGGAGGGGCTGCCGCCGCGGGAGAAGCGGATCCTGCTGCTTCGGTTCTTCGGCAACATGACCCAGTCGCAGATCGCGCAGGAGGTCGGCATCTCGCAGATGCACGTCTCCCGGCTGCTGGCCCGCACCCTGGCGCAGCTGCGCGACAAGCTCCTCGTGGAGGAATAGGCAGGATCGGGCGGGGCGTGGCCGGGCTCCGGGTTATCGGGCCTCTTCGCGGGGCCCGATTCCGAGCGCCTCGGTGGCCGTCGGGTTCACCAGCAGCACGACGACGGCCACCGCGGCCACGGCAAGCCCCACAGCGGCGGCGATCATCGCGCCGCCGGTGGTGTAGAGCGTCCAGGCCACCGGCAGCGCCATCAGCTGCGTGATCAGCGCCGGGCCCCGGCTCCAGCGGCGGCCCAGGCGCAGTCCGCGGGCCGCGATCAGTGGCAGCGCGGCGAGCGCCAGCAGGGTGACCCCGCCGGTCTCGGCCTGCTGCGGGGAGTCGGGGTCGCCGGCGATGCCCACGAACAGCATGTAGACGCCGAGGCCGGCCAGCGCCAGGCCCTCCAGGGCGGTGAGCGCCGCGGCGGCCGTCAGCCGGCCGGGCAGTGCGGCGGTCTCGGTGGCGGCGGGGGCGGTGGTCTGCGCGGGCTGCTTCTTACTCACCCCAGCAGGGTAGCCGCGTGCCCCGGACCTGGAGGGAACGGGCAGTGGGGTGGGCGGCCGAGGGGGTGGGTAGTCTGGCGCTCATGCGTGCACTTCTCGTGGCCAACCCAGCAGCGACGACGACCAGTGCGCGCACGCGCGACGTCCTGACCCACGCCCTGGCCAGCGAGATGAAGCTGGAGGCGGTGACCACCGAGTACCGGGGGCACGCCCGGGACCTCGGCCGCAGGGCCGCGCACGAGGGGCTGGATCTCGTCGTCGCCCTGGGCGGGGACGGCACGGTCAACGAGGTGGTCAACGGACTGCTGCACGACGGCCCCGATCCGGAGCGGCTGCCCCGGCTGGCCGTGGTGCCCGGTGGCTCCACCAATGTCTTCGCCCGCGCGCTCGGGCTGCCCAACGACTCGGTCGAGGCGACCGGAGCCCTGCTCGACGCGCTGCGGGAGCGGCGCGAGCGGACGGTGGGCCTGGGGCTGGCGGCCGGCACCCCGGGGACGGAGGACGAGTCGGTTCCGGCGCGCTGGTTCACCTTCTGCGCGGGCTTCGGTTTCGACGCGGGCGTGGTGGGGCGGGTCGAACAGCAGCGCGAGCGCGGCAAGCGTTCGACGCACGCCCTGTACGTACGGCAGCTGATGCGCCAGTTCTGGGAGGAGCCGAACCGCCGGCACGGCACGGTGACGCTGGAGCGCCCCGGCGCGGATCCGGTGACGGATCTGGTGCTCTCGATAGTCTGCAACACCTCTCCCTGGACATACCTGGGCAATCGCCCGCTGTACGCCTCCCCGGAGGCATCGTTCGATACTGCACTTGACGTATTGGCGCTGGACCGTTTGTCAACTCCGGCGGTCGCGCGCTACGCGACACAGCTCCTGACCTCGACTCCTGAGCGGGGTCCGCACGGCAAGCATGCGGTGTCTCTGCACGATCTGACGGACTTCACCTTGCATTCGAAGGTGCCGCTTCCCTTCCAGATGGACGGCGACCACCTCGGATTGCGCACCAGCGTTCGGTTCACAGGCGTTCGCCGTGCACTGCGTGTGATTGTGTGAGTAGAAGCGGCCAAAGTCCTTTCACTCGAACGTTTACACGCCGGTACACCCTCACGATGTAGGGCTGTGACCTACTAGACACCGACGAATCAAAAAAAACTTTCTGGAAGGGGTTGTATCCCCGTCCGAGGTTTGCGAATCTCTACATGGCGATCGGGACAGCCCGCAGAACCGGCACCCACACAGACCGCCAGAACCCCCAACGAATCTCTGGACCGCACCAGGCAACTGGGCGTCGGCCCTTCCCTCGCGGAGGGATTCGTGAAAGCGTTCACATTCACAAGCAACGTGCATGTCACACAAGAGAGGTAGCAGCCATGGACTGGCGTCACAACGCCGTTTGTCGTGAGGAAGACCCCGAGCTGTTCTTCCCCATCGGCAACACCGGTCCTGCGCTGCTGCAGATCGAGGAAGCCAAGGCCGTCTGCCGCCGCTGCCCCGTCATGGAGCAGTGCCTGCAGTGGGCGCTCGAGTCCGGTCAGGACTCCGGCGTCTGGGGCGGTCTCAGCGAGGACGAGCGCCGCGCGATGAAGCGCCGCGCCGCTCGCAACCGGGCGCGCAACGCCAGCGCCTGACAACGACTTTCGAGCCTCGACGCGCAGCGCGTAGAACCAGAGAAGCGCTCAGCAACGTGCTCTTGAGCCCCGGACCGAGAAGTTTTCGGTCCGGGGCTCAGTGCTGTCCGGGGGCAGTGGACACGGCGGGCCGTCACCCTCGGTGATGGCTCGTCCGCTACTTCTGCGGGCTGGACGGGATGTCGAGGACGACCTTGGTGCCGCGCGGCTCGGCCCGGACCATGTCGAAGGTGCCGCCGAGCTCTCCCTCCACGAGGGTCCGTACGATCTGCAGTCCGAGATTGCCGGCCCGCTGGGGGTCGAACCCCTCGGGCAGGCCCTTGCCGTCGTCGATCACGGTGATCAGCAGCCGCCCGTCGGCGCGGCCGGTGCCGGAGCGGACCGCGGAGACCTCCACGGTGCCGCGCTCCCCCTGGGTGAAGGCGTGTTCCAGAGCGTTCTGCAGGATCTCGGTCAGCACCATCGACAGCGGGGTGGCGACCTCGGCGTCCAGGATGCCGAAGCGGCCGGTGCGCCGGCAGTCGACCTTGCCCGGGGAGATTTCGGAGACCATCGCGATGACGCGGTCGGCGATCTCGTCGAACTCCACGCGCTCATCCAGGTTCTGAGACAGCGTCTCGTGCACGATCGCGATCGAACCGACCCGGCGCACGGCCTCGTTGAGTGCTTCGCGGCCCTGCGGCGAATCCATCCGGCGGGCCTGGAGCCGCAAGAGAGCGGCCACCGTCTGGAGGTTGTTCTTGACCCGGTGGTGGATCTCCCGGATGGTCGCGTCCTTGGTGATCAGTTCGCGTTCGCGACGGCGCAGTTCGGTGACGTCGCGGCAGAGCACCAGGGAACCGATCCGGGTGCCCTTGGGTTTCAGCGGAATGGCGCGCAGCTGGATGACCCCGCTGTTGCCCTCGACCTCGGTCTCCCTCGGGGCCCAGCCGCTGGCGAGCTTGACCAGGGCCTCGTCCACCGCGCCGCGCGAGGGCGCGAGTTCGGTGGTGGTGGTGCCGAGGTGCTGGCCGACGAGGTCGGAGGCCAGACCGAGCCGGTGGTAGGCGGAGAGCGCGTTCGGGGAGGCGTACGTGACCACGCCTTCGGCGTCGAGGCGGATCAGGCCGTCGCCGACACGCGGGGAGGCGTCCATGTCGACCTGCTGGCCGGGGAACGGGAAGGAGCCCGCGGCGATCATCTGCGCCAGGTCGGAGGCGGACTGGAGGTAGGTCAGCTCCAGCCGGCTCGGTGTACGCACAGTGAGCAGATTGGTGTTGCGGGCGATCACCCCCAGCACCCGGCCCTCGCGGCGGACGGGGATCGACTCGACGCGGACCGGCACCTCCTCGCGCCACTCGGGGTCCCCTTCGCGCACGATCCGGCCCTCGTCCAGCGCGGCGTCGAGCAGCGGGCGCCGGCCGCGGGGCACCAGGTGGCCGACCATGTCGTCCTGGTACGAGGTGGGGCCGGTGTTGGGGCGCATCTGCGCGACCGAGACGTACCGGGTGCCGTCGAGGGTGGGGACCCACAGCACGAGGTCGGCGAAGGACAGGTCGGAGAGCAGCTGCCACTCCGAGACCAGCAGGTGGAGCCACTCCAGGTCGGTTTCACCGAGAGCGGTGTGCTGGCGTACGAGGTCGTTCATGGAGGGCACGTGGCGAGCGTACCCCGGGTACGCGCCATGACTTTCCCCACGGGAATACCCAGGAGTATCCAGGAGGCCCCGAGGCCGCGTACTGTTGGAGGAACCGACGGGATTGCACGGCCCGTCGTTGGATGGACAGAACAGAATGGTCTAGTCCACAATTGGCCCAAGCTTCCGCCCTCCCCGCACAGGAGGACGGATCGAGGTAAGCCGCGCACTCTGCCCTGACTGCGCCGGCACCTCCCAACCGGCCGCGGGAACCGCACACCCGTCGGCCGTAAGTACTCCGGGCTACGGTGCCGGACGGGTTGAGGGTCCCGTCGGGCACCGTGGCCCAGAGGAAGACGAGCTACGGAACAACAGCTGGGGAAGACGCCGCGCAAGGCGCCCCCGGAGTGCGCCACGAAAGCCCCCGCAGCCGCAGCCGCCGAACCTACGCAGGCCAGGCCATGAGCGCCCGTGCCGCGACCGCCTCCAGCTCCTCCCGCGTCGCCCCGTCGCGCGACTGCTGGGACATCCCCTGGAGCACCGCGCCCGCGTACCGGGCGAGCGCCCGCGCATCCGTGTCCGCGGGCAGCGTGCCGGTGGCCATGTCCGCCCGGATACGGCTCTCGAACATCGCCAGGTTGGCGTTGCGCCGCTCGCGCAGGGCCTCGGCCACCTCCTGCGAGGTGGTGTTGATCGCCGCGCTGATCACCATGCAGCCCGGGGGGTGCGCCGGGTCGGTGTAGACCTCGGCGGCCTCGCGCAGGATGCGCTCCATGGCGGCGCGGGCCGTGGGCTCCTCGGCCAGCGCCACGCTCGCGAAGTCCCCGTAGCGGCCGCCGTAGACGACCACCACCTCGTCGAAGAGCTTGCGCTTGTCGCCGAAGGCCGCGTAGAGGCTGGGGGCGCTGATGCCCAGGGAGGCGGTCAGGTCGGAGATGGACGTCGCCTCGTAGCCGCGCTCCCAGAAGGCGAGCATGGCCTTGTCCAGGGCCGCGTCACGGTCGAAGGAGCGGGGCCTGCCGCGCTGTCCGGTCACCATGCGGACATTCTATAGCGGCCGCTAGGGAATCTGTTACGGTCATTTCTGTAGCGACCACTACTGATTGCTGAAGGGGGGCGCGTCATGGGCGTGCTCGAGGGGAAGACGGCACTGGTCACGGGCGGCAGCCGGGGGATCGGACGGGCCGTCGCGGAGCGGCTGGCGCGGGACGGGGCGCTGGTGGCGGTGCACTACGGGCGCAACGAGGCAGCGGCGAAGGAGACCGTGGGCGCCATCGAGGCGGCCGGCGGGCAGGCCTTCGCACTCGGGGCGGAGCTGGGGGTTCCGGGCGACGCACAGGCCCTCTGGGCGGCCTACGAGGCCCATCCCGCCCACACCGCGCACGTCGACATCCTGGTCAACAACGCGGGGGCGGCCGCCTTCGCCGGGATCGAGGACACCGACGAGGAAACCTACGACCGGGTCCACGCCCTGAACGCCAAGGCCGCGTTCTTCGTGATCCAGCAGGGGCTGCCCCGGCTGCGCGACGGGGGCAGGGTCGTCAACGTGACCGGCACCCCGGAGATCGCACTGCCCGCGATCCTGGCCACGATCATGGCCAAGGGCGCGGTGAACGCGTTGACCCGCTCGCTGTCCGCCGCGCTCGCCCCGCGCGGGATCACCGTGAACTCCGTGGGCCCCGGCGTCACCGGGACCGACCTCACCGCGGCCTGGCTGGCGGACCCCGCGGCCCGCGCCCACGCCGCCTCCCGCTCGGTCTTCGGGCGGATCGGCACGGCGGAGGAGGTCGCCGACGTGGTGGCCTTCCTGGCCTCGCCGGACTCCCGCTGGGTGACGGGCCAGCACCTCGACGCCACCGGCGGCCTCCAGCTGTCCCTGACGTAGGCGTTCCCGCACCGCCGGGAGGCCGGACGCGGGGACGCGGACCACCATGGAAACAGGGGCGGAACCGGGACGCCCGGGGCCCGATTCTGCTAGATTGGTCTATACCACACCACCTCTCCAGATCGGCAGGCCCCGCGTGGAAGTTGTCATCGTCCCGGACGCCAAGGCAGGCGGCGAGCTCATCGCGGAGGCCATGGCCGCCCTGGTCCGCCGCAAGCCCGACGCCCTTCTCGGCGTGGCGACCGGCTCTACCCCGCTGCCCATCTACGAGGCCCTGGCCGCCAAGGTGAAGGCGGGCGAGGTCGACGCTTCCCAGGCCCGGATCTGCCAGCTCGACGAGTACGTCGGCCTGCCGGCCGGACACCCCGAGTCCTACCGGGCGGTGGTACTCCGCGAGGTCGTCGAACCGCTCGGCCTGTCCGAGGCCTCCTTCATGGGGCCCGACGGCTCGGCCGAGGACATCGTCGGCGCCTGCGAGGCCTACGACCGCGCGCTCGCCGAGGCCGGCGGCGTGGACCTCCAGCTGCTGGGCATCGGCACGGACGGTCACATCGGCTTCAACGAGCCGTGCTCCTCGCTTGCCTCCCGCACCCGCATCAAGACGCTGACGGAGCAGACCCGCGTCGACAACGCGCGCTTCTTCGAGGACGACATAGACCAGGTGCCGCACCACGTCATCACCCAGGGCATCGGCACCATCCTCGACGCCCGCCACCTGGTGCTCCTGGCCACCGGCGAGGGCAAGGCCGAGGCCGTCGCGCAGACGGTCGAGGGCCCGCTGTCCGCGCTGGTCCCGGCCTCCGCGCTGCAGATGCACCGGCACGCCACGGTCGTCGTGGACGAGGCGGCCGCGTCGAAGCTGAAGCTCGCGGACTACTTCCGGCACACCTTCGCCAACAAGCCGGCCTGGCAGGGCCTGTAACCCGGCCGACGCCGAAGGGCCGGACCCCCTCCTCGGGGTCCGGCCCTTCGCCGTACCGCCGCGGCGCCGCCGCGCAAGCGGCCCCGGGCGGCGCGCGGTTACGCGCCCGCGATCACCTCGGCCGCGGCCCGGCCGCAGACGCGGGAGGCGCCGCGGGTGGCGACGTACAGGGCGCCCCGGGGTGCGGCCTGCGGCACGCCCATCTCCACGACCACCGTGTCCGGCCGCGCGGCGACCAGGGCGTCCACGGCCGCCGTCATCCACGGGTGCCGGTGCTCGTCGCGGACCACGGCGACCACGGTGCGCTCCCCCGCCGCCGCGAGGACGTCCGCGGCCGAGGCGCCCTCCGCGTAGACGCCCGACTCGGTGCCCGGGAGCAGCGAGGCCAGTTCCGGGGCCACGCCCCACGGGGTCTCGTCCCCCACCGCGATGTTCGCGACGGGCGCGAGGGTGGCCACGTACGGGGCGGACGGCGGCCGCGCGCCGCCGGTGACGGCGACGGCTCGGCGGGCGGCCGTGAGGCCGATGCCGGACGCGCGGCTCCCCTCCGGCCGCGCGTCCGGACGGGCCCGGCTGGTCCACTCGGCGAGCGCCCGGACCCGGGCGGCCGCGTCGGCGAGGCGCTCCTCCGGGAGCGTGCCCTCCCGTACGGCCGCGACGAGCGCGTCGCGCAGCCGCAGCACGGTCTGCTCGTCGGCCAGCCCGCCGCCGACGCAGATGGCGTCGGCGCCGGCCGCGATGGCCAGGACCGAGCCGCGCTCGATGCCGTAGGTGCCGGCGATGGCGTTCATCTCCATGCCGTCGGTGACGATGAGGCCCTCGTAGCCGAGCTCCTTGCGCAGCAGACCGGTCAGGATCCGGGGGCTGAGGGTGGCCGGGCGGGTCGGGTCGAGGGAGGGCACGAGGATGTGCGCGCTCATCACGGCCTTGGTGCCGGCCGCGATGGCCGCCTTGAAGGGGACGAGTTCACGGGCCTGGAGGGTGTCCAGGTCCACGTCGATGCGCGGCAGCGCGTGGTGCGAGTCGACGTTGGTGTCGCCGTGGCCCGGGAAGTGCTTGGTGCAGGCGGCGACGCCGGCGGCCTGGAGGCCTTCCACGTAGGCGGCGGTGTGCCGGGCGGTGAGGTGGGTGTCGGCGCCGAAGGACCGCACGCCGATGACCGGGTTGCCCGGGTTGGAGTTGACGTCCGCGGAGGGGGCCCAGTTGAGGTTGACCCCGCATTCGGCGAGGCGCCGGCCCAGTTCGCGGGCGACCTCGCGGGTCAGGGCGGTGTCGTCGACGTGGCCGAGGGCCAGGTTGCCGGGGAAGGAGGAGCCCCCGCGGACCTCCAGGCGGGTGACGTCGCCGCCCTCTTCGTCGATGGCGACGAGGACGTCGTCGCGCTCGGCGCGCAGCTGCGCGGTGAGCGCGGCGAGCTGGTCGGCCGAGGCGATGTTGCGGCCGAACAGGCCGACGGCGGTGAGGCCTTCGCGGACCTGGCGCAGCAGCCAGGCGGGAGCGGTGGTGCCTTCGAAGCCGGGCTGGAGGACCGCGAGGGCGTCACGGGTGACCGTGTCGACGCGGTGCGCGAGGACAGTCATGGTGCCGTTATCCCTTCACGGCGCCGGCGGTCATGCCGCCGACGGCCTTGCGCTGGAGGAAGATGAAGATCAGCAGGACCGGGACCGCGAACAGCGAGGACGCGGCCATGGTGGCGCCCCAGTCGTTGCCGAAGGCGGTCATGAACTCGGTCAGCCACAGCGGGAGGGTCTGCGCGGTCTTGTCCTTGTTGAGGATCAGGACCATGGCGAACTCGTTCCAGGCGGTGATGAAGCCGAAGAGCGAGGTGGACATCAGACCGGGGGCCAGCAGGGGGAAGATCACCTTGCGGAAGGCCTGGCCGCGGGTGCAGCCGTCGATCTGGGCGGCCTCCTCCAGCGTCACCGGGACGGCGGCGATGAAGCCGCGCAGGGTCCAGATGGTGAAGGGGAGGATCATCACGAAGTAGATCGCGGTGAGCAGCGGGAGGCTGTTCAGCATCTCGCTGTCGCGGGCGATCATGTACATCGCGATGACCATGACCTCCCAGGGGGCCATCTGGGCCATCATCACGGTGAGGACGAGGCCCTTGCGGCCCTTGAACCTCATGCGGGCGATGGCGAAGCTCGCGGCGAGGGCGACGAGCAGGGCCAGTACGACGGCGCCGACGGTGACCAGGACGCTGTTGGTGACGTACGTCCAGAAGTTCTCGACGCCGGTGGCCTTGGTGAAGTTGTCCAGCGTCGGGGTGAAGACAAAGACCGGGTCCTTGGTCAGGATCTGACTGGACGGCTTCAGGGCCGAGGAGAACATCCAGTAGACCGGGAAGACGAAGACGGCGGCCACCAGGAGCGCGCCGAGGTTCTTGGCGACGGTCCCGGGGCGCAGCGGCCGGCGGGTGCGCAGCTGCTGCGGGGGCTTGGGGGCGGAGGTCGTGCTCACTGCTCCTCCTCCTGCTTCAGGATCAGGCGGAAGTAGAAGGACATGACGACCACGAGGATCACGATCGTCAGGACGGAGATCGCGGCGGCGAGGCCGTAGTGGGCCTGGCTCTGGCCCTCGACGTAGGCGAAGACCGGGAGGATCTCGGAGGAGCGGTCGGGGCCGCCCTTGTTCATCGCGTAGACCTGGGTGAAGGCCTTGAAGACCCAGATCACCTCGAGGAACGTGGTGATGAGGAAGAAGGGCTTGAGGTTCGGGAAGACGATCTTCCAGAAGGTCTGCCAGCCGTTGGCGCCGTCCATCCGGGCGGCCTCGTACAGCTCGGCGCCGACCGTGGTGAGGCCCGCGTACATGTTGAGGGCGACGAAGGGGATGGAGCCCCAGACCACCAGGACCGTGACGATCACGAGGGTGGAGAGGCCGGTCTCCATCCAGTTGTGCTGTTCGTAGCCGGCGAAGCCGGCCGTGCGCATCACCCAGTTCATGACGCCGAACTGCTCGTCGAACAGCCACCGGAAGACCTGCACCGAGGCGACGATCGGCATGGCCCAGGCCATCACGAGCGCCATGGAGAGGACCAGCCGCATCTTCTTGCCGAGCCGGTTCAGCAGGATGCCGATGAGGCTGCCGAGCACCATGATCAGTACGACGTTGGCGGCGGTGAAGGCGAAGCTGCGCAGGACGACGGTCCAGAACTTCGAGTCGGCCAGCAGCTCGGTGTAGTTGGCGAATCCGGCGAACGGGTACTTCCGCTGGATGAACTCGATCTTGTTGATGTCCTGGAAGGACAGGATCACGTTCTTGATCAGCGGGTAGAGCAGGAGGGTCGCGAGGCTGAGCACCGCGGGCAGGACCAGCAGGTAGGGCAGCCAGCCCGAGGGCAGCGGTTTTCTGCTCCCGCGAGGAGCCGTATGGCTGGGGCCGGCGGGGGCGGTGGGCGCCTGCGGCGGCCGTCCGGCGGACTTCTGTGGTGCGTCCTGTGGAGCGCTGGTCGCCGCTCCCTGGGAGTGCACGGTCATGGCTTGGCTTCCTCGCGGTTGACTGTGGAGTCAAATGCGCGACCGGGGGCGCGGCAGGGCGGCTGGGCGCCTGCCGCACCCCCCGGTGCGTTCACACTGCTGGGTCGTGCGGGTGCTGCGGTCGCAGCGGGTGCTGCGGGTACTGCCGGGCGGGGGCGTTACTTGTTGATGCGGTTCGCGATTTCCTTGTCCGCGTCCGCGCCCGCCTTGGCGGCGTCGTCACCCTTCAGGACCTTGGTCATGAACTCCTTGATCGGGTTGGGCTCGGTCTCGACGTTCGCCCATCCCGCGGTGACCGGGGTGATCTTGCCGTTGGCGCCGGCCTTGGCCATCGCCTCGGCGAAGGAGCCCGCGGCCGGGGCGAAGTTGGCGCCGGCCTGGTTCGGGAGCAGCGCGCCCTTGGTCTCGGCGGCGTACTTGGTCATCTGGTCCTTGCCGGCGGCGAGGGCCAGCCACTCCTTGGCGAGCTCCTTGTTCTTGGAGCGCTCGGCCACGGCGAGGTTGGAGCCGCCGAGGAAGACGGTGCCGGGCTTGTCGGCGGTCTTGCCGGGGATCGGGAAGTAGCCGAAGTCGGCCTCCTTGCCCGCGTCCTTCAGGGCCTTTTCGGCGCCGCCGGCCTCCCAGCCGAGACCGATCCAGGAGGAGACGCCGCCCTTGGGGACGATGTCGGTGGACTGCTGCGGGGTGGCCTCGTCCTTGTCCTTGGGGGCGGTGGAGAAGGACTGCAGCTTCTTGTAGAACTCCATCGCGGAGGCGGCCTGCGGAGTGCCCAGCCCGCCCTTCCACTTGGCGCCGTCCTTGACGGCGAGGTCGCCGCCCTCGTCCCAGATGAAGCCGGCGAGGACGTACCAGCTCTGGCCGGGGAGGTAGATCGGCTGCGAGGCCGGGTCGGCCGCCTTCAGCTTCTCCAGACCGGCCACCCACTCGTCACGGGTCTTCGGCGGGGTGACGCCGGCCTTCTCGAAGGCCTTCTTGTCGTAGATGACGACGCGGTTGGCGGCGTACCAGGGCGCGGAGTAGAGCTTGCCGTCGACCTCGGCCGAGGCGAGCATGCTCTTCTGCCAGGCGTCGGCACCGAGCTTGGCCTTGTCCTTGGTCAGGTCGGCGAGGCCGCCGGTGACCGCGTAGCCGGCGGTCTGGGTGTTGCCGAGCTCGAGAACGTCCGGGGGGGTGTTCTCGGAGAGGGCCGTGGTGACCTTCTCCTGGATGCCCGTCCACTTCTGCTCTTCGACCTTGACCGTGACACCGGGGTGCTTGGCCGAGAACTCCTTGTTGACCTCGTCGATCCAGGCCTTCGGTGCGGAGCCGTCCATCACCCAGACGGTGATCTCCTTGGCGCCACCCGACGCGTCGGCCTTCGGCTTGTCGTCGCCGCCATTGCCGCATGCCGCGACTCCGACCATCATTCCCACGACACCGACCGCCGCAATGAGCTTGCGCTTCACGCCACCCTCCTCGGGGATGCTGCCTGCAACTTCCCTCGCCCGCCGCGGTGACGTACGTACCGAGTACTGCCCGTGGGGCCGGGATCTGATCCATATTGGTGTAGACCAGTAGCTGGAGCTTGGCCTAGACCTTTAGGGGTGTCAAGGGTCTAATGAGCGGGTGCTCGGTCCGTTATCGGACCGACACCTGGGCAGGGGGAAGGCCTGTCTCCCCGCACGTGTCACGATGTGACCGCACATATCGGAGGAGCCGGTGACGGCAGCGAAACTGGAGTCGGGAAGGCGGGCGGCGATGGCCACCGAAGGGGCGATCACGGAGCCGGAAGGCGGGGCGGCCACTCGCACGGCGCGTGTCCCCAAGTACTACCGACTCAAGCGGCACTTGCTCGACATGACCGAGACACTGCCGCCCGGCACCCCGGTGCCTCCGGAGCGCACGCTCGCGGCCGAATTCGACACCTCGCGGACCACCGTCCGCCAGGCCCTCCAGGAACTCGTCGTCGAGGGCCGGCTGGAGCGGATCCAGGGCAAGGGCACCTTCGTCGCCAAGCCCAAGGTCTCCCAGGCGCTCCAACTGACCTCGTACACCGAGGACATGCGCGCCCAGGGCCTGGAGCCGACCTCCCAGCTGCTCGACATCGGCTACGTGACGGCCGACGACACGCTCGCCGGGCTGCTCAAGATCACCACCGGCGGGCGGGTCCTGCGCATCGAGCGGCTGCGCCTGGCCAGCGGCGAGCCGATGGCCATCGAGACCACCCACCTTTCCGCCAAGCGCTTCCCGGCCCTGCGCCGTTCGCTGGTCAAGTACACCTCCCTCTACACGGCCCTGGCCGAGGTGTACGACGTCCACCTCGCCGAGGCCGAGGAGACGATCGAGACCTCGCTGGCCACCCCGCGCGAGGCCGGCCTGCTCGGCACCGACGTCGGCCTGCCGATGCTGATGCTCTCCCGGCACTCGCTGGACGCGGACGGGGAGCCGGTGGAGTGGGTGCGGTCGGTGTACCGCGGCGACCGGTACAAGTTCGTCGCCAGGCTCAAGCGCCCCGCAGTCTGAACAGGACCGTCCGCATACCGGAATGCGGACGGGGTCTTACGTCGGCCGGGCAATTCCCCGTAGATTCCCTGCGCTTACGCAGATGATCGACGAGGGGACGAGTGCCATGCCGAAACCGGAATCAACCGGAACACAACGGGACGCGGCGAGTCCGGCCACCACGCCGGGCTCGCCTTCTCCGACGTCCCCCGCCTCGCCGAAGTCCATCGCCGTGTGGGTGCTCGTCGGACTCGTCGGGGCCCTCGGCTGGGGCGTCCTGGCCCTCTCGCGCGGCGAGGAGATCTCGGCCGCCTGGCTGCTCGCCGCCGCGCTGGGCTCGTACGCCATCGGCTACCGCTTCTACGCGCGCTTCATCGCCCACCGCGTCCTGAAGGTGGACAAGACCCGGGCCACCCCCGCGGAACGCCTTGACAACGGTGTCGACTTCCACCCCACCGACCGGCGGGTGCTCTTCGGCCACCACTTCGCCGCCGTCGCCGGCGCCGGCCCGCTCGTCGGACCCGTGCTCGCCGCGCAGATGGGCTACCTGCCGGGCACCATCTGGATCGTCGCCGGCGTGATCTTCGCGGGCGCCGTCCAGGACATGGTCACGCTGTTCTTCTCCACCCGCCGCGACGGGCGTTCGCTCGGCCAGATGGCGCGGGACGAGATCGGCCCGGTCGGCGGAGTCGCCGCCCTGCTCGCCGTGTTCACCATCATGATCATCCTGCTGGCGGTGCTCGGGCTGGTCATCGTCAACGCCCTGGCGCACTCCCCGTGGGGCGTCTTCTCCATCGGCATGACCATCCCGATCGCCCTCTTCATGGGCTTCTACCTGCGCGTCCTGCGGCCGGGCCGGGTCACCGAGGTCTCCGCCATCGGCGTTGCGCTGCTGCTGCTCGCCATCGTCGCGGGCGGCTGGGTCGCCGAGTCCTCGCTGGCTTCCACCTTCACCCTGGAGAAGGAGACGCTGGTCCTCTGGATGATCGGCTACGGCTTCATCGCCTCGGTGCTGCCGGTGTGGATGCTGCTCGCTCCCCGCGACTACCTCTCCACCTTCATGAAGGTCGGCACCATCGGGCTGATGGCGGTGGGCGTGGTCATCGCCATGCCGACCCTGAAGATGCCCGCGGTCACCGACTTCGCGGCCCGCGGCGACGGCCCGGTCTTCGCCGGGTCGATGTTCCCGTTTGTCTTTATCACGATCGCGTGCGGGGCCCTGTCCGGCTTCCACTCGCTGGTCTCGTCGGGCACCACCCCGAAGATGATCCAGAAGGAGACCCAGGTCCGGGTCATCGGCTACGGCGCGATGCTCACCGAGTCGTTCGTCGCCATCATGGCGATGATCGCGGCCACCATCATCGAACCCGGCCTGTTCTTCGCGGTGAACTCCCCCGGCGGCGTCATCGGCACCACGGTCCAGACGGCCTCGGAGGCGGTCACCCACTTCGGCTTCGCCATCAGCCCGGAGGCCCTCGCGCAGGCCGCGAAGGACGTCGAGGAAGCGAGCCTGCTCTCCCGTACCGGTGGCGCGCCCACGTTCGCACTCGGAATGTCGGAGATCTTCTCGTCCGTGATCGGCGGCGCGGGAATGAAGGCCTTCTGGTACCACTTCGCCATCATGTTCGAGGCGCTGTTCATCTTGACGACCGTCGACGCCGGCACCCGCGTCGGACGGTTCATGCTCCAGGACACCCTCGGCAACGTGCACAAGTCGTTCAAGAACGTCAGCTGGAAGCCTGGCGTGTGGCTGGCCAGCGCCCTCGTCGTCGGCGGCTGGGGCTACTTCCTGTGGGTCGGCATCAAGGACCCGCTGGGCGGCATCAACCAGCTCTTCCCGCTGTTCGGCATCGCGAACCAGCTGCTCGCGGCGGTGGCCCTGGCCGTCTGCACCACCCTGCTCGTCAAGTCCGGCCGGCTGAAGTGGGCCTGGGTGACGGGTGTTCCCCTGGCATGGGACGTGGCCGTCACGCTCACGGCGAGCTACCAGAAGATCTTCTCGGAGGACGTGAAGGTCGGCTTCTTCGCGCAGCGCGACAAGTACCAGGGCGGGATCGACGCGGGCAAGGTGCTGCCGCCCGCGAAGAACATGGACGACATGCACACCGTGGTCACCAACGCCACGGTGGACGGCGCGCTGTCGGCGCTGTTCGCCATCCTGATCGTCATCGTGCTGGCCGACGCGGCCCGGACCTGCCTCAAGGCCATCAGCAGCCCGGAGTCCGTGAAGCTCTCCGAGGTCCCGTGGACCGAGTCCAAGATCATCGCTCCGGCCGGGCTGATCCCGACCGCGCAGGAGAAGGCGGAACTCGCCGCGGCGGGCCTGGACTCGGGCGGTGGACGGGTCAAGGAACCGGCGGCGTCATGAGCCTGCGCGGCGCACTGGCGCGGGCCCGGTACTACGTACGGGAGTTCTCGGGCGAGGCGGCCTACGACCGGTACGTCGCCCACGCCCGTTCCCACGACCCGGACGCGGAGGTCCCGAGCCGCCGGGAGTTCGAACGGGCCCGCACCGACGCCCGCGAGGCGGACCCCCGCGAGGGCTTCCGCTGCTGCTGAGCACCATCCATACCGAAGGCCCCGCCGCTGCACGCGGCGGGGCCTTCGGGTTCAGCGCACCCAGTCCTTGAGGACTTCGGTCTGGAGGGTGATGCCGACGAGGTCGGGCAGTTCGACGTCCTTGCCGTACGGCACGGTGTGAACCAGTTGGTACCGCTGCCCGTTCGGTTCGCTGTAGACGGAGACCTCGCACTTGTGCCGGTCGATCAGCAGGTACACCGGGATCCCGGTCTCGGCGTAGGCTCGGGGCTTCTCGACGCGGTCGCGCCGGTGGGTATCGGAGTCCCAGGATGGCACCTCGACCGCCATGAGGATGGGGGCGGGGTCCACCCAGTCTCCCTGGCCGGCGAACGCCTTGGAAGGCGCCAGCACCGCGTCCGGAATGGCCCGTCCTTCCCGGTACTCCTGGGCCTTGATCCCCTGCCCCCCGTGCAACCAGAGCTCCGGCCGGTACTGCATGCAGATCCGCGTGAGCCACTGGATGATCATCTGGTGGTCGCCGTCCGGCATGGCCTTGCTCCTGATTACCCCGTCGATGAATTCAAGCCGCGTCCCCTCCCGCTCGCGGGCCGCTATCCGCGCCACGGCCTCGAAGTCCTCGGTCAACATGTGGGGCCGGTAGGGCATCACGGTCATGCCTCGCTCACCTTCTTCGACGGTGCTGTCTCCGACGGTAGCGCCGGACCCTGACACCCGTCCGGCACACTCGGCCGCATGGACATCGTGATCAGAACAGCCGTACCCGACGACTACGCCGAGCTGGGCGACATCACCGCGCAGGCCTACCTCGACGACGGGCTCCTGGACCACAACGAGGACGACTCCTACGAGCGGGCGCTGCGCGACGTCGCCGGCCGGGCCGCCGACGCCGAGGTGCTCGTCGCCACGCTGGACGGCGTACTGCTGGGCGGTGTGACCTTCGCCCCGCCCGGCAGCCGCATGGCCGACATCGCCGGGCCCGGCGAGGCCGAATTCCGGATGCTTGCGGTGGCACGTGCCGGTCGCGGCCGGGGCGTCGGCGAGGCCCTGGTGCGGGCCTGCGTCCAGCGGGCGCAGGCCATCGAGGGCGTGACCCGCCTGGTGCTCTCCACCCAGGCCCAGAGCCCCGCCGCGCACCGGATCTACGAACGGCTGGGCTTCGCACGGACCCCCGAGCGGGACTGGTCGCCCGTCCCCACGGTGCCGTTGCTGACCTACGCGATGCAGCTGGGAGTACCGAACCAGTA
Organism: Streptomyces sp. NPDC088762; assembly: GCF_044750905.1. Taxonomy (NCBI): domain Bacteria; kingdom Bacillati; phylum Actinomycetota; class Actinomycetes; order Kitasatosporales; family Streptomycetaceae; genus Streptomyces; species Streptomyces sp. NPDC088762. The sequence goes on from NZ_JBIVKT010000008.1 coordinate 29,921, forward strand.
GCGGGCCGACACAACATGTGGGGGGTCGCGCGTCAACCGCCCCCCACATGTATGCTCATGGCTGCTGTCGCCGCAGGGGAATCCGGTGCGAATCCGGAACTGTCCCGCAACGGTATGAAGTACACCCATGGGTGCACACGCAAGTCCGAAGACCTGCCGACAGCGCGCCCGGCTCGACCGAACCGGGTGCCGACACGTCCGGGCCTCGCGGTTGGGCCGGTGGACGCCATGCGGTGTACGCGCCTTCGGCACGCCCGCATGCGCCTCCCCGCGCCCTGCCCGCCGACGGCCGGGCCGAGCGAGGGAGAGCTCCCGCCGTGACCATCGCGCCTTCCGCACCGCGCGCCGAGTCCGCTTCTGGCGACACCACCGAAGGCCCGGGGGCCACGCTGCTGCGTACCCTCACCGAGCTGACGGCCGACCTCCCCGACACCGACCCCGGCCGGGTCGCCGCCGCCGCGCTGCGCGGCCGCAGCTCCGCCGCCGACGAGGCCGAGCTGCGCGGGCTGGCCACGGAGGCCGCCGCCGGTCTGATCTCCGAGGACCCGGCCTACTCCAGGCTCGCCGCCCGGCTGCTGACGCTGGCCGTGCGGGACGAGGCCGCCGGCCAGGGCTCCACCTCCTTCTCGGCCTCCGTCGAGGTCGGCCACCGCGAGGGGCTCATCGCCGACCGCACGGCCGCGTTCGTACGGGCCCACGCGAGCCGCCTGGACTCGCTGGTGGAGCACTCCCTCGCGGAGGGCGCCGACGACCGCTTCGGCTTCTTCGGCCTGCGCACCCTGCACAGCCGCTACCTGCTGCGCCACCCGATCACCCGCCAGGTCATCGAGACCCCGCAGTACTTCATGCTGCGCGTGGCCTGCGGTCTCGCCGCGGACGAGTCCGTCGGGGCCGTCGAGGAAGTGGCCTCGCTGTACCGGCTGATGAGCCGCCTCGACTACCTGCCGTCCTCCCCCACGCTCTTCAACTCCGGCACCCGGCACCCGCAGATGTCCTCCTGCTACCTGCTGGACTCCCCGCTGGACGAGCTCGACTCGATCTACGACCGCTACCACCAGGTGGCCCGGCTCTCCAAGCACGCGGGCGGCATCGGCCTCTCGTACTCCCGCATCCGCGCCCGTGGTTCGCTGATCCGCGGCACCAACGGCCACTCCAACGGCATCGTCCCGTTCCTGAAGACCCTCGACGCCTCCGTCGCCGCCGTGAACCAGGGCGGCCGCCGCAAGGGCGCCGCCGCCGTCTACCTGGAGACCTGGCACGCGGACATCGAGGAGTTCCTGGAGCTCCGCGACAACACCGGTGAGGACCAGCGCCGTACGCACAACCTGAACCTCGCCCACTGGGTGCCGGACGAGTTCATGCGCCGCGTGAACGCCGACGCCGAGTGGTCCCTCTTCTCCCCGGCCGACGTGCCCGAGCTGGTGGACCTGTGGGGCGACGCGTTCGACGCCGCCTACCGCAAGGCCGAGGCGGACGGCCTGGCCCGCAAGACCATGCCCGCCCGCGACCTGTACGGCCGGATGATGCGCACCCTCGCGCAGACCGGCCAGGGCTGGATGACCTTCAAGGACGCCTCCAACCGCACGGCGAACCAGACCGCCGAGCCGGGCACGGTCGTGCACTCCTCGAACCTGTGCACCGAGATCATCGAGGTCACCAACGACGGCGAGACGGCCGTCTGCAACCTCGGTTCGGTCAACCTGGGCGCTTTCGTCGTGGACGGCGAGATCGACTGGGAGCGCCTCGACGAGACCGTCCGCACCGCCGTCACCTTCCTCGACCGCGTGGTGGACATCAACTTCTACCCGACCGAGCAGGCGGGCCGTTCCAACGCCCGCTGGCGCCCGGTGGGCCTGGGCGCCATGGGCCTCCAGGACGTCTTCTTCAAGCTGAAGCTGCCCTTCGACTCCCCCGAGGCGAAGGCCCTGTCCACCAAGCTCTCCGAGCGCATCATGCTGGCCGCGTACGAGGCCTCCTGCGACCTCGCCGAGCGCAGCGGCCCGCTGCCGGCCTGGGAGCAGACCCGCACCGCCCGCGGTGTCCTGCACCCGGACCACTACGAGGTCGAGCTGAACTGGCCCGAGCGCTGGGAGGCGCTGCGCGCCCGCGTCGCGAAGAGCGGCATGCGCAACTCGCTGCTCCTCGCCATCGCCCCGACGGCGACGATCGCCTCGATCGCGGGCGTGTACGAGTGCATCGAGCCGCAGGTCTCCAACCTCTTCAAGCGCGAGACGCTGAGCGGTGAGTTCCTCCAGGTCAACGGCTACCTGGTGGAGGAGCTGAAGCAGCTCGGCGTGTGGGACGCGCAGACCCGCGAGGCGCTGCGCGAGTCCAGCGGCTCGGTCCAGGGCTTCGGCTGGATCCCGGCCGAGGTCCGCGCGCTGTACCGCACGGCGTGGGAGATCCCGCAGCGCGGTCTGATCGACATGGCGGCGGCCCGCACCCCGTTCCTCGACCAGTCGCAGTCGCTGAACCTGTTCCTGGAGACGCCCACCATCGGCAAGCTGTCGTCGATGTACGCGTACGCCTGGAAGCAGGGCCTGAAGACCACGTACTACCTGCGCTCGCGCCCGGCGACGAAGATCGCCCGCGCCGCACAGGCCGCCACCCCGGTGGCGCTCCCGCAGGCCGTCGACGCCGACGCGCTGGCCTGCTCCCTTGAGAACCCCGAGTCCTGCGAGGCCTGCCAGTAATGAGCACCACCCAGTCCGACAAGAACCTCCTGGACCCGGGCTTCGAGCTCACGCTCCGCCCCATGCGCTACCCGGACTTCTACGAGCGCTACCGGGACGCGATCAAGAACACCTGGACCGTGGAGGAGGTCGACCTCCACTCGGACGTCGCCGACCTCGCCAAGCTGACGCCGGCCGAGCAGCACATGATCGGCCGCCTGGTCGCGTTCTTCGCGACGGGCGACTCGATCGTCTCCAACAACCTGGTGCTGACGCTCTACAAGCACATCAACTCCCCGGAGGCGCGCCTGTACCTGTCGCGCCAGCTGTTCGAGGAGGCCGTGCACGTCCAGTTCTACCTGACGCTGCTCGACACCTACCTGCCCGACCCGGACGACCGCGCGGCGGCCTTCGACGCGGTCGAGGAGATCCCGTCCATCCGCGAGAAGGCGCAGTTCTGCTTCAAGTGGATGGACTCGGTCGAGAAGATCGACCGGCTGGAGACGCAGGCCGACCGCCGCCGATTCCTGCTGAACCTGATCTGCTTCGCGGCGTGCATCGAGGGCCTGTTCTTCTACGGTGCCTTCGCCTACGTGTACTGGTTCCGCTCGCGCGGCCTGCTGCACGGCCTGGCCACCGGCACCAACTGGGTGTTCCGGGACGAGACCATGCACATGAACTTCGCCTTCGAGGTCGTGGACACGGTCCGCAAGGAGGAGCCCGAGCTCTTCGACGACGCCCTGCGGCAGCAGGTGACCGACATGCTGAAGGAGGCCGTGGAGGCGGAGCTGCAGTTCGGCCGCGACCTGTGCGGTGACGGCCTGCCGGGCATGAACACCGAGTCGATGCGCGAGTACCTGGAGTGCGTCGCCGACCAGCGCCTGGTCCGCCTCGGCTTCCCGCCGGTCTACGGCTCGCAGAACCCGTTCTCCTTCATGGAGCTCCAGGGCGTCCAGGAGCTGACGAACTTCTTCGAGCGCCGGCCGTCGGCCTACCAGGTCGCGGTCGAGGGCACGGTCGACCTGGACGAGGACTTCTGAGCCCTTCGGGCCTTCGATCGGCCGGCAGCTGCTCCGCGCAGTTGCCGGTCGATCCTGCGTTCACGGGCCACTCCGTACAGGGAGGGGCCGAGGAGGAGGGCGGCGACGGCGAGGACGACGAGGTAGTTCAAGAACGTGTGCATGACTCCACCCTCGCCGGACCGACGAAGATCAGACAGTGGCAGGACTGTCATGGAAGAGCGAATTACTGCCACACTGGAGCCATGCCTCTCAACAACGTCGCCGTGGCCGTGGTCAATGGGGTCGCCCCCTTCGAGCTGGGCATCTTCTGCGAGGTCTTCGGGATCGACCGCAGCGCGATGGGCCTTCCGACGTACGACTTCGCCGTCTGCGCGGTCGAGGACAATCCGCTGTCCGTCGGCGACGGCCTCTTCGGCCTCACGCTCCCCCACGGGCCCGAGCGGCTGGAGACGGCGGATCTGATCTGCCTGCCCGCCGACCGGGAGGCGCCCACCCGCGACTACCCCGAGGCGCTGCTGGCCGCCCTGAACCGGGCCGTGGAGCGCGGTGCGCGGGTGCTGAGCGTGTGCAGCGGCGCCTTCATGCTGGGCGCGGCCGGGCTCCTCGACGGCCGGCGCTGCACCACGCACTGGATGCACGCGCCCGCCCTGATGCGCCGTTACGCGGGGGCTCTGGTCGACCCGGACGTGCTCTACGTCGACGAGGGCCAGGTGATCACCGCGGCCGGCACCGCCTCGGGGATCGACGCGTGCCTGCACGTCGTGCGGCAGGAGCAGGGCGCGGAGGTGGCCAACACCATCGCGCGGCGGATGGTCGTACCGCCGCACCGGGACGGCGGGCAGGCCCAGTACATCCAGCGCCCGCTCCCCCGCACGGCCTGCGACACGGTGGGCGAGGTGATCGGGTGGATGGCCCGGCACCTGGACGAGGAGATCACCGTCGAGCAGCTCGCCGAGCGGGCCCACATGTCGCCCCGGACCTTCGCCCGCCGGTTCCTCCAGGAGACCGGGACGACCCCCTACCAGTGGGTCCTGCGGCAGCGGGTGATGCTGGCCCAGGAACTGCTGGAGTCCACCGACGACACGGTCGACGCGATCGCGGGCCGCAGCGGCTTCGGGAACGCGGCGGCGCTGCGCCACCACTTCCTGCGCACCCTCGGCACCACCCCGAACGCCTTCAGGCGCACCTTCCGCGGGCCACGGGCCGTGGCCTGAGTTGCACCACCTGGCCGAGAACCATAGAACAGTTGACCCAAACCAAGCCCCTCCGTAGTCGATCGATGTCGTACCGTGATGACGCCTGGCCTGACCGCCCCGCACAGCGCCCGGCCGGACACCCTTCACGACAGCCCAGGGGGGCCCTGCATGTCCCGTATCTCCCGCACCGTCACCGCCGCCGCGTTCGCCGTTCTGCTCCTCGGCGGTACGGCCGCCACCGCCTCGGCGGACTCCGGCTGGGGCTCGGCGCCCGCCGGCCTCGGCGCCAAGCCCGCCACCATCGGCTGGGACGCCACGCCTGCCGACAGCGGCTGGGGCACCGCGCCCAAGTAGTCCGGGCGACGCCACGCGGAAGGGCCCGCTCCGATCCCGGAGCGGGCCCTTCCGCTGCGTACCGCGGCCGGCGAGATCAGTCGTTCGGGACCGTCTCGTAGCGCGGGGTGCCCTCTTCCATCTGGCGCAGGGCGTCCTTGCGGTCCCGCTTCGAGAGCCGGTCGATGTACAGGTAGCCGTACAGGTGGTCGGTCTCGTGCTGGAGGCAGCGCGCGAAGTAGCCGGTGCCGCGCACCTTGATCGGGTTGCCCTCGGCGTCCTGGCCCTCGACCTCCGCGTAGTCGGGGCGGGCCAGGGAGGCGTAGGCCGTCGGGACCGACAGGCAGCCCTCGTTGGAGTCGTCCAGCACCCGCGCGGCCGCCGGCAGCTCCACGAGCTTCGGGTTGACCACGACACCGGTGTGCCGCACGCCGTCGTCGTCCGGGCAGTCGTAGACGAAGACCTTGGCGTCCACGCCGATCTGGTTCGCGGCCAGACCCACGCCCTCGGCGGCCTTCTGGCTGGCGAACATGTCGTCGATCAGCTGCGCCAGCTCGTCCCCGAACTCGGTGACGTCCTTGCACTCGCGGTGCAGGACCGGGTTGCCGACGACGGTGATCGGGCGGGCGGTACCGCGCTCACGGTGGGCGAGCTCGCGCGCGGCGCAGTCCTCCGTGTCCACGACGTACCCGTCGTTCACGATCTCGACAACCTCGTTCTCCTGCTGCGACATGTCCGCCGTACGCCTTCCGTAAGTCCGGTCACCGGTGGTCGCCAATGGCCACCGATGTGCCCGTACAGCCTACGGCCCGGTTCAGCAGACTTCTTCGAGATCCCGCCACTCCCGGCTGTCCGGGCTGTCCGCGACCCATCCGTCGAGCAGCCCGCGCACCAGACCGGCCGGCGCCGCGAGGCCGCACTCCCGCTCCGGCACCCACAGCGAGCCGGCCGTGCGGTGCCCCAGCGGTCCGGGGTGGCCCGGCTCGCTGTGATCGTGCGGGTCCAGGTGCTCCCCGTCGCCCTCGTCGCTCGGCATCTCGCTCTCCGAGCAGGTCCGGCACAGCAGCCGCACCGACGAGGACCAGTCCTCGGCGGCGAAGCCCGCGTCCGAGGCCAGCTGCTCCAGCGCGTCGCGGTCCGCCTCGGTGGCCGCCTCCAGCAGCACCACCCAGGTCGGCACCGGTGAGGGAGCCCACAGCTCGATCTCGTCGAAGACCGGGTACGAGGGTCCGGCCGCGGTGATCCGCTCGCCGTGCGGGACCCCGTCGTGCAGGACGACCTCGCCCCAGCGCCGCCCCGAGGAGGGCAGCGGGATCGACAGGACCTCCAGCCGCGCCGGGTCGAGCCGGCGGCCCCAGACCACCTCGGCCTCGCCCTCGGGCGACAGCCGTACGGCCGCGCTGCCGAGCTCCATGCCCACGGGCTCGCCGTTGCCGCCCGCGCCGTGCGGGTCTCCCGGCACCTTCAGCCCGTACGCCTGCCAGGCCCTGCGGGCCAGCGGCCAGTCCTGCAGCGCGGTCGCGGCGATGCCGACGTTCCACCAGTCCGGTGCGCCGGTCTCCCGGTCCAGCAGCGCCACCGCGCGCAGCCCGGCGGCCCGCGCCTGCTCCCAGTCGTGCCGGAACTTGTGCAGCAGCGCCAGGTTGAACCAGGACTCGGACAGCCAGGGTTCCAGGTCCGCGGCTCTGGTCAGGAGCGCGCCCGCGTCCTCGTACCGCCCGTCGCCGATCAGCGTGAACGCGCGGTCGGTGGCCTGCCGCCACGAGGCGGAGGGCCGATGCCGTACCTTCCCGAAGATCCTCACGATTCCCGCCTGCCGGTCCTAAGGTGCAGCCTTCCGGACACTCCCACGTCCCTCTTACTGGCATCCAACCATGCCCACTCGGACGGCCGCTCATTACCCATGGGTTACCCAGGTGGGACGGGCACCACTCTGTCACGGCCGCCCCTGGCCAGAACCCTCGCCAAGCACTCGACGACCTCCGGCTGGTAGTCGTGCCCGGTGCCCAGGCGCAGCCGTTCCAGGGCGGCCAGTGAGCCGCCCGGGTGACGGCTCCCGCCGGCCTGGCCGGTGAGGTCCTCGTACGCGTTGACCGCGCGCACGATGCGGGCGGCGACGGGCTGCTCCCGGTACGGGTCCGCCTGCCGCTCCACGACCACGGCGACCTCGGCGGGCACCCCGGTCTGGCGGGCCACCTCCCCGCCCAGCTCGGCGATCCGGCGCGCCTCGGCGGCGGGCAGCTCGGCGGTGGCCCCGGCCGGGACCGGGTCGACGAGGGAGAGCTGGCCGATGTCGTGCATCAGGGCGGCGTACTCCAGCACCGTGAGCTCCCGCTCCGACAGGCCCAGCTCCCGCCCGACGGCGCAGCTGAGGGCGGCCACCCGGCGGGAGTGCCCGGCCGGGGTGTACCCGGCGATCTCGGTGGCGCGGGCCAGCGAGGTGATGGTCTGGCGGTAGGTGGTGCGGATGGCGGTGATCCGGTGGAAGGACATCTGGGTCAGCAGGAGGGGCACGCAGAAGACGGGCAGGGCCCACAGCCCGGCGACGGCCGCGCCGAGGGCCATCACGACCCCGGTGGCGCAGATCGCCGAGCCGATGCCCAGCTGGGCGCGCAGCTCGTCGCGCAGCAGCGGACCGTACGGCCAGCCGGTCCGGGCGCCGGCCAGGGCCGCGGCCAGCACGGCGTCGCACAGGGCCGTGAGGCCGAGGAGGCAGAGCAGGAAGAGGACGACGTACGGTCCCTGGCCGATCCGGTCCTCCAGCCGGCCGGAGTTGTACAGCGGCTGGAAACACACGGCGGCGAAGGTGACGGTCAGGACGCGGCGGGCCACGTGGTCGACGGCGGGGCCCCGGCCGCGGGCGATGTGCGGGACAATCCCGGCGAGGGCGGCCGCGACGACGACCGCCACGATCTGGAGGACGCCGTGGTGGGTGGGCTGCCCGGCGTTCTGGCCGAGCAGGGCGTAGGCGAGGGCTCCGGCGGAGCCGAGCGGTGCGGGCCGGCGGTCGGCGCCCTCGGCGGGGTGGCCCGTGCCCTGGTCCCGGCGGGCGAGTTCACCGAGGGTGATCAGGGTGCCGAACACCAGGGCGGTGCCGGGCTCGACGATGCCGTTCCACAGGGTGTGGCCCAGGCCGGCGACGGTGAGCAGCCCGGCCGCCCCGCGCACGCCCCAGACGGCGGCCCCCCTCACGCCCCGCCCCCCGCCCGGCGGCCGGCCCGCGCGTCCGGGGCGCCGGCCGCGCCGGAGTCCCGGGGCGGGGCGCCGCCGCCGTCTGGGCCGGGGCGAACCCTTTCGCCCGGGGCGGCCGCGTCCGTGCTCCCGGCCGGGCCCGCCGCCACGCGTACGCCGCCCTGCGCGGCGGCCCGGGCCCCGTCGGCGGGCGGGCGGGAGCCCTGGCCGGGCATGCCGGGCAGCGGCGGAGCCCCCGGCCCGCCCCCAGCGGAAGCGGCACCGGCACCGGCGCCGGCCCGATCGGAGCCGCTGATCACCTGGAGGTCCTCGTCCGAGGTGACCACCGGGTGCCAGCCGTGCCGTCCGATGGCCCCCGCCAGCGCCCCCACCATCGCGGGGTCGAACTGCGCCCCCGCGCACCGCTCCAGCTCCGCCAGGGCCACCGCCACCGGCCGGGCCCGGCTGTAGGAGCGGGTGGAGGTCATCGCGTCGAAGGCGTCGGCCACCGCCACCACCCGGGCCAGCACCGGGATCTGGTCCCCGCTCAGCCCGTACGGGTAGCCGGAGCCGTCGACCCGCTCGTGGTGGTGCAGGATCGCGGACCGTGCCTCCCCCAGGAAGCCGATGCCGCGCACCATCTCGTGCCCGTACTCGGGGTGCAGCTCGATGATCCGCCGCTCCTCGGGCGTGAGCGGCCCGTCCTTGCGCAGGAGCCGGGTCGGGACGCCGAGTTTGCCGACGTCGTGCAGGATCCCGGCGATGCGGACGACTTCGAGGCGGTCCTCCGCCATGCCCAGCTCGCGGGCGATCATCGCGGAGGCCTGGCCGACGCGTTCGCTGTGGCCCCTCGTGTAGCGGTCCTTGATGTCGACGGCCTGGACGAGGGCGCGGATGGTGGCCCGGTGGGCGGCGCGTTCGCGGTGGTACTGGGCGAAGACCCAGCAGGAGATGTACATCGGCAGCAGGACGAGCAGTGCCGCCGGAAGTCCGTACGGGCTGCGCCACATGACGGCCATCATCAGGCCGGCGAGGCCGTGCACGCAGTGCGGGGCGAGGGAGCGGGTGAGCAGTCCGCGCCAGGCGGTGACGGCGGGCCGGCGTTCGGCGGCGGCCAGGATGCCCCCGTCGAGGGCGGTCAGCACGAGGCAGAAGGCGACGGCCGCGGCCGCCGCGGGGAGCATCACGTACGGGAAGTCGGCCACCCAGACGGCGGGCTCCCCGGGGCCTGGGGGTCCGGAGCCCCCGGGGCTGCCCAGCGCGGCCGGGCCCCGCAGCAGCCGGTAGGTCTGCCCCGCGACCCACGCGGCTATCGCCTGCTGCGCCGCGTGCCACACCCGGCGCACCCAGGCGGGCCGCTGGACCACGCTCCCCGCCAGCCCGCCGGGCACCGCCACGAGCGCGGCGGCCTCGGGCGGCAGCAGGAAGACGGCGGCCAGCACCACCGGGAAGAAGGAGCCGATGCCCTCGGGCACCCGCCCGGCCGGCAGGGGGAAGATCCTGACGAGCTCGCAGCCGAGGTAGAGGAGGGCCGACAGGGCCACGGTCCCCCAGGGCGTGGCGGGATCCGTGAGGGCCGGCGTGACACAGGCGATCGCCGCGAGGACGGCGCAGAGGACGCAGGCGCGCGCCCCCGCAGGAAGTACCCGCATGGCGCCTCCTCCCCTGTGCCGTTTCAGCCAGGTACCGAATCAAACCAGCACCGAAGGGGGAGAATAAGTGGCGGCCCGAGCGAGGTGGGCCACATTTTCACATTGCGGCATGCGGACGCCCCCGGATTAGCACCTTCGAGTGAACGAAGTACCCGTCCGGGGGCGAGGGTTCAAAGAACCGCCGGCCTTGTCAGCCGGCGGCGGTTTCCTCCGCTGTGATGTCGTGATCGGGCACGGCCTGCCCCGACCGGATCAGCTCGATCCGGCCCATCACCTTCGAGCGCAGATCGGTCGGCACGTCGTCCGAACCGCAGCAGCGCTTCACGAGCTTCTTCACGGCCTTCTCCAGGCCGTACTTCTCCAGACAGGGGCTGCACTCGCCGAAGTGTGTCTCGAACTTGGTGCAGTCGCTGTCGGGCATCTCATGGTCGAGGAACTCATAAAGGTGGTCCAGGACCTCAGAGCACTCCGTCTCGTGCGGCTCTCCGCAACTCATGAGCCCGAGCCTTTCCGGTCGTTCGACTCTCCCGCGCCGGCGGGCACCAGCCCGCGCTCACGGGCATAGTCCTCCAGCATTCCGCGGAGTTGACGGCGGCCACGGTGCAGTCGCGACATGACCGTACCGATGGGTGTACCCATGATGTCCGCGATCTCCTTGTACGCAAACCCCTCTACGTCGGCAAGGTAGACCGCGATGCGGAACTCCTCCGGAATGGCCTGGAGAGCTTCCTTCACGTCGGAATCGGGCAGGTGGTCGAGCGCCTGCGACTCGGCGGAGCGCAGTCCGGTCGACATGTGCGACTCGGCGCGCGCCAGCTGCCAGTCCTCGATCTCCTCCGCCGCGCTGCGCTGGGGCTCGCGCTGCTTCTTGCGGTAGGAGTTGATGAAGGTGTTGGTCAGGATGCGGTACAGCCACGCCTTGAGGTTGGTGCCCTCGCGGAACTGGTGGAAGGACGCGTACGCCTTCGCATACGTCTCCTGGACCAGGTCCTCGGCGTCGGCCGGATTGCGCGTCATGCGCAGCGCGGCCGAGTACATCTGGTCGAGGTAGCCGAGGGCGTCCCGCTCGAAGCGCGCATTGCGCTCGGGGGTCGTCTCCTCCGCGTGGCCTTCGTCGGTCCCAGCGACAGGACCCACCTCCTCCGACTGCGTGGCGGCTCCGAAAGCGGATCCGCTCGAATCGGAGAATAGTCGACCATCCCGGCCCTCCGCCGCCCGAAGCGAGCCGCGCCTGGGTGCGGGCAGCACCGTCCAGTCCAGGTCAGCGGCCTGCGGACGGTTGTGGCTGATGACCTGGGTCATGCGCTCCCTCTCCTCCGACGTTCACCGTGCGTACCGACATCCGGGACAACAGAAGGGCCGAGCGGCGCATTCCCCCGGGAGCGGTGGGTTTTCGGCCCTTCACCCGGCCGCGGCGGCAGCAGTGGCCACCGTCACGCGCCGGAGCCGCCGGAATCCGTCAGGTCCGGGCCCGCGGGGGCCGTGTCGCGGTTCGCCGCGGTCAGACGGAGAGCCCCTCGAGCCACTCCCCCACCGCCCCGGTGATCACCGCGAGGGCCTCCTCCTGGGTGAGCTCCGCCTTCTTCGGCACCGCGAAGCCGTGGTCCCCGTACGGGACCTCCACCAGTGTGTGCGGGCCCCGCGGGAACTCCTCGGGGCGCCCGAAGGGATCGCGGCCGCCCTGCACCACCAGGGTGGGCCGCCCGGCGCCGAGCAGCTCCTGCGCGCGGGACTTCTCCGGCTTGCCCGGCGGGTGCAGTGGGAAGGCCAGCGCCAGCACCCCGGCGGCGCCCAGCTCGGCGGCGGTCCGGCAGGCCACCCGGGCCCCGGCGCTCCGCCCTCCGGCGACCACCGGCGGCCCGGCCTTCGCGAGCGCGGGCCACAGCCCGCGCCAGCCCTCGTCCAGTACCCGGGGGGCTGCGGCGACCTTCTTGCCCGCGACCCGCCAGGGCTGTTCGACCAGGGCCACGGTGATCCCCCGCGCGGGCAGCGCGGCGGCCAGCGCCCGGAGGTCCCGGGCCTCGATGCCGCCGCCCGCGCCGTGGCTCACGGCCAGCACGAGATCGGCCTTGGGGGCGGTGTGCCAGGTGATGCGGGCCTCGCCCGCCGGGGTGTCGACGCTCTCGGTACGCGTGGTCATGCCCCCATGGTGCCCGGGCCGGCGCCGCGCCCCGGTGAACCGTTCCGGTCACCGCACTAGAAGAGCGTGCCCTCTTCCGGCGCGGCCAGTTCCTCCAGCAGCTCCGGCCCGTTGTTCCGTACGTTGCTCGCGGCGGTCGACACCGGGTAGGCCCGCATCAGTCCGCCCGGCGGCGGCGCCAGCAGGTCCCGCAGCGAGCCCTCGGTGTCGGTGTTCGCGGGGTCCAGCCAGGCGTCCCAGCGGTCCGGGGTCAGCATGAGCGGCATCCGCGGGTGGATCTCGGACAGCGAGCGCGGGCCCTCGGCCGGAGCCACGCCCAGCGGCCCGGTCTCGGCCTCGGTGGTGATCACCGAGCAGGTCACCCACCAGGCGCGGGGGTCCGCGTCGGGCACGGTCCGGTCGCGCCAGAACTCGTATATCCCGGCCATGGCGAAGACCGAGCCGTCGGAGGGGAGCACGAAGTAGGGCTGCTTGCGGGCCCGCTTCTTCTTCCCCTCCACCTCCAGCTGCCGCTCGTCGTGGGCGGTGACCCACTCGTAGTAGCCGTCGGCGGGGATGATGCAGCGGCGCTGAGCGAAGGGGCGGCGGAAGGAGGGCTTCTCGGCCACGGTCTCGGCCCGCGCGTTGATCATCCGGGCGGCGCCGTCGGGGTTCTGGGCCCAGGAGGGCACGAGCCCCCACTTCAGGACGCGCAGCTGGCGAACCGGACGGCGGTCCGGAGCGTCCTTGAGGGGACGGTCGAGGACGACGTGGACCTCCTTCGTCGGCGCCACGTTCCAGTCCGGGGCCAGCGTCTCCTCCGGCTCCCACTTCTCGATGCCGAAGGCCTCCACCAGGTCCTCGGGCTTGCGACTCGCCGCATACCTTCCGCACATGCGTGCCACACTGCCACGTCACCCGCCCACCACCGCAAGGAGTCCGCCACCTCATGGACAGCAGCACCGCGTCCGGTCTCTGGGACCGGCTGACGGGTATACAGGCAGCGCCCGACCGGTGGCTGGTGATCGCGACGGGGCTGGCCGCGCTCGCCGCCGTCGGCCCCCGCCCGCTGTGGCGGCTGTCGCGCAACGCCATCACCATCGCGCACGAGGGCGGGCACGGCCTGCTCGCACTGGTGACGGGGCGGCGGCTCGACGGGATACGGCTGCACTCCGACACCAGCGGCGTCACCGTCAGCCGGGGCAAGCCGACCGGGCTCGGGATGATCCTCACCGCCGCCGCCGGGTACACGGCCCCGTCGCTGCTCGGGCTGGGCGGCGCGGTGCTGCTGTCGGCGCACCGGATCACCCTGCTCCTGTGGGCGGCGACCGCCCTGCTGGCGGCGATGCTGGTGATGATCCGCAACGCGTACGGTGCCCTGACGGTGGTGCTGACGGGCGCGCTGTTCGTCCTGGTCTCCTGGCTGACCCCGGCCGACGTACAGGCCGTCTTCGCGTACGGGGTGGTCTGGTTCCTGCTCCTGGGCGGGGTCCGGCCGGTCTTCGAGCTCGGCGCCAAGCGCCGGCACGGCGGGGCGCCCGATTCCGACGCCGACCAGCTGGGCCGGCTCACCCACGTGCACCCGGTGGTGTGGCTGCTCTTGTTCCACGTCGTCGCGCTGTGCTCGCTGGTGGGCGGCGGGCGTTGGCTTCTCGACCTCTGAGACGGCGCAGCGATCAAGATCCGGGGTTCGGGGAAGCCACTAAAGTGGGGGCCATGACCGAGACCCCCGCGCTCCACGCCCTCTGGCCCGCTCCGCTCGCGGACGGGCCCGTCCACGCCACCGTCACCGTGCCGGGGTCCAAATCGGTCACCAACCGGGCCCTCGTGCTCGCCGCGATCGCCGCCGAGCCGGGCTGGGTCCGCCGCCCGCTGCGCTCGCGCGACTCGCAGCTGATGGCGGACGCCCTGCGCGCGATGGGCGTCGGCATCGAGGAGACCGTCTCCTCCAGCTCCGCCGGTGACGGCGCGGGCGGCGAGGCCTGGCGGGTCATCCCGGCGGCCCTGCACGGCCCGACCACCGTGGACGTCGGCAACGCGGGCACGGTCATGCGCTTCCTGCCGCCGGTCGCGACCCTCGCGGACGGCGACATCCGCTTCGACGGCGACCCTCGTTCCTACGAGCGCCCGCTCGGCCAGGTCATCAGCGCCCTGCGGACGCTGGGCGCGCGCATCGACGACGACGGCCGGGGCGCGCTGCCCATGACCGTCCAGGGCGGCGGGGCCCTGGAGGGCGGCACGGTCGAGATCGACGCAAGCAACTCCTCGCAGTTCGTCTCCGCGCTGCTGCTCTCCGCCCCGCGCTTCAACCAGGGCATCGAGGTCCGGCACGTGGGCGCCACCCTTCCGTCGATGCCGCACATCCGGATGACGGTGGACATGCTGCGCATGGCGGGTGCCCAGGTGGACACCCCGGAGGCGGGCGGCGAGAAGAACGTCTGGCGGGTCTCCCCCGGCGCGCTGCTCGGCCGCGATCTGGTCGTGGAGCCTGACCTCTCGAACGCCCAGCCCTTCCTGGCCGCCGCCATGATCACCGGCGGCACGGTCACCATCCCCGACTGGCCCGAGCACACCACCCAGCCCGGTGACGCGCTGCGGGACCTCTTCACCGCGATGGGCGGCTCGTGCGAGCTGACCGACGCGGGCCTGGTCTTCACCGGCACCGGCCGGATCACCGGCATCGACGCCGACCTGAGCGAGGTCGGCGAGCTCACTCCGGGCATCGCGGCGGTCGCGGCGCTGGCGGACTCCCCGTCCACCCTGCGCGGGGTCGCGCACCTGCGGCTGCACGAGACGGACCGGCTGGCGGCGCTGACCGCCGAGATCAACGGCCTCGGCGGCGATGTCACCGAGACCGCCGACGGGCTGCACATCCGGCCGCGCCCGCTGCACGGCGGCACCTTCCACACGTACGACGACCACCGGATGGCCACCGCGGGCGCGGTGATCGGCCTGGCCGTCAAGGGCGTGGAGATCGAGAACGTGGCGACGACCGCGAAGACCCTGCCGGACTTCCCGAAGATGTGGACAGACATGCTCGCGGGAACGGGAGCGGGAGCGTAGGGCCCGTCATGCGCAGGTACGGCAAGCACACCGACGAGGACGACATCCGGCAGCGCCCCAACCCCAAGGGCAACCGGCCCCGGACCAGCATCCGGCCCAAGCACGAGGACGCCTCCGAGGGTTTCGTCCTGACCGTCGACCGCGGGCGGCTGACCTGCCTGGTCGAGGACCGCACGGTCACCGCCATGAAGTCCAGGGAGCTGGGCCGCAAGGCGGCGGTGGTCGGGGACCGGGTCTGGATCGTCGGTGACCTGTCCGGCAAGAAGGACACCCTCGCCCGCATCGTGCGGATCGAGGAGCGCAAGTCCGTCCTGCGGCGCACGGCCGACGACGACGACCCGTACGAGCGGGTGGTCGTGGCCAACGCGGACCAGCTGGCCATCGTCACGGCCCTGGCCGACCCCGAGCCGCGGCCGCGGATGATCGACCGCTGCCTGGTCGCGGCGTACGACGCCGGGCTGGAGCCGCTGCTGGTGCTCACCAAGTCCGACCTGACCTCCGCCGACAAGATCCTGGAGATCTATTCGACGCTCGGCGTGAACTACGTGGTGACCAACCGCGAGGAGCTCGCGGCGGGCGACGCGGCCGACCGGGTGCGCGAGCGGCTGACCGGCCGGATCACCGCCTTCGTCGGCCACTCCGGCGTCGGCAAGACCACCCTGGTGAACTCGCTGGTCGCCGAGGGCCGCCAGCGCGCCACGGGCCATGTCAACGCGGTGACCGGCCGCGGCCGGCACACCACGACCTCGGCGCTCGCGCTGCCGCTGCCGGACGGCGACGGCTGGGTCATCGACACCCCGGGCGTGCGCTCCTTCGGCCTGCACCACGTGGACCCGTCCCGGGTGATCCTGGCCTTCCCGGACCTGGTGCCGGGGACGGAGGGGTGCCCGCGGGCGTGCAGCCACGACGAGCCGGACTGCGCGCTCGACACGTGGGTGGAGGACGGCCACGCGGATCCGGCACGGCTGTATTCGCTGCGGCGGCTGCTGGAGACCCGCGAGCGCCGCGAAGGCGACTGATCAGCGCGGTGTTTCCTCGCGCGGTGTTCTGACCCGGTGTTCCTCGCGCGGGGCGGGTTCACTCGTGTTTGTCGGGGATCATGCCGGGATAAATGCATAATCGCACCAAGTGACGTGCCGTCACGTGACGCGGGGAGGCATTCGACATGGCGTGGCTGCTCGTCGTGGTCGCGGGAATCCTGGAGACCGGTTTCGCGGTCTGCCTGAAGCTGTCCCACGGTTTCACCCGGCTGTGGCCCACCATCGCCTTCGCCTGCTTCGCGCTCGGCAGCTTCGGGCTGCTGACGCTGGCCCTCAAGAAGCTGGACGTGGGTCCGGCCTACGCGGTGTGGACCGGCATCGGGGCGGCGGGGACGGCGATCTACGGCATGGTCTTCCTTGGGGACCTGGTCTCCACCCTCAAGCTCGTCTCGATCTCCCTGGTGATCCTCGGGGTCATCGGGCTCCAGCTGTCCGGATCTGCCCATTGAGCAGCCGCAGCAGCTCCCCCGCCCCCGGCTCCTCGCCCGGGGCGACCACGTAGGACAGGGCGAGCCGTACGGCGAGCTCGCAGCGCTGTACGCCCTCCCCGGGCGGCAGCGCGGCGGCCGCCCGGTCGCGGACGGCGCGGGCCAGCTCGCCCGGCCCGGGCGCCCGGACACCGCCGGCGGGCAGGGCGGCGTCCCAGAACCCGGTGAGCAGGGCCCGTACGAGGGGCTGGGCGCGGGCGGCCCGTACGGTCCACTCGGCTACGGCGGCGAGGCGCTCGGTGGCCTGTGCCGGGACGGACAGGGCCCGGTCCACGCCCTGCAGGTAGCGCTCGGCCTCGCGCAGGACCAGGGCGCGGCCCAGGCCCGCCTTGCCGCCGAACTCGTTGTAGAGGGTCTGCCGGGACACCCCGGCGGCAGCCGCCACGTCCACCATCCGCACGGCCGGCCAGGGGCGCGCCGAGAGCGCCGCTCCCGCCGCCTCCAGCAAGGACTCCCGGGCTGCCGGCATGGTCACGCCTCCCCGATTGGCTCCCTGGCCAGGGTTGACGGGGCGACAGGTCCTGTCAAGGGCGCCTCCCGGCCGCAGTGTGGACGCCGTTGGTCGGGGTCCGGGAGTCTCGATACTGTTCGGGCATGCCCGAGTATGACGATGACCTGCGCCTCGCCCTCGAACTCGCCGACGCGGCGGACGCCGCCACGATGGAGCGGTTCCGCGCCCTCGACCTGAAGGTCGAGACGAAGCCGGACATGACCCCGGTGAGCGAGGCCGACAAGGCCGCCGAGGAGGTCATCCGGGCGGGCATCGCGGCCGCGCGCCCCGACGACGCCATCCTCGGCGAGGAGTACGGCCTGAAGGGCAGCGGCCCGCGCCGCTGGGTCGTCGACCCGATCGACGGTACGAAGAACTACGTGCGCGGGGTCCCCGTCTGGGCGACCCTGATCTCCCTGATGGCCGAGGGCGCCGACGGGGTCTTCCGCCCGGTGGTCGGCGTGGTGTCCGCGCCGGCGCTCGGCCGGCGCTGGTGGGCGGCGCAGGGAGCGGGCGCGTACGCGGGCGGCGCGCTCGGCGAGACCACGGCGATCGGCGTGTCAAAGGTGAGCACGCTGGGCGACGCCTCGTTCGCGTACTCCTCGCTGAGCGGCTGGGAGGAGCAGGGCCGGCTCGCCGGCTTCCTGGACCTGACCCGGGCGTGCTGGCGTACGCGCGGCTACGGCGACTTCTGGCCGTACATGATGGTCGCGGAGGGCTCGCTGGACCTGTGCGCCGAGCCGGAGCTGAACCTCTGGGACATGGCGGCCATCGCGGTCGTGGTCCAGGAGGCGGGCGGCCGGTTCACCGGCCTGGACGGGGTGGACGGGGTCCACGGCGGGAACGCGGCGGCGTCGAACGGGCTGCTCCACGAGGAGATGCTGGAGCTGCTGCGCCCGCGCGCCTGACGGACCGTACGAACCGAGCGCGCCCTCTTGATGACCCTTCGTGTCCATGGGAATCTGAGAATCCACCCGCTTGTGCGCTTGTGAAGGCCTTCTCAAGGAGGCGTCCACGGGTTCACCCACCCAAGCGGGGGGCTCACCCCAGGAGGTGGCTCTCTTCATGCTCGTCCGTGACGCAATGAGCACCGTGATCCTCACCCTCGGACCCGCTCACACCCTCCGGCAGGCGGCCTGCCTGATGTCCGGCCGGCGCGTCGGCGCAGCCGTCGTACTCGATCCCGACCACAGCGGCATCGGCATCCTGACCGAGCGCGACATCCTCAACTCCCTCGGCGCGGGACACGATCCCGACCGGGAGTCCGTGGGCGCGCACACCACCAACAACGTGGTGTTCTGCACCCCCGACGCCACCGTGCAGGAAGCCGCCGAGGCGATGGCGCACGGCGGCTTCCGGCACCTGATCGTGCTGGAGCACGGCGGCCCCGTGGGCATCGTCTCCGTACGCGACGTCATCCGCTGCTGGGCGCCGGCGCGGCGCGCGGTGTCCGCGTAGCAACTGCGCACCCGCTGCCCCCGCTCCGGGAACGACGGCGGGCCGGAACCCTCCGAGGAGGATTCCGGCCCGCCGTCCTGCTACGGCAAGCGATCCCTGTCAGCCGCGAAGGGCCTGGACCGCGGCTTCGAGCCGCTTGCCGAAGTCGCCGTCCGCCTGGCGGAAGTTGTTGATCGCCCGCTCGACGATGTCGTCACGGGAGACCTTGGCGATGAAGCCGGACAGGTTCTCGATCAGACGGGACTTCTCGTCCTCGGAGTACAGGCGGTAGAGGTTGCCCGCCTGGACGAAGTCGTTGTCCTCGCGGTGCACGGGGGCGGCGTGGTTGCCGGTGCCGCCGGTCAGCGCGATGGGCTGCCACAGCGGGCGGTCCGTCTGGTGCGGGCCGCCGAAGCTGTTCGGCTCGTAGTTCTTCGCACCCTTGTGGCGGCCGTCGTACAGGTAGCCGTCACGGGAGTTGGTGCGCGCCTCGGTGGCGCGCGGGCGGTTCACCGGCAGGTGGTCGGCGTTGATGCCGACGCGGTAGCGGTGGGCGTCGCCGTAGCCGAAGAGACGGCCCTGGAGCATCTTGTCCGGGGAGGGACCGATGCCGGGGACGAAGTGGGCCGGGCTGAAGATGCTCTGCTCGACCTCGGCGAAGACGTTCTCCGGGTTGCGGTTGAGCTCGAGCTTGCCGATCTCGATCGGCGGGTAGTCCTCGTGCGGCCACACCTTGGTGAGGTCGAACGGGTTGAAGCGGTACTCGGCCGCCTCGGCCGCCGGCATGATCTGGACCTGCACGGTCCAGGACGGGAAGTCGCCGCGCTCGATGGCCTCGCGCAGGTCGCGCTGGTGGCTGTCCGGGTCCTCACCGGCGAGCTTGTTGGCCTCGGCCTGGGTGAGGTTCTTGATGCCCTGGTCGGTCTTGAAGTGGTACTTGACCCAGAAGACCTCGCCGGCCTCGTTGTTCCACTGGAACGTGTGGGAGCCGTAGCCGTTCATGTGGCGGTAGGAGGCCGGGATGCCGCGGTCACCGAACAGCCAGGTCACCTGGTGGGTGGACTCGGGCGACAGACCCCAGAAGTCCCAGACGTTGTCCGCCTCCTGCGAGCCGGTGTACGGGTCGCGCTTCTGGGTGTGGATGAAGTCCGGGAACTTGATGGCGTCCTTGATGAAGAACACCGGGGTGTTGTTGCCGACGAGGTCGTAGTTGCCCTCTTCGGTGTAGAACTTCAGCGCCCAGCCACGGGGGTCACGGACGGCGTCGGCCGAGCCGAGGCTGCCCGCGACGGTCGAGAAGCGCAGGAAGGTCTCGGTCTGCTTGCCGACCTCGGAGAGGAACTTGGCGCGGGTCCACTGCGAGACGTCGCGGGTCAGCGTGAAGGTGCCGTAGGCGCCGGCGCCGCGGGCGTGCACCACGCGCTCCGGGATGCGCTCGCGGTTGAAGTGGGCGAGCTTCTCGAGCAGGAGCTGGTCCTGGACCAGAACGGGGCCGCCGACGCCCGCGGTCTCACTGTTCTGGTTGTCGGCGACCGGAGCCCCGGCCTCCGTGGTGAGCGGTCCCTGCGTCACGTGCGCCTCCTGCGTCATACCTGCATGTCCTGTCCCTGGCGTTTGCCGTACCCGATCCTACGATGGACTTTGTCTAAGTCAAGTAAGCATCCAAATCCGCACGGGTTCGGGAGTTACACCTGATCCCCTCGCTGTTAGGCTGGTGTCCATGAGTGACCTGCTGGAACGACTTCGCGGACGCGGCTGGCGCATGACGGCACAGCGGCGCGTCGTGGCCGAGGTGCTCGACGGTGACCACGTTCACCTGACGGCCGACGAGGTGCACGCGCGCGCCGTGGCGAAGCTGCCGGAGATCTCGCGCGCGACCGTCTACAACACGCTGGGCGAGCTCGTCACCCTGGGCGAGGTCCTGGAGGTGTCCACGGACCGCCGCGCCAAGCGGTACGACCCCAACGCCCACCGGCCCCACCAACACCTGGTCTGCGCCCAGTGCGGCGCGATCCGCGACGTCCACCCGGCCGGCAATCCCCTCTCCGACCTGCCGGACACGGAGCGCTTCGGTTTCGTGGTGTCGGCGGTCGAGGTGACGTACCGCGGGATCTGCCCGAACTGCGCCGCCGCGTAGCAGAACATGAAGAAGGGCCCGGGAGCGGCTGCTCCCGGGCCCTTCTTGCATGCCTTGCACGCCTTTGCCCGCGCCTTCCGGCGCCGGGAACGCCGGGAACGGCTGAAGGCCCGGATCCAGAGGATCCGGGCCTTCAGTCTTCAGTAGCGGGGACAGGATTTGAACCTGCGACCTCTGGGTTATGAGCCCAGCGAGCTACCGAGCTGCTCCACCCCGCGTCGGTAAACACGACTCTACGTGAGGCCCCTCGCCAGATGCAAATCGCTTAACTTTCCGCCTCGCCCCACCGCGTCCGGCCCCCGGCCGGGGTCACGCCGAGAGCTCCTCCGCGAGGGCCTCCCGGAGCCGGGCCGCCCGCTCCGAGACTTCCTCCGGGCCCAGCTCCATGGCCCGGACGCACCACTTCTGCCCCTCCGCCAAGTCACCGTGACGAGCGGCCAGCAGCCCCAGCCGCAGCGCCGCACGGCCGTGGCCCGCCACCGCGGCCCGCGTCCACCACAGCGCGGCCTCCGGCTCGCTCCCCTCGCGGGCCAGCAGCAGCCCCAGGTTGAACGCGCCGTTCCGGGAGCCGGCCTCGGCCGCCTCCCGGTACCACCGCGCGGCGGCCTCCAGGTCGCCCCGGGCGGCGGCCAGCATGCCGACCCGCACCTGGGCGCGCCGGTGCCCCAGCTCGGCGGCCCGCTCGTACCACTCCTCGCTCTCGGTCCGCGGGGCGCCGCCCACCGGCTCGCCCAGCGCCACCGGCTCCGGCGGCGGGGCCAGCGACTCCAGCAGCGCGGCCAGCCGGAAGGCCGCCTCCGCGCTGCCGCCGCCCGCCGCGCACCGCAGGTGCCGTTCGGCCGCCCGCTCCTCGCCGTCCCGGACGAGCGCGATGCCGACCTGGAGGGCCGCGTCGGTGTGTCCCGCCGAGGCGGCGCGCTCGTACCACTTCAGTGCCGTGCGGTCCTCGTCCCGGCTGGCGAAGAGGATCCCGAGGTTGAAGGCGGCGTCCACGCTGCCCGCCTCCGCGGCCTTCGAGAACCACGGCTCCGCGCCCGCCGCGTCCCCGCCCTGCAGGAGCAGGATGGCCAGCGCGTTGGCCGCCTCGCGGTGACCCGCGTAGGCGGCGCGCCGGTACCA
Organism: Streptomyces sp. NPDC088762; assembly: GCF_044750905.1. Taxonomy (NCBI): domain Bacteria; kingdom Bacillati; phylum Actinomycetota; class Actinomycetes; order Kitasatosporales; family Streptomycetaceae; genus Streptomyces; species Streptomyces sp. NPDC088762. The sequence continues at coordinate 51,860 of NZ_JBIVKT010000008.1, forward strand.
CTGCTCGGCCTGTGCGGTGCGGTCCTGTGCGACGCACAGCAAAGCAAGGTTGTACGCCCCGTTCTGGTCGCCCGCGTCCATGGCGGCGCGATACCACTTCTCCGCGGTCTGGGTCTCCCCCCGGGCGGCGTGCAGCGCGCCCAGCGCGTTCGCGGCGTTGCCGTCCCCGTCCTGGGCGGCCCGGTGCCACCACGCGGCCGCACTGTCCTCGTCACCGGCGTCGCGCAGCAGGAAGCCGAGGGCGCAGGCCGCCCGGGCCTCGCCCTGCTTGGCGGAGGTCAGGTACCAGCGCCCGGCCTCCTTGAGCTCCCCGCGGGCCTCCAGCAGGGCGCCCAGGTGCAGCGCCGCACGCCGGTGGCCGCGCGCGGCGGCCTGCCGGTACCACTGCTCGGCCTCCGCCGGGTCGCCCTTCCTCAGGTGCCTGGCCAGCCGGTACGCCGCCTCGCGGTGCCCCTGCTCGGCCGCGGCGCGGAACCACCGCTCGACACCGTTGTCCCCCCGGTGCTCCAGCAGGTCGGCCAGCCCGTACGCGCCCAGGGCGTGGCCGGATTCCGCCGCCTGGCGCAGCCAGTACTCGGCGGCCGGCTCGTCCCCGCGCTCGCGGAAGTGACGACCCAGGGCGTGCGCGGCGGGCGCGGACCCCGCGACGGCGGCGACCCTCCACCAGCTGGCGGCCTCCTCGGGGTAACCCCGCTGGTGCAGCAGTACGCCCAGGTTGTTGGCGGCGGCCCGGTCCCCTTCCGCGGTGGCGGCGCGGAGGTACGGCTCGGCCCCGGCCAGGTCGCCGCGGCGCAGCAGCAGCGCCCCGAGCACGCTCATGGCGCCGGGGTCGCCCTTGTCGGCCGCCACCCGGTGGCGTGCCTCGAGCTCGGCGTCGCTCGCCGCGTCGGTCTCGGCGAACACGTCTTCCGCGCCGTGCTTGTCCAAGAAACCCGCATCGGTCAGTGGGGTCTGCGCGTTGTCAGCATGAGCCGTGCCACCGGCTCCGGTACCCGGTTCGGCTACTGCCCTCGCAAACCGCCCTGTCTCCAGCAGAGTTGACCTGTCCCCCATAAATCCCATCGTCGCATCACCTGCTACCCGCGTACACCTGGTATGTCGCAGCCAGTGAGGTCACTACAGCGTTTTGTCGACATGCCCATAGAGAGTCAAGTCAAACACGCTCCCGCTCCAACTCACCCGTCTCAGCTACCGCGTGTCCCCCCACCGGACATGACGAAGGCCCGGATCCCATTGGATCCGGGCCTTCGTCTTCAGTAGCGGGGACAGGATTTGAACCTGCGACCTCTGGGTTATGAGCCCAGCGAGCTACCGAGCTGCTCCACCCCGCGTCGGTGAAACCACAGTATCACGACGCGGGACGGAACCATTACCGCGTGGTCACTGGCCGCCGCCAGGGGTGGGCGCCGTCAGCTTCGCCTCCGCGTCGATCGCCCGCTTCAGCGCCGCCTGGAGGTCGCTCTGCGCCTTGCCGTACGCCGTCCAGTCGCCGGCCTTCATGGCCTTGTCGGCCTCCTCGATGGCCTTCTGCGCGTCGGCGAGGGCCGCCTTGACCGTCGGGTCCTGCGCGGTCGGCGGGGTGGTCGGGTTCGTCGGCGAGGTGGGAGACGTCGGCGGCACGGGCGTGGTCGGAGCCTCGGCCCCGAAGACCACGTTCAGCGCCTTCTCCAGCGAGTCCTCGAAGGCCGTCTGGCCGCCGTAGGTCACGAGCACCTTGCGCAGCAGCGGGTACTTGAGTCCCGAACTGCGCACGTACACGGGCTCCACGTAGAGCATTCCGCCGTCGAGCGGGACCGTGAGCAGGTTTCCGTACTCGACCTCCGAGTCGCCACCGCGCAGCAGGCGGATGGATTCGGCGATCTTCGGTTCGGACTGGAACTTGCTCTGGACCTGCTTGGGGCCGTCGACCGGCTTGCTGGTCGGCAGCTTCAGGACGCTGATCTTGCCGTAGTCCGGGGTGCCCGGATCGGCGTTGACCGCCATGAAGGCGCTCAGGTTGTCCCGCTCGTTCGGCGTGAAGGTCGTCGTGAGCGAGAAGACCTGGTCCTTCTCCGTCTGGTGCGGCAGCTTCATCGACAGGTAGTACGGCGGAACCGCCGTACCGGCCTTGGTGGTCGGGTCGTCGGGGACGGCCCAGGCCTCGCTGCCGCTGAGGAAGGTCTGCGGGTCGGTGACGTGGTAGCGGGTCAGCAGCTCGCGCTGGACCTTGAAGAGGTCCTGCGGGTAACGCAGGTGGTCCATGAGCGCCTTGGAGATCTCGCCCTTGGGCTTCACCGTGCCCGGGAACGCCTTCATCCAGGTCTTCAGGACCGGGTCCTGCGTGTCCCACTGGTAGAGGCTGACCGTGCCGTCGTACGCGTCGACCGTGGCCTTCACCGAGTTGCGGATGTAGTTGACCTGGTTCTCCTGGGCCACGACCGCGCGCTGGCTGTTGGTCAGTGAGTCCGCGGTGCTCTGGCCCAGCGTGGTGCGCGAGGCGTACGGGTAGCCGTTGGTCGTCGTGTACGCGTCGACGATCCACTTGATCCGGCCGTCCACGACCGCCGGGTACGGCGCCCCGTCGATGGTCAGCCACGGCGCGACGGCCTCGACGCGGTCCTTGGGCGTGCGGTTGTAGAGGATCCGCGACCCGTCGCCGATGGCTCCGGAGTAGAGGATCTGCGGCTCGGAGAAGGTGAGCGCGTACGCGGCCCGGTTGAACGGGTTGTCGAGGTTGACGCCGGAGTCGCCCTTGTAGCTGGTCTCCTTCTCGCCCTTGTCGTCGGAGTAGTCGAGCTCCTTCTGCGGTCCGCCGACGATCGAGTACTGCTTCGTCTGCTCGCCGTAGTAGATGCGCTGCTCGAAGTCCGTGCCGAACATGCCCTTGGACGGGAGGTCGGACTGGGTGAAGTCCGGAGCGCCCTGGTCACCTACCGTGGTGCCCTTGGCGGCGACCACGCCGTAGCCGTGCGTGTACTTGAAGTGGTCGTTGATCCAGTTGTTCTTCGGGATGCCGCCGATGTTCAGCTCGCGCAGCCCGATGACCGTGTCCTGCCCGCTGTACCGGTCCACGGCGAGCGTGGACGGGAAGGCGTAGTAGCCCTTGACCTGCTGGAGCTGCTGGAAGGCCGGCGAGACGATGTTCGGGTCGAGCAGGCGGACGCTGGCGGTCGTGTCGGCCGCCTTGCGCAGCTGGTTCTTGTCCGTGCCCGCGGCCGGTACGCCCGGGTAGTCCTTCACCTCGGAGGCGGCGATGCCGTAGGCGTCGCGCGTCGCCTTGATGTTCTTCTCGACGTACGGCGATTCCTTGGCCTGCTCGTTCGGCTGGACCTGGAACTTCTGCACGATCGCCGGGTAGAGCCCGCCGATCAGGATCGCCGAGAGCACCATCAGGCCGAACCCGATGACGGGCAGCTGCCAGGTCCGGCGCCACAGCGTCGCGAAGAACAGCAGGGCGCAGATCGCGGCGATGGCGACGAGGATCGTCTTCGCCGGGAGGTAGGCGTTCGCGTCGACGTAGCGCAGGCCGGTCCAGTTGTCCGCCGCCTTGAAGTCGCTGGACTTCACGGCGAGCCCGTACCGGTCGAGCCAGTAGGCGACGGCCTTGAGGGAGACGAACAGGCCGAGCAGGACCGACAGGTGCCCGGTCGCCGCGGCGGTGGCCCGGGCGCCCGGGCTCGTCACGCGCAGTCCGCCGTACAGGTAGTGCACGACGGCCGCGGCGATCACCGACAGCACGACCGCGGCGAAGCCGAAGCCGAGCAGGAAGCGGTACCAGGGCAGGTCGAAGGTGTAGAAGGACACGTCCATGTGGAACTCGGGGTCCTTCTGCCCGAAGGGCACCCCGTTCACATACATCAGCCAGGTCTTCCACTGGCCGGCCGCCGACGCGCCCGCGATCAGGCCCACAAGCACGGAAATGCCCAGGAGCAGCCACTTCTTGTACGGGGCGACACTCATCCGGTAGCGGTCGAGGCTCTGCTGTTCCATCGACATCGCGCTCAGCGGCGGCCGCAGCCGGTGCGCCAGCCAGATGTTGAGGCCCACGGCACCGGCCATCAGCAGGCCGAAGACGGCGAAGAGGCCGATCTTGGTCCACAGGGTGGTGGTGAAGACGCTGGAGTACTTCACGGAGCGGAACCAGAGCCAGTCGGTCCAGAAGCCCGCGAACATGATGAAGAGCATGGCCAGGACGGCCAGCACGCCCAGGGTCATGAGGAGAGTGCGGGCTCGCCGGGACGGGCGGCCGACTCTCATCCGTGGCCCGGAAGGGCCTCCGCCGCGGTCCGGCATCTGGAAAGCCAAGGTGCGCACCTCGAAAGTCGCTGTCTGGTAATGAACGGGCCCCCGATCGTAGGGCCCACTCATGCAACTTACTGAGGCTTTAGTCAGTTCCCGGTATCGGGTGGAAAGGAGGCAGGATGTTGTCCATGTCCAACCTTCCCCCTCCCCCCGGCACGCCGATGGCGGCCAGCCCGCTGACCCGTGCCTGCCTCGAGATCGACGAGTACGCGGCCGGACTCGGCTGGGACAAGCCCGCACGGCTGTTCGCGCTCGTCGACACCGCCCGGCTCAAGAAGCAGGAGCCGCGCCTGGCGAGCCAGCTCGGCCTCGACCAGGACGACGCCGGCAAGTCCTCCCTCACCCCGATCGAGCAGGACGAGGTCCCGTCGGGGACCCCGCTCGACAAGTTCCTGGGCACCATCGCCTGGCCCGACGCCGTCGTCGGCTGCGCGCTGACGGTCGAGCGGCTGATGCTGCCGCCGTCCGCGGAGGCCTCCGTACCGGAGGGGCTGAGCGACAAGCAGCTGGCGAAGTGGGTGGCCGGACACCCGGAGCGGCAGGAGGTCCGGCTGACGGTGGCCGTACTGCGCGACGGCTCGCGCGAGTCGGCCGTACGGCTGCGCGAGAAGGACTCCTCCACGGAGGTCCTCACCGGCGGGAACCTGGTGCCCGGACTGGCGGAGGCGCTGGCGGCGACCTTCTCGTAGCGGCCTTCTCGCAGCCGCGTGCGGGCGGGGGCGGACCGGTCAGGGCGTGGCGCTGCAGTGCGGCAGCCCGGCCCGGTCCCCCTTGCTGATCTTCTCCAGTGCCTTCGTGGCGTCGTCGATGGTGGAGACCTTCACCAGCGTCAGGCCGTCGGGCACGTTCCTGGCCGCCGAGGCGCAGTTCTCGGCGGGCGTCAGGAAGTACTCGGCGCCGGCCTTGCGGGCGCCGATGGTCTTCATCTGGATGCCGCCGATCGGGCCGACCTTGCCCGCGTCGTCGATGGTGCCGGTGCCCGCGACGAACCTGCCGCCCGTCAGGTCCTCCGGGGTGAGCTTGTCGACGATGCCGAGGGCGAACATCAGGCCGGCGCTGGGGCCGCCCACGTCGGCGAGCTTGATGTCGATCGTGAACGGGAACGTGTGGTCGGTACCGGCCCGGATGCCGACGATGGCGTGGCCGTCGCCCTCCGCCTTGGCGGCGGTGATCGTGACCTTGGTGGATCCGGTGGGCTCGCGGTTCGCCTTCGCCGCCTCGGCCGCCTCCGCGGCGGGCACGATGGTGAACTCGACCGGCTCGCCGGGCTTGTGCTTGGTGACGAGTTTGGCCACGTCCTCGGGAGCGGTGACGGGCGCGCCGTCCACGGCCTTGATCACGTCGCCCGCGTGCAGCTTCCCGTCGGAGGGGCTGTCCTTGACCACGGAGGCGACGATGACGCGTGCGGTGACCGGGATGCCGAGCTGCTTCAGCGCCGCCACTTTGGCGCTCTGCTGCGACTGGCTGAACTCCTCGGCGTTCTCCTGGGTGGACTGCTCGTCCGTCTTGCCGTCGGGATAGAGGTTCTCGTGCGGCACGACGATGTTGTCGTCGGCCAGCCACCCGTACACCGCTTCCAGCAGGTTCATGTCGTAGTCCGCGCCGGTGACGCGGACGGTCGTCATGTTGAGGTGACCGCTGGTCGGGTACGTCTTGCGCCCCGAGATGTTGAGGACGGGCTCGCCGTGCGAGTCGCCGAGGGTGTTCACGGTCGGGCCCGGGCTCATCTCCGAGTACGGGACCTTGATGAAGAAGCCTGCGCAGAGCAGCGCGAACAGCACGAGGGTGGAGGCGAGCATCGTCGCGGTGCGGCGTGGCATGGATCCGACAGTACGGGACGGCCCTGGCGGGCGGCCCCCGGGGCCGGTCCGTACGGGGCCCGCGGGCGAAAGTCTCAGACGGGTTTCAGGTGGGCCGCAGGATTCTCACGGGACGCTCAGACGGCGTCGGAACCGGAGTGGGCCTCTGCCTTCGCTCTGGTCTGGTCTGCTGTGTCGGCCTTGTCCATGGCTTCACGGAAGCGGGCGTATCCGGCGAGCTCGGATATGTCGCCTTGCGTGCGGTCGCGAGCCGCCCAGCTGCCCCATATCCCCGCGCCGATCGCGGCGAACAGCGGAATCAGCAACCACGCCAGAGACGCCATGGGCCTGCCTCCCTACCCCGAAGTGCGTACGTTTCGTTGTGGCTTCAACGCTGGTGCCCGGGAAGGGGTTACGCAAATCGAGGGCGTGTTGCGCGGCCGAACGGGTGGAGGCTACCCCCTGCCGGGGGCGCCTCCGCGGGCGGGGTCCGGGTTGGCGCCAGGGCGTGTCTTACGGAGCCTGGTCGAAGTCCCTAGCAGGCGCCGACCCACTCCTCGGTGCCGTCGGCGAAGGTCTGGTGCTTCCAGATCGGAACCTCGTGCTTGAGGTCGTCGATCAGCATCCGGCAGGCCTCGAAGGCCTCGCCGCGGTGGGGGCAGGACACGGCGACGACGACCGCCAGGTCGCCGACGGCCAGGTCGCCCACGCGGTGCACGGCGGCCAGGGCGCGGACCGGGTACTTGGCCACGACGCGCTCGGCGATCCGGCGCATCTCGGCCTCGGCCGTCGGGTGGCAGGAGTAGCCGAGCGAATCGACGTCCGCCCCGCTGTCGTGGTTGCGCACCGTGCCGACGAAGAGCGTCGTACCGCCCGTCGCATCGTCGCCGACGGCCTGGAAGACCTCGTCGATCGAAAGCGGGGTCTCACGGATCGCGAGCAGCCGGATCGGGTCCTGAGCGGCCTGCTCGCCGGGGTGATCGAAGTGCGGTGCCATACGGTCCATCGTGCCCTAGCCGCTGACGCGGCGAAATAGCTCTTTCACCCGTGCCGCGCCGCTCCGCTTGGGAGCCTCCTACAGAGAAGCCCTGGTGGCGCGGCCCCTGCTGCTCCTCGTCTCTGCGCATCCGACGGGCCGAATCAGCCTCGCCCGGGCGGGCCGAATCCGGCCCCGCCGGCGTGTGAGGCGCGGGTCCTGGGGCGGAGCCCCGAAAGCCCCGCCGGAGCCTAGAGGCCGCGCCGCCGCCGGGCCCGGCGGACCGCCGCGGCGGCGCCCAGCAGGGCCACGGTCGCACCGGCGGCGCCCGCGGCGGTCGCGGCGTCCTTGCGGCCCAGCCTGCGGCCGGCCACCGTGTGCCGCCCCGCCACCTCCTGGAGCAGCTCGGCCAGGACCTCCTCGTTGGTCCAGCGCGGCCGCCACCCCGCCGCGTGCAGCCCGCTGACGCTGACCACCCAGGGATGCATCGTGTACGCGAGGTCCCCGGCGGGAGACGGCGTCAGGCCGATCCGGTGCAGGCGGGCCGCCGCGCCCAGGGCGACCGCCGAGGGGAGTTCCATGCGGCGGATACCGCTCAGCTCCTCCACCTCCTCCTGTTCCAGCCAGCCCTCGCAGCCCACCGCGAGCTCGCCCTCGACCTTCTCCAGGGCCCCGTACTCCAGCGCGCTGACCAGGTCCTCCACGTGGCAGAACTGCCACGTCGGCCGGGATCCGGCGACCACGAGCAGCCGCGGGGACTCGAAGTACCGGGTCAGGGCGGTGTCGGTGCCGCCGACCAGGACCGCCGGGCGGATCACCGTGACGTTGAGGCCGGGGTGCGCCCGCGGGGCACGCCGGCCCAGCCGTTCGATCTCCAGCAGGTCCCCGACGCCCGTCGCCTCGGCCGTGGCCCGCAGCTCGGAGTCCTCCGAGAGCGGGATGTCGTTGTCCGGCAGGGCCCCGTAGACCATCGCGGAGGTGCACAGCACGACCCGGTGCACCCCGGCGGCCGCGGCGGCGGTGAGCACGGTCTGGGTGCCGCGCACGTTGTACGCGGTACGGGCCGCCGGGTCGGTCTCCAGGTCCAGGTCGAGGGCGAGGTGGACGACCACGTCCGCGCCCCGCAGCTTCTCGGCGATCGCCGGGTCCCGTACGTCCAGGACGTGCCACTGCGCTTCCGCGCAGTCCCCGCGCCGCTCGTCGATCGCCACGACCTGCTTGACCTCGTCGGAGGAGGCCAGGCGGCTCACCAGGGCCGCGCCCACTCCCGTCGCGGCGCCGGTCACGGCGATCACGGGGCTGTTCCTGCGGGGCGCCGCCGGGTTTCGCGGCTGGCGAACGCCGTGGGCGCCGTCGCCGTGGTCGGGGCGGGTATCGGGGTCGAGCGGCGCGCTGCGCTCATCCGAAAGGTGCGGATCTGGGGAACTCACCGGGCGTCTCCAGCGGTTGTCTTCAGTAGGGACGCGCCGTGACGCGGACCCACCAGGTGATGTCCATCCTGCCGCAGCCCAGGAGTCGGCGGAGCACCGAGCCCGCAAGCGGGGTCAGGTGTCTACGCTTGGTGTGTTGTCGGACCATCGCCCGTCGGCTCCCGCCGGCGGCCCTACGAGCCGAGGAAACCCGTGAGCGACACCCCATTCGGATTCGGCCTTCCGCCGGAGGAGCCGGACAACGGCGACGAGGGCAAGAAGAAGGGCAATCAGGGCGGCCAGGGCGGCCCGGCGAATCCGTTCGGGTTCCCCGGCATGGGCCTGCCGGGCGGCGCGGGCGGTCCCGGCGGCGCGGAGAATCCGTTCGCCGCGATGTTCGGTGCGATGAACCCGAACGACCTCGGTGCGGCCTTCCAGCAGCTCGGCCAGATGCTCAGCTACGAGGGCGGTCCCGTGAACTGGGACATGGCCAAGGACATCGCCCGCCAGACCGTCGCGCAGGGCACGGCGGACGGCGTGAAGGACATGAGCGTCGGCATCGCCGAGAAGTCCGCCGTGGAGGAGGCCGTGCGCCTCGCCGACCACTGGCTGGACGGCGTGACCTCGCTGCCCTCGGGGGCCAACACCGCCGTGGCGTGGAGCCGCGCCGAGTGGGTCGAGGCGACCCTGCCGGTGTGGAAGGAGCTCGTGGACCCGGTCGCCGAGCGGGTCGGCGCGGCCATGGGCGGCGTGCTGCCCGAGGAGATGCAGGCCATGGCGGGCCCGCTGCTCGGGATGATGCGCTCCATGGGCGGGGCCATGTTCGGGCAGCAGATCGGCCAGGCCGTCGGCACCCTCGCGGGCGAGGTCGTCGGCTCCACCGACATCGGGCTGCCGCTGGGCCCGGCCGGAAAGGCCGCGCTGCTGCCGCTGAACATCGAGGCCTTCGGCAAGGACCTGGGCGTGCCGCCGGAGGAGGTGCGGCTGTACCTGGCCCTGCGCGAGGCGGCGCACGCCCGGCTCTTCGCGCACGTGCCGTGGCTGCGCTCGCACTTGTTCGGCACGGTCGAGGGTTACGCCCGCGGCATCAAGGTCGACACCTCGAAGCTGGAGGACGTGGTCGGCCAGATCGACCCGTCGAATCCGGAGCAGCTCCAGGAGGCGCTGCAGGGCGGCATGTTCCAGCCGCAGGACACCCCCGAGCAGAAGGCCGCGCTGGCCCGCCTGGAGACGGCGCTCGCGCTGGTCGAGGGCTGGGTGGACGCGGTCGTGCACGAGGCGGCCAAGCCCCGGCTGACCTCGGCCGACGCCATGCGCGAGACCATGCGCCGGCGGCGCGCCTCGGGTGGCCCGGCGGAGCAGACCTTCGCGACGCTGATCGGCCTGGAGCTGCGGCCGCGCCGGCTGCGCGACGCCTCGCGGTTGTGGGCCTCGCTGACCGACGCGCGCGGTGTCGACGGGCGCGACGGGCTGTGGGAGCACCCGGACATGCTGCCGACCGCCTCCGACCTGGACGACCCGGACGGCTTCGTGCACCGCGAGCACCTGGACTTCTCGGAGCTGGACAAGATGCTCGGCGAGGCCGCCGAGAAGCGCGAAGAGGACGGCGACGAGAACAAGTGAGCCTGCACGACGACGCGGTCCTCGTACTGAAGGCCTACGAGGACCAGCCGGAGCTGCGCGACCTCTACCTGGAGCACCTGGCGGCCCATCCCGACGGGGTCTACAAGCCCTGCGGGGCGGGACACGTGACGGGCAGCGCCCTGGTGATCGACCCCGAGCGGGGGCGCGTCCTGCTGACCCTGCACAAGAAGCTCGGCATGTGGCTGCAGATGGGCGGCCACTGCGAGTCCGGCGACGCGACCCTGGCGGAGGTGGCGCTGCGCGAGGCCCGCGAGGAGTCGGGCATCGCCTCCGGGCTGACGCTGCTCGGGGGCGGCCCGGTGCGCCTGGACCGGCATCCGATCCCGGCGCCCTGCAACTGGCACCTGGACGTGCAGTACGCGGCGCTGGCCCCGGCCGGTGCCGAGGCGGAGATCAGCGAGGAGTCCCTGGACCTGCGCTGGTTCCCGTACGAGGAGGTGGCGGCGGTGGCCGACACCTCCGTGGTGCGGCTGATGGAGGCGACCCTGGCGCGGCTGGGGGCGTAGGCGCGGGCGGCCGTGACGGCGTGACGTGGCGAAGGGGCGACCCCTCCTCGGGACCGCCCCTTCGCCGTACTGTCCGGAACGGCTAGTTCCAGGCGTTGTTCTGGTTCTGCGCCCGCGAGCCGTGCTGGCCCACGCCGAACTGGGCTGCGGCGCCCTGGCCGATCTGGGCGTTCTGCGGCGGCAGCACCTCGCTGGGCTGTACGAGCGCGAAGCCGGTGCCGAGGAAGCTCAGCTCCCAGCCCTCGCCGGTGTTGCCGCGCCGCCGCCAGACGCCGCTGGAGTGCGTCTGGGCCTGCATCTGCACCCGCAGGGAGGTGGACCAGGCGACGATCGCGTCCGCGTCGGCGTTGACGTACTTGTCCGGCGTGACCTGCATCATCAGCGGCTGGCCGGAGGTCATCAGCGCGACCTTGCCGCGGCCGGTGATGTTGAGCTGGTACTTGCCGGAGCCGGAGATCCCGTACTGGCTGTCCACCGCGATGACCTCGTGGTGCAGCGTGGAGTCCATGGCCAGGACATAGCTGCTGTCGACGGTCAGGCCGTCCTGGTCCACGTCCACGATGTGCACGTACTGGGCCAGGTTGGCCAGGTAGACCGTGCCCTGCCCCGAGCAGCGCATGAGGTCCAGGCCCTCGCCGGTGCGGCGGCGGGCGTTGCGCTGGGTGGTGGTCTGGTACTCGCCGTCGAAGTCGACGATCCCCTGGTAGGCGACCATCGCGCCCTTGCGGGCGAGGACGTCGTCGGAGCCGCTCAGGGTAACCCGCAGCATCTGCGGGTTCTGGACGGCGTACCGCTCCTGGGACTGCGCCTCGGCGTGGGCGAAAAGTGAACTCTGCATGATCTGTCCGCTCCCCCTCAGCCCCGGACCCGGAGCCGGTCGGTGCTGTCCTCGCTGGGCTGTACGACGACGACGCCCTGACCGGAGAAGGCCATCTGGTAGGCCTCCCCGCTGCCCCGGCCGATCATCGACGAGGCCTTGAAGCTGCGCTTCCCCTTGACCTTGAGGTTCGGCGACCAGGCCACGAGCGCGTCGGGGTCGACGTACGTCTCGTCCTCGCCGCGGCCGCAGTCGACGACGATCGGGGTGCCGCGCGAGGTGATCGCGACCCAGCCGGTGCCCGCGATCTCCACGTTGAACAGGCCCTGGCCCGCGAACTTGGCGAGGCCCTTGACCCGCTCGACGCCCCACTGGAGGTGTGCGTCAAAGGCGAGCAGGTTGGTGCCGTTGACCGAGAGCGAGTCGTTGTTGAGGTTGATGACGACGACGTCGGCGCCGTAGTCGGCGAGGTAGAGCAGGCCGTCGCCGGTGCACTTCATCAGAGGTGCGCCTTCGCCGGTGAGCCACTGCGCGGCCATCTGGCGGACGGCCGGCGGGTTGGGCTCGTACTGCACGAAGCCCTCGTAGGCGACCATCGAGCCGGTCCGGGCGAAGAGGTCCTGGCCGCTCTGCATGGCGACCTTGAGCATGGCCCGGCCGTGGTTCTCCATGCGGGCCGTGACCGGGGTCGGGGCGAAGCCCGCGAGCTGCTGGTTCATTGCGTTCATGTCGGGCTCCCTCAGACCTCGTACGGCTGGACGACGATGAAGTTGCCGGGAGCGCCGCGGAACTGGAGGTTCACGGTCTCCCCGCTGTGGCCGGGGTAGGCGTTGCGCCGGAGCCGGACCTGGCTGGACAGGATCACCTGCGCGGCGGAGGACCACGCGACGATGGCGTTGCTGTCCGCGAAGGTGGTCGGGGTGACGGGGAGGACGACCGGGACGCCGTGCGTCTTGACGATCACCGTGCCCGTGCCCTGGAACTGCATGGTGAACAGGGCGCCGCCGGGAATGCCGTGGCCCTCGATGCGGCGGACCTCGTGCTGGAGCGACTCGTCGAAGGCGAGGACGGCCTCGGCGGAGACGCAGATCCCGTCGCCCTGGAGCTCGATGGCGTGCAGGTGGGCGCCGTTCTCGGCGAGGAAGACCTGACCGCGGCCGGTGCAGCGCATGAGCTGCATCTCCTGGCCGGTGGCGTTGCCGACGATGCGGCCGGCGAAGCCCGCGCCCTTGTAGCTGAAGTCGACCTTGCCCTGGTAGAGGACCATGCTGCCCTGGCGGGCGAGGACGGCCTGCCCGCCCATGGCCAGGTCGACGCGCATGAGCTGCTGGTTCTGCGGGGTCCAGCGGGTGCCCGTGGGGGCTTCCTTGTACGGCTGGAGAGCGGCGGCGAGACCGGCCGCGGGGGCGGCGGCCTGCGGGGCGTAGCCGGGCTGCTGGCCGTACGGCGGCTGCTGGCCGGGGACCTGACCCGGGAACTGTCCCGGGGCCTGGCCCGGCATCTGGCCCGGTACCTGGCCGTAGCCCGGCTGCTGCCCGTAGGGCGCGGGGGCCGGGGCGGGCGGCGGGGTCTGGCCCGGGTACGGGCCGGGCGCCTGGCCGTACGGGGGCTGCTGCTGGGGCGGCTGGCCGTACGGCGCGGGGGCCGGCGGGGCGAGCGGCGCCGCCATGGTGGGCGCGGTGTGCTGCTGGTACGCCTGGGGCTGCGGGGCGGGGGGCTGCGGAGCCTGCGGGGCCGGGGCGGGCGCGCCGAAGTTCGGAGCGGGTGCCGGGGCCGGGGGCTGCGGGGCCTGCGGGGCCGGGGCGCCGAAGGCGGGGGCGGGGGCGGGGGCGGCCCCCTGGGCCGGCGGGGCGAAGCCGGGCGCGGCCGCCGCCTGCGGCGGGACCTGCTGCTGCGGCTGCTGCTCCTCGGCGACCTCGCCGCCGAAGTTCTTCAGCAGCGCCTCGAGCCCGCCGTCGAAGCCCTGGCCGACGGCCGCGAAGCGCCACACGTCCTTGAGGTAGAAGTCGCCGAGCATGACGGCCCGCTCGGTGGTGAACTCCGAGCCGTTGAAGGCGTACCGGACGACCTCTTCGCCACCCGCGACGATCCGGATGTAGCCCGGCCCGATCTGCGACATCTGCCCGGCGCCGTCGATGGTGGCGGTGAAGGACAGCTTGTGGATGGAGGCCGGAATGCGGTCCAGGGTGACCCGGAAGGATTCGGTGTCGCCGGACTGGGCGCCGAGCTGCTGGATGGATTCCTCGGGCGACTTCGGCTGGTTGAAGAAGACGAAGTAGCGGTCGTCCGACAGCTGCTCGTTCGCGTCGAGCCCGAAACAGCTGATGTCGAAGGTGAGTCCGGGCCCGGCGATCTGCACGCCCACGTACAGATCGGTGCCCGCTGTCAGATCACTGATCTTGGCCTTGTGGCCGCGTTGGAATTCCCTGGCCATACGTAACGACCGTCCCCCATCCCGACTGTGAATGCGTGCCGCTCAGGCTAACGGCAACTGCCGACATCCGGCCAAGCCGGTACCGACCCGGTACACATCACGCTGCGTCACTTGCGGCTATTCGTCCCGGGTGGCGGGCACTTTCGGCAGCCGCTCGGCCGCGACCACGCCCTCCAGGTACCCGCGGGCGCGCTCGGTGCGGGGGTAGGCCTCCAGCAGCTCCCAGAAGCGGGGGCCGTGGCCGGGCACGAGGAGGTGCGCCAACTCGTGCAGGAGCACGTAGTCGACCACGTACTCCGGCATCCCCTGGAGGCGGTGGGACAGGCGGATGCTGCCTTCGGCCGGGGTGCAGGAGCCCCAGCGGGTGTTCTGGTTGGTGACCCAGCGGACCGAGCGGGGGCGGGCGCGGCCGCTGAAGTACTGGTCGGACAAACGCTCGGCGCGCTCGGTGAGTTCCGCGTCCCCGAGGGTGCGCTTGCTCTCCTGGGCGGCCAGTTTGTCGAGCATGACGCCCACCCAGCGCTGCTCTTCGGCCTCCGACATCCGGGCAGGGATGAGGACGACCGTACGGTCACCCTCGCGGTAGGCGGATACGGTCCTGCGGCGGCGCGCGCTCCGGCGGACTTCTACGGCGCGCTGCGGTGGGTCGGCGGACACGCCACGACCGTACCCGTTGGCCGTGGCGGAAGTCCCGCGCGTCCAGGCTTCGAACATGATCGATTCACAGCGGGTCCACGGAACACCCCTTTTCTCCATCTCATATGCCTAATACCCCTCGCCTGTGGACAAATTTCTGCACGGATTTCGGCGGACGGGCACTGTGGCGGAGGAACGCAGAACGCGGAGGAAAGAGCGAATGGGGGCGGTCATGTATCCGAAGGTGAAGCCGGCACTGGCGCGGGCCTGGCGGGATATGCAGACGGTGCAGTTCGGGGTGACGCCCGCGCACGCGGTGGCGCTCGGCCCCGTCGATACGGCGACGGGTGCGCTCATCGACCGGATCGACGGGACGCGGGGGATGGACCTGTTACGGGCGGAGGCCTCGGGGATGGGGCTGCCGGACGGCCAGGCCGACGAACTGGTCCGGCGGTTGGCGGGGGCCGGGCTGCTCGACGACGCCACGGCGGGCGGCCCGCGGGCCCAGGCGCTGCGCAAGCGGCCGGAGGCCTTGGAGCGGCTGGCGCCCGATCTGGGCTCGCTGTCGCTGGTCCACCGGGAGCCGGGCGGTGACTTGCGGGGCATGGCCGCGCGCCGGGCCGTACGGGTCCAGGTGCGCGGGAGCGGCCGCGTCGGCGCGCTGATCGCCGCGGTCCTGGCGGGAGCCGGCGTGGGCGGGGTCGACGTGCTCGACGGGGGCCGGGCGGAGCCGGCGGATGTGGCCCCGGGCGGCCTGGGGCCCGCGAGCGTGGGCCGGCTGCGGGCCGAGGCCGCGGGGAAACTGGTGCGCGACTGCACCCCGGGACGGGCCCCGCGGGCCGGGGAGGCCGAGGGGCCGGAGCCCGGGCTCGCCCTGGTGGTGGTCGCGCCCCGCGACGGGCTGCAGGCCTGGGCCCCCGATCCGGAGACGGCAGCCGGCTGGGTCGCCACGGGCATCCCCCACCTGTACGCGGGGGTGCTGGAGGGCACCGGGCTGGTGGGGCCGCTGGTCCTGCCGGGGGTGACGGCCTGTGCGGGGTGCATGGAGCGCGTCCGGGTGGACCTGGACCCTGCCTGGCCGCGGATGCTGGTGCAGTGGCGCTCGGCCCACCGCCGAAGAGCCCACGGCGCCTGCGACCTGGGCCTGTCCACCGCGGTGGCCGGTCTGGCCGCGGCCCACGCGCTGTCCTTCCTCGACGGCCGGCTGCCGGCGTCCACCGCCTCCCGCTGGGAGGCCGCCCTCCCGACCCTCCACTGGGAGCCGAACCCCCTCCGCGCCCACCCGGACTGCCCGTGTGGGGCGAGCGCCGACGGTCCAGCGGCGCTGGAGCGGTCGGGAGGAGGATCGGGAGCGGACCGGCCGGGAGGGCCATGACAGGATGCACTGGGCTGTCGGGTTGGCGGGGGCCTTGCTGAAACCGCCGCATGCGGCGCAGCTTCGGGACTTGGAGGGGCGTATGTCTGATCTTCCCCGGAAGGCGGTCACCCGTACCGTCAAGCTGGCCGCGCTGCCGCTCGGCTTCGCGGGCCGGGCCACGTGGGGGCTGGGCAAGAGGATCGGGGGCAAGTCCGCCGAGATCGTGGCGCGCGAGCTCCAGAACCGGACGGCCGAGCAGTTGTTCCGGACCCTCGGGGAACTGAAGGGCGGTGCCATGAAGTTCGGGCAGGCCCTGTCGGTCTTCGAGTCGGCGCTGCCCGAGGAGGTCGCGGGGCCCTACCGGGCGGCGCTGACCAAACTCCAGGAGGCGGCGCCACCGCTGCCCGCGGCCACCGTGCACCAGGTGCTGGCCGACCGGCTCGGTGCGGACTGGCGGGACCTGTTCGAGGAGTTCGAGGACAAGCCGGCCGCGGCGGCGTCCATCGGGCAGGTACACCGGGCGGTGTGGCACGACGGCCGGCAGGTGGCGGTCAAGGTCCAGTACCCGGGGGCCGGCGAGGCGTTGCTGTCGGACCTGAAGCAGCTGGGCCGGTTCGCGGGGCTGTTGGGGCCGCTGATACCCGGCATGGAGATCAAGCCCCTGATCAAGGAGCTGCGCGACCGGGTCGAGGAGGAACTCGACTACGAGCTGGAGGCGGAAGCGCAGCGGACGCACGCGGACGCCTTCGAGGACGACCCGGACGTGGTCGTGCCGGACGTCGTGCACCAGGGCGACCAGGTGCTGGTGACCGAGTGGATGGAGGGGACCCCGCTGTCGGAGGTGATAGCCGACGGCACGCAGGAGGAGCGCGACCGCGCCGGACAGCTGCTGGCCCGTTTCCTCTTCTCCGGCCCCGCGCGCACCGGGCTGCTGCACGCAGATCCGCACCCGGGCAACTTCCGGCTGATATCCGGGCCGGACGGCCGGATGCAACTGGGCGTCCTGGACTTCGGCACGGTCGACCGGCTTCCCGGTGGCTGGCCCGAGCCCATCGGCCGGTCGCTGCGGATGACGCTGGAGGGTGACGCCGAGGGGGTCTACGGGCACCTGCGCGCCGAGGGGTTCGTGAAGGAGTCCATCGATCTGGACCCCGACGCGGTGCTGGACTACCTGAAGCCGATCATCGAGCCCGCCGAGGCCGAGGAGTTCACCTTCACCCGGCCGTGGCTGCGCGGCCAGGCGGCACGGATCGCCGATCCCCGCTCCCCCGCGCACCAGTTGGGCCGGCAGATCAATCTGCCGCCCTCCTACCTGCTGATCCACCGAGTGACGCTGAGCACCATCGGTGTGCTGTGCCAGCTGGGCGCGACCGTGCGGCTGCGCGACGAACTGGACTCCTGGCTGCCCGGGTTCCCGTCCGAGGGGTGAACCGGCGCCGCGGAGTGCGCGGAGCGCAGTGATCGGAGTGTCGGCTCACCACCAGGAGGAGTCGAGCCTGCCCTCGATCGCCCGGAGGTTCGCCCGGGCGCAGTCGACGCAGAAGTACTCTCTCGTCCCGTTCTCCACCGAGCAGGTCCAGGTGGGCGGGGGGCCGTTGGGAGACTGTGTGCCGCAGCGCGCGCAGATGACGGGCTGGGCCTCGGGTCCCGGAGGGGCGGGGCGGGGATTCGGCTTTTCCACCTCCACGACGATATCCCCGTAAGGGGTGGACGGCCTCGCGCAACGCACCGGGGGGACCGGTCCGTTCGGACCGGTCCCCCCGGGAGTTGCCTGTCTGACGGTCGTCAGCCCTTAGTGCATGACGGCCATGGCCAGCGCGCGCCGGGCGCGCAGCGAGACGCGCTCGGCTCGCCGCTGCATGCGGCGGGCGGCCAGCAGGCGCAGGGCGTGACGCTCGGCGTCGGCCTCACGCATGCGGTCGTCCATATGGGCACGGGCCAGGGCTTCTGGGATGAGTTGCATTTCGCGGGTCCTGTTCTGACGCGAGGTGATCGCGCCGGCGGTGATGAAGTCTGCGTGGGCGGAGCCGTGCGGCTGCTCGCTCGTGGTGTAGGCGGTCATGAGGGCCTGCTTCAGGGGGTCGTGCGTGAGGGGGCGGTCGATGGTTCCGAGGGCGGTCATGCCGCAACAACCGGGTTCTTGCGCGGACGGCCACGCGGGCGCTTCCGGGCGACGACGACACCCTGGACGAAGAGCTCGCCGCCCCAGACGCCCCAGGGCTCGCGGCGCTCGGTCGCCCCGGCGAGGCAGGCCTCGACCAGCGGGCAGGTCCGGCACAGGGACTTGGCGTACTCGACGTCGGCCGGGGACTCGGCGAAGAAGACCTCGGGGTCGAAGGTGCGGCAGGGAACCGGGACGCCGAGGTTCTCGATGGCGTCGTCGAGCGCGGTCAGCGCGGTGAGCGGGGTCAAGGCGTGGTCCTCCGGGACTGCGGGCGGGGAGATCGTTTGGGTCTGCGGTACGGACGGGGCGTGCGCTTCGAGTTGCACGGTGGTTTCTTCCTCGTCTTGGTCGGCTAGTCGTTCCGGCCGGTTGGCCGGGTGCGGCTGGGCTTCGTTCTCACACCGACTGGTAATGCCAGTCCCGAGGCCCCTTCGCTGCGTCGTCCCCGTTCGGGGACAAACAGAAGGGCCGCGGATCCCGGGTGGGGTTCCGCGGCCCTGAAGGCGCCGGTCTGATCATGCGATCAGACTGGATCACTCCAGGGTTCGAGCCCACGGAAGGCCCACATCAGGTGGTGCTGCTGCTTCGTCGTCTTCGTCTTGGCTCCGGCACCGGCTGCGGCCGCAAATCCATAGGCGCCATGCGCCTGCGCTTCTGCTGCCATTACTGCCACCGGTGCCTGGGTCGGTCGCTCATTGCGCTCGCGGACCGGAAGGATCGCCAGGGCGGGGCTGTCAGCGGCGATCGCGGACAGACCGGTACCCCGGAGGGAGACGGAACCGAGCAGGCAGGAAGCGACGACCGAGCGATCGGTCATTTTGATGGTGCTGGTCATGAAGCTGGTCACTGGTCTCGCCTCCTCTCGGCGTCTCGGGGACGGGGGCCCGGGGGCCTGTCCCATGCGTATTCGGATAAGTACAGCACGGATCAGGGGCTTCGGAGAAGCCACCGTTTCCGTTGCTAAGAACCTATGGGGCTTCGCTGGGCATGTGCAAACTATTTTTCCGACGAGTTTCTACGCGTCGTCAGGATCCTCAGCCCCGGGCTCCTGACCTGCACAGATGGCCAGGACGTCGGCGCCGTACCGCTCGAGCTTGCGGACGCCCACTCCGGAGATCATCGCGAGCTCCCCCTCCTCGGAGGGTGCGGCCTCCGCGATCGCCATCAGCGTCTTGTCCGTGAAGACGCAGTAGCCGGGCAGGCCTTGGGCCTTCGCCTGGACCGCGCGCCAGTCCCGCAGCCGCTCGTAGAGCCCTTCGTCCATGTCCGAAGGGCACTCTTCGCAGCGCATCAGCTTCATCTCGCCGGCCTCGGTCAGGGTCTTGCCGCAGACCCGGCACAACGCGGGGCCTCGGCGGCCGCGCTTGCGGGCTCCCCGCTCGGCCACGCCGCCCGGCCCCGTTCCCGGGGCCGCGGAGCCCGGCCGCAGCCCGTTCAGGAAGCGGCTGGGGCGTCGGGAGGCCCGGCCGCCCGGAGCGCGGGAGAGCGCCCAGGAGAGGGTCAGGTGCAAGCGCGCCCGGGTGACGCCGACATAGAGCAGCCGGCGCTCCTCCTCGACCTGCTCGTCGGTCTTGGCGTAGGTGATCGGCATCATGCCGTCGGTGAGGCCGACGAGGAACACGGCGTCCCACTCCAGGCCCTTCGCCGCGTGCAGCGAGGCCAGGGTGACGCCCTGGACCGTCGGGGCGTGCTGGGCCGCCTTGCGCTCGTCGAGTTCGATCGTGAGGTCCGCCAGGGTGGCGCCGGGCCGGGCGCGGGCGAAGTCCTCGGCGAGCCGGACCAGCGCGGCGAGCGATTCCCACTGGTCGCGGACGGCGCCGGAGCCGGCCGGCGGCTCGGTGGACCAGCCGGTGGAGCTGAGCACGGCCCGCACCTGGGAGCCGAGCTCCACGACGTCGTCGAGCAGCGGGTCGTTCCCGCCGGAACGGGCGGCTCCGCGCAGCGCGAGGATGGCCTTCTGGACCTCCTGGCGCTCGAAGAACCGCTCGGCTCCGCGCAGCTGGTAGGGGACTCCGGCGTCGGCGAGGGCCTGCTCGTAGACCTCGGACTGGGCGTTGATGCGGAAGAGCACGGCGATCTCGCCGGCCGGCACGCCCGCCGCGATCAGGTCGCGGATCCGCCGGGCGACGCCCTCGGCCTCGGCGGGCTCGTCGGGGTACTCGGCGTAGACCGGGTCGGGGCCGGGCTCGCGCTGGGAGACCAGCTCCAGGCGGTGCTCGGCGGCCCGGCCCTTGGCCTGCTTCAGCAGGCCGTTGGCCAGGTGGACCACCTGGGGGGTGGAGCGGTAGTCGCGGACCAGCTTGACGACGGTGGCCTGCGGGTAGCGGTTGCGGAAGTTCAGCAGGTGGTCGGGGGTGGCGCCGGTGAAGGAGTAGATCGTCTGACTGGCGTCGCCGACGACGCAGAGGCTGTCGCGCTCGCCGAGCCACAGGTCGAGCAGCCGCTGCTGGAGCGGGCTGACGTCCTGGTACTCGTCGACCACGAAGTGCTGGTACTGGGCGCGGATCTGCTCGGCGATGTCGTGGCGGTCCTGGAGGATGCCGACGGTCAGGAGCAGCACGTCCTCGAAGTCGATCATGCCGCGGTCGCGCTTGAGCTGCTCGTACGTCCCGTAGATCTGGGCGATCTCGGCCATGTCCCGGGGGGCCTCGCGGCCCGCCTTCAGGGCGGCCGCCGGATAGTCGGCGGGCACGGTCTGGGTGACCTTGGCCCACTCGATCTCACCCGTGACGTCGCGCAGCTCGCCCCGGTCGAGCCGGATGCGGCAGCGCGCGCCGGCCTCGGCGACGAACTGGATCTTGCGCTCCAGCAGCCGGGGGACCTCGCCGCCGACCGCCTTGGGCCAGAAGTACTGGAGCTGGCGCAGGGCTGCGGAGTGGAAGGTCCTGGCCTGGACCCCGCCGGCGCCGAGGCCGCGCAGCCGGCCGCGCATCTCGCCGGCGGCGCGGTTGGTGAAGGTGACGGCGAGCACACTGGCCGGCATGAGCCGCCCGGACAGGACGCCGTAGGCGATGCGGTGGGTGATCGCCCGGGTCTTGCCGGTGCCGGCGCCGGCCAGCACGCACACCGGTCCGCGCAGGGTCGTCGCGACCTCGCGCTGCTCCGGGTCCAGGCCCAGGAGCACCGCGTCCGCCGGGTCGGCGGCGGCGGGGAAGGATGAGGAGTGCGTTGCTGCTGTCACCCCGCCATGCTGCCAGGTCCCGTGGGTCGGGCGGGAAACTTGTCCACAGACCGCCCGGGTCCGTCGTACTTGTCACACCGGTCCGTCACACCGTGTGCGGGAATGGCGGCGCCGTGCCGTACGTTCGACTACTCGGACCGCCGAGGCCCCCGCGGCCGGCGGGGCCCCCGAGACCGCCGAGACCCCACAGAGGAGACCGCAGCATGCAGGACAAGGGTTCCGTGACGATGTACAGCACGACCTGGTGCGGCTACTGCCGCCGGCTGAAGTCCCAGCTGGACCGGGAAGGCATCGCCTACAACGAGATCAACATCGAGCTGGACCCCGAGTCCGCGGCGTTCGTCGAGAAGGCGAACAACGGCAACCAGACGGTTCCCACCGTCCTCGTGGTGTCCCAGGCGGGCAGCGAGTCGGTCATGACGAACCCCAGCCTGGCCCAGGTCAAGCAGGCGCTCGCCGTCTGACCGGCCTCCGCGTCGACAGAAAGGCCCCCGCTCCGGCGGGGGCCTTCTGCGTTCCAGGGCCCGCGGGCCCGCCGCTTGCGGCGCCGTCAGGCGGCCGGGGCCGGCTTCGGGAGGGGCCGGCCGTACCACGTTTCGACCAGGCGGGCCGCGATGGAGATGCCGGACGGGGGGATGACCTCGCCCGATGCGAACGCCTCGCGCAGTTCCTCGCGGGAGAACCAGCGGGCCTCCTGGATCTCCTCGCCGTCGACGTTGATCTCCGAGGTGGTGGCGCGGGCCGTGAAGCCCAGCATCAGGCTGTACGGGAAGGGCCACGGCTGGCTGGCCACGTACTCGACCTCGCCGACCCTGACGCCCGCCTCCTCCCACACCTCGCGGACGACCGACTGCTCGATCGACTCACCGGGTTCCACGAAACCGGCGAGGGTGGAGAACCGCCCCTCCGGCCAGTGCACCTGGCGGCCGAGCAACGCGCGGTCCTGGTCGTCCGTGACCAGCATGATCACGGCCGGGTCGGTGCGCGGGTAGTGCTCGGCGCCGCAGCCCGGGCAGCGGCGGATGTGCCCGGCCGCCGCGACCACGGTGCGCTCGCCGCAGCGGGAACAGAAGCGGTGCATTCGCTGCCAGTTCTCCAGGGCCACCGCGTGCACCATCAGCCCGGCGTCGCGCGGGTTCAGCAGCAGCCCCGCCTCGCGCAGGCCGGCCGGGCGGGCCGACTGGTCCATGCGGCCGGGCAGCGAGTCCTTCTGCAGCGCGAAGTACCGTACGCCGTCCTCGTCGGTGCCCAGGAAGTAGCGGTGCGTCTCGGTGACCGGGGCCTCGAAGGCCGGGGTCATCACGATGCCGGTCCCCCCGTCGGGGGTGTCGTCGATCAGCACCTGGCCGCCGGAGACGACGAAGACGCGGGTCGTCGGGTGGCTCCAGGCGGCGGCGAGCCAGGCCTCGTCGAGGCGGTGGTGCGCGGCCCGGTCGATTCCGCTGGGCGCGGTGAGCGAGAGTGGGCGCTCGGTTTGGGTGCTCACAGGTACTTCCAACTCCCCCGGTGGGTGGGACAAGGCAGGCTCGGTGACTCGGGTGGTGCGTGCGGGGCACGGGGTGGGGCGGTCGGTGGTCAGGCGGGCTTCCAGTGGGCGGCCAGGTCGCCCCACAGGTAGGCCGTCGTCTCGACGCCCTTGAGGAGCAGGTCCAGCTCGACCTTCTCGTTCGGCGCGTGCCAGCCGTCGGACGGGACGGAGATGCCGAGGAAGAGGACGGGCGCGTGCAGGACGTCCTGCAGGTCGGCCGCGGGCCCCGAGCCGCCCTCGCGGGTGAAGCGGACCTCCTGCCCGAAGGCGCGGGCCATGGACCGTACGACCGACTGCAGCGCCGGGTGGTCCAGCGGGGTCAGGCAGGGTCGGGTCGGCGCGCCGAAGGTGATGGAGTGGCGGATTCCGGCCGGGACGCGGGCCGCGACCCAGTCCGTGACGGCCGCCTCGATCTCGTACGGGTCCTGCCCGGACACCAGGCGGAACGAAAGCTTCAGGTGTGCGGAGGCGGGCACGATGGTCTTGCCGCCGGGGCCCTGGTAGCCGCCGCCGATGCCGTTGACCTCGGCGGTCGGGCGGGCCCAGACCCGCTCCAGGGTGGAGTAGCCCTTCTCGCCCGCGGCCGCGTGGGACTTGGCCGTACGGAGCCACTCGGCCTCGTCGAAGGGCAGCTCGGAGATCAGCCGGCGCTCGGCGTCGGTGAGCTCCGTGACGTTGTCGTAGAAGCCGGGGATCGTGACCCGCTCGTCGGCGTCGTGCAGGGCCGCGACCAGGCGGGCGGCGACGGTGGCCGGATTGGGCACGGCCCCGCCGAAGGCACCGGAGTGGATGTCCTGGTCCGGGCCGTGGAAGTCGATCTCGCAGTCGGCGACGCCGCGCATGCCGGTGCAGACGGTGGGGGTGGTCTCGGACCACATGCCGGTGTCGGAGACGATCACGACATCGGCGGCGAGGCGCTCCGCCTCGCGCTCGACCAGGTCGCGGAAGTGCGGGGAGCCGGACTCCTCCTCGCCCTCGATCAGGAGCTTGAGGTGCACGGCGGGGGCGGCTGCGCCGGTGGCCGCCAGGTGGGCGCGTACGCCCAGGGTGTGGAAGAAGACCTGCCCCTTGTCGTCGGCGGCGCCGCGGCCGTACATGCGGCCGTCGCGGATCACCGGCTCGAACGGGTCGGTGTGCCAGCCGTCGGCGAGGGCGGCGGGCTGGACGTCGTGGTGCCCGTAGACGAGGACGGTGGGGGCGGCCGGGTCGGCGGCCGGCCAGTGCGCGAAGACGGCCGGGGCGCCTGCGGTCTCCCAGACCTCCGCCACCGGGAAGCCGGTCTCCTTGAGCTTCGAGGCGAGCCATTCCGCGCTGCTGCGTACGTCACCCGCGTGCTCGGGCTGCGCCGAGACGGAGGGTATGCGGAGCCACTCGGCGAGGTCGTCGAGGAAGGCGGCGCGGTGGGTGTCGATGTACGTGCGGACGACGCTGTCCGGCGGGGTGTGGCTCATGCCCACGAGCCTAGCTGTCCACCTGGTGGGCACCGTCCGGGCCCGGTTCGCCTTGGAGGATCCGCTCAAGGCGGGCGCGGTCGGGGAGGTTGCGGGGGCGGATCACGCGGCCGCTGCGGACGTGGAGGAAGGCCGCGGTGACCTGGTCGAGGGGGGTTCCGGTGGCTTCGGCCCAGGCCAGGCGGTAGACGGCGAGCTGGAGGGGATCGGCCTCGGTGGTGCGGCCGGTCTTCCAGTCGACGATCTCGTACGAGCCGTCGGCGTTCTTGTACACGGCGTCGATCCGGCCGCGGATGACCCGGCCGGCGAGGGTGAGCTGGACCGGGGCCTCCATCCGGTGGGGCGGGCGGTCGGCGTACGGGCTGCGCTCGAAGGCGGCCTTGAGGGCGTCGAGGTCGGCCTCGTCGGCGACCTCCTGGTCGGAGCCGGGGAGCTCGGTCGCCGGGTCGAGGACGTCGAGGAGGGGGAGCGGGAGCTCGTCGAAGCGGGACTCGACCCAGGCGTGGAAGCGGGTGCCCTGGCGGGCGGCGGGCTGGGGCGGCTTGGGCATGGGGCGGGCGAGCTCGCGCGCGAAGCCGGGCTCGTCCGCGGCGAGGCGGAGCAGCTGGCTGGCGGAGAGCGCGGCGGGGAGCTCGACGTCGCGGACGGCGGCGCGGGCACGGCGGAGCTCGCCCTCCAGGGCCTCGAGGTCGCGGTCCCATGAGGCGATGGCGCGGGCCTCTTCGGGGCTGAGGGGTGCCGCTGCGCTCCCGCGCGGGCTGCCGGTCTCCTGTCGGGGGCCCTCGCTCGGGGGACCGGGGACGTACGGGGCCCCGCCCCGGACCGGGCGGGCGGGGTGGGGCTCCGCCGCCCAGGGCTCGCCCGCCCAGGGGTCCTCGGCGTCCGCCCCGGCACCGGGCACGGCTCGGCCGCCCTCGTGGGGCGGGGGCTCCGCGGTCCAGGCCTCACCCGCCCAAGGGTCTTCGGAGGCTGCCGGACCGGGCGCGGGCACGGCTGCGGCGACCGCGCGGGTCGGGGGCTCCGCCGCCCAGGACTCACCCACCCACGGGTCCTCGGCGTCCCGGTACGGGCTGTCGGCGGGGGCGTCGTCGTAGGACGGTTCCTCGCAGGCCGGGGGCCACAGGTAGGGGTCGTCCTCCTGCGGGGGTGGGGCCGACAGGTAGGACTCCACCAGGGCTGCCGCCTCGCGGCGGAGGCGGAGGGAGTGGGGGTCCAGCGGGAGGGGCCAGGAGTGGTCCGGGGTGGAGGCGTCGGCGAGGACCGGGTTCTGCGCGTCGGGGGCCGGCTCGTCCGCCCAGGCCTCGATCTCGCCGAACCCGGCCGCGCAGTGCTCGTACAGGGCGGTCAGGAAGGCGGAGGGGCCGCGGCGCTTCTTCTGGGTCGGGCCCCACCAGTGGCCCGAGGCCAGGAGGAGGGAGCGGGGGCGGGTGAAGGTCACGTAGCCGAGGCGGAGTTCCTCGGTCGCCTTGTGGTCCTTCAGGGCCGCCTTGAAGGCCCTGAGGCCCGCCGAGTTCCAGGCCGGGACCTCGGGCAGGGTGGCCGCGTCGCCGCGCAGCTCGTACGGGAGCACCTTCGCGTACGAGGTCCAGGCCTCGGGTGCCTTGTCCTTCGGGAAGGACCCCGCGCAGAGGTCGGGCACGACGACCACGTCCCACTCCAGGCCCTTCGACTTGTGGGCCGTCAGGACCTTGACCGTGTTCTCCCCGCCGGGCAGGGCGTGGTCCAGGCCCTTCTCGTACTGGGCGGCCGTGCGCAGGAAGGCCAGGAAGGCGAGCAGCGAGGCCTCGCCGTCCAGGGCCGCGAAGCCGGCGGCGACGTCCATGAAGTTCGACAGCGTCTCGCGGCGGCGGGCCGCCAGGGCGTGCGGGGACGCGGACAGCTCCACCTCCAGGCCCGTTGCGGACAGCACGCGGTGCAGGACGTCCATCAGGGGATCGGCGAGGGAGCGGCGCAGGTCGCGCAGTTCCTGGGCGAGGTGCGCGAAGCGGACCCGGGCCTCCGCCGAGAAGGGCAGGTCGTCGGGGGCCGAACCGGCGCCGTCGAGGAAGGTCTCCACGGCGTCGGCCAGCGACACGATCTCGACCGGGTCGACCCCCTCCACGGCTGCCGCGAGCCGTTCGTCGGGGTCCGCGTCCGCTTCGGCGGCGGGCGAGCGGCCCACCAGCAGCCGGGCGCGGCGGCCCAGCAGGGCCAGGTCCCGGGCGCCGATCCGCCAGCGCGGGCCGATCAGGAGCCGGACGAGGGAGGCGTTGGCGCCCGGGTCCTGGAGGACCTCGCAGACGGCGACGAGGTCCGCGACCTCGGGGAGGTGGAGGAGCCCCGACAGGCCGACGACCTCCACGGGCACGTCCCGGTCGACGAGGACGGCCTGGATCCGCGCGAAGTCACCGGCGGACCGGCACAGTACGGCGATCTCGCGGGGCTCGGTCCCGGTGCGGACGAGGTGCGCCACCGAGTCCGCGAGCCACTCCAGCTCCTCGGCGTGCGTCTCCAGCAGGGCGGTCCGGACGAAGCCGGCGCCCACCGCGTCGGGCGCCGGGCGCAGCGCCTCGACGCCTTCGTGCATCGCGCGCAGCGGGGCGGCGAGCCCGTTGGCGAGGTCGAGGAGGCGGCCGCCGCTGCGCCGGTTCTCGCTGAGCGAGAGCCGGGTGGCGGGGGTTCCGTCGGCGTGCGGGAAGTGCTCGGGGAAGTCGTCGAGGTTGGCGACGGAGGCGCCGCGCCAGCCGTAGATGGCCTGGCAGGGATCGCCGACGGCGGTCACGGCGTGGCCGGTGCCCCCGCCGAAGAGCCCGGAGAGCAGCAGGCGCTGGGCGACGGAGGTGTCCTGGTACTCGTCCAGGAGCACGACCCGGAACTCCTCGCGCAGCAGGGCGCCGACCTCGGGGCGGGTGGTCGCGAGCCGCGCGGAGAGGGCTATCTGGTCGCTGAAGTCGAACAGGTCGCGGGAGCGTTTGGCGGCGCGGTAGCGGCCGACGAGCTCCAGCAGTTCGAGGCGGCCGCGCACGGCTTCCGGCACCTTGCGCAGGTCGTCGTTGGTGAGCTTGACGCCGGCGAGGGTGTTCAGCAGGTCGGTGTCGTACGCGCGCAGCGCGTCCGGTTCGACGAGGTGCTCGGAGAGCTCCGCGTCGAGCGCGAGCAGGTCGCCCACCAGGTCGGGGACGGACTTGGTGAGGGAGGGGTACGGGCCGGGGGCCTCGCGCAGCACCTTGGCCGCGAGCTGGAAGCGGGTCGCGTCGGCGAGGAGGCGGGCGCTGGGCTCCAGGCCGATGCGCAGGCCGTGGTCCTTGAGCAGCTGGCCGGCGAAGGCGTGGTAGGTGGAGATCCGCGGTTCGCCGCCGGCCGCTTCGGCGTCGGCGGGCGAAGGGTCCGGGTCGGTGATGCCGGCCCGCGCGAGGGCTCCCCGTACGCGCTCGGACAGCTCGCCGGCGGCCTTGTTGGTGAAGGTCAGGCCGAGGACGTGCTCGGGCGCGACCGCGCCGGTGCCGACCAGCCAGACCACGCGGGCGGCCATGACCGTGGTCTTGCCGGAGCCGGCGCCCGCGACGATGACCTGCGGGGCGGGCGGGGCGGTGGCGCAGGCCAGCTGTTCGGGCGTGAAGGGGATGCCGAGGAGCTCCTTGAGCTGCTCGGGGTCGGTGAGGAGGGACGGACGCGCGGACACCCGAAAAGGCTAGCCGCCCGGACCGACATCCCCGCTCACTCGACCGTCTGGCGGCCTTCGGGGCGGGCGCTGCACGCGCTGCGGAAGGAGCAGTGGTCGCACTGTCGGCCCGTGACGGGCGCGAAGCGCTCGTCGAGGACCCGCCCGGCGGCGGTGGCGAGCAGATCGCCGACCCATTGCCCGTCGAGCGGCTCCTGCGCCTGGATCTTGGGGTCGGCGGCGCCCTGGCGGAGCTGGACGAGCTCGGCGCCGCCGGGCGCGGGGCGCACTCCGTCGAAGACCTCGTCGACGGCGCCCTCACGGACCGCGAGCTGGTAGACGGCGAGCTGGGGGTGGCGCGCGACCTCCGCCTTCGTCGGCGCGGCCTTGCCGGTCTTGAAGTCGACGACGTACGCACGCCCCTGCGGGTCCGATTCGACCCGGTCCATGGAACCCCGGATCCGGACGGTGTGGTCACCCGCTTCGAGGGTGACGTCGAACTCGTGCTCGGTGGCGACGGCGGCCCGGCCCCCGCGGTCGGTGGTGTGCCAGCGCAGGAAGCGTTCGAGCGCGGCGCGGGCGTTGTCCTTCTCCTGGTGGGACTTCCAGGGGGCGTCGAAGGCGAGGGCGTCCCAGACGGAGTCGAGGCGTTCCATGAGGACGGCCAGGTCGGCGGGGGTCCGGCCGGAGGCGACCTCGTCGGCGAGGACGTGGACCACGTTGCCGAAGCCCTGGGCGGCGGTGGAGGGGGTGTCGGCCTTGACCTCGCGGCCGAGGAACCACTGCAGGGAGCAGGTGTTGGCGAGCTGGTCCAGGGCGCTGCCGGACAGGGCGACGGGGCGGTCGCGGTCGCGCAGCGGGACGCTGCTGCGGGTGGGTTCGTACAGGCCCCACCAGCGCTGCGGGTGCGCGGCGGGCACCAGGGGGCGGTCCTCGTCGTCGGTGAGCGCGGCGAGGCGGGCGAGGCGCCGGGCGGCCGCCTCGCGCAGGGCGGGCGAGGCGTCCGGGTCGACGGTGGTGGCACGCAGCTCGGCGACGAGCGCGGGGACCGCGAGGGGGCGGCGGGGGCGGCCGGTGATGTCGCGCGGGGGCACGCCGAGTTCGGTGAGGAAACGGGAAGGCTGGTCGCCGTCTTCGGCGGGGGCCTTGACGGCGGTGACGACGAGGCGGTCGCGGGCGCGGGTGGCGGCGACGTAGAACAGGCGCCGTTCCTCGGCGAGGAGGGCGCCGGGGGTGAGCGGCTCGGCGAGGCCGTCGTGGCCGATGCGGTCCGCTTCGAGGAGGGAACCGCGGCGGCGGAGGTCCGGCCACAGGCCCTCCTGGACGCCTGCGACGACGACGAGGGACCACTCCAGGCCCTTCGAACGGTGGGCGGTCATCAGCCGGACCGCGTCGCGGCGGGTGGCGCGGGCGGTGAGGGTGTCGGCGGCGATGTCCTCGGCCTCGAGCTGTTCGAGGAAGTTGAGGGCGCCGCGGCCGCCGGTGCGTTCCTCGGCGCGGGCGGCGGTGTCGAAGAGGGCGCAGACGGCGTCGAGGTCGCGGTCGGCGTTGCGGCCGGCCGCGCCGCCGCGGCGGGCCCTGCGCTCCAGCCGGTCGGGCCAGGGGGTGCCGTCCCAGAGGATCCACAGCGCCTCTTCGGCGGTGCCGCCGCCCTGGAGCAGCTCGCGGGCCTTGCGCAGGAGCAGGCCGAGGCGTTGCGCTCCGCGGGCGTAGGCGGGGTCGTGGGCGACGAGCCGCTCGGGCTCGGCGAGGGCGCGGGCGAGCAGGACGTCGGAGGGCGCGGGCACCTTGACGCCCGCGGCGCGCTCCTCGTCGCGCAGGGCACGGCCGAGCCGCCGCAGGTCGGCGGCGTCCATACCGCCGAGGGGCGAGCCGAGCAGCTCGAGGGCGGCCTCGACCGTGACGCCTCCGGCTGGGTCGTCGGGGTTCTCGGGGTCGGGCCCCGGACCCCCGGAGGAGTCGGCGGGGTCGGCCTGCCGGCCGGGGCCGGGGGGTGTTCCCCGCCCATCCACCCCAACGAGGTGGGCGAACTCGTCCACGTCCGCGCCTGCGGCGCCGTCGGCCTCCGCCGGGTCCCCGCCCGCGGCGGGCAGCCCACCGGCGGCCGGGCCGGGCCCGGCGGGCGCATCGGACGTGGGCGAAGCGGGATCCGCCGTCGGTGTCTGGGCGAAGGAGTCAGGCTCGGCGCCCGGGGTGCCGGGCAGGCCGGTGGCGGCCGGCTCGCGAACGGGCAGGACGGACTCGGCCGGCTGCTCCGGTGCAGCCGGGTCGGCGGCCGGCACGGCCAGGTCGACCGCGGCGGGCGCCGGCGGGGGCGCGGGGAGGGCGGCTGTCGCGGTGATGCGCAGGGCCGTCAGGAGGGGGGCCACGGCGGGTTCGTGGCGCAGGGGGGTGTCCGAGCCGTCGGTTTCGGCCGGGACGCCCGCCGTGATCAGGGCGCGGCGCATCGCCGGGAGGGTGCGGCCGCCGGAGCGGACCAGGACGGCCATCTCCTGCCAGGGGACGCCGTCCTCCAGGTGGGCGCGGCGCAGGATGTCGGCGATGTTGTCGAGCTCGGCGCCGGCCGTCGGGTACGTGAAGACCTCGACCCGGCCGCCCTCCCGTACCGCTGCGAGGTTCCGGTGTGCGCGGACCGCCGCGGAGGGCAGCCGGGGAACCGGCATGCGGGTCGTCAGGAGGCGGGTGGCGGCGAGCAGCGCCGAGGACGAGCGGCGGCCCACCGTCAGCGCGTGGACGGCCGCGCCCGGGAAGGCGGACTCGAAATCCAGGATGTTGTTGATGTCGGCGCCGCGGAAGGCGTAGATCGACTGGTCCGGGTCGCCGAAGGCGACCAGCGTGCCGCCGGGGCCGGTCAGGGCCCGCAGCAGCCGCAGCTGCGCGGCGTCGGTGTCCTGGTACTCGTCCACGAAGATCGCGTCGTAGGAGGAGGCGAGGGACGGGGTGCGCTCCGAGAGGAGGACCGCGCGGTGGACCAGTTCCGCGTAGTCCAGCGTGCCCTGCATGTCCAGGACGTCCAGGTACTCGGAGAGGAACGCCGCGGCCGCCTTCCAGTCCGGGCGGCCGATCCGGGTCGCGAAGGAGTCGAGCGCGGCCGGGCCCAGGCCCAGCTCTCGGGCACGGGCGAGCACGGCCCGGACCTCGTCGGCGAAGCCGCGCGTGGTCAGCGCGGCGCGCAGGTCGTCCGGCCAGCGGATGGCGCGGGCGGAACCGAGGCGGCGCTGACCCTCCAGCAGGGTGCGGACCATCACGTCCTGCTCCGGGCCGGACAGCAGCCGCAGCGGATCGGCGAAGAGGTCGGTGTCCTGGTGGGCGCGGACCAGGCCGTAGCAGAAGGAGTGGAAGGTGGTGGCCTGCGGAGCCCGCGCGCCGCCGAGCCGCAGGGCGGTCCGGTCACGCAGTTCCACGGCGGCCTTGCGGCTGAAGGTGAGGATGAGGATGCGGGCGGGGTCCGTGCCCGCCTCGACGCGGGCGGCGACGGCCTCGACGAGGGTGGTCGTCTTCCCGGTGCCCGGTCCGGCCAGGACCAGCAGTGGTCCGGCGGTGTGGTCAACCACCGCCCGCTGGGCTGCGTCCAGAACAGGGGGATCCACCCGTCCCGGCCCGGTGCGCACGAGGCGGTACGCGTCAAGGGTCCGCGTACGCCGCCGCTCGGTGCGGTCGGAGGAAGAGGTCATCACGTGAAGTGCCGGTCCTGGTGGGTCTGTCTGTGCTGCGAGGGGGTCTGCCGCGACGGCCGCGGGCGGAGCCCCGGCCGGAGTCGAAGAGGCAACGCTACGGCAAGCGGACGACCCCGCGCAGTCCCTCCGGGTCCCCCGTACGGTCCTTCGCACGTCCGCTCGACCGCCCGTGCGGGCCTCGCATGGCGGAAGCTGTCAGGTGTGAACCTCGTCGCGTTCCCCGTCGCGGCCCCCGCCGCCACCGTCGCCGCCGTTCCCGTCCCAGCGGGCCCGGCGCATGTCCAGCCGGGGTTCGCCGGCCGCCGTCGTGCGCAGCGGGGTGGACTCGGCGCGGTAGTGCTCGAGGGCGCGCCGCTCGCTGCCGGGCAGGGGTACGCCGTCCGCCCGCACCACGCGCCACCAGGGCACGGCTCCCCCGTACAGGGCCATGACGCGGCCGACTTGGCGCGGTCCTCCCTCGCCGAGCCATTCGGCCACGTCCCCGTACGTCATCACCCGGCCGGGCGGAATCCGCTCGGCCGCGTCCAGCACTCGCTCCGCGTACGCGGGCAGCTCCTCGCTCATCCGGCCCATGGTGCAGCACGTCGGCGGCCCGCCGACGGAGGGCACGGTTCCGCACCGGCTCGCACCCTGATGCCCCGCTCGCCGGTCGGTCCGTGCCACCATCTTCCGGGCGGTGACTGGTGATACGTGATCAAGAAGAGATGGATGTGACGACGAAGGAGCAGGGTGTGAGCCCTCCGGACGGCGCGACGGCGGACGACGACGCGCGCCCCGACGACGGTCCGGAGCACAGTCCCCGGGGCGGTCCGGAACACGAGGGGCGGCGCGATCCGGAGCACGGTCCGCGGCGCGCCCCGCAGGCCGGTCCGGCGGCCGGTCCCGAGGCCGGCGCGCCCGAGGCCGGTCCGCACGGCCACGCCCCCACGGCCGCCGACCGGCTCGAGGTGGACGAACCGCTGCTCGCCGCCCGCGTCCACCGGCCGTCCGACCTCGTACGCCTCCTCGTCGGCATCCTCGGCATCGCCGTCGTGCTCGGCATCGCCGCCTTCGCCCACGGCACCACCGTCGGCCTGGAAGAGGACATCAACAAGGGCACCGGCCAGGCCCCCGATCTGCTGATCAAGGTCGCCGCGCTGGTGTCGAGCATCGCGGTGCTGCTGCTCCCCGTCGCCTTCGCCATCGAGCGGCTGATCAAGCGCGACGGACTGCGCATCGCCGACGGCGTGCTCGCCGCCGTCCTCGCGCACGGGGTCACCCTCGCCACCGACCTGTGGGTCTCGCAGGCCGCCCCCGAGACCATCCAGGACGCCCTCACCCGCTCCGCGGGAGCCGGCGGGGCCCTGACCGACCCGGTGCACGGCTACCTCGCGCCCGTGATCGCGTACATGTGCGCCGTCGGGATGACCCGCAGACCGCACTGGCGCGTCGCCCTGTGGGTGGTCCTGCTGCTCGACGCGTTCACCATGCTGGTCAGCGGCTACACCACGCCCTTCTCGATCATCCTGACCGTGCTGATCGGCTGGAGCGTCGCCTACGGGACGCTGTACGCCGTCGGCTCCCCCAACGTGCGCCCCACCGGGCAGAACCTCCTCGCGGGACTGCGCCGCGTCGGCTTCCAGCCGGTCAGCGCGATGCGCGCCGAGACAAACGACGGCCCGGAGGCCTCCGAGACCGGCGACCGGGGCCGGCGCTACCACGTCACCCTGGAGGACGGCCCCCCGCTCGACGTCACGGTCGTGGACCGCGAGCAGCAGGCGCAGGGCTTCTTCTACCGGGTCTGGCGCCGGCTCACCCTGCGCGGCATCACCACCCGGCGCAGCCTGCAGTCGCTGCGCCAGGCACTGGAGCAGGAGGCACTGCTCGCGTACGCCGCCATCGCGGCCGGGGCGAACGCGCCGAAACTGATCGCCACCTCCGAGCTCGGCCCGGACGCCGTGATGCTCGTGTACGAGCACCTGGGCGGCCGGACCCTGGACGCCCTGGCCGACGAGGAGATCACCGACGACCTGACGCGCAACGCGTGGGAGCAGGTACGGGCGCTGCAGTCGCGGCGGATCGCGCACCGGCGGCTCACGGGGGACGCGCTGGTGGTGGATCGTTCCGGCACGGTCATCCTCACCGACCTGCGGGGCGGCGAGATCGCGGCCGGCGATCTGGTGCTCCGGATGGACATCGCGCAGCTGCTGACCACCCTCGGCCTGCGCGTCGGCGCGGAGCGGGCGGTGGCCTCGGCGGTGTCGGTGCTCGGCCCGGACGCGGTGGCGGACTGCCTGCCGCTGCTCCAGCCGATCGCGTTGAGCCGCTCCACGCGGGCGACGCTGCGCAAACTGGCCCGGGAGCGGGCCGAGCGGCAGCGGGAGGCCGTACTGGAGTCCTCGCGGGCGGCGAAGGCGGCGCGCGAGGCGGGCGCCGCCACGCCGGCCTCGTCGGCCGCCGACCGGAAGGCCGAGAAGAAGGCGCTGGACGACGCGCTCGAGGACGCCCGCGAGGAGGACCTGCTGAGCCAGATCCGCGGCCAGGTGCTGCTGATCCGGCCGCAGGCGCCGGTGGAGCCGGCCCGGCTGGAGCGGATCCGGCCGCGGACGCTGGTGTCGTTCATCGCGGGCGCGTTCGGCGCGTACTTCCTGCTCACGCAGCTCGCCCACGTGGACTTCGGGACGATCGTCGGCGAGGCGGAGTGGGGCTGGGTGGGGGCGGCGCTGGCGTTCTCGGCGCTCACCTACGTCGCGGCGGCGATGAGCCTGCTGGGCTTCGTACCCGAACGCGTGCCGTTCGTGCGGACCGTCGTCGCGCAGGTGGCCGGGTCCTTCGTGAAGCTGGTCGCGCCGGCGGCGGTCGGCGGTGTCGCCCTGAACACGCGCTTCCTGCAGCGGGCGGGGATCCGGCCGGGTCTCGCGGTGGCGAGCGTCGGCGCCTCGCAGCTGTTCGGACTGGCGAGCCACATCCTGCTGCTGCTGGCCTTCGGCTACCTCACGGGCACCGAGAAGACCCCGGAGATGACCCCGTCCAGAACCGTCATCGCCGGCCTGCTGACGGTGGCGGTGCTGGTGCTGGTGGTGACGGCGGTGCCCTTCCTGCGCAAGTTCGTGGTCACGCGGGTGCGGGCGCTGTTCGCGGGTGTGGTGCCGCGCATGCTGGACGTACTGCAGCGGCCGAAGAAGCTGGTAACGGGCATCGGCGGGATGCTGCTGCTGACCGTGTGCAACGTGCTGTGCCTGGACGCGTCGATCCGGGCCTTCGGCGGCGGCACCGACATCAGCCTCGCGAGCATCGCGGTGGTCTTCCTGGCGGGCAACGCCCTGGGCTCGGCGGCGCCCACGCCCGGCGGCATCGGCGCGGTGGAAACCACCCTGACGCTGGGTCTGATCGCGGCGGGCCTGGAGAAGGAGGTGGCCATCTCGGCGGTGCTGCTGTTCCGCCTGATGGTGTTCTGGCTGCCGGTCCTGCCGGGGTGGGTGTCGTTCAACTTCCTGACCCGCAAGGAAGCGATCTAGCCTCCGGCTCGGTACGCGGGTCGGGGCTCCGGGCCCGACGGCCGGGGGTGCCCTGCGGGGCTCCCGGGCTCCGCCCGAACCCGCGCCTCAAACGCCTGCGAGGCTGAACTGCCCTGGCCGGGTGCGCCGCGCCGCGTAATCCTCCGCCGACCTGCCCTCTGGGCTCCCGCCGCGGGGGCGGTTCCGGTGGGGGCGGGTGCGCGCCGGGGCACCTCCTCGGGCGCCGAACGTGGCCAGGGGGTGGGCAGTTCTGCGGGACAGTGTTCGGCGCCCTGCGGGGGCGCCCCGGCACACACCCGTCCCCACCGGAACCTGGACCGGACCCCCCGGATGGGTCAGCGCGGGGGCGGGCCGGGGGAAGGGCGCAGAGGATGGGGGCATGCCGAGAAAAGTCCTGCGGGTCACCGTCACCGCCGCCGTCGCGGCCGCGCTGCTCACCACCGGGGCGTGCTCCGACGACGGCGACGGGAAGAAGACGAAGGCCGACGGCACCAAGGAGGTCCGGCCCCTCAAGTGGGGTGCCTGTGAGGCCCCCACCGCCCTGGAGGGCGGCGGCCAGGCCCCGCCCAAGGACTGGCAGTGCGCCACCCTCGACGTCCCGCTCGACTACGCGAAGCCCGAGGGCGAGACGATCCCGATCGCGCTGATCCGCGCCCGGGCCCGCGACAAGGAGAACCGGATCGGATCGCTGGTCTTCAACTTCGGCGGGCCCGGCGGCTCCGGCATCAGCACCCTCCCCGGCGCCGCCAAGGAGTACGAGGCCCTGCGCGCCCGGTACGACCTGGTCAGCTTCGACCCCCGCGGGGTGGGCCGCAGCGCCCCCGTCCGCTGCGAGGACGACAGGCAGCTGGACGCGTACTACGCCCAGGACTCCACGCCCGCGACCCCGGCGCAGGAGAAGGACTTCGTCGACAACATCCGCACCTATCAGAAGGCCTGCGAGAAGAACTCCGCCGACCTCCTCCCCCACGTCGGGACCTCGAACGCCGCCCGCGACCTGGACCGCATCCGCCAGGCCCTCGGCGACGAGAAGCTGTACTACTTCGGGATCTCCTACGGCACCGAGCTCGGCGGGGTCTACGCCCACCTCTTCCCCAAGAACGTGGGCCGGGCCGTCTTCGACGCCGTCGTCGACCCGACGAAGACCTCCGAGGAGGGGGCGCTGGGCCAGGCGAACGGCTTCCAGCTGGCCCTCGGCAACTTCGCCCAGGACTGCGTGGACCGCGGTGACGAGTGCCGGCTCCAGGGCAGCACGGCCAAGGAGATCGAGGCGAACGTCATCAAGCTCCAGAAGGAGCTGGCCGCGAAGCCCATCCCGGGCGCGGGCGACCGGAAGCTGACCGAGACCGCCGCGACCAACGGCATCGCCCAGGCGCTGTACTCCAAGGAGTTGTGGCCGCTGCTGGAGCAGGGGCTGGACGAGGCCGAAGGCGGCCAGGGGCAGCTGCTGCTCGCGTTGTCCGACGCGCTCAACGGCCGGGACGAGCACGGCCGCTACAGCAACATCGGCGCCGCGAACACCGCGATCAACTGCGCGGACTCCAAGGACCGCTACACGCTGGAGCAGACCAAGTCCAAGCTGCCGGCGTTCCGTTCGGCCTCGCCCGTCTTCGGGGACTTCCTCGGCTGGGCGATGATGAGCTGCACCGGCTGGCCGGTCGCGGGCGCCTGGGAGACCCCGGACGTGTCCGCCCCCGGATCCGCCCCGATCCTGGTGATCGGCAACACCGGGGACCCGGCCACGCCGTACGAGGGCGCCCGCAAGATGGTCGAGCGGCTCGGCCCCGGCGTCGGCGTGGAGCTCACGTACAAGGGCGAGGGCCACGGCGCCTACAACAGCGGCGACTCCTGCGTGCAGCAGGCGGTGAACTCCTACCTGCTGGACGGGAAGATGCCGGGCGCCAACACCGTCTGCGCTCCCGCTCCGGGGCAGAGCCCGGCGGAATCGGAATCCCCCGTGGCGCCGCCGCAGCCGCTCGGCGCCTGAAGCCCGGGCACGCAGACACGCAGACACGCAGCCACGCAGACACGAGGAAGGGGCCGTCCCGCCTGTGCGGTACGGCCCCTTCCTCGTGTGACTAGTAGACCGGCTTCTCGGGCTCGATCTGGTGGACCCAGCCGATGACGCCGCCGCCGACGTGGACCGCGTCCGCGAAGCCCGCGGACTTCAGGACCGCGAGGACTTCCGCACTGCGGACACCCGTCTTGCAGTGCAAGACGATCCGCTTGTCCTGCGGCAGGTCCTGGAGGGCGGTGCCCATCAGGAACTCGCCCTTGGGGATCAGCCGCGCGCCGGGGATCGAGACGATCTCGTACTCGTTGACCTCGCGGACGTCGATGATCTCGATGTTCTCGCCGTCGTCGATCCACTCCTTGAGCTGCTTGGGAGTGATCGTCGAACCGGCGGCCGCCTCCTGGGCCTCCTCCGACACGACGCCGCAGAAGGCCTCGTAGTCGATGAGCTCGGTGACGGTCGCGTTCGGACCGCAGACCGCGCAGTCGGGGTCCTTGCGGACCTTGACCTGGCGGTACTGCATCTCCAGGGCGTCGTAGATCATCAGACGGCCGACCAGCGGCTCGCCGACGCCCGTGAGGACCTTGATGGCCTCGGTGACCTGGATGGACCCGATGGACGCGCAGAGCACGCCCAGCACGCCGCCCTCGGCGCAGCTCGGGACCATGCCCGGCGGCGGGGGCTCCGGGTAGAGGCAGCGGTAGCACGGGCCGTGCTCGGACCAGAAGACCGAGGCCTGGCCGTCGAAGCGGTAGATCGAACCCCATACGTACGGCTTGTTCAGCAGGACGCAGGCGTCGTTGACCAGGTAGCGCGTGGCGAAGTTGTCCGTGCCGTCGACGATGAGGTCGTACTGGCTGAAGATCTCCATCACGTTCTCGGCTTCGAGCCGCTCTTCGTGAAGGACCACGTTCACGTACGGGTTGATGCCCAGGACGCTGTCGCGGGCCGACTCGGCCTTGGAGCGGCCGATGTCCGCCTGGCTGTGGATGATCTGGCGCTGGAGGTTCGACTCGTCGACCTCGTCGAACTCGACGATGCCCAGCGTGCCGACACCGGCCGCGGCGAGGTACATGAGGGCGGGCGAGCCGAGGCCGCCGGCGCCCACGGCCAGCACCTTGGCGTTCTTCAGGCGCTTCTGGCCGTCCATCCCGACATCGGGGATGATCAGGTGACGCGAGTACCGGCGGACCTCGTCAACGGTGAGCTCAGCAGCTGGCTCAACCAGGGGTGGCAGCGACACGGGGACTCCAGGGTCATCCCCGCGGACGCGGGGAATTTGTAGGTTGTTCTATCCCGTAACACTGCCACGCCCGTCTTCATTCCAAGACACCTGTCCCGATACGTGAGACGATTTCGTCCCAGTACGCGGGCATTGAGGCCCACGGATCCCGGTCCGCCGCCCCGCGCCGGTCGGTGAACCAGATGGTGCCCGCGCCCTGCCAGCGGGCGATCCGCATGGCCTCCTCCAGGTGGGTCCGGGGCACCCCGTGGACGAGGTGGCAGAACCGCTCCGCCGGATGGTCGGCGGTCCACTCCGCCACCTGTGACCAGCGGTAGTCGGCCCAGGCCCCGGAGAAGGTGACCAGCTGGTCGGCGGCCTCCACGTAGCCCTCGTACGGATGCGTACCGTGCCCGAGCACGATCCGGATGTCCTCGCCGAGGCCGCGCAGGGTGTCGGCGACGCGGCGCACCGAGGCCAGTTCCGCCTGCCCGGCCGGGGCGTCGGCGAGGTAGAAGCCGCCCACCCCGTACCAGTCGCGGAAGCGGTGGGCGTCGGAGACCAGCTCCCCGAAGGTCCGTTCGCCGTCCCTCATCGCGAGATGACCGAGGAGCCGGGGACCCGCGCCGTCGGCGCCGCGGAGCTTCGCCGCCGCCTCCGTGCAGTGCGGGTCGGGCCGGCCGCCCGGACCGTCCGTGACGTTGAGCACGGCCCAGTGCAGCGGGGTGCCAGGGCGGGTCAGCTCGGCCCACTCGACGGGGGCGAGCAGCGGGTGCGCGTAGCCGGGGACGCCGAGACCGAGGCGGCCGGCCTCGGTCGCGGCGGCGGTCGCGGCCCCCGGCGGGGTGGTCAGATGCGGCACGCCGCCTCCATCCAGATGTCCGCGAGGGACTCCTCCAGGTTGATCCGGGGCCGCCAGCCGAGGCGGTCGCGGGCGGTGCGGACGTCGGCCTGCTGCCAGGCCCCGCAGCCGTCGGGGTAGGGGTACGGGGGCGGGGCCGCGGCGGCCAGCTGCTCGGCCGTCACCTCGGAACGGGGGGACCCGATGGCGGCGAGCCCCGCCGGGCGGCCGGGGTGGGGGTGCGCGTGCTGCTGCGGTCCGCCGTGCGGCACGTCCAGCTCGTGCAGGGCGCCCCCGTATCCGGCGACCCGGGCCAGGACGGCGGCCGCGTCGCGCAGCCGGACCGCGCGGCCGGTGCCGATGTTGACGACGCCCTGGGCGGCCGAGAGGGAGGCGGCGTGCACGGCCCGCGCCACGTCCCGTACGTCCACGAAATCGCGCTGCACGCCGAGGCCGCTGAGCTTGAGCTCCCCATCGCCGGACTGCATGGCGCGGCGCATGGCCTCGGCGAGCCGGCCGAGGGGGGATCCGGCGGGGGTGCCGGGGCCGACGGGCGAGAAGATCCGCAGGACGACGGCGTCCAGTCCGGAGCCGAGCACCAGCTCGGTGGCGGCCAGCTTGCTGACCCCGTACGGCCCGCCGGGTCTCGGGACGGCGTCCTCCGCCGTCGAGGACCCGGGCTGGCTGGGTCCGTACTCGGCGGCGCAGCCGAGCTGGACCAGGCGGGCCCCGCAGCCGCTGCGGCGCAGCGATTCGCAGATGGTCGCGACGGCGACCGTGTTGTGCCGGGTCAGCTCCCGGGCCCCGCCGCGGGTGGCGCCGGCGCAGTTGATGACGACGCCCGGGTGGACGGCGTCGAGGAACCGGGTGAGCGCGCCGGGGCTGCCGGTGGCGAGGTCGAAGCGCACGTCGGCGTCGTCCCCGCGGCCGAGCGCGGTGAGCTGCACGGCCGGGTCGGCGAGGAGTCGGTCGGCGACGTAGCGGCCGAGGTATCCGTTGGCTCCGATCAGCAGCACCCTCATCGCGTGGCCCCTTGGTCGGTTGGCTGGCCGGTCATCTTCTGTTTCTCCTTGCGAGTGGGTGGATGGGGCCGCGCATGGGCGGATGCGCGGGACAGCGCGAGGACGGCGTGTACGAGGAGTCCCGCCGCGGCGGCGGACACCGCCGCGGGAGCCGGGACGAGGGCGAGTGCCAGAGCGGCGGCGACGGGCCCGCGGTGGGCTCCGTGGCGCAGCAGGAGCCGGGTCAGGAACAGCACCAGGGCGAGCGGTACGGCCGCGGTGAGCGGTGCTCCGGCGAGCGCGGCCGCCCCCGCGGCGGCCGCGGTGAACGCGGCGACGGCCGCGAGGAGGAGGGGCCGGGCCCGGTCGGCGAAGTCCTCCAGGGCGCGGCTCCCGGCGAGCCGGGCCGTCGCGCGGGCGGCGAAGGCGGCGGCGAGCAGGTGGCCGGGGGCGACGGCCAGGGCGAGGCCGACGGCGAGCGCGGTGCCGTGGCGGTACGCGGCCCAGCCGGTGGCGGCCGCGGCGAGCAGGTGCGCGGCGTAGGGGAACCGGCCGGCGGCGGCCCGGCCGGGCCATACGAGGGCGGCGACGGTCACGGCCACGGCGGCGGACCCGGCCCACGGCAGCCCGGCGGCGGCCGCCGCTCCGGCGAGGGCGCCGGGCAGGAGGGCGTACCCGAACCCCCGGAAGGCGGAGGCCCGGGCCGGCGGCTGGGCGGCGGCGGGGGCCTCCCCTCTCGGGGTACGGGCGTACATCTCCTCGGCGAGCGAGAAGACGTCCCGGTGCCGG
Organism: Streptomyces sp. NPDC088762; assembly: GCF_044750905.1. NCBI lineage: Bacteria > Bacillati > Actinomycetota > Actinomycetes > Kitasatosporales > Streptomycetaceae > Streptomyces > Streptomyces sp. NPDC088762. The sequence continues at coordinate 92,724 of NZ_JBIVKT010000008.1, forward strand.
AAGCGCGCGGCGGTGCGGTCGGTGACCCCGTGGGCCTCCAGCCCGGCGGCGATCTCCAGCGGGTCGACGGCGCGCTCGCACAACTCCCGGTGCCGGTGCAGCAGCGCCTTGACGGGGTCGCCCTTGGCCCGCCGCCGGGCCGCCTGCGGCGTCGCTACGGGGGTGTCCTGCCGCGCCCCCTCGGAGCGGGGGGCGGCCCACCCGGACCCGCCGAGGGCCCTTTCCCCCTCCCCGGGGGCGCCTCCCGCCTCGCCGGGAGCGACTCGAGCCTCGGCGGGGGCCATTTCAGCCTCGCCGGCGTTTGAGGCGCGGGGGTCCGGGGGCAGCGCCCCCGGCAACGGCGCCGCGCCGAACCCACCACCGGAGGACGGCATCGCAGGTGCGGCGCCGCCGCCGGGGCCCCGCCCCGGACCCCGCGCCTCAAACGCCGGCGAGGCTGGAAAAGAGGTGGTCATGCGGTCGCCTCCGGGACGGGGGCCCACGTGGGCGTGGTCCAGTGCCCCGGCACACGGGCCTCCGGGGGCTGGGCAAAGGGAACGTCCCCGTCCGGGCGGGCGGAGCCGCGTGCCAGCAGCCGCAGGTAGATCTCCCGGAAGGCGGCCACGTTCTGTTCAACGGTGAACAGCTCCAGGGCCCGCGCCCGGGCGGCGGCCCCCAGTCGCCGGGCGCGATCGGGGTCGCCCAGCAGCGAGAGGCAGGCCTCGGCGAGGGCCCGCGGGTTGCGCGGCGGGACCACCAGCCCGGTGCCCCCGATGACCTCGCACACGGCACCCACGTCCGTGGACACGGTGGCCCGCCCGCAGAACATCGCCTCGACCAGGGTGATCGGGAAGCCCTCGATCACGGAGGACAGCAGGACGACCCGCCCCGCCCCGTACGCCTCCGCCGGGGACGGCACGTCGGGACCGCCGATCTCCTCGAAGGTGACGGGGCTCTCCCCCACCGTGAGGGCGTCGGCGGCCTCGTCCGGGAACAGCTGCGCCGCCAGGGCCCTGCAGTCGGCGAGGTAGCCGGGGGCCGCGGCGGTGGCGAAGATCCGCAGCCGCGTCTGCGGTGCGGCCCTGCGGATCTCGGCGAAGGCGTGCAGCAGGGCGATGAGGTCCTTGGCGGGCTCTATCCGGCCGACCCACACGAGGGTGTCGGGGTCTCCTCCGTCCACGGCCTCCCCGACGGTGGCGAATCGGTCCGCCTCCATCCCCGGGTAGACGGTCCGCACCCGGTCCCGGGTGGCCCCGCACCGCTCCTGCCAGCGCCGCGCGTGCGCGTTGCCCGGGGTCAGCAGGTCGGCCCGGTCGTAGATCTCGCCGGCGAGCCGGATGTGGAAGGCCGCGAGCAGGGCCCGTACGGCCGGCCGCGCACCGGGCCGGTGGTCCAGGTAGTGCGCCCGCAGCTGCACCCCGTACTCGGTGACCAGCAGCGGGACTCCGAAGAAGCGTTTGGCCAGCAGTCCGGGGAGCGCCGCGACGCCGCCCGCGGCCGCGTGGCAGACGTCGACCGCGCCGAGACCGCCGGGCCCGGGCTCCTCGTACCAGTCGAGGGACAGCGGCCTCAGCATGCGCTCCAGTTCGTCCACGGACTCCAGCAGGTCCGGCACCTGCGCCGCCTGTACGGCCCGGCCCGCGCCGGGGGCCCGGCACGCGGACTCCAGCAGCCGCACCGCGGACTCGGAGCGCAGGGCCGCGTACAGCCCGCCCTGTTCGCGGGCGAGTTCGGCGAGCCCGTAGAGCCCGGTGGCGAAGGCCCCGGCCTCGCCGGCGCAGATCCCGCGGACCAGCTCCCCGAAGCAGTCGGCGAACCGCCGGCGCTCGCGCCGGGAGTACGTCCGCCCGTCGTCGGCCGGGGCCCACAGGGGGGCGGTCCGGACTGCGGTGACGTGCTCCGGCAGCGGGACCCGTGCGCGTTCCTGCTCGGCGCTGCGGCTCAGTGCGTAGAGCTCGAACTCGTGCTGCGGGAGCCCGCGCACGAGCCGGTCGCACCACAGCCTCGCCTCTCCCGTGGCAAACGGATAACCACCCTCCGTGAGTAGTCCGATCCGCACGAGTGGCACCCCCGATCTCCCGTTCAGGGCGGTCGCCGTCGGTCCGGTGACCCGCCGCGGGAGAACTCAAGCGGATATGCCGAAGGCGCGGCGGACGGTTGTCCGTCGCGCCACCGGAAGGGGTGAAGAGTCGTAACTTTCCCGCACGGTTCGCGTTCGAGCACGCTAAGAAAGCGTGGCGGGCCGGTGGTTGGAGGGTGGTGTCACGTGCACACCTCCTGCCCCGTCAATTCCCCGGGTACACCCACGGGTTGGGCTTGCACTGGACGCCGTCGATGTCGAGGGACTTGGTCTGCTGCTGCATGATGGGCGCGAGCGCGCCCGGGGTGCGGCAATTGACGTGGCCGTGTCCGAGGCGGTGGCCGACCTCGTGGTTGATGAGCATCTGGCGGTAGGCGAACATCTGGTCCGGGCCGTACGTCGCCGAGCCCTGGGCCCAGCGGAACGCGTTGATCATCACGCGGTCGGTGGACGCCGAGTCGCAGGAGACGTTGTCGATGGTGGTGTCGAGCCCGGACTTGGCGCACCAGGCCCCGGTGGTCCCCGGGCTGGCCAGGGTGATCACGAAGTCGGCCTCGCCGCCCGGCACCCGCTCAAAGGTCTTCGTCCCGCCGTGCCCCCAGCTGCGGTCGTCGTTGAGGGTGCGGTGGACGGCCTCGGCGAAGAGCTGCGGATCCAGGCCGAGGCCCTGCTCGACGTCGACCCGGTAGCGCACGACCTTGCCCTTGCCGGGGGCCTTGGCCAAGCCGGGCACGGTGTCGAAGGTCCCGGGCCCGGTGAGCTTCTCGTCGATCGGCAGCTGCTGGGCCATCTTCTGCTCGTACGTGAGCTCCTGCGCGGGAGCGGACGCGGAAGCCGACGGCGCCGGGGCGGCCGCTCCCGGCGCCGCCGCTGCGCCGTCGGGCCGGTGGGCGGCGGCGTCGGCCCGGCCGTCGTCCTTGGCGGCGAGCGGAGCGTGCGGGGCGCCGTCCCCGTCGGAGACCACCTGGACGGCGACGGCGACGGCGAGGACGGTGGTGACGGCCGCGGCGGCCATGCCGGTGTAGGTCCGGACCTTCCGGCCGCGCCCCGGCCCGGGCCGCTCCGCCGCCGCCACGGGCACGGCGGCGTCGGCCGGTTTGCGCGGTCCCGGTACCCGGCGGTGGGAGCCGGTGGAGGTGACGGCGTCGGGCGCGGGCCCGGCAACCCGGGAGGGCGGCGGCGCGGGCGTCGGCTCCAGGGTGATCTGCGGGAAGCCCACCGCGGGGGTGCCGAAGGCGGGGGTGTCGGTGTCCAGGACGGCGGCGGCCGGGTGCGCGCCGCGGGTGCGCGGCACCCCGCGCCAGTCCCCGTACACGGCGCCGGCGTTGGCGCCGGCGCGGGTCCCTCGGGCGCCGCCGGGCTCGTACGGCTCGGGATGGCCGCCGGGGACGGGCGGCTCCTGGTGCACGTACCCCTGGTGGGTGACGGTGGGTTCCGGCCACGCCCGAACGCGGGGTTCCCCGTGGGTCCCGAACGCGTCGAAGGCCTCGTAGGTCTCGTGGCTCCCGTGGGTGTCGTGACTCCCGTAGGTGTCGTAGACCTCGAACGCGTCGTACGGGAGGGGGTCGGGCTCCGCGGGCGCCGGCGCCGGGGCAGGAGCGGGGGCCTTGCGACTATGTCGTCCCACGGTCCTCAGCCTCTGCCGTCTTCGGTGTCCCTGAGCAGCTCCCGGAAGGCGGCGGCCACCACCTCGGGGTACTCCATCATCGCCACGTGCCCCGCCTCGGGCAGGGTCAGCAGCCGCGAGTCCCGGAAGGCCGCGGCGGCCTTGCGCGCCATACGGTACGAGACGAGCAGGTCCTTGCCGCCGTAGACGAGCAGGGTCGGCGCGAGCACGCGCTGCGCCTGGCGCCACAGTCCGTGCTGACCGCCCAGGGTGTAGGCGTCCACGATGCCGCGCGAGGAACGGGTCATCACGTCCCAGAAGTACGGCAGGGCCATCCGCCGTTCCATCTCCTCCACGGCGTGACGGAAGCCCTCCGGTGTCACCCGGGCGGGGTCTCCGTAACAGAGGTCCGTCACCCCCCTGGTGCGCTGTTCGGCGGTCAGACCCTGCGCCAGCCGGCCGAAGAGGGCCGCCACGCCGGGCAGGGCGAGCAGCGCGGTCGGCACGGCCGACCTCTGCACGCGCAGTTCGGGCAGCGCGGGCGAAACCAGCGTCAGGGTGCGCACGAGGTCGGGGCGGACGGCGGCGACGCGGGTGGAGACCGCGCCGCCGAGGGAGTTCCCGAAGAGGTGGACCGGGCCGCGCCCGGCGGCGTCGAGGTACCGGATGACGGCGCGGGCGAAGGCGGTGACCGAGTAGTCCCGGTCGGCGGCCGGCGGGGACCAGCCGAAGCCGGGCAGGTCGAGGGCCTCGCCGTCGACGGTGTCCGCGAGCTGCGCCATGAGGTCGGACCAGTTCTGCGAGGAACCGCCGAGTCCGTGGACGAACAGCGCGGGCGGCAGGCCGGTACGGACGGGCGGGCGTACCCGCACGGCGAGTTCCAGCCCCGGCAGCGCGACGGTGCGCAGCTGCTCCCCGTCGGCCACTCGGACGCCCTCCACCTGGGAGGACAGCTCTGCGGTGGACCGTACGCCCGGCAGCTCGGTCGAAGACATGCGGGCAATGTTACGAGAGGATCACGCCGGTCCTGTTGTGTTCGCGGTCACAGATGCTTACGGATCCGTATAGCGGGGTATCCGCGATCCTCCTAGGCTCATAGTGAGCACAACGGAAGCGAGGGGAGCGGAATGACTGTCGACCCTGCGGAGCCGGACACCTTCCGGGAGCGGTTTCCCGAAGCCGTGGACGCGGAAGCGCCCGAGGCGGATGTGGCGGAGCAGCTGGCCGAACTGCGGCCGGACGAGGATGACCCGGCCACCGGTCGCCCACGGGAGGAGGCTGCCGACGGTGACGCGGCCGAGCAGGCCCGGGTGGTGCCGTTGGACGAGGACGACTACCGCTGACCAGCGCCTCCGGCGGTCCGTACCGCGAGAAAACTGGGCTTGAACCCTCCACATTCGGTTACCGAAAAGTACGATGGCGGCGCGGCGCAGAGCGCACTGTGTTCTTAGAGAAAGTGGGAGGCGGCGTGACAGCCATCGAGCAGACCGAGGCAGCGCGTCCGCGGGGCACGCGACTGCCGCGCCGAGCCCGGCGCAACCAGCTGCTGGGCGCGGCTCAGGAGGTTTTCGTCGCGCAGGGTTACCACGCGGCGGCGATGGACGACATCGCCGAGCGTGCCGGAGTGAGCAAGCCGGTGCTGTACCAGCACTTCCCGGGCAAGCTCGACCTCTACCTGGCGCTGCTGGACCAGCACTGCGAATCGCTGCTGCTGGCCGTGCGCACCGCGCTCGCGTCGACGACGGACAACAAGCTGCGCGTGGCCGCGACGATGGACGCCTACTTCGCGTACGTCGAGGACGAGGGCGGCGCCTTCCGGCTGGTCTTCGAGTCGGACCTGACGAACGAGCCGGCCGTGCGCGAGCGCGTCGACCGGGTTTCGCTCCAGTGCGCCGAGGCCATTTCCGACGTCATCGCCGAGGACACCGGCCTGTCCAAGGACGAGTCGATGCTCCTGGCCGTGGGCCTGGGCGGTGTCTCGCAGGTCGTGGCGCGCTACTGGCTGTCCAGCGAGAGCCCGGTGGCCCGGGACACGGCGGTCGGCCTGCTGACCTCGCTCGCCTGGCGCGGTATCGCGGGCTTCCCGCTGCACGGCAGCGAGGGCTGACCGTCCGGCGGCGCGCTGCGGCCGGTGTTCGCTGCCAGCGTGTCCGCTCCACGCGGTTCCCGTCCCCTCTCCGGGCTAATGTGGACCGCGTACGGCGCGGCTGATCGCGCGAACCGGATCGTCGGAGGGACAAAGCCGTGGAGGTCAAGATCGGCGTGCAGCACGCACCCCGGGAGATCGTGCTGGAGAGCGACCTGAGCGCGGAGGAGCTGGAGAGCATCGTCGCCGCCGCTCTGTCCGGTAACACGCCGCTGCTGAGCCTCACCGACAACAAGGGCCGCAAGGTCCTGGTGCCGTCCGACCGCCTGTCCTACGTGGACCTCGGCGAGCCGAGCGTGCGCAAGGTCGGCTTCGGCGCGCTCTGACGCGGCGGCACCGAGTGCCGAGAACTGTGCGGAACGGCCTGGTGGTTGAATCCACCAGGCCGTTTCTCTGTCTTCCGCTTCGGGTAGGACGGCAGTGACCCGCTTTGCCCTGACGTATGGGAGGGACCCCCATGCTGCTGATGGAAGCGCTCGGCTCCGCTCTGCTGGGCCTCGCACTTTCCGCCACAGCCGCGCGAGTGCTCGCACGCAGGCTGCCGTCGGTGAGAGTGGTGCTGGTCAGCGGCGTGCTGGGGGCGCTGTTCGGGGCGTATCTGATGCACTTCGCGCTCGGCCCCGGGCACAACACCCTCACGGCCACCTTCCTCGGCGCCGTGCTGGTGTCGGCGGTGGTGGTGTCGCTGCTGCTCCGGCCGGCCTCCGGGCCCCGCAGGCCCTCCCACCGGACTCCGTTTTCGCTCCCGTCCGGGGGCTGACCCGTAGACGCACGACGGCCCCCGAGCGCGTGATCGCGCTGCGGGGGCCGTCGTGCGTCCGGGTTGCCTGCGCCTGCGCCTGCGCCTGCGTCAGGCGGCGAGGCCGAGGGCGGCCATCCGCTTGGTGTGCGCCTTGGTGATGCGGGTGAACATCTCGCCGACGGCCGCCAGGTCGAAGCCCGCCGCCATGCCGTCGACACCGCCCACCAGCATGGTGGAGAGTGCGTCGCGCTCGGCGACCACGCGCTGGGCCTGCGAGAGGGCCTCGCCCATCAGCCGGCGCGCCCACAGCGCGAGGCGGCCGCCGACGCGGGGGTCGGCCTCGATCGCGGCGCGCACCTTCTCGACGGCGAAGTTGCCGTGACCGGTGTCGTCGAGCACGCCCACGACGAGCGCGCGGGTGTCGGTGTCCAGGTGGCTGGCGACCTCGCGGTAGAAGTCGCTGGCGATCGAGTCACCGACGTACGCCTTGACCAGGCCCTCCAGCCAGTCCGACGGCGCGGTCTGGCGGTGGAAGTCGTCGACGCCCTTGGCGAAGGGCTCCATGGCGGCGGTGGGCTCGGCGTCGATCGCGGCGAGCCGGTCGCGCAGCTGCGCGAAGTGGTGGAATTCGGCGGAGGCCATGGCGGCGAGCTCGGCCTTGTCCTCGAGGGTGGGCGCGAGCTTCGCGTCCTCGGCGAGGCGCTCGAACGCCGCGAGTTCTCCGTACGCGAGCGCGCCGAGCAGGTCCACGACGGCGGCCCGGTACTGCGGCGAGGCGGAGGCGGTCGCCCAGTCCTGGGCGGCGATGCCCGCCGCGTCGGCGGAGGTGCTGTCGTCGGCGGGCGAGGCGTTTTCAACGGTCGACATGCACCGCACAATAGCCCGCCGAAAGGCGCGGCGAGTCTCCCCGTCGACTCGCTGTCGGTCCACCTAAACACGCCGCTGTGGTGAATTCGCCCGACACACCTGCGCGATTCCGGGGTACAGTGGTAATGCGCCTGCCGGATACTCGGCGGGCCATCCGAATGAGGATGCCCGGTCGGTGGCCCGATCGGCTCCAACCGACCGCCCTCGCTGTGGTGCGTACGTTCATGCGTACCGCCTCTTACGAGGGGCCCCCTCAGCGGCAGATGCGCCTGAGCGAAGGCTAGTGGTCCCGCGCAGCTTCGTACGTCGTAGTACTGCAAGCACGGCACGGTACGACCCCCCTCGCCGCCTCGCGCCGCGTCTCACAGAAGAGGCAGCACCCTGACTACGTTCCGTGACCTCGGGATTCTCCCCGAGACCGCCGAAGCCCTCGAGGCCGTCGGCATCGTGTCCCCCTTCCCGATCCAGGAGATGACCCTCCCCGTCGCCCTTTCCGGCACGGACGTCATCGGCCAGGCCAAGACCGGAACCGGCAAGACGCTCGGTTTCGGCCTTCCCCTGCTGGAGCGGGTCACCGTCCCCGCGGACGTCGAGGCGGGCAGGGCCGAGCCCGGGCAGCTGACCGACGCCCCGCAGGCCCTCGTGGTGGTTCCGACCCGCGAGCTGTGCACGCAGGTCACCAATGACCTCCTGACCGCGGGCAAGGTCCGCAACGTCCGCGTCCTCGCCATATACGGCGGCCGCGCGTACGAGCCGCAGGTCGAGGCGCTCAAGAAGGGCGTCGACATCATCGTCGGCACCCCCGGCCGCCTGCTCGACCTGGCCGGGCAGAAGAAGCTCGACCTGTCGCACGTCCGGGCGCTCGTCCTGGACGAGGCCGACGAGATGCTCGACCTGGGCTTCCTGCCCGACGTCGAGAAGATCATGAACTATCTGCCGCCGAAGCGTCAGACCATGCTGTTCTCGGCGACCATGCCGGGCGCGGTCATCGGCCTGGCCCGTCGGTACATGACGCAGCCCACGCACATCCGCGCCGTCTCCGAGGACGGCGAGGGCGCGACCGTCGCCAACATCGCGCAGCACGTCTTCCGCGCACACAACATGGACAAGCCGGAGCTGGTCTCCCGCATCCTCCAGGCCGAGGGCCGCGGCCTGGCCATGATCTTCTGCCGTACCAAGCGCACGGCGGCCGACATCGCCGAGCAGCTGGAGAAGCGCGGCTTCGCCTCGGGCGCCGTCCACGGCGACCTGGGCCAAGGCGCCCGCGAGCAGGCCCTGCGCGCGTTCCGCAACGGCAAGGTCGACGTGCTGGTGTGCACCGACGTCGCCGCGCGCGGTATCGATGTCGAGGGTGTGACCCACGTCATCAACTACCAGACGCCGGAGGACGAGAAGACCTTCCTGCACCGGGTGGGCCGTACCGGCCGCGCGGGCAACAAGGGCATCGCCGTCACCCTCGTCGACTGGGACGACATCCCGCGCTGGCAGCTGATCAACAAGGCGCTGGAGCTGGACTTCCACGACCCGGTGGAGACGTACTCCACGTCCCCGCACCTGTACGAGCAGCTGAACATCCCGGCCGGCACCAAGGGCATCCTGCCGCGCGCCGAGCGCACGCGGGCCGGCCTGAAGGCCGAGGACCTCGAGGACCTGGGCGAGACCGGCGGCCGCGGTGGCCGTGGCGGCCGCGACCGTGGTCCTGCCTCCTCCGCCGTCGTGACCGAGGAGCGTCCGGCCCGTACGCGGACCCCGCGCCAGCGTCGCCGCACCCGCGGCGGTGCCGAGCTGGGCGCCGAGGCCCCGGCCGCCACCCCGGTGGCGGAGGCCCCCGAGGCCGCCGTGGCACCGGCCGCCGAGGAGCCGCGCAGGCCGCGCCGCCGCCGCACCCGTGTGGGCGCGGTACCGGCTCAGGCCGTCGAGGCGGTCGCGGTCGTCGAGGCCGCTCCGGTCGCGGTGGCTGCGGCTCCGGCTCCGGCCGCCGAGGCAGTCGCCGAGGAGGCCCCGGCCAAACCGAAGCGCACCCGCACCCGCAAGGCCGCCGCCGCTCCGGTCGCCACCGAGACCGCCGTGGCCGAGGCCCCTGTGGCCGATGCCCCGGCCGCGGAGGCAATCGCCGAGGAAGCCCCGGCCAAGCCGAAGCGCACCCGCACCCGCAAGGCCGCCGCCGCTCCGGCCGCCACCGAGACCGCCGTCGCCGAGGCCCCCGTGGCCGACGCGGTCGCGGTCGCCGAGGAGGCCCCGGCCAAGCCGAAGCGCACCCGTGCCCGCAAGGCCACGCAGGCTCCGATCGTGGCCGACCCGGTCGTCGTGGCCGTCGAGGAGGTCCCGGTCAAGCCGCGGCGTACCCGCAGGGTCGTGGCGCCGTCGGCCCCCGAGCCGGACTTCCAGATGGCCCCGCCCGTCGAGCCCGTCAAGGCCCGCCGGACCACGCGCCCGCGCAAGGCCGCCCAGGCGCCGGAGGCGTAAGCCCCCGTCCTGAGCGCTCCGACGGCCCCGGCCCCTTTCGAGGGGGCCGGGGCCGTCGGCGTCCGCGGCCGGGCTCCACGCGGGACCTACGGGCCGGTAACCTCGGCCCCATGAGCAAGCCGCCGCGCCTCACCCTGCCCGCCGCCGCCCGCGCCCACCGCCTCCCGACCGCCCGCGGCGACTTCGCCGTGCACGAGGCGGGCGAGCCGGCCCGCGGGACCGCCCTGCTCGTCCCCGGTTTCACGGGCAGCAAGGAGGACTTCATCGCCCTCCTCGAACCCCTCTCCGCCGCCGGCTACCGGGCCGTCGCCGTCGACGGCCGCGGCCAGTACGAGACCCCGGGGCCGCGCGAGGAGTCGGCGTACGCCCTGGAGGAGCTGGCGCTGGACGTCCTGGCCCAGGCCGCGGCGCTGGGCGGGGGCCCGGTCCACCTGGTCGGCCACTCGCTCGGCGGGCTGGTCTCGCGCGCCGCCGTGCTCCGCGATCCCGCCCCCTTCGCTTCCCTCACCCTGATGAGCAGCGGCCCGGCGGCGATCTCCGAGGAGCAGCAGGCCCGTACGAAACTGCTGGTCGCCGCGTTGGAGGCGATGGGCGACGACATGGCCGGGATCTGGGCGGCGATGCGGTCCCACGACCCGGAGGACGCCCTCCCGGACTCCCCCGAGCTGATGGAGTTCCTGCGCGCGCGGTGGCTGGCGACCGTCCCCGAGCAGCTGATCGTCACCGGCCGGGTGCTGATCTCCGAGCCCGACCGGGTGGCCGAGCTGGCGGCGGTCGCGCTGCCGAAGCTGGTCCTGTCCGGGGTGGTCGACTACGCGTGGCCGGTCCCGCTGATGGACGACATGGCACGTCGGCTGGGCGCCGAGCGGGTGGTCGTACCGTCCGCCGAGCACTCCCCCAATGCGGAGAATCCGCAGGTCACGGCGGGTGCGCTGGCCGCCTTCTGGGACTCCTGCCCCCGCTAGTACTTAGCGAGTGAAAAAATTTCTTTAGCGTAGGGAATGTTTGTCTCCTACACTTCGTTGAACCAGTGCAAGGAGAACACTGACGAAGGGAGAAGCCATGCGCTTCGAGATTCTGCGCCTGGACGACGTCGACGGGACCGCCGTGGACAGCACCGTCGTGGACGCGGCCTCCGTCAACCGGATCGTGCAGCAGGCGGCCGCCGTAGGCCAGCGCATTCTGATCCGACCGGCCGAGAGTGCGTCCTCCTGACGCTCTGCACCGCTACGACAACGACGCCGACGCCCCCGCACCGATCCCGGTGCGGGGGCGTTCGCATGGACGGGCGCGGGTCAGGAGCCGCGGACCACCTGGAGCACACCGTTGATGATCTGCTGGACGGCGATCGCGGAGAGCATCATGCCGGCGAGCCGCGTCACGAGGACGACGCCGCCGTCCTTGATGACCCGGATGATCACGAGCGAGTAGCGCATCGTGATCCACAGCACGACGTGCATGGCGATGATCGCGGACCAGACGGAGACTTGGCCGGCGACCCCGTCGGCCTTCTGCACGGCCAGGATGACCGACACGATCGCACCGGGCCCGGCGAGCAGGGGCATGCCCAGCGGGACGAGGGCGACGTTCACGTCCTTGGTCTGCTTCGGCTCGTCGGTCTTGCCGGTGAGCAGGTCGAGCGCGATCAGCAGGAGCAGCAGGCCACCGGCGATCATCAGGGCCGGGACGGAGACGTGGAGGTAGTCCAGGATCTGCTGACCGCAGACGCCGAAGACGGCGATGACACCGAAGGCCACGCAGACGGCCTGCCAAGCCATGCGTCGCTGCACCTTGGCGGCGCGTCCGGAGGTCAGGGCGAGGAAGATCGGCGTGATCCCCGGCGGGTCCATAATCACAAAAAGCGTGAGAAAAAGGGATCCGAAGACAGCGAAATCAAACACAGTGAGGCCTTGCAGGAGAGAGGGGTGGTGCGAAGAAGAGGCGGTGGGACGCCCAGGAGGGCCTGTTCCGAAGGGGCCCTGTCGCGAGGGGGACGGAAGCGGCTCAGCGCTCGCGTCCGCCGGCGCCCGGCACGGGGAAGGCCCCGGTCGCGCGGCGCGTGATCTCGCCGTAGATCTCGGGGTCGGTCGTGTACTCCCCGAGGCCGCAGGTCTTGCGACTGCCGTGGTAGTCGCTGGAGCCGGTGGTCAGCAGCCCGAGGTCCGCCGCCAGGCCGCGCAGCCGCGCACGGGTGGCGGTGTCGTGGTCCATGTGGTCCACCTCGATGCCGTCCAGGCCGGCGGCGGCCAGCGCGGCTATCGCGGCCTCGGGTACGCATTGACCGCGCTTGACGGCGGCGGGGTGGGCGAAGACGGTGACACCGCCGGCCGCCTTGACCAGGCGGATGGCGTCGAAGGGGTCGAGCTCGTGCTTCTCGGCGTACGCGCGGCCGCCGTCGGCGAGCCAGTCGGGCGTGAAGGCGTCCGACACGGTGGGTACGACGCCCAGCTCGACCAGCGCCGTCGCGATGTGCGGCCGCCCGACCGAGCCCTCGCCGGCGATCCGCGCCACCTGCTCCCAGGTGACGTCCACGCCGAGCGCCCGGAGCTTGCCGACCATGGCCTGCGCGCGGGGCGTCCGGTCGTCCCGGACGAGCTCCCGCTCACGGGCGAGCTCGGGCTCCTCGGGGTCGAAGAGGTACGCGAGCATGTGCATCCCGACCCCGTCGAGGCGACACGACAGCTCCGCCCCGGTCACCAGCGTCAGCCCGGCGGGCACCGCGGCGATGGCCTCGGCGTATCCGCCCACGGTGTCGTGGTCGGTCAGGGCGACCACGTCCAGCCCCGCCGCCGCGGCGGCCAGCACCAGCTCGGCGGGGGTGTCCGTACCGTCGGAGGCCGTGGAGTGGGTGTGCAGGTCGATGCGCACAGCCTGGCTCCAGGGGTCGGTCGGACGGGGGGCACTCCAGGATAACCGGGCCGAAGAGCCCCCACGTCAGCGGCCGGAGGGTCAGACCGGGCCGAGGATCCGCGGGCTCAGGGCACCGCAGGGCAGGAGCTCGACTTCGGCTCCCGCCTCGCGCAGGTCGGTGAGGATGAGCTCGTCGTACAGCAGGAGCCCGGACTGCTCCGGCCAGACGACCGCCCACAGCCACAGGCCCCGCGCCTCGCCGGCGAAGACGGCCCGGTCGTCGGGGATCCCGTCCAGGTGCCACAGCGGCGTCGGACGACCCGCCGCGACCACCTTGGCGTGCGGCGGGGCCGATACGTCGATGTGCGCGCCGGGGTCGGGGCCGTCGATCCCCGCGAACCGCGCGCCCAGGCCGACGCCGAGTTCCTCGGCGATCAGCAGCATCTCGCCCATGCCGCCGAGCGGGCCGGGACCCGAGCAGGCCACCACCGTGGCCCGGCCCCCGGTGCGGTCGTCACCGGCGGAGGTGACACCGGTGAACAGCCACCCCACCGGCAGCGGCCACGGCATCCACACGGGCACCCGCGCCCGGTGCACGACCACGCCGAGGCCCTCGACGCTCGGCGGGATGGGCGGTTGCAGGGGGTGGACAGCGCCGTGCACCTCGCACTGCCAGGAGTCGGAGAAGAGACCGGGCGCCCTGACCCGGCCACCGCACTTCGGGCAACTTGGTTCGCCCCTCATAGGAAGCCACGCTCCTCCCCGCCCGGCGCCCCGTCAAGACGCGATCACCCGTCCGGGCGGCCGGTGCCGGTCTCAGTCCAGTGCGACAGCGGTACGCAGAGGATCCCGCAGATCCGTGCCGCGCGCGAGCCAGCGCTCCTGCAGGGCGGCCGCGCCGTGCACCCGCTTCCAGGCCGCCTCGTTCGCCGTCATGGGCAGGAGCGGGAGGAACCGCACCGGATCCATGGGCTCGTCCAGCTCAAGGTCCTCCACCAGTCCCCCCGGCTCCGCCACGAGGACGGTGCTGAACGGCGCGCCCTCCCAGAGCGGTTCGCCCACGTCGAGCGAGGCCCCGGGGGCCACGATCAGCCCCTCCACCTGCGGCGAGGCGGCCAGCACCGCGAGCGGCCTGAGCAGCTTGTCGGTGGGCGCGAGTCCTCCCCGTACGGTCAGCACCAGCTCGGCGCGCGGCCCGCGTACGGGGTCGGCGACCATGTCGGTCGGGTCGGTCATCGGGTGCGCGGACATCCCGAGGGTCGCGTAGCGCACGAGGTCGCCCTCGGCGAAGCGGAGTACCTCGATGCGGTCGGTGCCCAGGAAGGTGACGGCGGCGCGTGCGTCGGGTTCGCCGAACGCGGTGCGCAGCCGGGCCTCGACGAGGGCCAGAATTTCTGCCATGCAGCGAGCATAGAACTCGTATCAGGCGGGTAAAGGGCGGGTCTTGACCATCCGTCGGCTGATAGTGTTGACAGCTGTTCGGGGCCGCACGCAGAAGCGTCGTTTCAAGGCTCCGGAGACAGGACGTCCCTCAAGGGGGACCGGCCGGAGGAGGTGGGGCTGCAATGGACCGAAGTCGATCGTGCAGTACCAATCGCTCTTCCACTTCTGTGACGGGCGTCTCCCGCCCCCATTGATCTTCTGATCAGTAGAAGAGCGACGGCAGAACGTTGTCCTCCCGTCCTGTTCCTTCCGCCTGCCGGGCCTGCCCTGCCCGCCGCGGTGGAGGGTCTCCCACCCGTACGGTCCACGGCCGTGCGTGCGAAGGAGCCTGCCATGTCGATGCTGCCCTACCTGCGTGCGGCCGTCCGCCCGTCGCTGCGCAAGTCCACCGCCGCTCAGCCCGGATACGACACGACCCGCGATCCGTCGGCGAGCAGTGCGGTGGTCGACTGCGCCGTGTACCGCGACGGCCGGCGCGTGCTCGGTCCGGTGTGTCTGACGCCGCGTGAGGCGATCCGCCGGGTCCGTGAGGACGGCGGCTTCGTCTGGATCGGCCTGCACGAGCCGACCGGGGCCGAGTTCGCCGGGATCGCCGCCACCTTCGGGCTGCACCCGCTGGCCGTGGAGGACGCGGTGCACGCGCACCAGCGGCCGAAGCTGGAGCGCTACGACGACACCCTGTTCACCGTCTTCAAGACGATCCACTACGTCGAGCACGCCGAACTGACCGCCACCAGCGAGGTGGTGGAGACCGGCGAGGTGATGTGTTTCACCGGCCCCGACTTCGTCATCACCGTCCGGCACGGCGGCCAGGGCTCCCTCAAGGGGCTGCGCCACCGGCTCCAGGACGACCCCGAGCTCCTGTCGAAGGGTCCCTCGTCGGTCCTGCACTCCATCGCCGACCACGTCGTCGACGGGTACATCGCGGTCGCGGCGGCCGTGCAGGACGACATCGACGAGGTGGAGAGCGCCGTCTTCGCCGGCCCCGCCAAGGGCGTCACGCGGGGCGGCGACGCGGGCCGCATCTACCAGCTCAAGCGCGAGGTGCTGGAGTTCAAGCGGGCGGTCGCGCCGCTGCTGCGTCCGATGGAGCTGCTGAGCGAGCGGCCGATGCGGCTGGTGGACCCGGACATCCAGAAGTACTTCCGGGACGTGGCCGACCACCTGGCGCGGGTGCACGAGCAGGTGGTGGGCTTCGACGAGCTGCTGAACTCGATCCTGCAGGCCAACCTCGCGCAGGCGACGGTCGCGCAGAACGAGGACATGCGCAAGATCACCTCCTGGGCGGCCATCATCGCCGTGCCGACGATGATCTGCGGGGTGTACGGGATGAACTTCGAGCACATGCCCGAGCTCCAGTGGAAGTACGGCTATCCGATGGTGATGGCCTCGATCGTCGGGATCTGCTTCACCATCCACCGCGCGCTGCGCCGCCACGGCTGGCTGTAGCGCCCGGCGGCGGACCCCCTACCCTGTCCGCATGACTCTCAGCACGCTCGACCTGGCCCTCGTCGAGGAGGCCACCAAGAAGTCCGGCCTGATCTGGGTCCGCGGCGCCGGAGCGGACCGCGCCCTCTGGCACGCCTGGGTGGACGGCGCGGCGCACGTGCTCGGCGACGGCCCCGGCGAGCAGCCCTTCCCGGGCCTGGCGGACGGCGCCGCGGCCGAGGTGACCGTGCGGAGCAAGGACAAGGGCGGCCGGCTGGTGGCCTGGACGGCGACCGTACGGGAACTCGCGCCCCGCAGCGAGGCGTGGGAGGCGGCGGTCGCCGAACTCAAGGGGAAGCGCCTGAACGCCCCCGACTCGGAGGAGATGACGGACCGCTGGGCCCGCGAGTGCCGGCTGCTGCGCCTGGAGCCCGCGGCGGTCTCGGTCCTCCCCGGCGGCTCGCTGGCCGCGGCCCCCTTGCCCTCCCCGGCCGTGACCCGCCGCGCGATCCCGGCGGGCCTGCCGAAGCTGCTGCTGAAGCGCAAGAAGGCCGCTCGCGGCTAAGGGTGTCTTACGGGACCACCCGTCCGCTCGTCCGGTCACGGCCCTGGCCGTCCTCATTCGCCGCCGTCGCCCGTGGTGCCGTAGTCGGGGTCGAACTCACCGTCGGGGTTGCTGTCCCCTTCCGGGGGGTTGATGCCGTCCTCGAGGAGCCTGTCCACCTCGACGGTCGCGTCCGTGTCGACCCAGTCGGGGTCGTCAGCTCCCTCGGGCGGGTTGATGCCGTCCTCGAGGATCGTGTCCACACGCATGGTCGCGTCGGTGTCGATGTCGTCGTCGGCGATGTCGTCGTCGGTGGGAGCGACGTCGTCGTCGGGGGCGACGACATCCGCGTCCGCGTCGTCGACGGCCGGGGCCGCGCTCACCGCGGCCGTGGGAGCAGCCATCGCCGCCGAGGCGGGGAGGACGACGCCTCCCGTGACCGCTGCGGCCGAGGCAACGATCGCCGCGATGCTCAGGCGTACGGAGTTCTTACGGATCTTGCGCGTCATGGTCTGGCCTCCGGCTCGTCGTCGGGGGCACCGTGTGGCGCCCCGCCTGTTTCCAGTAGGCCGGACGCACCCGGCGGGGTCATGCACCGGGATTTCGGGACTTGACACCGCCACGGAGGGCCGAAACCCGGTTGCCCTGCCGCCGGACACCCCTAGCGGGTCACGGCTTCGTCGGGTTCGAGCCCTGGCCCGTGCCCTTGGAGGGGGCCGGGTCGCCGCTCTGGTCCTTCGTCGTCGGGAGCTGGGAGCCGTAGTCCACGGTCTGGTCCTGCGCGGGCGGGTCGAGGGGGAAGGTCTTGCCCCACTCGGCGAGTTCCACCCGGCCGGCGCCGCCCGCGCGCTCCATCAGCAGGGGGTACGGCGTTCCCTCCAGGGAAACCGAGAGCTTGCCGCCCCTGCCCTCGTCCGCCGTGACCTGGACCGCGCGGGTGTGGCCGACCTTCGTGTAGGAGCCCTTGGCGAGCTTCCCCTCCAGGCCGAGCAGCCCGTCCAGCAGGACGTCCATGTCGGTGAAGCCGCGGAACTGCTTGTAGGAGGGGTCCCCCTCCGGCACCTTCACGTACTTGTCGCCGAGCTTGCCGGCCGAGTCGGACTTGCCCCAGAAGGCGGCGCTCGCCTTCAGGTACAGCTGTTCTCCCACCCGCAGCAGCTGGAAGGTGTCGTCCTGGGACTTCACCTCGCCGGTGCCGCCGTCCGACTTCAGCCGCATGTCGAGGGTGAAGGTCTTGCCGCCGCTCACCAGCGTGCCGGACAGGTGCACCGAGTCCGCCTCGGTGGCGGCGGCCTTCGCCTTCTCCTCGATCTTGTCCGCGGTGAGCTTGCCGACCCCGTTCGTCCCCTCGTCGGGGTCGTCCCCGCAGCCCGTGGCGGTCACGGCGAGTCCCGCGCACAGCACACCGATGAAGGCGGCCCGGCGCAGCCTCGCGGCGGGGAAGTAGGCGGTCACGGGCGGGTGCCTCTCGTCGGTCACAGGCGGGCAGCAGGCAGCGTACCCGCCTGTGGGGCCACGGCCCTCAACCCCCCGGGGGCACCCCGCCCGGACCGCCCCACCAGGACGCTTGCCGGGGGCACGGGCTAGCCTGAGGGTCGGCAGGACTGTTGATGCACGCGTCTGGAGGCGCTCGGATGGCTGGTGGCGCCCCGCGGATCTTCGTCTCGCATCTGTCGGGTGTGCCCGTCTTCGACCCCAACGGCGACCAGGTCGGCCGCGTCCGCGACCTTGTCGCGATGCTGCGCGTGGGCGGCCGGCCGCCGCGGCTGCTGGGCCTGGTGGTCGAGGTGGTCAGCCGGCGCCGGATCTTCCTGCCGATGACCCGGGTCACGGGCGTGGAGTCCGGGCAGGTCATCACCACCGGCGTCGTCAACATGCGGCGCTTCGAGCAGCGTCCCACCGAGCGGCTGATCCTCGGCGAGCTGCTGGACCGGCGGGTCACCCTGACCGCGACCGGCGAGGAGGTCACCGTCCTGGACGTGGCCATCCAGCAGCTCCCGGCCCGCCGGGACTGGGAGATCGACAAGATCTTCGTACGGAAGGGCAAGTCGGGGGCGCTGCGCCGGCGCGGCGAGACCCTGACCGTGGAGTGGTCCGCGGTGACGGGCTTCTCCCTGGAGGAGCACGGGCAGGGCGCCGAGAACCTGGTCGCCACCTTCGAGCAGATGCGCCCGGCCGACGTGGCGAACGTCCTGCACCACCTGTCGCCGAAGCGGCGCGCCGAGGTGGCCAACGCCCTCGACGACGACCGGCTCGCGGACGTCATGGAGGAGCTGCCGGAGGACGAGCAGGTGGAGATCCTCGGGAAGCTGAAGGAGGAGCGCGCCGCCGACGTCCTGGAGGCGATGGATCCGGACGACGCGGCCGACCTGCTCTCGGAGCTGCCGGAGGACGACAAGGAGCGGCTGCTGACGCTGATGCAGCCGGACGACGCGGCCGACGTGCGGCGCCTGATGTCCTACGAGGAGCGCACGGCGGGCGGTCTGATGACCACCGAGCCGATCGTGCTGCGGCCGGACGCGACGGTCGCCGACGCGCTGGCCCGCGTACGGCAGGCGGACCTGTCGCCGGCGCTGGCGGCGCAGGTGTACGTGTGCCGGCCGCCGGACGAGACGCCCACGGGCAAGTACCTGGGCACGGTGCACTTCCAGCGGCTGCTGCGGGACCCGCCGTTCACCCTGGTCAGCTCGATCGTGGACACGGGCCTGGCGCCGCTGCGGCCGGACGCCTCGCTGCCCGTGGTGACCAGCTACCTGGCCGCGTACAACATGGTGGCGGTGCCGGTGGTCGACGAGAGCGGCTCGCTGCTGGGCGCGGTGACGGTGGACGACGTACTGGACCACCTGCTGCCGGACGACTGGCGCGAGACCGACTTCCACCACTCCGAGGAGGTCGTGGGTGGCCACTGAACGGGGGCGCGGCGACCAGTCGCGCGAGCGGCGGCGCGAGCAGCTGCGGGAGCGGCGCGAGCAGGGCCGTCAGGCGCGCGAGCACGGTCTTGCGGACCGCATGGAGGAGGCCGCCGAGCGGGTCCGGGAGCGGGTGGAACGCGCCGAGCGGGCGGAGCGGGCGAAGGCGGCCGGCGCGTCCGGGGCGAGCGCGCTGACCCGCTCGCGGGCGCGGCTGGACCTGCCCCGGGCGGCCCGGCGGCGGCTGCTGCCCGAGTACGACCCGGAGGCCTTCGGGCGGTTGTCGGAGCGGGTGGCGCGGTTCCTGGGGACGGGCCGGTTCATCGTCTGGATGACCCTGGTCATCATCGTCTGGGTGCTGTGGAACATCTTCGCGCCGGACGACCTGCGGTTCGACCAGTACCCGTTCATCTTCCTGACGCTGATGCTCTCGCTCCAGGCCTCGTACGCCGCTCCGCTGATCCTGCTCGCGCAGAACCGGCAGGACGACCGCGACCGGGTCAACCTGGAGCAGGACCGCAAGCAGAACGAGCGCTCCATCGCCGACACCGAGTACCTGACCCGGGAGATCGCGGCCCTGCGGATGGGTCTGGGCGAGGTCGCCACGCGCGACTGGATCCGGTCCGAGTTCCAGGACCTGATCAAGGAGATGGACGAGCGGCGGCTATTCCCGCAGGAACGTGACGAAGGCGACCGCTGACGGGCTTTCCTGCGGCGTGCTACCGAGCCGTACCATCGGGGCATGGCTATCGACACAAGCTCCGCGGACGCCGCCGCCGTGCCTGAGCAGGACGCGATCCTGGACGCGCTGGCGACGGTGAACGACCCCGAGATCCACCGGCCGATCACCGAACTCGGCATGGTGAAATCGGTGGAGATCGGCGACGGCGGCGCGGTCGCCGTCACCGTCTACCTCACCGTGTCGGGCTGTCCCATGCGGGAGACCATCACCAAGAACGTCACCGAGGCCGTGGAGCGGGTCTCGGGCGTCACCTCGGTCGCCGTCACGCTGGACGTGATGAGCGACGAGCAGCGCAAGGAGCTGGCGGCCACCCTGCGCGGCGGCACCGCCGAGCGCGAGGTGCCCTTCGCCAAGCCGGGCTCGCTGACCCGCGTGTACGCGGTCGCCTCCGGCAAGGGCGGCGTCGGCAAGTCCTCGGTCACGGTCAACCTGGCCGCGGCCATGGCGGCCGACGGCCTGAAGGTGGGCGTGGTCGACGCGGACATCTACGGACACAGCGTGCCGCGCATGCTCGGTGTCGACGGCCGTCCGACCCAGGTCGAGAACATGATCATGCCGCCGTCCTCGCACGGCGTGAAGGTCATCTCCATCGGCATGTTCACCCCGGGCAACGCGCCGGTGGTGTGGCGCGGTCCGATGCTGCACCGGGCGCTGCAGCAGTTCCTGGCGGACGTGTTCTGGGGCGACCTGGACGTGCTGCTGCTGGACCTGCCGCCGGGCACCGGTGACATCGCGATCTCCGTGGCGCAGCTGGTGCCGAATGCGGAGATCCTGGTCGTGACGACCCCGCAGCAGGCCGCGGCCGAGGTCGCGGAGCGGGCCGGCTCGATCGCCGTGCAGACGCACCAGAAGATCGTCGGTGTCGTCGAGAACATGTCGGGTCTGCCCTGCCCGCACTGTGACGAGATGGTGGACGTCTTCGGCTCGGGCGGCGGCCAGAAGGTCGCCGACGGCCTGACCAAGACGGTCGGTGCGACGGTGCCGGTGCTGGGCTCGATCCCGATCGACGTGCGGCTGCGCGAGGGCGGCGACGAGGGCAAGCCCGTCGTCCTGTCCGACCCGGACTCCCCGGCCGGCGCGGCCCTGCGCGCCATCGCGGGCAAGCTCGGCGGCCGCGCCCGCGGCCTCTCGGGCATGTCGCTGGGCATCACCCCGCGCAACAAGTTCTGACCCGGTCACCGGCCCGCGCGGGCCGTGCAGCGTGAAAGGGCACCGCCGACCGGCGGTGCCCTTCTGCTTGCCCGCCCGTACCCGCAGGGCTACTCGTACGTACCGAGATCCGCGATGGCCGAGAACCCGAGCCCGTAGGCGCTCATCCCCCGCCCGTAGGCGCCGAGGTGAACGCCCTTCCCGGTGGAACCGGCGAGCACCCACCCGAACTCCGACTCACGGTAGTGGAACGCCGTCGGCTCCCCGTCCACCGGCAGCGACAGCGTCGACCAGTCCGGGCCCCCGAGATCGTCGGCGAGCTCCCACGCGGCCTCGGTCTGCTGGTCGAGCCAGTCGCTGCGCAGGGAGTGGTCCATCTGGCCGGGCCAGCTGTAGGCCAGCAGCCCGGAGCCGGCCAGCCAGGCGGCCGAGGAGACCGACGTGGCCTCCAGGGTGCCGGTGCCGTCTGCGCTGCGGCGCAGCGGGTTGTCCGCGACCGTGATGACCACCGCGAAGCGCTCCTTCTCGCCCGTGGCGATCTCACCCCGGGCGGAGGGCTCGTCGCCGTGGCCCGTGGAGCCGTGCTCCACCGTTCCGTCGGCGGCGGTGCCCACCTGCATGAGCCAGCGGGGGCCGGTGAAGGCCCCGTCCAGCCCGTACCAGGGGAAGTCGGCGGCCAGGAATCCGTCCGCCGTCCGGCGGGCCGCCGGGACCGGCGCGGTGGGCTCCTGCGGCTGCGCGGCCGCGGGTGTCTGCGCGGCGGGCGTCGGCGTGGTCTGCGCCTCCTGGGCGGGCTGGGCGTCGGAAAGGTCCGGCGCGCCCTGCACGTCCTGCACGTCCTGCGCGTCCTGCGCGGGTCCTTCGGCAGCCGGGGCGGGCGCCTCTGCGGTCTGCGCCCCGACCCGGCTACTGCTCGTCGTCTCCATCTGAGCGGCCTCTCGTTCCGTGGGGTCCGAACCGACCCTCCCCCTAGCTGCGCTGGGGGGACCCCCACCCTGGGCGTCCCGGATCCGGACTCATGGAGGATAGCCACCCGACCGCGGATCGCCGGGCAGGCCGCGCCTCAGGTGGCGTCGGCGTCGAACCGGGCGCGCTGCTCGGAGACCGGGGCCGCGGGCTTCTTCAGCAGGTCGGAACCGGCGGGGTCGGCGGGCGTGGCGACCGGGGCGGAGTCCGTCTCCTTGCTGTTGACGGCGTCGGTGACGTCGTTCAGCTCCTTGCGGAGATCGAAACTGCTGCGGATCTCCTTGAGGTCCTCGTTCTCGGTCAGCTGCTTGCGGATGAAGGTCTTCGGATTCAGGTCCTCGAACTCGAAGTCCTTGAATTCCGGGCCGAGTTCGGAGCGGATGTCCGCCTTCGCGCTGTCGGAGAACGCGCGGATCTTGCGGATGACGCCCGTGACGTCCTGAATGACCTTGGGCAGCTTGTCAGGCCCGAAGACGAGAATGGCGAGCACCACGATCGTGACCAGTTCGAGTGCGCCTATGTCGTTGAACACCTTGCCGCTCCTCGGCTCTCTTCACTGCGGGCCCGGACACACGGTACCCCAGTGCCCTTACGAGCCGTTCGCCGATCCGAGCACCACTTCCAGCGTGCGCTCGCGGCCCTCGCGCAGCACCGTGAGGGTCAGCGGATCGCCCGGCCGGTGGGCCCTGATCTTGATGATGAGCTCGTCGCCGCCGTGCACCCGTACGCCGTCCACCTTGGTGATCACATCGCCGGGCTTGATCCCGCCGCGGGCGCCCGGCCCGCCGGCGACGACCGCGGGCTTGCCGTCCTCGCCCTTGTCCCCGACCCGGGCTCCGTCGCCCGTGTACTGCATGTCGAGCGTGACGCCGATGACGGGGTGCGTGGCGCGGCCGGTGCGGATCAGCTCCTCGGCGACGCGCTTGCCCTGGTTGATCGGGATGGCGAAGCCGAGGCCGATGGAGCCGCCCTGGCGGACGCCCTCGGCGCCGTCGCCGTCCTTGTCGGCGCCCCGGATGGCGCTGTTGATGCCGACCACGTGGGCCTGGGCGTCGAGGAGGGGGCCGCCGGAGTTGCCGGGGTTGATCGGGGCGTCGGTCTGGAGGGCGTCGACGTAGCTGATGTCGCTGCCGTCGCCCTTGTCGCCGCCGGCGGTGACGGGCCGGCCGGTGGCGCTGATGATGCCGGCGGTGACGGTATTGGAGAGGTCGAACGGGGCGCCGATGGCCACCACCGGGTCGCCGACCTTCACGTTCTCGGAGTTCCCGAGGCTCAGCGGCCGGAGCCCGCGGACCCCGCTGACCTTGACCACGGCCAGGTCGTATCCGGAATCCCGGCCGACCAGCTCGGCGGTGACGCTCTCGCCGGTACTGAAGGTGACCGCTATCTCCTTGGCGTCGGCGACCACGTGGTTGTTGGTCAGGATGTGCCCCTGGGGATCGAGGACGAAGCCGGTACCCGTCCCGCTGCTCTTCTCACCGCGCACGTGCAGCGTCACCACCCCTGGCAGCGCGGTGGCGGCGATGCCCGCCACGCTCTCGGGCGCGCGGCCCTTGTCGGCGGCGACCGCGGCCTGGGGCAGCTCGAGCCGGGTGCTGCTCTGCCGCTCGGCGAGGACGCCGAGGTACCCGCCGATCCCGCCGGCGAGCAGGGCCGTACCCAGGCTGAGGGCCGCCACCTGCCACAAGCGGAATCCGCGCTGGGGCCTGCCTCGGTCCACGGCCTGCAACGGCTGGTCGCCCCAGGGGTCGTACCGCACCTCCCGCGGACCGGAGTCCTCCGCGGGCTGCTCGCCGGCGCCCTCGGCCCGGTCCTCGGGCCGCACTTCGGGGTGGACTTCGGCCCGGGCTCCGGGTTCGGCTTCCGGCCGGACGTCGGCGCCTTCCCCGGGCCCGGCCTCGGGCCGCGGGGCGGGGACTCCTTCGCCGCGTGCGGCGTCCGCCGTGCCCTGGGGCCGGCTCCACCATTGCGGAGCCGGATCGGTGTGCTGCCTGTCGGCCATGGGCGCTCCCCGCGTCCTCGTGCGCATGTGCCGCAGATTCAACCAGGCTCAGGGGGTGTCAGGTGTCGTGTCGGTCAGCGCAGCAGGGAGACCGGGCGGGCCGAGCTCGGCGGGGAGGGGTGGAGCGGCGGGAGCGGGGTCGCGGCGGTCGACAGGAGGGTCGGGACGGCGGCCGGCGTGGGCACCCGGTCGCGCACGGACGCATCGGCCACGGACACCGCGGGACCTGGCCGGGAGGCGGGCGCGGGAGACTCCCCCCGAGCGTTCGGATCCACGGCCTCCAGGGGCAGCGCACCCCCCAGCGCGAGCGCGGCCAGCGATACGGCTCCCGCCGCGACGAAGGCGAAGCGGCGGCGCGGCCGGCCCACCTCGTGGATCCGGAAGCCCTCCTGCCGCGGCGTTGCGGCCGGCAGGCCGTAGGCGAACGAGGCGAAGGGATCGGCACCGGCGGAACCCTGCCGCCCGCGCGGTCCTGCGGGACCCGCGGGACCGGACGGCCCGTCGGGGCCACCACCCGGCAGCCCCTGCAACCGCGCCAGCAGACCCTCGGACAGGGGCGGCGGCGCGCTCTCCACGAACATGGTCTTCAGACGGCGCTGGGCATCGGCCTCGGCCTTGCACTTGGCACACGTGGCCAGGTGGGCCAAGACCCGCTCGCGCGCGTCGTGATCGAGCTCGCCGTCCACGAGGGCGGCGAGCCGGTCGCCCAGGTGCTGTTCGGCGGGGGACGGACTGACGCCGCTCACTCGGCTCCGCCCTCTCCCCCGGCGCCCGGCGCGCCCACCGCCACCCCGGCCAGCGCGCGCTGTTCCGCGCGGAACTCCGGAGACCGGTGCTTGAGCGCCTTGCGCAGGTGCGAACGGCCCCGGTGGATACGGCTGCGCACGGTGCCGAGCTTCACGCCGAGCGTGGCGGCGATCTCCTCGTACGACAGGCCCTCGATGTCACACAGCACCACGGCCGCGCGGAACTCGGGAGCCAGGGTGTCCAGCGCCTGCTGCACGTCCGCGTCGAAGTGGGTGTCGTGCAGCACCTGCTGCGGGGAGGGCTCACGGCTCGGCAGCCGCTCGGCGGCGTCGTCGCCGAGCGCGTCGAAGCGGATCCGCTGCTTGCGGCGGACCATGTCCAGGAACAGGTTCGTGGTGATGCGGTGCAGCCAGCCCTCGAACGTGCCGGGCGTGTAGGTGGACAGCGAGCGGAAGACGCGGACGAAGACCTCCTGGGTCAGGTCCTCGGCGTCGTGCTGGTTGCCCGTCAGACGGTAGGCAAGGCGGTACACCCGCGCGCTGTGCGTGCTGACGATCTCCTCCCACGAGGGAGGGGTCCACGCCTGCGAGCCCGCATCGGCGGCAAAGGTCGCGGTGGTTGCGGTGTCGGCGGTGTGGAAGCGGTCAGCAATGTAGGTCACGGATTTCGGCTCACCCGCCGACCAGAAGAGGCGTCTCAGTACGCCCCCACGATCCACAGGCGCAGCCGCACCTCCCCTGTCGGCTCTGGTGGTGTCCAGTGGAGTCCCTACCATAGCCACCCCCTCCGTCAGCTTTGGATAAGCATTTTTGCAGTAACTTTGCATGGATCTTGGGTCCCGGAAGGGGTCTTGCCGTCGATCTGCCCGGCGCCGTCCCTTCTGACCCCGCCTCCACCCTTCACAACGCCCGGTCCCATCTGCGGGTTCCCGACGTCAACGGATACAGTCACCGTTGCGCCAACTATGGGGACAGGAGAGGGTCATTACCGGCAACCGGCAGACGAGCTGGGCGTTCGCCGACGCGTTTGTCGCCGAGGACGACGCTCTGCGATGGGCCCGCGACCGGTCCAGGGAAGCGGGCCTGCGCTCCGTCTCCCCCGGCACCGGCGCTGCGCTGCGCCTGCTGGCGGCCACCGCGGACGCCAAGGCGGTCGCCGAGATCGGCACCGGGACCGGCGTCTCCGGCATCCACCTCCTGCACGGCATGCGCCCCGACGGGGTGCTGACCACGGTCGATCCCGAGCCCGACCGGCAGGCCTTCGCCCGCCAGGCCTTCCGCGCCGCCGGTTTCGCGGGCAACCGCGCCCGCTTCATCCCCGGCCGCGCACTCGACGTACTGCCCCGTCTCGCCGACGGCGGGTACGACCTCGTCTTCTGCGACGGGGACCCGTCCGAGTCCCTCGACTACCTCGCCGAATCGTTGCGCCTGCTGCGCCCGGGCGGACTCGTCTGCTTCGAAGGGGTCTTCTCCGACGGCCGTACGGTCGACTCCTCCGCCCAGCCCGTGGAGGTGCTCCGCGTCCGCGAGCTGCTGCGCAGCGTCCGGGAGAGCCCGGCCCTGGAGGCGGCCCTCCTCCCGGTGGGCGACGGCCTCCTGTGCGCCGTCCGGCGCTAGAGGATCTCTTACGGGTCCGGAGCGTGGTCACCCCTACGGGCCGGCCGTCGCGCCCTGGACGTTCGCAACCCGGACAGCGCGCCCATCTGGGGTCACCCGCCGCACCCGCACCCGCCGCAACCGCCCCCGCAGGAGGCGGAGCTCCCGTCGCACGACGAGTCACCGTCGGTCGACGCGTTCTGGCCGGGGCTCCAACCGCCGAAGCCCGCCACCGCGCCGCCCGTGACCCAGCTCTCGCCCTCGTCCCGCCGCGGTGCACTCGGCTCCCCCCGGCCGGGCTTCCGTGCGGGCCTGTTCCTGGCCTTCTCCACGACGGCGATCAAGGCCACCAGAAACCCCGTCGCCACGAGCCCCACGACCCAGACCTCCGCCACGGACCCCACGTCCTCCTGGTTTCCCCCGCCCCCGGGACGGCGGGCACCCTCCCCCCGCACGCGCGGGGGCACACCGACGGTCCCAGAGCCCACCCGGGTAGTCCAGGGTTCGCGCGCGGGATGGGTGCCGCCCGCGAGCGGGCGGGGCCCGGGGGGGGAAGGCGGGCCGGCCGGCCGGGTCCTCGGCCCGCGCAGGCCGACCCGTACGCGGACACAACACTGCCCCGGCCGCTTGGCGCGGCCGGGGCAGTGCAGAGAATGCAGACTGCGAAATGCAGATGGTGCCGACGCTGTTAGCCGACGACCTTCTTCAGGGCGTCACCCAGGGCGTCCGCCTCGTCGGGGGTCAGCTCGACGACAAGCCGACCGCCGCCCTCGAGCGGTACGCGCATGACGATGCCCCGCCCCTCCTTGGTGACCTCGAGCGGGCCGTCGCCCGTCCGCGGCTTCATGGCCGCCATGCTCGTTCCCCTTCCTGAAACCAGCTCATCGTCAGCCGACGGCCCCATTCAGGCGCCTGGAACCCGGCATCGAACACATTGCTTCCCGGCCATTATCCCGCATGTCAGGACCCGATGACCAACATCGGCAGTGAACGCTTCGGCAACGCGCTCGACCAAAACCACTCATTTCGGGGACCCGCCTGCGATACTTCGCCGCCGCACCCGGAGTACGGCCTCCGCTTTCTTTGACGCACATCACATGTGCGCATGCGGCGCGGTCCGCCATGCTGGCCCTTGCACCGGCCGATACCGGCCGGTAGCCATCCCGCGACGAAGGGGGACCCCCTGCCATGGCCGACAGCGTGCTCTACGAAGTGACCGACGGACTCGCCACCGTCACGATCAACCGCCCCGACGCGATGAACGCCATGAACACCGAGGCCAAGGTCGCCCTGCGCGACGCGGTCCAGGCGGCGGCCGCCGACCCGGCGGTCCGGGCCGTCCTGCTCACCGCCGCCGGAAACCGGGCGTTCTGCGTGGGCCAGGACCTCAAGGAGCACATCGGGAACCTCGCGGCGGACCGCGAGAGCGGCTCCTCCCTCACGATGAGCACGGTCTCCGAGCACTACAACCCGATCGTGCGGGCCCTCACCGAAATGCCGAAGCCGGTGGTGGCCGGGGTGAACGGCGTCGCGGCCGGGGCGGGCTTCGGGTTCGCGCTGGCGGCGGATTTCCGGGTCGTCGCGGACACCGCCTCCTTCACCACCGCGTTCGCGGGGGTGGCGCTCACCGCCGACTCCGGGGTCTCCTGGACCCTGCCCCGGCTGATCGGCGCCTCCCGCGCCAGTGACCTGCTGCTCTTCCCGCGCTCGGTCAAGGCCCAGGAGGCCTACGAGCTCGGCATCGCCAACCGCCTGGTCCCCTCGGACTCCCTGCACGCCGAGGCCGAGGCCGTGGCCCGCGCGCTGGCCTCGGGCCCCACCGTCGCGTACGCCGCGCTGAAGGAGTCCCTGGCGTACGGCGCGGCCCACTCCCTTCCCGAGGCCCTGGCCCACGAGGACGTCCTCCAGACCCGCGCGGGCGCCTCCGAGGACCACTCCATCGCCGTCCAGGCCTTCCTCACCAAGCAGCCGCCGAAGTACCTGGGGCGCTAGGGGGTACGGATCAGCCCGGGCCCGGGCTCGCGCGAGGTGCAGTCGGCCAGGTGGTCGTTGACCAGCCCGCAGGCCTGCATCAGGGCGTAGGCGGTCGTCGGACCCACGAACCGGATGCCCGCCTTCTTCAGCGCCTTGGCCAGGGCGATGGACTCCGGGGTGACCGCCGGGACCTCGGTGATCGCCCTGGGGGCCGGGCCCGGCTCCTCCGGGGCGTACGACCAGATCAGTTCGTCCAGCTCGCCCGGCTTCCACCCGGCCAGGACCTTGGCGTTGGCCAGGGTCGCCTCGATCTTGGCCCGGTTGCGGATGATCCCCTCGTCGGCGAGGAGCCGCTCCGCGTCCCGCTCGTCGAAGGCGGCCACCTTCGCGATCCCGAAGTCCGAGAAGGCCTTACGGAATCCCTCCCGCCGCCGCAGGATCGTCAGCCAGGACAGCCCCGACTGGAAGGCCTCCAGGCACAGCCGCTCGTACAGGGCGTCGTCCCCGTGGACCGGACGGCCCCACTCCGTGTCGTGGTAGAGGACGTACTCCTCCGTCGCCAGCGCCCAGGGGCAGCGCAGCCGCCCGTCCGCTCCCGCCAGCGTGCCGCTCATGCGTCACCCCGCTTGACGAGGTCGACGGGGGCGTCGGCCGGGGCGCCCGCGGCGGCCGCCGCACCCGCGGTCAGCTGCGCGATCCGCGCGTCCCGCTCGGCCAGCTCCGCGGCCAGCCGCTCCAGTACGTCGTCCACCTCGGCCATCCGGTAGCCGCGCGGGGCGACCGGCAGCCGCAGCGCGTCGACGTCCGCCCGCGTGACGGGCCGGGTCTCCGGCAGCCCGTCGGCCACCCGGTCCGGCTCCGCTTCCGGCAGGACGGCCTCCGAGCCGCCGCCGATCACCGCCAGGGTGACCGCTGCCACGACCACGACCAGCGCGATCATCAAGAAGAAGAACACGATCAACTCCCCTGAGAGACTCCGGCCACCAGGTTAAGGTCGCAAGCGAGGCGCAAGGGTCGCCGAAGGAGGAAAGAGCAGGATGCTGCGACTGGGCAGGCGCGAGTTCGACACCCACGAGCCGGTGATCATGGCCATCGTGAACCGGACGCCGGACTCCTTCTACGACCAGGGCGCGACGTTCCGCGACGAGCCGGCGCTGGACCGGGTCGAGCAGGCGGTGGCCGAGGGCGCCGCGATCATCGACATCGGCGGGGTCAAGGCGGGCCCGGGTGAGCACGTGGACGCGGCCGAGGAGGCCCGGCGCACCGTCGGCTTCGTGGCCGAGGTGCGGCGCCGCCACCCGGACGTGGTGATCAGCGTGGACACCTGGCGGCACGAGGTCGGCGAGGCCGTGTGCGAAGCCGGGGCCGACCTCCTGAACGACGCGTGGGGCGGGGTGGACCCGAAGCTCGCCGAGGTGGCCGCCCGCCACGGGGCCGGCCTGGTCTGCACCCACGCGGGCGGCGCGCAGCCGCGCACGCGCCCGCACCGGATCGCGTACGACGACGTCATGGCCGACATCCTGCGCGTCACGGTCGGCCTCGCGGAGCGGGCCGCGGCGCTCGGCGTCCGGCGCGACGCGATCATGATCGACCCGGGCCACGACTTCGGGAAGAACACCCGCCACTCCCTGGAGGCCACGCGCCGGCTGGAGGAGATGACGGCGACGGGCTGGCCGGTCCTGGTGTCCCTGTCGAACAAGGACTTCGTCGGCGAGACCCTCGACAAGCCGGTCAAGGAGCGCCTGCTGGGCACGCTGGCCACGACGGCCGTCTCGGCCTGGCTGGGCGCGCAGGTCTACCGCGTCCACGAGGTCGCGGAAACCCTCCAGATCCTCGACATGGTCCGCTCGATCCAGGGCCACCGGCCCCCGGCGGTCGCCCGCCGCGGCCTGGCCTGACCGCCCCGCCGGCCGGGCGGCGGCCCCGGGTCGGGTGGCCCGAGGCCGCCTGACCGGCCTTCGGCCGGCCGGCGCTACTTCGGCGACCCTCCCTGGTCGCCGGCCTCCCGGGCCAGTTCCTCGGTGGCGCCGAGGGCGGCGCGTTCGTTGGAGCCCTCGCCGACCTCCTTGCTGACCAGCGTCACCGCCTCTTCCACGTCGTCCGTGACGTGGAAGAGGAGCAGGTCGAACTCGGAGGCCTTGCCCTGCGCGATCACCGTGTTCTTCAGCCAGTCGACGAGCCCGCTCCAGTACTCCGTGCCGAACAGCACGATCGGGAAGCGGGTGATCTTCCGGGTCTGCACCAGGGTCAGCGCCTCGAACAGCTCGTCCAGCGTGCCGAGCCCGCCCGGCAGGACCACGAAGCCCTGGCTGTACTTCACGAACATCGTCTTGCGGACGAAGAAGTAGCGGAAGTTCAGCCCCAGGTCGACGTGCTCGTTCAGCCCCTGCTCGAACGGCAGCTCGATGCCCAGGCCGACGGAGATGCCGTTGGCCTCCCGCGCGCCCTTGTTGGCGGCCTCCATGGCGCCCGGGCCGCCGCCCGTGATCACGGCGAAACCGGCGTCGACGAGCGCGCGCCCGATCCGCACGCCCGCGTCGTACTCCGGCGAGTCCACCGGGGTGCGGGCCGAGCCGAACACGCTGATGGCCGGCGGCAGCTCGGCGAGCGTGCCGAAGCCCTCGATGAACTCCGACTGGATGCGCAGGACCCGCCAGGGATCGGTGTGCACCCACTCGGAGGGCCCGGCCGAATCCAGCAGCCGCTGGTCCGTCGTACTGCCCGCCTGCACCTGGCTCCGCCTCCTCAGCACCGGCCCGAGCTGCTGCTCCTCGGGCCGGCGACGGGCGTACCCGTCGGAATTGCGGTGGTTGCCCATGATGTGCTCCCTCCTGCTGATCGTTCGGCCAAGGGTAGACACAGGGGAGTGACGAAAATCGGAACTCGGCGGGTTACTGGCGTGGCCGGACGGACTCGCGAAACGAACAGACGCCCCGCTCTTCACCAAAACCGGTGGGGAGCGGAAGAGCGGCGAACGCACGGGCGCACGGCCGCATAGCTTCACGTCTCATGAAGCTGGTGGTGCAGGTCAAGCTCCTGCCGACGCCCTCCCAGGCGTCGGCACTGGCGTTGACCCTGCACGCATGCAACGAAGCGGCCTCATGGGTGGCGGAGTCAGCCTTCGACCGGAAGGTCTTCCGGAATTTCGACCTGCGGAAGCACACGTACTGCGAGGTCAAAGCCCGTTGGGGGTTGGGCGCGCAGGCCGCCCAGCACGTGATCAAGAAGGTTGCCGACGCATACGCCACGCTCATCTCGAACACACGAGCAGGGAACCTCGGACTGCCAGGCTCAGCGCACCGCCGGCGCGCGACGGAAAGGCCGCTCGCCTTCCGTGCGGAGGCTGCTCAGCCCTACGACGACCGCATGCTGTCCTGGCAGACCGAGTCGCGCACCGTCTCGATCTGGACCACCGGCGGGCGGCTCAAGGGGGTGTCCTACACGGGTAGCGCCGTGCAGCTGGAGACGATCGCCGCGTACCGCCGAGGCGAATCGGATCTGATTCATCGCGATGGTTCCTGGTATCTCTCCGCCACCTGCGAGGTGCCCGAGGCCGCCCCGAATGCGGATCCCACGGATTTCCTCGGCGTGGACCTGGGCATCGTGAACATCGCCACGACGAGCGACGGCGAGATCATGGCAGGACGGCAGCTCAACCGCCTCAGGAAGCGTGAGCGGTACCTACGAAGCAAACTCCGGCGCAAAGGCACCAAGGCCGCACGGCGGCGCATCCGGCGCCGCCGCCGCAAAGAGGCCCGGCGCACCCGGGACATCAATCACAAAATCGCCAAACACATCGTGGCCGAGGCTGAACGCACCGGACGCGGAATCGGTCTGGAGAACCTGACCGGCATCCGCGTGCGGGCACGGCTCCGCAAGCCCCAACGGGCCACGCTCCACTCGTGGGCCTTCGCCCAGCTTGGAGAGTTCATCGCCTACAAGGCCCGCCGGGCAGGCGTGCCCGTCGTGTACGTCGACCCGGCGTACACCTCGCGCACCTGCTCCCAGTGCCGGCACATGGACAAAGCGAACCGGGTGTCACAAGCCCTGTTCGCGTGCCGGTCCTGCGGATTCGTTGATCACGCAGACCGCAACGGCTCCCGCAACATCCGCGCACGCGCGCAGATGGTGTGGCGACGCGGGGCCCCGTCACCGGCCCCAGCCATCGAGAGATGGCCGGACGCGGGCAGCGCACCACAGCCAGTGATGCGCCGCAACGCAAGCCTTGCCCCTTAGGGACGGGCAGGTGACGAGGTCAGCCAGGCGCGGAGTCGTTCCTCGCAGTGCAGGATCGCCTTCGTCTCGACCCGTTCGTCGACCTTGTGGGCCAGCAGGGCGTCGCCCGGGCCGTAGTTGACCGCCGGCACGCCGAGGGCGCTGAAGCGGGAGACGTCCGTCCAGCCGAACTTGGGCATGGCCTGGCCTCCGACGGCCTCCATGAAGGCCGCGGCGGCCGGGTGGGAGAGGCCGGGGAGGGCTCCGGGAGAGGAGTCGTCCACGACGAACTCGTCGATGTCGCAGTCCGCGAAGACCTCCCGGACGTGGGCGATGGCGTCGGCCTCGCTGCGGTCCGGGGCGTAGCGGAAGTTGACCGTCACCGTGCACGCGTCGGGGATGACGTTGTTGGCGACGCCGCCCTCGATGCGGACCGCGTTGAGGCCCTCGTGGTACTCCAGGCCGTCGATGACCGGCCTGCGCGGCTCGTACGCCGCCAGCCGGGCCAGGATCGGGCTCGCGGAGTGGATGGCGTTGGAGCCCATCCAGCTGCGCGCGGAGTGGGCGCGCTCGCCCTTCGTGCGGAGCAGGACGCGCAGGGTGCCCTGGCAGCCGCCCTCGACCTCGGCGTTGGAGGGCTCCAGGAGCACCGCGAAGTCTCCGGCCAGCCAGTCGGGGTGGGCCGCGG
Organism: Streptomyces sp. NPDC088762; assembly: GCF_044750905.1. Taxonomy (NCBI): domain Bacteria; kingdom Bacillati; phylum Actinomycetota; class Actinomycetes; order Kitasatosporales; family Streptomycetaceae; genus Streptomyces; species Streptomyces sp. NPDC088762. The sequence goes on from NZ_JBIVKT010000008.1 coordinate 125,862, forward strand.
CGACCTTGCCGAGGCCGTTGAGGTCGGCGGCGACCTCCTCCTGGTCGTAGAAGACGAAGGTGAGGTCCCGGTTCGGCTCGGGCACGGTCGCAGCGATGCGCAGCTGTACGGCGACACCGGACTTCATGTCGGTCGTGCCGCAGCCCCACAGCACGTCGTTCTCGTCGAGGCGGGAGGGGACGTTGTCGGCGATGGGCACCGTGTCGAGGTGGCCGGCGAGTACGACGCGCTCGGCGCGGCCGAGCCGCGTGCGGGCCACGACGTTGTTGCCGAAGCGGTCCACGGTGAGGTGGGGCAGGCCCCGCAGGGCGCTTTCCACGAGGTCGGCGAGCACCTTCTCGTCGCCGCTCACGGAGGGGATGTCGACGAGCCGGGCGGTCAGCTCGGCGGCGTCCAGGGTGAGGTCCAGCTCGGATTCGGGCATGAACCGACCCTAACGCCCCGGGCCGGGGCGCAGCCTGGTGCGTCCGGACGGTGGACGCGTCATATGCCTCAAGTACGGTGGGCCGCGTGTCCGAGACCCGTGATCCTCGCCCCCGTCGCCGCAGGCTGTCCCGTATGGGCCTCGGTCTGCTCGTCCTGATCGCGGTGATCGGCTATTTCGCCGTGCAGCGGTACTCCAACGGCGGGATGGGCGCCCCGTACTGCACGGCCAGGGCGACCGGGGCGGGTTCGGCCTCCGAGGGCACCGTGCAGTCGTACGAGATGTCTCCGGAGCAGGCCGCCAACGCCGCGACGATAGCGGCGGTCGGGATCGCCAAGGGCCTGCCGGACCGCGCCGTGACGATCGCGCTGGCCACCGCGATGCAGGAGTCGGCGCTGCGCAATCTCGACCACGGGGACCGGGATTCGCTCGGGCTGTTCCAGCAGCGGCCCTCGCAGGGGTGGGGGACCCCGGAGCAGATCATGGACCCGGTGTACTCGGCCGGGATCTTCTACGACCGGCTCGCCGAGATCAAGGGGTACACGCGGCTCCCGCTGACGGTGGCCGCGCAGAAGGTACAGCTCAGCGGGTTCCCGCAGGCGTACGCGAAGCACGAGACGGACGCGACGGTCGTGACGGCGGCCTTCGGCGACAACGGCACGGCCACGCTGACGTGCTCCGGGCCGGCCCCTGCGGCGCCGGGCGATCCGGCGAAGGTCAAGGCGGAGCTGGAGCGGGCCTTCGGCAAGGAGGCGCTGCACGAGGTGCGGGACGGGGCGCCGGGCGGCCGGTCGGCGCCCGGCCGCCCGATCCGGGAGGCCGAGGTCAGCGTTCAGCTGAAGCCGGAGGGCGGCGCGGCGGCCGAGGCGCGCCGGGGCCGGGCGATGGCGCACTGGGCGGTGGCGCACGCGCGGGAGCTGGGCATCGCGCGGGTCTCGTACGGCATGCGCGGGTGGGTCTCGGGCCGGGACGGCGACGAGTGGCAGTTCAAGGGCGGCACCGGCGCCAAGGACGGCGACGGGGACCCGCACAACGCGGGGCCGGGCGAGGTGCGGATCTTCATCGCCCGCTAGGGAGTGTCGTCACAGTGGCGCCGGCCGCCCGAAGGGCGGGCCCCTCCGGCCAGGCGGGATTTTGACGACACGACCCGGGGAGCGTGCGGGCCGGACCACGCCGCGCAGGCGGCGGGACTTCGAGGACACGGCCCGGGAACAGTCCGGCCGGGCGTACGAGGCGTCACTCCTGCGGGGGTGGCTGCCGCGGTCGGCGGCGGGGGGCCGGGAGGCACAGAACGCCTGGTGAGCGCGCATCCAATGCGCTTGTCGCGGAAGCCGATTAAAAGATGCGTTGCCCATCCTTTACCTAACGCCTCCGCAACTCCACCCGCCCCCTGAGCGGTTGTACACGGCGTACTCAGCCGCTACCGCTTAGGAGCATCATGTCCCTCCCCCTGACCCGTCGGATCGCCCGTGCCGCGCTGCTCCTCGCAGCCGGGGCAGCGCCCGTGGTCGGTGCGGCCGGCGCGGCCAGCGCCGCGGACGCCCCCGACGCCGCGGCCGCCACGGCAGCGACGCACGTGGCCACGGACACCGCGAGCAGCGCCGTCGAGGCCGTCCCCGCGGCCGCTCCCGCCGCCGACGTGGCCGGCACCGCGGGCGGCCTGCTGGGCGGCCTGCCCGCCACCCAGGAGCTGCCCGCCGCGCAGGAGCTGCCGGCGAGCACGCTGCCCGCCCTGGGCGAGGGCCTGCCGGGCGGACTGCCGGGTGGTCTCGGCGGGCTGCCCGGTGGCCTGCCGCTCGGCGGCTGATCACCGTAGAGCCGTCGGGTGAACGCCGAAGGGGCCGGGAGCGCGAACTCCCGGCCCCTTCGGGCTGTTCGGACGGTCAGCCGAGCCGCTTGACGGCCGCCTCGACCCGCTCGTCGGTGGCGGTGAAGGCCACGCGCACGAACCGCGCGCCCGCCTCGCCGTAGAAGTCGCCGGGCGCGACCAGGATGCCCAGGTCCGCGAGGTAGGCGACCGTCTCCCAGCAAGGCTCGTCGCGGGTCACCCACAGGTAGAGGCTGGCCTCGCTGTGCTCGACGCGGAAGCCGTGCGCCTCCAGGGCCGCGCGCAGCGCCGTGCGCCGGGCGGCGTAGCGGGCGCGCTGCTCCTCGACGTGCGCGTCGTCGCCGAGCGCCGCGACGGTGGCCGCCTGCACGGGGGCAGGGGTCATCATGCCGCCGTGCTTGCGGATCTCCAGCAGCTCGCCGAGCACGTCCGCGTCGCCGGCGATGAAGGCCGCGCGGTAGCCGGCCAGGTTGGACCGCTTGGAGAGGGAGTGGACGGCGACGATGCCCTCGTACGAGCCGCCGCAGACGTCGTCGTGGAGGACGGAGACGGGCTCGGCCTCCCAGCCCAGCTCCAGGTAGCACTCGTCGCTGAAGAGCAGGATGCCGTGCTCGCGCGCCCAGGCCACGATCCGGACCAGGTCTTCCTTCGGGATGACCTTTCCGGTGGGGTTGGAGGGGGAGTTGAGCCACAGCAGCTTAACGCCGGCCGGGTCGAGCTCCGTGCCCGCGGGGTCACTCGCAAATGTCTCAGCGTCGTAGACCACGGCCTCGGCGCCGCACAGCCGCGCACCGACCTCGTACGTCGGGTAGGCGAGCCGGGGGTACGCCACCTTGTCGCCGGCGCCCAGGCCCAGCTGGGTCGGCAGCCAGGCCACCAGCTCCTTGGAGCCGACGACCGGCAGGACGTTGCGGTGCCCGGCGGCGCTCGCGCCGAGGCGGCCGCGCAGCCAGCCCGTGATCGCGTCGCGCAGGGCGGGCGTGCCCCACACCGTCGGGTAGCCCGGGGAGTCGGCGGCCTCGACCAGGGCCCGCTGGATCAGCTGCGGCACCGGGTCCACGGGGGTGCCGACCGACAGGTCGACGATGCCGTCCGCGTGGGCCGCCGCCGTGGCCTTGTACGGCTCCAGCTTGTCCCAGGGGAAGGCGGGAAGACGGTCGGATACTGCGGCCACGGTGTCTCTGCTCTCTCTGAGTGCCGGTTCGGGGCGGGGGTGCGGGTCGGAAAACGCCTCGGTCCCGTGCGGCGGGAAGGCCGTACGGGACCGAGGGGCGCGTCTGCCTGAAAAGGTCAGTGCTCGCCGTTGATGCCGGCGGGCAGCGCAGCGATGAAGGGGTGATCGCGCTCGATCAGGCCCAGCTTGGAAGCGCCACCGGGCGAACCGAGCTCGTCGAAGAACTCGACGTTCGCCTTGTAGTAGTCCTTCCACTCTTCCGGAGTGTCGTCCTCGTAGAAGATGGCCTCGACCGGGCAGACCGGCTCACACGCACCACAGTCGACGCACTCGTCCGGGTGGATGTACAAGGACCGCTGGCCCTCGTAGATGCAGTCGACGGGGCACTCTTCGATGCATGCCTTGTCCTTGACGTCGACACAAGGCTCCGCGATGACGTAGGTCACGCTCTCGTTCCTCCTCGGTAGGGCTTTCCATATCGCGCGGGAGCGCGGCGTCGTCGATGCCCGCACCTAGTATCTCCGTTCCCGGGCACGATCCGAACAGGAGGGGCGGACAGAGCTGTGGAAATCACTGCCGGTGGACTGCTGGAGGTCCGTATTACCCCAGCTGACGTGGGTAAGCGCGTCTCCGTACGACGGGTGGAGCACGGGCCGGGCGGGGCACCCGCGTTCATGGACACGGTAGGGGTTCTCACATCCTGGACCGAAGGTGTGCTGCTGATCACACAAAAGAACGGCAAGTCCGTCCGCATCGCGGAATCCTCGCTGGTGGCGGGCAAGGTCGTGCCCGCCGCGCCGGCCCGTCGGCGGGGCCCCGCGGCCTCCTTCGAGGAGCTGGCGCGGGTCGCGGCGCGGTCCTGGCAGCCGCTGGAGAGCGAGCGGCTGGGCGAGTGGACGCTGCGGGCGGCCGCCGGGTTCACCCGGCGGGCCAATTCGGTGCTGCCGGTCGGCGAGCCGGGGATACCGCTGGACGATGCACTCGCGCGAGTGACCTCCTGGTACGCGGAACGGGACCTTCCGGCGTATGTGCAGGCCGCGACGGGGGCCGTCGGCACCCAGGAGCTGCTGATCGCGGAGCTGGAACGGCGCGGCTGGGCGGCCGAGGTGTCGGCGGAGGTACGGACCGGGGCGCTGGCACCGGTCGGCGACGTGGACGCGCCCGCGGCCGGGGCCGTACGTCTGACCCGTACCCCGGACGAGGAGTGGCTGGGGCGCTACGGGAAGGTCACCGACCCGGAGGTGGCACGGCGGGTACTGGTGGCCGGGCCGTCGGTGTGGTTCGCGTCGCTGGCCGGCGGCCGGGCGATCGGGCGGTGCGTGGTGGACGGCCGGTGGGCCGGTTTCGCGGCGGTGACGGTCGATCCCGCGCACCGGCGGGAGGGGCTGGCGACGGCGGTGATGGCGGCGCTCGCGCGGCGGGCGCTGGAGGAGGGTGCCTCGGCGGCGTGGCTCCAGGTGGAGACGGACAACGCGGGGGCGCGCGGCCTGTACGACGGGCTGGGCTTCGTGACGCACCACGCCTACCACCACTACCGGGCGGCGCGGTGAGCCCGTCCTCGCGGGAGCGGTTCGCGGCGGAGGCGCGCTCGGAGCGGCCGGACCTGTCGCTGCTGTGCCTGCTGCTGGCGATGGAGGCGGATCCGGAGCTGGACGAGCGGGGGCTGGACTGGGCGCAGATCGAGCTGGACCGGCTGGCCGGGATGCTGCCGTACGGGCTGCGGGGCGGGCGGGCGTGGGCGTCGGCGGTGACGCGGCTGCTGGGCGGGGAGCTCGGTTTCCACGGCACCCCGGCGGACTACGACAAGCTGTCGTCCTCGCTGCTGCACGAGGTGCTGCGGCGGCGGCGCGGCCTGCCGATCCTCCTGTCGGTGGTCTGGCTCGAGGTCGCCCGGCGGGCGGGGGCTCCGGTGTACGGGCTGGGACTGCCGGGGCACTTCGTGGTGGGCTTCGGCGACCCGGAGGAGGGCGTGGTGGTGGATCCGTTCGCGGGCGGCGCGTCTTTGGGGGCGGGGCCGGCGGAGCTGGCGGCGGCGCCTCGTACTCCTGCGCGGACGCTGGACATCGTGCTGCGGATCCTGAACAACATCCGCGCGTGGGCCTCGGCCCGGCCGGAGCAGTCGGGGGTCGCCCTGTGGGCGCTGGAGCTGTCGCTGCTGCTCCCCTCCCATCCCGCGTCGCTGCGGTACGAGCGGGCGCGGCTGCTCGTGGAGCGGGGCTCCTTCCAGGAGGGGGCTGCGGAACTCGACGCGTACGCGGGGGTGGTGGACGCGGTGGACTCCGCGACGGCGGCCCGGATCCGCGCCGAGGCCGTTTCCGCTCGCGCTCTGCTGAACTGACCCGGGTTACCGCTTGCGCGGGGCCCCCGGGCTCCGCCCAGACCCGCGCCTCAAACGCCGGCGAGGCTGGAGGTGCCCACTGCCGTCCGGCCCGTGCGGCTGGGACTCCTGGGCTCCGCCCAGACCCGCGCCTCAAACGCCGGCGAGGCTGGAGGGGGCCGCTGCCATCCGGCCCGTGCGGCTGGCACTCCTGGGCTCCGCCCAGACCCGCGCCTCAAACGCCGGCGAGGCTGGAGGTGCCCACTGCCGTCCGGCCCGTGCGGCTCAGACTCCTGGGCTCCGCCCAGACCCGCGCCTCAAACGCCGGCGGGGCTGGACGGGCCCGGGCCGCCAAGGTGCCCTGTCGGCACTTCAGCCGCACCCAGCGGACGGCAGCAGCCGAAATCCAGCCTCGCCGGCGTTTGAGGCGCCGCCGGAGGCAAACCGGCCTCGCCGGCGGGTGAGGCGCGGGGGCTGGGGCGGAGCCCCGGGGGCTAGAGCCAGCCCTTGTCGCGGGCTGCGCGGATCGCTTCGGCGCGGTTGCGCGCCGCCAGTTTCTGGATCGCCGTCGACAGGTAGTTGCGGACCGTGCCCGGAGAGAGATGGAGCCGCGCCGCCAGTTCGGCGTTGGTCGCGCCGGACTCCGCCGCCCGGAGCACCTCCCGTTCGCGGTCGGTCAGCGGGTTCGCGCCCTCCGCGAGCGCCGCCGCCGCCAGGGTGGGGTCGATGACCCGCTCCCCCGCCAGGACCTTGCGTACCGCCTCCGCCAGCTGCGCGGCCGGCGCGTCCTTGACCAGGAAGGCCGAGGCGCCCGCCTCCATCGCGCCCCGCAGGTAGCCGGGCCGCCCGAAGGTGGTCAGGATGACGATCCGGATGCCGGGGAGGGCCGAGCGGAGGGCCGCCGCCGCCTCGATGCCGGTCAGGCCCGGCATCTCGATGTCCAGCAGCGCGACGTTCACGTCGTGTGCGCGGGCCGCCTCCACCACCTCGTCGCCGCGGGCGACTTGCGCCAGGACCTCGATGTCCGGTTCCAGTCCGAGCAGTGCGGCGAGGGCCTCGCGGACCATCGACTGGTCCTCCGCCAGGAGGATGCGGATGGGGGCTGCCGTCATGAGTCCGATCCTAGGGGGACGCGGGCGACCAGCCGGAAGCCGGTCTTGCCGGCCGGGCCCGCCGACAGGCTGCCGCCGACCGCCTCCAGGCGTTCCGTCAGGCCCGTCAGGCCGTTGCCGGCCGGCGCGGCCGGGCCGCCCGAGCCGTCGTCCGCCACCGTCAGTTCCACGAAACGGCCCGCCAGGGTCTGGCGGTCGGTCAGCGTGACCGTGCACCGCTTCGCCCCGCTGTGCCGGACCACGTTGGTGACCGCCTCGCGCAGGGACCAGGCCAGGGCCGACTCCGCCTCCTCCGGGAGTTGCGGCGCAAGGCCGTCCGCCGGCTCCGGCGGGAGGTCGGCCACCACGCCCGCCGCCGCCAGCGCGGTGCGGGCGCCCGCGAGTTCACCGGGCAGGGTGGGCCGCCGGTAGCCGCTCACCGCCTCGCGTACGTCGACCAGGGCCTGCCGGCTGACCCGCTCGATGTCGGCGACCTGCTGGGCGGCGGCCTCCGGCTGCCCGGGCAGCATCCGCCCCGCCAGCTCGCTCTTGAGCGTGATCAGCGACAGCGAGTGCCCCAGCAGGTCGTGCAGGTCGCGGGCCATCCGCAGCCGTTCCTCGTTGGCGGCGAGCTGCGCCACGGTGGCCCGGGCCTCGCGCAGTTCCATGGTGGTCCGGATCATCGCGCGGACGCCGACCATCGCGAAGCCGCCCATCAGGGCCGGGATGAGCAGGCCCGCCAGATAGGCGTCGCCGCCCGGGACCGCGAAGGCCGTGGCCGTCATCAGGGCGGTCGCTCCGGGGACCGTCCAGCGGGAGATCTCCCCGGGCAGTGCGGCGCCGGAGGAGATGGACACGTAGACGAAGAGCACGAGCCATTCGCGGCCCAGGCTCAGCGACAGGACCGTGGCCTGCGTGGCGAGCACCACCAGGGAGAGCAGGACCCGGGGGACCGCCATCTGCCGGACGGTACGGAAGACCAGCACCAGGTACCAGGCGACGAACGCCGCGAGTCCCAGGCCTCCGAGCAGCCGGGCCCCGCGGCCGTGTCCGCCGCTGACGAGGTCGGTGACGGGCGCGCTCAGGTAGAAGAGCCAGATGCTGATCCAGAGGGCCTTCACCACCTTCTGGGCCCGGCTCTCCGGCCGTTTGGCGATCTCGGGGAAACCCCGGTCCTCATCTGCCTTCGTCAGCGCCACGGGTTCATGCCTTCAGTGAGTCCTTGCGGTACAGCCAGGCGGCGGCACCGGTGAACAGTACGAAGTACACGGCGAGGATCGCCACGTCCTTGGCGTGGGGCGCGCCACCGAGCTCGATGGCCTGGCCGAGGCCGGCGTAGGCGTGGGTGGGGAGCCAGCTCGCGAGGGTCTGGAGCCACTGCGGGAAGGCGGCCGTGGGCATCCACAGGCCGCCGAGGATCGACAGGCCGAAGTAGAACAGCATCGTGATCGGGCGGACGTTGTCGCCGCCGGCCAGGTATCCGATGGCCACGCCGAGCGCGGCGAAGACGAGGCTGCCGGCCCAGATGGCGCCGGTGAGGGCGAGCCACTGCCAGGCCTCGAACCGTACGTCCTTCACGGCGGCCGCCACCGCGAAGACGACCAGGATGGAGGGGAGGGAGAGGACGCCGGCGCCGGCCGTCTTGGCGAGGACGTAGGCGCGGCCGGGGAGGGCGGTGAGCCGCAGCTGGCGGACCCAGCCCTTCTCCCGCTCCTTGGCGATGCGTTCGCTGTTGCCCATGAGGACGGCGGTCAGGGCTCCGAAGGAGGCCATGGCGACCATGTAGAAGGCGGGCATGGTCAGTTCGGTTCCCATGACCGCGGTGGTGCCGTCGAGGGTGCCGCCGAGCATCAGGAAGAGGGCGGCCGGGTAGAGCACGGTGAAGAAGAGGTACTTCTTGTTGCGCAGGGCGCGGGTGATCTCGAGCTTGATCAGGACGTTCACTGGGAGGCCTCCTCGGTGAGGGCGATGAAGGCCTGTTCCAGGCCGAGGCCCGCGACCTCCAGGTTGCGGGGGTAGAGCCCGAGCGCGTACAGGGCGTGCACGGTCGCGTCGGCGTCGGAGGACTGGAGCCGCACGGTCGTGCCGTGCCGCTCGCAGGACCGGAGGGCGGGCAGCGCGCGGAGCACCTGCTCGTCCACGGCGTCCTGGACGTCCAGGTCGAAGGAGATCCTCCGGGCGCCGGCGCGGGCCTTGATCTCGGCGGCGGTGCCGTCGGCCAGCAGGCGGCCCTTGTTGAGGACCAGCACCCGGTCGGCGATCGCGTCCGCCTCTTCGAGGTAGTGGGTGGCGAAGAGCACCGTGCGGCCCTGGGCGGCCTGCTCGCGCATCGTGGCCCAGAAGGCCTGGCGGGCGGTCACGTCCATGCCGGTGGTCGGCTCGTCGAGCACGATCAGGTCGTTGTGCCCGCAGGTGGCGAGGGCGAAGCGGACGCGCTGCTCCTGGCCGCCGGAGAGCTTGTTGACCGTACGGCCGGCGATGTCGGAGACCCCGGCGCGGGCCAGCACCTCGTCGACCGGGTGCGGGCGGGGGTGCAGGGCGCAGCCGAGCGCAACGAGTTCGCGTACGGTCACGTCCTCCATCAGGCCGCCGCTCTGGAGCATCGCGCCGACCCGGCCGGCGGCGACGGCCTCGCGCGGGGTGGTGCCGAAGAGCCGTACGGAGCCGGAGTCGGCGGGGCGCAGGCCGAGGAGGAGGTCGAGGGTGGAGGACTTGCCGGCGCCGTTGGGGCCGAGGAGCGCGACGGTCTCGCCCGGGTGGAGCGCGAGGGAGAGGCCGTCGACCGCACGGACCGTGCCGTAGCTCTTGGTCACGTTCTCGAAGCTCACCACGGTGTCGGTGGCGGGCTGCGCGGTGCGTGTCGCAGTGGTCGTCGTCATGGCCCAAGGTTCGCCCGCACGGGGCCTCGCGCGGCAGTGTCGGCCGTCGTGGGTGCGTGATGACGGATGTCATACGGCGGACGTGACAGTGCCCCCGCCCCGGGCCTTGGGGCCGGGGCGGGGGCACGGTCGGGTCCGGCGGTGGGGCCGCTCAGCCGGCGTTGGTGTCGACGACGACGGTCCGCTCGGCGGTGGTCTTGCCGCGCAGGGCCTTGCCGAGGGCGCCGGCCACGTCCTGCGGGGTGACCGGGGTCTTGGCGCCGGTGCCCCGGGTGATCAGGATGCCGTCGAAGGCGTTGCCGTAGCCCTCCTTGAGGGCTTCGAGGTCGAACTTCTCGACGAGGTGGCCGTCCACCGCCTGCATGCTGAGGATCTTCGGCAGGGTCTTGCTGCCGAAGGGGACGGACTTGGTGCCGATCTTGACGACGGCGTTGGCGGACATCGCGGGCTCGGCGAACTCCTTCATGGCCCGGTCCAGTTCGGCCTGGTCGATGGCCGGGGCCTTGGTGGTGACCGGGAGTTCCACGACGGCGGCCTTGCCGTCGGCGACCATGTCGCGGAAGGCCTGGGTGACCTTCTCGGCGGAGGCGTCCGCGTCGAGGGTGGTGCCGGGGGTGCCGGGGACGGCCACGGCCTTGCCCGTGTCGAACTTGATGGTGCCCTCGGTGGCCGTGCCGGCGGTCCCCGCGAGCTCCTGGAGCGCGACCTGGAGCTTCTCCTCGTCGACGGGCATCACGGCGTCGGCCCTGCGCTCGTTGCCCAGGAGGGAGCCGATGACGGTGATCGGGTTGTAGTCGCTGCCGGCCGCGTTGCGGACGGTGGTCTGCATGTCCAGGGACAGGCCGGCCTTCTCGGGCTTCAGCTCGACCTGCTTGCCGCCGACGCTGAGCTGCAGCGGGGCGGAGGCGCGGGTGCCGAAGGCCGTCTGGAGCTTGGTCACGGCCTCGTCGCGGCTGCCGCTGATGTCGACGCCGAGCACGGTGGTGCCCTTGGGGACGTCGGAGTGGTTCAGGAGCAGCCCGGCGCCGTAGGCCACGCCGACGAGGGCCACGAGGCCGCCACCGAGGAGGACCAGCTTGGAGCGGCCCTTCTTGGCGGGCTTGGCGGTGCCCTTCTGCTGTGCGGGCGCGGGGCGCGCGGCGGCGGGCTCGGGCCGGGGGGCGGCTACGGAGGGCCGTACCGGGCCGGGGCCGGACACCTCGGGGCCGGGCCAGCGCGGCGCGTCCTCGGGGAGGGGGGCGCCGACGGGCCCGGTCCCGAAGCCGGGGCCGCCCGTGGGCCCGGCAGGGCCGGCGGGGCCGGTCGGGGTGCCGCCCGGCGGGGTGCCGTACACGGGGAACGCCTCGGTGACGGGGCCGGCGTCCTCCTGGCCGGAGCCGTACGCCGGGAAGCCCTGGGTCGCGCCGACACCCGGGCCGCCCGGGCCGCCGGGGCGCGGGGCCCCGGGGCCGGCGGGGGCCTGGGCGAAGCCCTGGCCGTAGTCGGCGGCCGGCGGGGCGGGCGTGCGGACGGGCGGTGCGAAACCCGCGCCCGGCCCGGCCGGGGGCTGCGGGCCGCCCACGCGGGCGCCGGGAACCGGAGCCGGAGGCTGCGGGGCACCCGCCCGGGCGCCCGGAGCCGCAGGACCGGCGGGGCCGGCCCCCGTGCCCGGAGCCGGGGGCGCGCCCCTGCCGGCGCCCGGGCCCGGAGCGGGCGGCGGCGTGGGCGCCGGGGAGGGGGCGGGCGTGGGCGCCTTGCGCGGAGCGAACCAGTTGCTGGCGGGCGCCTCGGCGTCGGCCGGGCCGCCCTGGTCTCGGGCGGCCGGTTCCGCCTCGGCCTGGATCCGCGTCGGCACGGGCTTCGGCCGCTGCGCGGGCGCGGGCTCCGGGCCCCGCCCGGGGCCGTACGCCGGCTCGGGGCCCTGCGGGGCCGCCGGACGCGCCTCGGGCTCGGCACTCGCCGGGCCGGAGCCGTTGCCCACGGCCTTGCGGACGACCACCGGCGGGATCGGCCGCGAACCCGGGATGTTGATCCGGATCCGGGTCGTCAGGGTGGTCTCGGTCTTGGGCCCGTCGGAATCGGGCGTGGACGACTTCGAGGTCACAGCGTTCTCCTCCGGGGTGTGCGCCGCAGTGTCCGTGGACGGGTACTGGCCGGTTCCATACGGCGGCGTACCCGAGGGGTAGGCGGCTCCACCGCGCCCCTGGGGCCCGGAGGACGAACTGTCAGTTTCACGACTCAAGGCAGTTTCTCCCGGTTGGCTCCGCCGCCCGTCATACCGTGCGCGGGCAGCTCGGCGGCCCGTCCACCATACTGGCCGCCGCCCGTGCGCAACTGACCCCGGGGAATCAGGGATTCCTCATAGCGCCCGCCCAACGGTCTCCGAGCGCCCCCCGATCCCCCCGCGCGCCCCCGCAGTCCGGTCCCCCGACGGGGTCCGACACCACGTCACTTGGCGGGACGGGCGGCCGAAACCGGCCGGTCCAGCGGCCCGCGCATCGTGGCGCACATCACAGCGAAGACCGTTCCCCCCAAAAGGTATGCGTACATACCCATTCCGGCAGAACTGAGGATGAAATCCCCCTCGGGACGCGGAAGGCCGAGCACCACGTACGAGAGGAACCAGCCGGCCGCGGCCCCGCCCACCCCGAGCCCGACGCCGAGGGCGATCCGCCCTCCGAGGAACAGCCCGAGGACGGCGAGCAGCCCGAGCACGAGGCCGCCGGGGAACCACAGGTCGACGACCAGCCAGCCGGCCGTGCCGGTCAGCGCGCCCGCGACCAGCAGGCCGAGGCACGCGGCGATCCGCCCGGGCGTCAGCGCCGCGCTCACGCCGTCACCCCCGCGAAGAGGTCGTGCTCGCGTTCGCCCGCCGGAGCGCCGGGGCGGCCCGCGACGAGTTCGTAGTACTCACGGGCGAACAGCGGCTGCGCCAGGTCGTTGGAGAGGGCGAAGAAGGGCCCGTCGACAGCGATCTGGGTGGCGTGGGCGCGCATGGCGGCCGCCTTCGCCGCCACGAACTCCTCCGGGGCGCCGATCTCGGCCGTGATCCGCTCGTCGGCGACGACCCCGGGCACGTCCTGCGGCGAGGCCAGCCCCGGGAAGGGCGCGGCGTCCCCGGCCGCGCGCAGCTTGGCGAAGCCCTCCTCGACCACCGAGAGGGGCACGCGGTTCCAGTAGACCTTCCCGATCGCGTGCGGCTCGCCGAGGTCGCGACGGTAGGCGGACTCCGCGGCCAGTTCGGCGGCGCGCATGGCGACGCGGTGGGCCTGGATGTGGTCGGGGTGGCCGTAGCCGCCCTCCGGGTCGTAGGTGACGAGCACCTGCGGGCGCACTTCCCGGATCACTTCCACGAGGTGGGCGGCGGCCTCGTCCACGTCGGCGGACCAGAAGGCCTCCGGCCGGTCGTTCTGCGGGGCGCCCATCATCCCGGAGTCCCGGAAGCGGCCGGGGCCGCCGAGGAACCGGTGGTCGGTGACGCCCAGTTCGGCCATCGCGGCGGCCAGTTCGCCGACGCGGTGGGGGCCCAGCGCGTCGTCGCGGTCGGCCGCCAGGTGGGCGAGCCCGGGCGGAATGACCTCCCCCTCCTCACCGAGGGTGCAGGTCACCAGGGTGACGTGGGCGCCCTCGGCCGCGTATTTGGCCATGGTGACGCCGTTGTTGATCGACTCGTCGTCCGGGTGTGCGTGCACGAGGAGCAGACGACGGGCGGGAAGACCGTTCATGGGCCCAGCCTAGGGGGTGTCCCGCCGGTCGGGACCGACCGGCCGGGCACCCCCTGGAGGCGGGCTCAGAACTTCAGCCCACTGATCATGCTGGCCACGTTGGACGTGAGTTGGCTGAGCGTCGGGGCGACGGTGGAACTCGCCAGGTAGAAACCGAGGAGCACACAGACCACCGCGTGTCCCGCCTTCAGGCCCGACCTCCGGACCAGCAGGAATACGATGATCGCCAGCAGCACCACGGCCGAGATCGAGAGTGCCACGGCGTTTCACCTCCACGTCGAGCGGACATCGGTACGCGATTCGTGCTCGGCAGGAGTCATACCCACCGTGCGCTACGGATCATAACTATCCGTGCCAGCGCATCGATCGAAATCCGGCAGCACGAGGGGCGCACGCCGCGCACGGACGGGGTCACGGGGGAGGCCGGCCGGGGGGCCTGTACGCCCCTCCGGCCGGCGGTCGGCGCCCGCACGGCCGCACGTCATCCAGGCTGCATGCCCTGCATCTCGGTGCGGAAACGGCCAAGTTGCCCCCGTGTGAACGGCGTTGGCGTGGCATATCCACGGGTGGCGAAAAATGATCGGTCCGTCAGTCCTTCGTCAGCGGAGCGGGCGGCGCCCCCGGCGGCGGCCCCGGCGGCGGTTCCGAGTGCGGGACCACCTGCTTCTCCGCCGCGAAGTGGCAGGCGGAGGGATGCGCCGCCGGCCCGGACGGGAAGGCCTCGGGGACCACGAGCAGCGGCACTTCCACCACGCACCGCTCCCGGGCCTTCCAGCAGCGCGTGCGGAAGGGGCAGCCCGACGGCGGGTTGGCCGGGGAGGGCACGTCGCCGGAGAGGATGATCCGCTCGCGGTGGGCGCGGGCCTCCGGATCGGGCACCGGCACGGCCGAGAGCAGGGCCTGCGTGTACGGGTGGGTGGGGTGGTCGTAGATCTGCGTGTCCGAGCCGATCTCGACGATCCGGCCCAGGTACATGACCCCGACCCGGTCGGAGATGTGCCGCACGATCGACAGGTCGTGCGCGATGAACACGTAGGACAGGTCGAAGTCGTTCTGGAGCCGCTCCAGCAGGTTGATCACCTGGGCTTGCACGGAGACGTCCAGTGCGGAGACCGGCTCGTCGGCCACGATGACCTCGGGGCGCAGGGCCAGGCCGCGGGCGATGCCGATGCGCTGGCGCTGGCCGCCGGAGAACTGGTGCGGGTAGCGGTTGATGTACTCGGGGTTGAGCCCGACCACGTCCAGCAACTCCTGGACCCTGCGCCGCCGGTCGCCCTTCGGGGCGACCTCGGGGTGGATCTCGTACGGCTCCCCGATGATGTCGCCGACCGTCATGCGCGGGTTCAGCGAGGTGTACGGGTCCTGGAACACCATCTGGATGTTGCGGCGCACCGCCTTGAGGGCGCGCCCGGACAGCTTGGTGATGTCCTCGCCCTTGTACGAGATCGCGCCCGCCGTCGGCCGTTCCAGGTTGACCAGCATCCTGGCGACGGTGGACTTCCCGCAGCCGGATTCGCCGACGATGCCCAGGGTCTCACCGGCGCGCAGGTCGAAGGAGACCCCGTCGACGGCCTTGACCGCGCCGATCTGCTTGCGGAAGACGATGCCCCGGGTCAGCGGGTAGTGCTTGACCAGGTCTTTCACTTCGAGAAGGGACTCAGGCATGGAGGCACTCCTTCCAGAAGTGGCAGGCGCTGGTCCGGGGCACCGGTGAGTCGGTCACCTCGTAGAGCGGCGGGACGTCCGTACGGCACACCTCGCGCGCCATCGGGCAGCGCGGGTTGAAGGCGCAACCGGGCGGGATGGCGAGGAGGTTCGGCGGCAGGCCCTTGATGGCGTACAGCTCCTGGCCCTTCTGGTCGAGCCTCGGGATGGAGTCCAGCAGTCCGCGCGTGTACGGGTGGGCGGGGGCCTTGTAGATCTCGTGGACGGGGGCGGCCTCGACGATCCGGCCCGCGTACATGACGGCGATCTTGTCCGCGACGTCGGCGACGACGCCCAGGTCGTGGGTGATCAGGATGAGGCCCATGCGCAGCTCGCGCTGCAGCTCGGCCAGCAGGTCCATCACCTGGGCCTGGACCGTGACGTCCAGGGCCGTCGTCGGTTCGTCGGCGATGATCAGCGAGGGCTCCAGGGCCAGCGCCATCGCGATCATGATGCGCTGGCGCATGCCGCCCGAGAACTGGTGCGGGTAGTCCCCCACCCGCTGCTTGGCCGCCGGGATCTTCACCCGGTCCATCAGCTCGACCGCCTTGGCCCTGGCGTCCTTGCGGGAGGTCCCGCGGTGGACCTCGTACATCTCACCGAGCTGCGCGCCCACGCTCAGCACGGGGTTCAGGGAGGAGAGCGCGTCCTGGAAGATCATGGCCATGTCGGCCCCGCGGATCCTGCGCCGGTCGTCCTCCTTCATCTTCAGCAGGTCACGGCCCTTGAAGAGGACCTCGCCGCCCGTGATCCGGCCGGGCGGCGTGTCGAGGATGCCCATCACCGCCTGGGCGGTCACCGACTTGCCGGAGCCGGATTCGCCGAGCACGGCGAGGGTTTCGCCCTCGTCCACCGAGTAGTCGACGCCGTTGACCGCCTTCGCGACTCCGTCGCGCGTCTTGAATTCCACGTGCAGGTCGCGGACTTCGAGCAGCATGTGCGGGGCTCCTCAGCGCAGCTTGGGGTCGAGGGCGTCGCGCACCGCGTCGCCGAGCATGATGAAGGCGAGCACGGTCAGGCTCAGCGCGCCGGCCGGATAGAGGAGCATGTGCGGGGCGTTGCGGATCTGTGAGGCGGCGTTGGAGATGTCGATCCCCCAGGAGACGGTGGGCGGGCGCAGGCCGACGCCGAGGAAGGACAGGGTGGCCTCCAGGGCGATGTAGGTGCCGAGCGCGATGGTGGCGACGACGATCACGGGGGCGACGGCGTTCGGCGCCACGTGCCGCAGCAGCATCCGGCCGTTGCCGGCGCCCAGGGCCCGTGCGGCCTGGACGTAGTCGTTCTGCTTGGCGGTGATCACCGAGCCGCGGGCGATGCGGGCGAGCTGGGGCCAGCCGAGCAGCACGATGAAGCCGACCACGGGCCAGACGGTGGTGCTGGTGACCACGGACAGGAAGACCAGGCCGCCGAGGATCACGGGGATGCCGAAGAAGATGTCGGCGACCCGGGACAGGAGTGCGTCGCCCCATCCGCCGAAGAAGCCGGCGAGCCCGCCGAGCGCGGAGCCGAGCAGGGCGGCGCCGAGGGTGGCGCAGACGCCGACGGTGATGGAGGCGCGGGCGCCGTAGACGGTGCGGGTGTACACGTCGCAGCCCTGGGTGTCGTAGCCGAAGGGGTGGCCGGGGGCGGACCCGCCTTGGGACTTGGACAGGTCGCAACGGAGCGGGTCACCGCTCGCGATGAGCTGCGGCCAGATCGCGATGACGACGAGGAAGAGGATCAGCAGCCCGGAGAAGACGAAGACCGGATTGCGGCGCAGCTGGTGCCAGGCGTCCGACCACAGCGAGCGGGCCTTCTCGCCGGGGCCGGCCGCTCCGGGCGGCGGGTCGAGCGCCTTCTCCAGGCTCTCCGCCTCGTCCAGTGCGAGGTCCATGGCTCCCCCTTGGCCGGTGGGGGCGATCGCCTCGCGGTCGCCGGGCTGGAGCGGGTCGTAGCGGCTGTGGCTGTCCGGGCTCTGGGCCCGCTCCGCGCGTTCGGGCCGGGCGGGGGCCGCGGGGCGCTCGGGCAGGCCGGGACGGTCGGGGTCGGGGTCGGGCTCACGCATAACGGATCCTCGGGTCCAGGACCGCGTAGAGCAGGTCGACGAGCAGGTTCGCCAGCACGAAGACGATGACGAGGATGGTCACGAAGCCGACCACCGTGGGCGAGTTGTTGCGCAGGATGCCCTGGTAGAGCTGGTAGCCGACGCCGTGGATGTTGTAGATCCGCTCGGTGACGATGGCACCGCCCATGAGGGCGCCGATGTCGGTGCCGATGAAGGTGACCACCGGGATCAGGGAGTTGCGCAGCAGGTGGCGGGTGATGACCCGGCGGCGCGGCAGGCCCTTGGCGATGGCCGTGCGGACGTAGTCGGCCTTGACGTTCTCGGCGATGGAGGTCCTCGAGAGCCGGGTGACGTAGGCGAGGGAGACGAGCGCGAGGACGACGCCGGGCAGGATCAGCTCGTTGAAGGGGGCGTCGGGGGAAACGGTGGAGCGGACCCACTGCAGTTTGAAGCCGAAGACGAACTGGAGCAGGTAGCCCGTCACGAAGGTGGGCACCGAGATCACGACGAGGGTCAGGACCAGCAGGGAGGTGTCGATGGCCTTGCCCCGGCGCAGTCCGCTGATCACGCCGAGCGTGATGCCGACCAGGATCTCGATGACGATCGCGACGAGGGTCAGGCGCAGGGTGACGGGGAAGGACGAGGCCATCAGCTCGGTGACCTTCTGGCCGTTGAAGGCGGTGCCGAAGTCGCCCTGGAAGACCTGGCCCATGTAGTGGAGGTACTGCGCCCACAGGGGGCGGTCGAGGTAGAGGTCCTTGCGGATGCGCGCGGCGGTGGCGGGGTCGGGGGCCTTGTCGCCGAAGAGGGCCGCGACCGGGTCGCCGAGCGCGTAGACCATGAAGAAGATCAGGAACGTGCTGCCGATGAACACCGGGATCATCTGGAGCAGCCGCCGGATCACATAGCGTCCCATGGAGAGCTCCAGGGTGTCGGCGGGCCCCCCGGCGGGAGCGGGGGGCCCGGATCCGTACGATCCGCGGGCGGTCAGCCCACCTTGATCTGGTTGTAGACCGGGACGCTGAACTGGTTGAGCTCGACGTCCGAGAGCCGCTCCGAGTGGCCGGCGCTGCCGTTCTGGTACCAGAGCGGGATGGACGGCATCTGCTCGGCGAGGATCTTCTCGGCGTCCTGGAACTTGGTGATCGCCTTCGCCGGGTCGCTCTCCTGGTTGGCCTCGTCGACGAGCTTGTCGAACTCCGGGCTGCTGAACTTCCCGTAGTTGGAGGAGGCTCCCGTGTAGTACAGCGGCTGCAGGAAGTTCTGGATCAGGGGGTAGTCGGCCTGCCAGCCGGAGCGGAAGGGGCCGGTCAGCTTGAAGGAGCTCTGCTGGTTGCGGAAGTCCGCGAAGGTGCCGATGGGGTTGACCGTGCAGGACGGACCCTCGCCCAGCGCGTTGTTGATGCTGTTGCAGACGGCGTCCATCCAGTCGCGGTGCGAGCCGGTGTCGACGTTGGAGGTCAGGGTGACCTTGCCGCCGGGCAGCCCGCCGGCCTCCTGGATGAGCTTCTTGGCCGCGGCCGGGTCGTACCTGCAGGCGTCGCCGCAGAGCGTGGAGCCGAAGCCGCCCTTGTCGCCGAGGGCGGGTGAGGTCCAGTCCTTGGCCGGGGTGCGCGTGTCCCGGAAGATCTGCTTGGTGATCTCGTCGCGGTTGATCGCCATGGAGATGCCGCGGCGGACCTTCTCCATGCCCTCCTTGTTCCACTGGGGGTCGTACAGCGGGAAGGTGAGGGTCTGGATGATGAGGGCCGGCTGGTTGATGTAGCGGTCGCCGAGGTCGTTCTGTACGTTCTTCAGCTGCTGCGCCGGGACGTCGTCGACGAGGTCGAGATTGCCGGAGATCAGGTCGGTGTAGGCGGTGTTGTTGTCCGTGTAGACCTTGAGGTCCACGCCGCCGTTCTGCGCCTTGTCCTCACCGGGGTAGCCGTCCCACGTGCGCAGCTTCATGCCGGTGCCCTTGGTGTACGACTCCACCCTGTAGGGGCCGTTGCCCACGGGCTTGCTCAGCCAGCCGGCGTGGTCGTCGAAGAAGGCCTTGGGCAGCGGGGAGAAGGCCTGGTAGCCGAGGGTCTCGGGCCAGGTGGAGAACTTCTGCTTCAGCGCGACGGTGAAGGTCTTGGGGTCCTTGACGACCAGGCCGGTCATCGTCTTGGACTTGGGTTCGCCCGCGGTCGGGTGCAGGGCTTCGTAGCCGACGATGTCCGCAAAGAACGGTGCGTTGTTCTGCTTGTTGCGCACGTCCGCCGCGTAGTTCCAGGCGTTGACGAAGGATTCGGCCGTGACCGGCTCGCCGTTGCTGAACTTCCAGCCGTCCTTCAGCGTGATCGTGAAGTTTTGGCTGTCGGTCGTCTCGATCTTCTCCGCGAGGAAGTTCTTCGCCTCGCCGGTCTTGGGGTCGTACCGCTTCAGGCCCCGGAAGAGCATGTCGAGGACCTTGCCGCCCTGCACCTCGTTGGTGTTGGCCGGCTCCAGCGGGTTCTGCGGGTCACCCCACGAGGAGCTGACGATCGCCGCGCCGCCCCCGCCCCCGCCGCTGTCGCTGTCGCCGCCGCCGCAGGCCGTCGCCGTGAGGGCGACGGCCACGGCACATGCGGCCCACTTGGCGTGGGTGGCTCCGCGCATGGGAGTGCCTCCTAGGGTCCCGGGACTCGCTTGGGGTCACTGTCACCCCAAGTGCGGGTTCACACACTCCCGGTTGCCCCAATTGCACCCGCCCGTCACGCCGCTGTCACCCCTGCGGGTGCAAAGGCAGCTCCCAGGTGTCGATGGCGTGGTGCAGGCGCATGCCGTGCGCCTCGTAGAGCGCGAGTGCGCCGGTTTCGTTGCCGGTGTCCACACCGAGGCCGACGGTGTCGCGGCCGCGGGCGGCGTAGACGGCGAAGGCGTGGCGCAGCAGGTAGCCCCCGATGCCGCGGCCGCGCAGGTCCTCCCGTACGCCGATGCGGCTGAGCCAGCCCATGGTCGTACGGTCGTCCCGGGTGAGCAGGACGCCCACGTCGCCCTCGCCGGGCAGGGAGGCGATCCACACGAGGGACCAGTCGAGCGTGCGGGCGTCGAGGTGGTCGAGCCAGGGCTCGTACGCGCGCTCCACGTGCCCGAAGTGGGCCGCGAAGGTCTCCTCGACCAGGGCGTGGGCCCGGCGCCGGTCGGCCTCGTCGGTGCCGCAGTGGCGCAGGGTCAGTCCGGGAGGAGGGGCCGGGGCGCGGTCGGCTGCCGGGGCGAGGGCGCGGGTCATGACGTGGTGGCGGCGCACGGCGCGGTAGCCGCGCGCCGTGAGCAGGGAGAGGTCGAGGGTGGGTTCGATGTTGAGCCGGAGCCGCAGCCGGCCCTGCGCGGCCCCGGCGGCCAGCTCGCGGGCCCGGCCCTCCATGAGCTCCAGCAGCCGGACGGCAGCCTGCGGGTGGGCGGGCAGGACGTAGTGGTCGCCGTCGACGCCGCCCGGGCCGGAGTCGGTCCAGACGAGGGCGCAGGCGACGAGCCGGCCGTCCTGGAAGGCGAGCCAGGAGTCGGTGGCCAGGTCGGTGCCGGGGTGGTTGAGGTCCGCCTCGACCGTACCGAGGTCGGTGTCGGGGCGGCCGGTCTCGATCACGTCGACGGCGTTGAGCAGGGCGCAGATGTCGGACGCGTCCCCGGGTCCGGCGGGCCGAACGGTCAGCGGGTGCGTTTCTCGCATCCGCCGAGTCTCCGGGGGCGCGGGACGCGCGTGCAACTCCCTTTCGGCAAGCGCCTCCAGGCCCTGCGGAAAAACGGCAGGGCGCCCGGTACCGGAGACTTCGGTACCGGGCGCCCTGGAACGCCCTACGGCTCTTCGGGGTCAGACGGCCAGGACGGCCTTCTCCTCCGCGAAGTGGCACGCCGACTCGTGCGCGGCCGGGGTGTCGGCACCCTGGAAGCGCGTCGGGATCGCCAGCAGCGGCTCCTCCGTGGCGCACTTCTCCTCGGCCTTCCAGCAGCGGGTGCGGAAGCGGCAGCCCGACGGCGGGTTGGCCGGGGAGGGCACGTCACCGGTGAGGATGATGCGCTCGCGGCCCTCGCGGGCGTCCGGGTCGGGGACCGGGACGGCGGAGAGCAGCGCCTGGGTGTACGGGTGGGTCGGGTGCTCGTAGATCTCGGCGTCGGAGCCGATCTCGGCCATCTTGCCCAGGTACATGACGCCGACGCGGTCCGAGATGTGCCGGACGATCGACAGGTCGTGCGCGATGAAGACGTAGGACAGGTCGAACTCGTCCTGCAGCTTCCCCATCAGGTTGATGACCTGCGCCTGCACCGACACGTCGAGCGCGGAGACCGGCTCGTCGCAGATGATGATCTCCGGGTTGAGCGCGAGGCCGCGGGCGATGCCGATGCGCTGGCGCTGGCCGCCGGAGAACTGGTGCGGGTAGCGGTTGATGTACTCCGGGTTCAGGCCCACGACGTCCAGGAGCTCCTGGACCTTGCGGCGCCGGTCGCCCTTGGGAGCCACCTCGGGGTGGATCTCGAAGGGCTCCCCGATGATGTCGCCGACCGTCATGCGCGGGTTCAGCGAGGTGTACGGGTCCTGGAACACCATCTGGATGTTGCGGCGGACGACCTTGAGGGCCTTGCCGGACAGCTTGGTGATGTCCTGGCCCTTGTAGAAGACCTCGCCGGCGGTGGCCTTCTCCAGGCTCATCAGCAGCTTGGCGACGGTGGACTTGCCACAGCCGGACTCGCCGACGATGCCGAGGGTCTCGCCCCGGTAGAGGTCGAAGGAGACGCCGTCGACGGCCTTGACCGCGCCGACCTGCTTCTTGAACAGGATTCCCTGGGTCAGCGGGAAGTGCTTGACCAGGTTGCGCACCTGGAGGATCGGCTCGCCCTTGGGCTTGGTGAGCTCAGCCATGGATCTGCTCCTTCCAGAAGTGGCACGCGCTGCCGCGGCCGGGCAGCTCGGTGCCGTCCTGCTCGGTCACCTGGTGCAGGACGGGAACGTCCGTACGGCAGATGTCCTGTGCCTTGGGGCAGCGCGGGTTGAAGGCGCAGCCCGAGGGGATGTTGAGCAGGTTGGGCGGCAGGCCCTTGATCGCGTAGAGCTCCTGGCCCTTCTGGTCCAGGCGCGGGATCGAGTCGAGCAGGCCGCGGGTGTACGGGTGCGCGGGGCGCTTGTAGATCTCGTGGACCGGGGCGTTCTCGACGATCCGGCCGCCGTACATGACGGCGATCTTGTCCGCGACGTCGGCGACGACGCCGAGGTCGTGGGTGATCAGGATCAGGCCCATGTTCATCTCGCGCTGGAGCTCCGCGAGCAGGTCCATGACCTGGGCCTGGACCGTCACGTCGAGAGCCGTGGTGGGCTCGTCGGCGATGATCAGGTCGGGCTCCAGGGCCATCGCCATGGCGATCATGATGCGCTGGCGCATACCGCCGGAGAACTGGTGCGGGTAGTCACCCACGCGCGCCTTGGCGGCGGGGATCTTCACCCGGTCCATGAGCTCGATGGCCTTGGCCGTGGCGTCCTTCTTGGACATCCCGCGGTGGACGCGGAACATCTCGCCGAGCTGGGCGCCGACGGTGTGGACGGGGTTCAGCGAGGACAGCGCGTCCTGGAAGATCATGGCGATCTTCTGGCCGCGGACCTTGCGGAACTCCTCCGCCGGGAGCTTGAGCAGGTCGGTGCCCTGGAACAGGATCTCGCCGTGCGGGATCTTGCCCGGAGGCATGTCGAGGATGCCCATGATGGCCTGCGCCGTCACGGACTTGCCCGAGCCGGACTCGCCGAGGACGGCGAGGGTCTCGCCGGCGTTCACGGAGTACGAGACACCGTTGACCGCCTTGGCGACTCCGTCGCGGGTGTGGAACTCGACGTGCAGGTCGCGCACTTCGAGCAGGGGGGTCCCCTCCGGCGCCGAGCGGGGCGCGGGGACGTTCGAGGTCTTGTCGATGATGGTCAACGTACGCCCTTCCTCAGCGCAGCTTCGGGTCGAGGGCGTCGCGCACCGCGTCGCCGACCATGATGAACGCGAGCACCGTGATGCTCAGCGCGGCGGCCGGGAAGAGGAGCACGTGGGGTGCCTGGAGCCAGCGGACCGAAGCGTCGCTGACCATCAGGCCCCAGGAGATCTGCGGGGGCTGGACACCGATGCCGAGGTACGACAGGGCCGCCTCGGCGGAGATGTACACACCGAGGCTGATCGCGCCGACCACGATGACCGGGGCGATGGCGTTCGGCAGGATGTGCCGCAGGGTGATGCGCATGGTGCCGGCTCCGAGGGCGCGGGCGGCGACCACGTAGTCGTTGTTCTTGTTCTGCAGCACCGAGGACCGCATGATGCGGAAGATCTGCGGCCAGCCGAGGGTGGCGAGCACGATCGAGACGGTCCAGGCGTTGCCCGGCAGGGCGGACATGATCAGCATGCCGCCGAGCAGCAGCGGGATCGCGAAGAAGATCTCGGTGAAGCGGGACAGGATGCTGTCGGTGATCCCGCCGACCCAGCCGGCCAGCAGGCCGAGCGAACCGCCGACGATGATCACCAGCGCGGTGGTGACGATGCCGACGATCACGGAGTTGCGTGCGGCGAACACCGTACGGGCGTACACGTCGCAGCCCTGGATGTCGAAGCCGAACCAGTGGTCCGCGCTGGGCTTCTTCAGCGAGTCCCCGAGCTGGCAGGAGCCGGCCGCGAAGGGGTCGATGGAGGTGAACAGGCTCGGTACGGCCGACACGACCAGCATGAACAGGACGAGGAGCGCACCGATGATGAAGACCGGGTTGCGGCGCAGGTCGCTGACCGCGTCGGACCAGAGGCTGGCCTCGCGCTCCTTCTTCTTCTTGCCGTCGCCCTCGGGGGCCGCGGCGCCGGCGGAGGCTCCGGCGAGCTGGGTGTCGGTCATCGAGTCCTCCACCGTAGTTGTGTCACGCATAGCGGATCCTCGGGTCGAGCACGGCGTAGAGCAGGTCCACGAGAAGGTTCGCGATGAGGTAGACGAGGACCAGGATGGTCACACCGCCGACGACGACCGCGCCTTCCTTGAGGTAGACGGACTTCGCGAGCAGACCGCCGACACCGTGGATGTTGAAGATCCGCTCGGTGATGACCGCGCCGCCCATGAGCGAACCGAGGTCGGCGCCGAGGAAGGTGACGATCGGGATGAGCGCGTTGCGCAGCGCGTGGTTCATGACGACGCGGCGGCGCGGCAGGCCCTTGGCGGTCGCGGTGCGCACGTAGTCGGCGCGCATCGTCTCCATGAGGCTGGTGCGCGTCAGCCGGGCCACGTACGCGAGGGAGGTGGAGGCGAGCACGAACGCCGGGAGCAGGTAGGCGCGGATGCCGTCGTGCTCGTTGAAGGAGACGGGGAAGAAGTCGATGCCCCAGCTGTTCTTGAGCTGGACGCCGAGGGTCAGCTGCAGCACGAAGCCGGTGACGAAGACCGGGATGGAGATGACCATCAGGGTGGAGATCAGGACCAGCTGGTCCAGGAACTTCCCGCGGCGCAGGGCGGCCATGACACCGGCCAGGACGCCGACGATGGCCTCGATGACGAAGGCGACGAGGGCGAGGTTCACCGTGTAGGGGAACGCCTCGGAGAACATGTCGATGACCTTGCGGCCCGTCAGGGTCTCACCGAGGTCGCCCTGGAGGACGCCGGTGATGTAGTTCCAGTACTGCAGAAGGAACGGGTCGTCGAGGTGGTACTTCTGACGAAGCATCGCCGAGACGATGGGGTCTGCCTTCTTCTCACCCGCGAGCAGCTGGATCGGGTCGGCGCCCGGCATCTTGAAGGTGAGCAAGTAGATCAGGAATGTGGCACCGAGGAGTACAGGGATCGCCTGTATCAGTCGGCGGATGAGGTAGCGGCCCATCAGACCTCCAGCAAAGAGCAGGGGGAAAGGGCAGGCAGGCGGAAACCTGATTCCGCCTGCCCGCCCCCGGGTTCCCCTTAAGTGTGAAGAGGGGTGTTAGTTGAGCTCGACCTTGGCCAGGTCCATGCGGCCCTGGGCGTCGACCTCGACGTTCTTCACGGTCTTGGAGTAGGCCGAAGAAGACATGTAGGTAAAGACCGGGATGTACGGCAGGTCCTTGACGAGGATGTCGTCGGCCTGCTGGTACAGCTTCTGACCCTCGGCGGCGTCAGCGGACTTGTCGGCCTTGTCGAGGAGGGTCTCGAACTCCTCGTTCACGTAGTGGCCGTAGTTGGAGCCGTTCTCGATCGCGACCTTCGAGAAGATCGGACGGAGGTAGTTCTCCATGGCCGGGTAGTCCATGACCCAGCCCATACGGAAGGCGCCCTTGTACTTCGAGGCACCCAGGTCGTCCAGCATCTCGCCGAACTTGGTGAACGGCTTGGCGGTGACCTCGACGCCCAGGTTCGTCTTCAGCTGGTTGGCGACGGCCTCGATCCACTCCTTGTGGCCGCCGTCGGCGTTGTAGCCGAGCTCGATCTTGTTGCCGGGGACGCCGCCCGCCTGGGTGAAGAGTTCCTTCGCCTTGGTCGGGTTGTACGTGCCGGCCTCGCCGAGCGCGCCCTTGCGGTAGCCCGGGATGATCGGGCTGACGAAGTCGTCCGCCGGCTTGCGGGTGTTGTTGAAGATGGTCTTGGTGATCGCGTCCCGGTCGATCGCCATCGAGATCGCCTTGCGGATCTCGACCTTGCCAAACGCCTCGGGGTTCTGCGCGATCGGCATGCCGATGTAGCCGACGCCGGACTCGGGCTTGTAGATGTAGCGGTCGCCGAACTCCTGCGAGACGCTGGCCATCGCCGAGACCGGGAGCTTGTCCGTGATCTGGATGGAGTCGGCGCGCAGGTCGTTGTACGCGGTGTCCAGGTTGTCGTAGATCTTGAAGGTGACGCCCGCGAGCTTGGCGCGACCCTCGGCCGGGTACTTGTCGTACCGCTTGACCTTGATCTGCTTGTTGTGCTCCCAGGCACCGTCCATCTGGAAGGGGCCGTTACCGATCGGGTTCTCGCCGAACGCCTTCGGGTCCGCCTCGAACGCCTTCGGCAGCGGGTAGAAGGCGTTGTAACCCAGCATCGTCTTGAACTGGGAGAACGGCTCCTTCAGGGTGACGGTGAAGGTCATCTCGTCGACGATCTTCAGGCCCTTGAGCTCCTTGGCGGTGGGCTTCTTGTCCTTGCCCGGGGCCAGCTCGTCCGAGCCCTCGATCTTCGAGAAGAACGGCATGCCCTCGGCTGCGTTCTCCTGGTTGGCGCCCCAGTTCCAGGCACGGACGAACGACTGCGCGTCGAGCTTCTCGCCGTTGTGGAAGGTGAAGCCGTCCTTGACCTTGATG
This sequence comes from Streptomyces sp. NPDC088762, assembly GCF_044750905.1. Lineage (NCBI taxonomy): Bacteria > Bacillati > Actinomycetota > Actinomycetes > Kitasatosporales > Streptomycetaceae > Streptomyces > Streptomyces sp. NPDC088762. The sequence goes on from NZ_JBIVKT010000008.1 coordinate 152,275, forward strand.
GTCCAGGTCTTCGAGTCCGTGGTGGTGATGGACTCGGCAGCGGCCAGCTGCGGCTCGTTGGTCTTGTTGTCGTACGAGACCAGCGCGGTGAAGACCGCGTTCAGGACCTCGGCGCCCTCGGACTCGGCGGTGTTCTGGCCCACCAGGCCGTGCTGCGGCTCGCCGAGCTGGACGGTGATGTTGCCGCCGCCGCTCTTGGCGTCGTCGCTGCCGGTACCACAAGCCGTAGCCGCCATCGCCACGATGACGGCACCCACGACCCACTTGGCGCTCGTTGCTCCGCGCATGGGTAATTGCCTCCTCAGGAGTCACTGTCGATACGTGAAGGGCCCGGCGCCCGCTGACACCCCTGACAGCGAATTCCGGCCCCATCGTGTGTGCTCGTGAGTCGGCGCTCCCCACAGCGCGTGACCCATTGACCCGAGCTCAATGGAGCCATCCTCAGGGACGCCCAGACCGTAAACCACACTTAAGTGGTCTCGTTTTCACAACATCGCCGCATGTCGAAAACCCGAAATCCGGACAAACGGATAGGAGACAGACACGTGCGAAACGGACTGTTAGCTCAACTTCCGGTGCGTCACGGTCGGTATGCGGACACCAGAACGCAACAATCCGCTTGACAAAAGCGAACAGCCCCTCCCTTCACGGACTCCGTGAAGGGAGGGGCTGCTGCGCTCTGCGATCTTTCGGCCAACCCGGCCGCCGCCCTAGCGGCGACTGGGACGAAGCCGGGTACTACTTGGCGGACTTGGCGCGCGACGCGGTGCGCGAGCGCTCCTTCTGGTCCAGGACGACCTTGCGGATGCGGACGGCCTCCGGGGTCACCTCGACGCACTCGTCGTCGCGGCAGAACTCCAGGGACTGCTCCAGGGAGAGCTTGCGGGGCGGAATCACGTTCTCCGTGTTGTCCGCGGAAGCCGCACGCATGTTGGTGAGCTTCTTCTCCTTGGTGATGTTCACGTCCATGTCGTCGGAGCGCGAGTTCTCGCCGACGATCATGCCCTCGTACACCTCGGTGCCGGGCTCGGTGAACAGGACACCGCGCTCCTGCAGGTTGATCATCGCGAACGGCGTGACCGCACCCGCGCGGTCCGCGACCAGCGAACCGTTGTTGCGGGTGACCAGCGGGCCGAACCACGGCTCGTGACCCTCGTGGATCGAGTGGGCGATGCCCGTACCGCGGGTGTTCGTCAGGAACTCCGTACGGAAGCCGATCAGGCCACGGGACGGGACGACGAACTCCATGCGCACCCAGCCGGAGCCGTGGTTCGACATGTTGTCCATGCGGCCCTTGCGGACACCCATGAGCTGCGTGACGGCGCCCATGTGCTCCTCGGGGACGTCGATCGTCATGCGCTCGACCGGCTCGTGCACCTTGCCGTCGATCTCCTGCGTGACCACCTGCGGCTTGCCGATGGTCAGCTCGAAGCCCTCGCGGCGCATCTGCTCGACCAGGATGGCGAGCGCGAGCTCACCACGGCCCTGGACCTCCCAGGCGTCGGGACGCTCGGTGTCGAGGACGCGCAGCGAGACGTTGCCGATCAGCTCGCGGTCCAGACGGTCCTTGACCTGGCGGGCGGTGACCTTGCGGTCCTTGACCGCGGACTTGGCGTCCGCACCCTTGCCGGTGCCGCCGCGGCCGACCATCGGGGAGGTGTTCGTACCGATGGTCATGGAGATCGCCGGCTCGTCCACCGAGATCAGCGGCAGGGCGATCGGGTTCTCCGGGTCCGCCAGGGTCTCGCCGATCATGATGTCGGGGATACCGGCCACCGCGCAGATGTCACCCGGGCCCGCCACCTCGGCCGGCTTGCGGGTGAGCGCCTCGGTCATCATCAGCTCGGTGATGCGGACGTTGGAGATCGAACCGTCGCGCTTGATCCACGCGACCGTCTGGCCCTTGCGCAGCTCGCCCTGCTCGACGCGGAGCAGCGCGATGCGGCCGAGGAAGTTGTCGGCGTCCAGGTTGGTGACGTGGGCCTGGAGGGGGGCCTCCTCGTCGTACACCGGGGCCGGGACGTGCTCGAGGATGGTGGAGAAGAACGGCTCCAGGTTGTCGCTGTCCGCGGGGACGGTGCCGTCCTCGGGCTTGGTCAGCGAGGCGACGCCGTCACGGCCGCAGGCGTAGACGATCGGGAACTCGATCTGGTCCTCGTCCGCGTCCAGGTCGAGGAAGAGGTCGTACGTCTCGTTGACGACCTCGTCGATCCGGGAGTCCGGGCGGTCCGTCTTGTTGATGCACAGGATGACCGGCATCTTCGCCTGCAGGGCCTTGCGCAGGACGAAGCGGGTCTGGGGCAGCGGACCCTCGGAGGCGTCCACCAGCAGAACGACGGCGTCCACCATCGACAGACCGCGCTCGACCTCACCGCCGAAGTCGGCGTGGCCGGGGGTGTCGATGATGTTGATCGTGATCGGGGCCCCGCCGTCCTTGGGGTGGTACTTCACCGCCGTGTTCTTGGCGAGGATCGTGATGCCCTTCTCACGCTCCAGGTCGTTCGAGTCCATCATGCGGTCGTCGAGCTGCTGGTGGGCGGCGAAGGCACCGGCCTGCTTGAGCATGGCATCGACGATGGTCGTCTTGCCATGGTCGACGTGGGCGACGATGGCGACGTTACGGATGTCGTGGCGCGTGGGCACTTCGGCGCTTCTCCCGGGATCGTGGATGGCGTCGCGTACGGTCCGGCACGCGCGCCTCGACCGGGCGAAAACCTGCCACGGCCTTACCCCATGGTACGTCGCGTGGCGGGAACTGCCTGCCGGGGGGTCTGTCAAGAGGCCGGACGAATGAGTGGTGGCCCGCGCGGGGTGGGGTGCGCGGGCCGCCGGTCGTACCGGTGTTCATGCGGGTCAACGGGTGTCCACGACCTTGCCCGCCGGGAATCCGGCGGGCAAGCGAATTGAGTCACATCTGAGGTTGTGACCCGCGGGTCAACCTGACAGGCCCCGCTTTGTCACCACATTGTCTTCTCCTGTGCGGCCGCTACTTCTTCGCCTTGTCGTTGGCGCTCGGCGGCTTCTTCCAGCCGATGTCCTGGTAGCGGGGGGCGCCGAGGCCGAAGGCGCCCGCGTTGACGAGGGCGGGCTTGACGGCCACCAGCTCCGGGCGCTGGTAGAGGGGGACGGATCCGGCGGCGGCCCAGATCCGGGCGTCCGCCTTGCGCATCAGCTCCCGGGACTGCTCCTCGTCCAGCTCGCCCAGCGCCTGGTCGAAGAGCTGGTCGATGTGGTCGGTGCCGACCCGGGTGTAGTTCTGTTCGACGAGGAGCGAGCCGTCCGCGGCCGGCTCCGGCTTGGCGAAGATCGGGCGGGCGTCGGTCGCCGGGTAGGCGGTCGCCGGCCAGGAGTAGAGGGCCAGGTCGTACTGGCCCGAGGCGATGTGGTCCTTGAAGAAGCTCTCGTCGGCCACCTTGGTGATCTCGGTGCTCACCCCGACCTTCCGGAGCATCAGGGCGATCCGCTCGCCGACCGTGCGCAGGGCCTCCGAGCCGGGTCCGGCGGGAAGGACGAAGCGCAGGTTCAGCGCCTTGCCGTCCTTGGCCAGCATGGATCCGGAGGTGCGGACGGCCTGCTTCGCCGGGGGTGCGGAGGGCTTGGCGGACTCGGCGCCCTCGCCGTCGAGGGCCGGGCCGCGCTTGCCGTCGTCGGCGGCCGCGGAGTCCGCGGTGCCCAGCGGGCCCGCCGCGGCGGCCTGGGCGAGCAGGGACGCCTGCTGCCGGGCCGCGAAGGGGGCGGGGGCCAGCACCGGGGAGAGCAGGTCCCGGGCCGCCCCGGCGAACGCGTCGGCGTCGACGATCTCGCCGTCGGGGCCGTCCACCGGGAGCCCCGCCAGGACCCCGTCGCCGCTGTGGCCCTCCGGGCCCTCGGGGCGGCTGCCGTGCGTGCCGCCGTGGTCGCCGTTGCGCTCGTCGTCCTGGCCCACGATGTACAGGCCGTCGTTGCCGGTGCCCGGGCCGGACGGGGTCTTCCCGTCGTCCTGGCCGCCCTCGGCGCTCTCGGGGCCGGCCTTGGCGGCCGGCGGCTCGGTCAGCTTGCCGCCGCGGCGCCAGCCCGCGTCCGCGAGGAGGGCCTGGGCCGCCTGGGTGTCCTGGCCGCCGAGGGCGTCGCTGTTGTCCGCGTACGCCTGCTGCCCGGCCAGCGCCAGATGGCTGCCCACCGGCTTGGCGGGCAGGCCGAGCGGCTTCAGTACGATCTCGGCCAGCGCCTTGCGGTCCAGGGCCCGGGCCACCGCCCGGCGCACCCGCTCGTCGGCCAGCGGGCCGGAGGCCCCGTTCATCGCCAGCTGGGTGTAGGCCGGCTCCAGCGACTTGCGCACGGTGAAGGCCCGCAGGGCGTTCTGTTCGTCGGCGTACCGTTTCACCGCCTCGGCGTGCTTGAGCCGGTTCTCCTTCTCCGCCGCCGCCTTGGCCTCGTCCGCGCCGAAGGCGGTGGCCCAGGACAGCGTGGCCTCGGCCGGCGTCATCGCGGCGCCCGGACCCGGCGCCGGGGCGCCGCCGGAGCCCACCACGCCCTGGCCGGCCCGGTCGCCCTGAGCGCCCCGGCCGCCGCCCTGGGCGGCCGCGTCCCGGTGGGCCAGCGCGATCCGGTCGGCGCCCGCGCGGTCGATCTCCGCCAGGTCCAGCTTCCCGGCTGCCAGCGCGGCCGGCCGGTCGGCCCTCGGCACCGCCGTCAGCACCATCGTGTCCAGCTTCGCCGGCCGGCCCCACCAGCGCGGATTGCGGGTCAGCGCGGCGGTGCCGGTCTTCTTGTCGATCGCCCCGAGGCCGAAGGGCCCGGCGGTGACCTTGAGGGTGCCGCGGGCCCCCTCGTTGAAGGCGTCCGGGGTGCCCATGACCTGCTTGGGGTAGAGCGGGGTGAACAGGGACCGCCAGTCGGAGTACGGCTTGGCGAAGGTGACCTTGACCTCCAGGTCGGTCTTGCCCCGCTCGATCTTCTCGATCCGCTCGTACCCGGCGTTGCGGGCCGTCCAGTACGCCGAGTCCTTGCCGTTCAGCGCCCGCCACTGGGCGACGAAGTCTGCCGCGCCGATCTCCCGGCCGTCGCTCCACACCGCCTGCTGGTTCAGCTTGTACAGGACGACCTGCTTGGGCTCCCGCTCGACGATCCCGGCCTTCTCCAGGTAATCGGGATTGGCCACCGGCCGCCCCTTGGCGTCGAGCACGAACAGCTGGGGCAGGACGGCCCCGGCGATCCGGCTGGTGGTGCCGTCCGCGTCGGCCTGGAAGGTGTTCAAGGTCTCCGGGAGGCTGTCCACCGCCCAGCGCAGCACACCCCCGTCGGCGACCTTGTCGCGGGCCGTCGTCGCGATGTCCTGGCCGGCGGCGACCGGGCCTCCCTCGTCGTCGCCCGCGCCGCAGCCCGTGAGGAGCGGCAGTGCGAGGACTCCCGAGGTCAGGAGCGCCAAGGACCTGCGCCTTCTCTGGGACATGGGTGGTACCTCCGGGGCGGGGCGTGGGGGAAGCATGATCACGTTCGGCGGTATATGGAGCTGATCACACCGGGTGCCGGAACCCACTGAAATCGACACGCGGCCGTGCCCCCCGCAGCAGCCTCACGCCACGCCGCGAACCCCACCCGTGCGGACCAATCCCGCTTGCGCGCCGACGGGCGTTCCCCCGGGAGAGGGATGAGAATGGGGGGCAGGGAGGGGCGCACAGTTCACGCCTGCGCGCCCGCAATCGCTGCACGTCCCTTCACAACCGGGGACGCGAAGCGCGACACTCGCAGGCGCACATGAGCGCTGCCACCGCACCCCGCGGAAGTGAGGGCAAATCATGTCCCTGCAAGACGACCTGAGCGCCGTGAGGCGCAACCTGGACGAGCTGACCCGCAAGGTCGAGCAGCTGGAACAGCAGGCCCGGCGCCAGAAGCCGAGTCCGGCCGCGGCGCCGGACCCGTCCCGGATGGTGACCATCCCGGACACCCCGTACGACAACGCGTTGTGGACGGACACCGACGACGAGGGCCTGGGCGCACGCGACCGCCGCGCCCCCTGACCCGGCAGCCGTCCCGGCGCAGCCATCCGACCCCGCTGAACCCATCAGGCCCGGCCGTACGCGGCCGGGCCTCCTGGGCCACCCCTCATCACTCCACCCGGAGTCCCCTTTGGCCACAGGAACACAACCACCCCAGCAGCGGCCCGGCGGCGTCCACGACGCCTCCCGGGCCGCGATCGCTGCCCGGCACCTGCGGACCGACCGGTGGTGGCTGGCCCCCGCCGGCACCGCGGCCGGGCTGCTCGCCTTCGTCGTCTACTCGACGTGGCGGGCCTTCGCGAACGCCGACTACTACGCGGCCCCGTACGTCTCCCCGTTCTACTCCCCGTGCCTCGCGGAGAACTGCCAGGAGATGCGCGGCGGCCCCAACTGGGACCTCTTCGGCAGCTGGTGGGGCCTGTCCCCCGCGCTGCTGATCCTGGTCTTCCCGCTCGGCTTCCGCCTGACCTGCTACTACTACCGCAAGGCCTACTACCGGGGTTTCTGGGCCTCACCGCCCGCCTGCGCCGTCGCCGAGCCGCACGCCACGTACACCGGTGAGACCCGCTTCCCGCTGGTCTTCCAGAACATGCACCGGTACTTCTTCTACGCGGCGGTGCCGGTCGCGGGCATCCTCACCTACGACACGGTGCTGACCTTCCGCGACGAGCACTACGCGTGGGGGCACATGGGCCTCGGGACGCTGCTGTTCGTCGTCAACATCGTGCTGATCTGGGCCTACACGCTGTCCTGTCACTCCTGCCGCCACATCATGGGCGGCAAGCTCAGGCACTTCTCGAAGCACCCGGTGCGCTACCGGCTGTGGGGCTGGGTCAGCCGGCTCAACGCCCGCCACATGCTGCTGGCGTGGGCCTCGCTGATCAGCGTGGCCCTGTGCGACTTCTACGTGTACCTGGTGGCCAGCGGCGCCTTCACCGACCCGAGGATCTTCTGAGATGGCTCAAGTGGAACGGCAGCAGTGGGACGTCGTGGTGGTCGGCGCGGGCGGCGCCGGGCTGCGGGCCGCGATCGAGGCCCGCGAGCGCGGCGCCCGTACGGCCGTGATCTGCAAGTCCCTCTTCGGCAAGGCCCACACCGTCATGGCGGAGGGCGGGATCGCCGCCTCCATGGGCAACGTCAACGAGGGCGACAACTGGCAGGTCCACTTCCGCGACACGATGCGCGGGGGCAAGTTCCTCAACCAGTGGCGCATGGCGGAGCTGCACGCGAAGGAGGCCCCGGACCGGGTCTGGGAGCTGGAGACCTGGGGCGCGCTCTTCGACCGCACACCCGACGGGAAGATCTCGCAGCGCAACTTCGGCGGGCACGAGTACCCGCGCCTCGCGCACGTGGGGGACCGCACCGGCCTGGAGCTGATCCGCACCCTCCAGCAGAAGATCGTCCAGCTCCAGCAGGAGGACTTCAAGGAGTACGGGGACTACGAGGCCCGGCTCAAGGTCTTCCAGGAGTGCACGGTCACCCGGGTCCTGAAAGACCGCAGCCTGAAGGACGGGGAGAGGGTCTCGGGGGCCTTCTGCTACGAGCGCGAGACCGGCCGCTTCTTCGTCCTGGAGGCCCCGGCGGTGGTCCTGGCCACGGGCGGGATCGGCAAGTCCTTCAAGACCACCTCGAACTCGTGGGAGTACACGGGCGACGGCCATGCGCTGGCCCTGCTCGCGGGCGCACCCCTGCTGAACATGGAGTTCGTGCAGTTCCACCCCACGGGCATGGTCTGGCCGCCGTCGGTGAAGGGCATCCTCGTCACCGAATCCGTGCGCGGCGACGGCGGGGTGCTGCGCAATTCCGAGGGCAAGCGGTTCATGTTCGACTACGTCCCCGACGTGTTCAAGGAGAAGTACGCGGAGTCGGAGGAGGAGGGCGACCGCTGGTACGAGGACCCGGACCACAACCGGCGTCCCCCCGAGCTGCTGCCGCGCGACGAGGTGGCCCGGGCCATCAACTCCGAGGTGAAGGCCGGCCGCGGGTCCCCGCACGGCGGGGTCTTCCTGGACGTCTCCACGCGCATGCCGGCGGAGAAGATCAGGCGGCGGCTGCCCTCCATGTACCACCAGTTCAAGGAGCTGGCGGACGTGGACATCACGGCGGAGCCGATGGAGGTCGGCCCGACCTGCCACTACGTGATGGGCGGCATCGCGGTCGACTCGGACACCGCCGCGACGGTCGGCGTTCCGGGGCTCTTCGCCGCGGGCGAGGTCGCGGGCGGAATGCACGGCTCGAACCGCCTCGGCGGGAACTCCCTCTCCGACCTGCTGGTCTTCGGCCGCCGGGCCGGCCTGCACGCGGCGCAGTACGCCTCCGGGGCCGGCGTACGCCCCGCGGTCACCCAGGCCGCGATCGACGCGGCGGCCGAGGAGGCCCTGGCCCCCTTCCACGCGGAGGACGGGGCGGAGAACCCGTACACCCTCCACCAGGAGCTCCAGACGACCATGAACGACCTGGTCGGCATCATCCGCCGCGAGGGCGAGATGGCCGAGGCCCTGGAGAAGCTGGCCGCCCTGCGCGTACGGGCGGCGCGCGCCGGGGTCGAGGGGCACCGGCAGTTCAACCCGGGCTGGCACCTGGCGCTGGACCTGCGGAACATGCTGCTGGTCAGCGAGTGCGTGGCCCGCGCGGCCCTGGAGCGCACCGAGAGCCGGGGCGGGCACACCCGCGAGGACTGCCCGGCGATGGAGCGCGACTGGCGCCCGGTGAACCTGCTGTGCCGTCCCGTCGACCCGGTCCCGGCGGATCCCGCGGCCGACCGGATCACCCTGGTCCGGACCCGCACCGACCCCATCCGACCCGACCTGCTCGCGCTGTTCGAGAAGGAAGAGTTGGCCAAGTACCTCGCCGAAGAGGAGCTCTTCCAGTGACTACCTACGACGCACGCTTCCGGATCTGGCGGGGCGACGCCGAGGGCGGGGACCTGCGGGACTTCACGGTCGAGGTGCACGACGGGGAGGTGGTCCTGGACATCGTCCACCGGCTCCAGGCCACCCAGGCCTCGGACCTGGCGGTGCGCTGGAACTGCAAGGCGGGCAAGTGCGGCTCGTGCAGCGCGGAGGTCAACGGCCGGCCCCGGCTGATGTGCATGACGCGCATGTCCACCTTCGAGCGGTCGGAGACGATCACGATCACCCCGCTGCGGGCCTTCCCGGTCGTCCGCGACCTGGTGACGGACGTGTCCTTCAACTACCGCAAGGCGCGCGAGGTCCCGGCCTTCGTCCCGCCGGCGGGGGTGGCGCCGGGCGCTTACCGGATGCAGCAGATCGACGTGGAGCGCTCGCAGGAGTTCCGCAAGTGCATCGAGTGCTTCCTGTGCCAGGACACCTGCCACGTGGTGCGTGACCACGAGGAGAACAAGACCGCCTTCGCGGGCCCGCGCTTCCTCATGCGGGTGGCGGAGCTGGACATGCACCCCCTGGACGCGGCGTCGGAGGCGGGCCTGGACCGCAAGCGGGCGGCCCAGGAGGAGCACGGGCTCGGCTACTGCAACATCACCAAGTGCTGTACGGAGGTCTGCCCCGAGGGCATCAAGATCACCGACAACGCCCTGATCCCGCTGAAGGAACGGGCGGTGGACCGCAAGTACGACCCGCTGGTGTGGCTGGGCAACAAGATCCGGCGGCGCACCGAGACCCCGTAGGGGCGGGCGGTGATCACTCCGGGTGCGGGGTGGCAAAACCGCCCATACCCTCCCCCATGTGATCCCGCCGAGAAGTAGGACGAGAAGCGACACGCGCATACGGGCCGGGCTCGCGCTGGCCGCCGGGCTGCTGGCGCTCGGCGGCTGGGGCCTGGCCGGAGCGCCGCCGGCACGGGCGGAGGATCCCGTCACCCTGTCGCAGCAGGGGCAGATCACCGACCGGGTCGGGGCGCTCGGCGACCGCGAGGCGGCCGTCGCCCGGACCGCCATCGAGCCGGCCCTGAGGCAGAACGACTGGGCCGGCGTCGCCATCGGCGCGGCCCGGGGCTACGACGCCGTGCACGGCGGGCTGCCCGTGCCCGTGCCCGCCATCACCCCCGGCCCGGCCGATCCCGGCGGCGAGGGGGACGGGTCGGGCGGCGCCGGGGACTACGTGCTGCCGGTCGTCGCGGTCGGCGCGGCCGGGGCGTTCGGGGCGTACGCGTACCGCCGCCGCAAGCGCAGGGAGGCCGTGATCGGCGCCGCCGGCCGCGGTACGACGACCGGGCCGGGCTGGCCCGAAGGGGCACCGGACCGGCTGCCGCTGCCGGAACTGGACGCCCGGGCCAAGACGCTGCTGGTGGAGACCGACGACTCCGTCCGCACGAGCACCGAGGAACTCGGCTTCGCCTCCGCCCAGTTCGGCGACGAGGCGGTGTCCCCCTTCACCGAGGCGGTGGAGTACGCGAAGGGCGAGCTGACTCAGGCCTTCCGGCTGAGGCAGCAGCTCGACGACGCCCACCCGGAGGACGACGCGGCGCGGCGCCGGATGCTGGACGAGATCGTCGCCCGGTGCACGGAGGCGAACCGGCGGCTGGACGCCCGGTCGGCGGACTTCGACCGGCTGCGGGACCTGGAGAAGAACGCCCCGCAGGCGCTGGCGACCGTGGGGCGCAGTTCCGGGAGCTGACCGGGCGGACCACGACGGCCGAGGCGACCCTGACCGCGCTGACGCGGCGGTACGCGGACTCCGCGGCCGCGCCGGTCGCCTCCCACGCGGAACGGGCCAAGGACCGGTTGCTGTTCGCCACCACGCACCTCGGCGAGGCCCGCGCGGCCCTGGACGGCGGCGACAACGGCAGGGCGGCCGTGCACGTACGCGCCGCCGAGGGCGCGGTGGACCAGGCCGCGACCCTGGTCGACGCGGTCGAGCGGCGCGCGCAGGAGCTGGCGGAGGCGGCCGGCAAGCTGCCGGGCGCCCTGACCGAGACGGACACCGACCTCGCCGACGCGCGCGGTCTGCTGAGCGGGACGCCGGCGGAGGTGTCCCCCGCCGATCTCCAGGGCCGGATCGGCCGGGCGGAGGCGGTAGTGGCCCGCGTACGGCAGGAGCAGGAGGCCGGCCGGTACGACCCGCTCGACGCCCTGCGGCGCGTGGAGGAGGCCGACGCGGCCCTGGACGCGGCCCTGGCCGGTGCGCGGGAGCGGGAGTCGGGCCGGCAGCGGGCGGCGGCCCTGCTCGACCAGGCCTCGCTCGCGGCGCGCAGCGCGATCGGCGCGGCCGCGGACTACATCACCACCAGCCGGGGCGCGGTCGGCAGCCAGGCCCGCACCCGGCTGGCGGAGGCGCAGCGGCACCTGGAGCGCTCGCGGTCGCTGGCCGGATCCGACCCGGCGGGCGCACTGGCGCAGGCGCAGCGGGCGGACGCGCTGGCGCGAGAGGCGCAGGAACGGGCGGAACAGGACGTACGGGGCTACCGGGACCCGTACGGCGGCCGCTCCGCCGGCGGCGGCCGGGGCGGCGCGGTGCTCGGCGGGATCATCCTCGGCGAACTCCTGCGGGGTGGCGGCTCCCGGGGCGGCTCCGGCGGGGGCGGTGGACCCGGCTCCTTCGGCGGGGGCGCGGGACCCGGCGCCTTCGGCGGAGTCGGCACCCGTGGCCGCATGGGCGGCGGCGGCCGCTTCTGACCGTGTCCTCCCCACCAGGAAGGGATCCGACATGAGCATGCGGACCATCCTCGGACGCGTCACCCAGCTCGCCAAGGCCAACGTCAACGCCCTGCTGGACCAGGCGGAGGACCCGCAGAAGACGCTGGACCAGCTGATCCGCGACTACTCGAACAACATCTCGGAGGCGGAGCAGGCGGTCGCGACGACGATCGGCAACCTGCGGCTGTTGCAGGCGGACCACAAGGAGGACGTGGAGGCGGCCGCGGAGTGGGGCGACAAGGCCTGGGCCGCGAGCAGGAAGGCCGACGAACTGCGGGCGGCGGGCGCGGCGGACGCGGACAGGTTCGACCACCTGGCGAAGGTGGCGCTCGGCCGGCAGATCCAGTCGGGGAGGGAGGCTCAGACGGCGCAGCCGGCGATCGCGGCCCAGACGGTGGTCGTGGACGAGCTGAAGTCCGGCCTGGAGTCGATGAAGGACAAACTGACGGAACTCCAGGCGAAGCGGGACGAGCTGGTGGCCCGGGCGAAGACCGCGCAGGCGCAGAACACGATGCTGGACGCACAGTTCGAGGCCCTGGACGACCTGGGCAAGGCCTCGGAAATCGAGGCGCGCCTCGCCACCCTCGAGTCAGGCGGGCCTGCCTGACTCCCCCTGGTGGCCGGGGCGCCGCTGCGCGGAGCCGTCCCCGACCCGCCCTTCCTCCGTTCCCCGGGCCCTGCCCGGACCCGCGCCTCGAACGCCGGCGGGGCCGGATGTGCCCGGGCGCGCCGGGCGCCGGGGGTCAGCCGTACATGTCCAGGAGTTGCTCCGCCGAGAGTTCGGTGACCGACTCCGCCGTGGCGCCGGGGAGCGGGAGTTCGAACCAGACCGTTTTGCCGCGGTGGGTGCGGCGGGTGCCCCAGCCGGCGGAGAGGAGCCCGACCAGCTGCAGCCCGCGCCCGCCCTCATCCGTGTCACGGGCGCGCCTGCGCCGCGGCTGGACCAGGTTCGCGTCCCACACCTCGCACACCAGGGTGCGGTCCAGCAGCAGCCGCAGCCTGATCTCCCCCTCCCCGTACCGCAGGGCGTTCGTCACCAGCTCGCTGACCAGCAGTTCCGTCGTGTCCAGCAGCCCCTCCAGGCCCCACGCCGGCAGCTTGGCCCGTGCCAGCTCCCGCGCCCGGCCCACCGAGCGGGCCTCGCGCGGCAGCTGCCAGTCGCCGACGGCGTCCACTGGCAGGCCCTGGACCCGCGCCATCAGCAGCGCGATGTCGTCTTCCCCGTGCCGGGTGTCCAGGGTGTTCAGTACGTGGTCGCAGACGTCCTCCAGCGGCCGGACCGGGTCCGCGAGGGCCTCGCGGAGACCGCGCAGACCCTCCTCCAGCGGGTGGTCGCGGGACTCCACCAGCCCGTCGGTGTAGAGGGCGAGCAGCGCCCCCTCCGGCAGTTCCACCTCGACCTCTTCGAACGGCTCCCCGCCCACCCCCAGCGGCATCCCGGGCGGCACCTCCAGCAGCAGTGCGGGCCGCGGGGCGCCGCCCTCCTCCGGGGGTTCCACCAGCACCGGCGGCATGTGGCCGGCGTTGGCGATCGTGCAGCGCCGGGTCACCGGGTCGTAGACGGCGTACACGCAGGTGGCGAGGTACACCTCCGAGCGGTCCGCGTCCCGCGAGTGCAGGGCGGCCCGGGAGGCCTGCTGGGAGCCGCCGGGGGCGCCGAGCCCGCGGGCGATCTCGTCCAGTGCCGACAGCACCTCCGCCGGTTCGAGGTCCAGCAGCGCGAGGGTCCGTACCGCGGTCCGCAGTTCGCCCATCGCGACGGCGGCCCGCAGCCCGCGCCCCATCACGTCGCCGACGACCAGCGCCGTACGGTGCCCGGGCAGCTCGATGACGTCGAACCAGTCCCCGCCGACCTCGGTGGCCGCGTTGCCCGGCAGGTAGCGGCAGGCGATGTCCAGGCCGGCGGCCTCGGGATCCCCGGGCGGCAGCAGGCTGCGCTGGAGGATCAGCGCCCGCTCGTGCTCGCGCCGGTACAGCCGGGCGTTGTCGATGCAGACGGCGGCCCGCGCGGCCAGCTCGACCGCGACGGCCCGGTCCCGTTCGCCGAAGGGCTCGCTGCCCTTCGTACGGGAGAACTGGGCGAGCCCGACCACCGTGTCGTGGGCGACCATCGGTACGACCAGCGTGGACTGGACGAGCCCGTCCGGTCCGCCGCCCTCGATCAGCCGCGGGCGCGCCGTCCGCAGCGCGAGCGCACCGGGCGACGCCGCCGGGTAGCGGTGGATGTCCCCCACGGAGACCGGGGCGCCCGTCCCCGACAGGGGGGCGTCCGAGACGGCCGAGGCGAAGGCGACCCTGCGCAGGGGCGCGGACGGGGCCCGTCCGGCGCCCTGCCCGGGCAGGGAGGGGACCCCGGGGCCCTGCGGCCGGGCGGGCCGGTCGTCGTCGCCGAGCAGCAGGCCCTGGTAGAGGTCGACGGCGGCCAGGTCGCAGAAGCCCGGGACGGTGACGTCGAGGAGTTCGCGGGCGGTGGTCTCCAGGTCCAGGGAGTTGCCGATGCGGTGCCCGGCCTCGTTGAGCAGGGCGAGGTTGCGGCGGACTCCGGCGGCCTCGCGGGCGGCGAGGTGGCGGCGGGTGACGTCGGTGCCGATGCCGGCGATGCCCACGGGGCGGCCGGTGCCGCCGTGCACGCGGTAGAGGTTGATGGACCAGTGCCGGTCCTCCCGGCTGCCGGGGGCGGCTCCGGTGATCCTCAGGTCGGTGACCGAGTCCCCGGTCTCCAGCACGCGGCGCAGGGCCTCGGCCATCCGGTCGGCCTCGTGCGGCGGCAGGTAGTCGTGGACCGTACGGCCCCGGTGCTCTTCGGCGGATCCGCCGAAGACGGTGGCGAAGCGGCGGTTGGCCCGCTGCACGGTGAGGTCGGTACCGAAGAGCAGGAAGCCGAAAGGGGATTGGCCGAATATGGCCTGCGAGGCCGCCAGATCGGATTCGATCTGCCGCAGGGCGCGGACGTCGACGACGACGCACAGCGCGGCCCGCTCGCCGGTTTCGGTCTGGGTGGGCATCACATAGATCTCGGCCACGCCGTGCGCGCCGTTGCCGCCCGGGATCCGGAAGGGGATCAGGCCCGTCCATTCCTTGCCGTCGAGAATCTCGGAGACCCTGCGGTGGGCGTCGGCACGCAGCTCGGACGGCATGAAGGCCTCGACCGGATCGCGCCCCACCGCCTGTGCGGCCGTCAGCCCGAAGAGGTCCTCGGCGCGCAGACTCCACTGGTCGATGAGCCCGTCGGGCCCGATCGAAAACGACGCGACCTTTATGTAGTCATATATCGAGCCAGGCGGACTGCTGTGCCACAGGGAGTCGTGCCATGTCTCCCGAGGCACGTCGGCCTGATGTGCCTGCGCAGGTATCTCGCTCACGCGACCGTCCCCTCCAGCTCACCGCAACCGGACCGGCCATGACCGCAGTATTCAGCACACGGCCCCTGACGGCACGGCGTTCACGATCACAAAAAGGTCCCGTTAGTTTTTAGCCACCTCGTGCGACGGACGGCCACCCTTCCCCTTGTTACTCACCAGGAAGTGCCAACTCGAACCACACAGTCTTGCCCGACTTCCCGTGCCGGGTCCCCCAGCGCTGCGAGGAGACGGCGACGAGGTGCAGTCCGCGGCCGCCCTCGTCGCTGGGCTTCGCGATGCGCTCGCGGGGCGGATCCGGAAGCGGATCGGAAACTTCCACGAGCAGCGCGGGGCCGCCCGCCCGGTCGTCGGCGGCTGGATTCCGCCGTTCCATCCGCACCCCGATGGGGCCGGACGCGTAGCGCAGGGAGTTGGTGACGAGCTCGCTGACCAGCAGGACGGTCACATCGCCGACGGCCTCCAGGCCCCAGGCCCTGAGGGTGCCGCGCACGGCGTGTCGGGCGGTGCGGACGGCACCGGGTTCGGCGGGGAAGGCCCACTCGGCGCATTCACCGTCTGTGTCGATCACGCCGATCACTTCCCGGGCCAGCAGCGACCCCAGTCCGGTTCGTCTGCAACGAAAGGGGGACGAGATAGGGATTAATAGCGACATACCCGATATTCGAGGCGGCGTACCACTCGGTCCCCCACGCACCGGCGCACTGTGGCGCAGACGGCCTACAGCATGAGCGTCACGCGCCCCCGGCGCCGACGCCGTCGGCCGCACCGGCTGCTTCGGATGCTTCCACTTCGCCCGCTTTGGCTTCGGCTGCTTTGACTTCGACTGCTTCGCCTTCGCCCGCTTCGGCGGCGCGCAGCCGGCGGCCGGCCTCGGCGACCGCGGGCCGGTCCTGGTCCAGCCAGTCCACGGACTCCAGGTCCTCGGGCGCGAGCCAGCGCAGCTCGTCGTGGTCCTCCAGCGGCGCGGGCACCCCGGACAGCAGCCGGGCGGTCCACACGTGCAGCACGAGACCGGGCTTCAGGGGCCACTCCCCCGGGATCCGCTCCAGCGGCTCGGTCTCGACGCCGAGCTCCTCGCGCAGTTCGCGCACCAGCGCCTCGGGGACGGATTCACCCGGCTCGGCCTTGCCGCCCGGCAGCTCCCAGCGTCCGGCCAGCTCAGGGGGTGCGCTGCGGCGGGCGGCCAGCAGGCGCCCCTCATGACAAAGGGCTCCGCCCACGACCACTCGTACCGTCATGGGCGGAGCCTATGGCAAGGCTGATGCTCAGTTCATCGTGGCGGTCTGACCGATCCGCTCGACCCAGTACAGCTGCTTGTGTCCTCTGTCGCCGAGGCTGTCGACGACCTTCTGGGCCTCGGCCCGGGTGGCGTACCGGCCCACCCGGTAGCGGTTGCCGTTGTCGTCCTGACGTATGACCAGCCACGGGAGCAGGGCACCGCTGTCGTTCATCGCGTTTCACCCTCCGCCGATGTACCTGCCCGGGAAACCGCATTGCGCATATGCCCGAGCTTACGCCCGACCTTTACACAGCGGATACGGTTTTTCACGAAGAGGTACCTAGGGGGCGTACGCATCCGGCCACGTGTACGAGTGGGCCGTGCGCGCCGGTTCGCACCCGGCGCACGGAGGCCCTCCGGGCCGGGCGGCAAAGGTCTCCGCAGGTCGCGTCGGGGGAGGGGACGAGCCCGGTGGCGACGACGGCGGAGGGGCCCTCGGCGCGGTCACCGAACGGCCCGAAGAAAGGCGAGGATCGAAACGGCGGGGGCGATCACCATCACGCCGAAACCTGCCGGGTGACGTCCCGTCAACTCGCGCGGCGGCAGCGGAAGGCGGCCTCGCCGACGCGTGCGGCGCGGGGCGGAGCCCCGGCAACGGCGCGGCACCCGCCGGCTCCCCGCCCGGCCGGCGCGGGCCTCACCGCACCCGACTGCAGCCCCGCCGGCGTTTGAGGCGCGGGGCGCGGGGCGGAGCCCCGGCAACGGCGCGGCACCCGCCGACTCCCCGCCCGGCCGGCGCGGGCGCTACCGGACCGGCAAGTGGTACGAGAGCCGGTACCGGTCGGCCGGGATCACCACGTCCGCCGTTTCCACGGCCCGGTCGGAGGCGAAGTACGTACGGCCGATCACCAGCACCACGTGGCCCGGCACGCCGCCCAGCAGCAGGATCTCCTCCGCAAGCCCCGGCCGTGCGCCGACCTCCTCCACCATGTTGTCCACGACGACGTCGATCGCGGCCATCCGGTCGACCACCCCCGAGCCGCCCAGCGGCCCCTCCTCCGGCAGCATCACCGGCGTCCGGCCCGTCACGGCCAGCGGCTCCCAGGAAGTGGAGAGCATCATCGCCTCCCCCGCGTCCCGGAAGACATACCGGGTCCGCATCACCCGCTCCCCCGGCGCGATGCCCAGCCGCTTCGCGATCTCCGCGGGCGCGCCCGTCTGTTCGCTGCTGGACTCCCACGTGCCGCGCGCGCCGGAGTCCGCCTGCTCCTGCCGGAACGGCGTCGACGTGCCGCCGGTGCGGTAGCCGGAGCGGGCGACCCGCCGCGGCACCGGCTGTTCGCGTACGTACGTACCCGATCCGGACCGGCCCTCGACCAGCCCCTCCGCCATGAGGACCTTGCGCGCCTCCAGCGCCACGGTGTCGGAGACCCCGTACTCCTCGCGGATGCGGGCCTGCGAGGGGAGCCGGGCGTGCGGGGGCAGAGAACCGTCGACGATCTTCCGTCGGAGATCCCCGGCCACACGCAGGTAGGCCGGCTGCTCACCGAAAGTCACTGGCCACTCCCATCAGGTTGACAGACAGCAACACCCTGGCAACCGACGGTTGTACGACGCAAGCAAGGGCCAGAGTTTCACCCGAAGTGATGAAGCCAGGTCACTCAAACCCATTACCGGGCGTTACCCCGACGACGTCACGCGGCCTCCGTGGAGGGGGCGCGCCCCGGCCCACCGCCCGGTCCGCCGCCGGGCCCGCCCGGCCCCTCCTCCAGCCAGTCCGGAACCGTCGTCGCCAGCCCGTAGGCACCGCGCAGCGACTTCTCCGTCTCCAGGGACATCGCGCCCATGGCCAGGTCCCACTGCTTGTCGAACTCCCCCGCCGTCCGGGCCTGCGAGGCCTTCGCCCACAGCTTGCGCGCCGCTTCGATCTCCTTGAGCGTGGCCCGCGCGGCCGCGTCCAGGCCGGGCCGGCCCTTGTGCGCCTCCAGCACCTCCGCCTCGGCGCCCAGCGCTCCGTGCACCTTCAGCGCCCACGCCCGGTGCTCCGGCAGCGCGTCCTCGACGTCCGCGTCCGGTGAGCGGCCCACGAGGAACTCCACCGCGTTCGCCGCCTTCAGGAACTCCACCTGTGCGGGCGTCAGCTCCGCCTCGCCCCGGCGCAGGCTGCCGCGCTGCTCGTGCTCCGTCGTCGCGATCACGCACAGCAGGTGCCGGTCGCCCAGCCGCCAGCTCTCCCGGGAGGGCGCGAAGTAGAACATCTCTGCGGTGGCGGGCAGCGCCCAGGTGTCCATCGCGTAGTCGTCCTGGGCCTTCCAGCAGGTGTCCTCGGTGGCGCGGTCCGCCGCCTCCGTGCCGGGGGCTTCCTTCGGGGCCGCCGCCAGGGTGACCTCGCCGTGGTGCGGCTGCGCACAGTCGATCTTGTAGGTCAGGGGCCGGTCCTCCATCATGTCCCCGCCCGGCACGTTGAAGCAGTCACCCCCGCGCAGGTCCTCCATGTCCGTCAGCACGCCCTCGGCGTCGGTCAGCTCGGCGATCCGGTCGAAGCGTTCGCCCAGCGCCCTCGCGACCGGGCCCGCGGTCAGGGCCACCACGCCGGTCATCACCACGGACACCGCCAGGCCCACGATCGCCAGCGCCTTGCCCCGCTGCCGCTTCCTCGGGATCTGCACGAGGGCCACGATCCCGAAGACGACGCCCAGCGGCGGAAGGCACAGCAGGCCGACGAGGAGCGAGGCGAGCGCGAAGCCGTTGAGCGCCGGCGGCTGCTGCCCGTAACCGGGCGGCGGCGCCCACGGGTTCTGCGGGGCGGGCGGGGGCCAGGAGTGGCCCGGTCCGGTGGGAGGACTCGGCGGGGTGGTCACGGGGCGGGGGACTCCATCACAGGGGGCGCGAACGAATGCGCGAATAGTACGCAGCGGGGGCGACCGCCCTGTCGGTCGCCCCCGCCCGTTGATCGCGGCTCAGCCGTGCGCGCGGCGATGCCGCTCACCCTGCGCCGGTGGCTCGCTTCCCGGTCTCAGAACTGCAGCGCCCAGGAGTCGATCTTGCCGGTGTCGATGTTCGCGTTGTCGTTCACCCGGAGCTTCCACACCCCGTTGGCGACCTCGGCGGAGGCGTTCACCGTGAAGGTCTTGATGATGTTGTCGGCGCTTCCGCCGGCACGGTTGTGCAGGGTGTAGACGGTGCCGTCGGGCGCGACGAGGTCGACCTTCAGGTCACCGATGTACGTGTGCTTGATGTCGACCGGGACGCTCAGCGTCGCCGGGGCGTTGCCGGAGATCCCGCTGACGGTGATCGGGGATTCGACGGTGGAGTTGTCGTTGATCGCGTAGTCCGCCGTGTTCTCGAAGCGGGTGCCCGGGTTCGGCGGGGTGGTGCCGCCGCCCACGTAGAGGAGGCGGTTGGGGGAGCCGCTGCCGGGGCCGGTCACCACGTTCGGGGTGGCCGCGTTCACCAGGCCGTCGCGGACCTGGGCCGGGGTGCTCGACGGGTTCTGCGACAGGTACAGCGCCGCCGCGCCCACGACGTGCGGCGTGGCCATCGAGGTGCCGGAGATGGTGTTGGTGGCGGTGTCGCCCGTCCCCCACGAGGAGGTGATGGAGGAGCCCGGCGCGAAGATGTCGAGGATCGTGCCGTAGTTGGAGTAGCTGGCCTTCGCGTCGGTGCTGGTCGTCGCGCCGACCGTGATGGCCTCGGCGACGCGCGCCGGGGACTTGGTGGAGGCGTCGGTGGACTCGTTGCCCGCGGCGACGCCGTAGGTGATGCCGGAGGCTATGGAGTTGCGTACGGCCGTGTCGAGCGCGGAGTCCGCGCCGCCGCCGAGCGACATGTTGGCCACGGCCGGCTTGACCGCGTTGCGCGTCACCCAGTCGATGCCCGCGACGACCTGGGCGGTCGTGCCGGAGCCGTTGTTGTCGAGCACCCGGACGCCGACGATCCTGGCCTTCTTGGCCACGCCGTACGAGCCGCCCGCGACGGTGCCGGCGACGTGCGTGCCGTGGCCGTGGCCGTCCTGGGCGGTGTTGTCGTTGTCGATGGCGTCGTAGCCGTCGGAGGCGCGGCCGCCGAAGTCCTGGTGCGTCTTGCGGACGCCGGTGTCGATGATGTAGGCGGTGACGCCCTCGCCGGCCTTGTCGGGATAGGTGTAGCTCTGGTCCAGCGGGAGCGCGCGCTGGTCGATGCGGTCCAGGCCCCAGGACGGCGGGCTGGGCTGCGTCCCGTCGGCGGCGTCGACGGTGAAGACCCGGTTCTGCACGACGGACTTGACCGCCGGGTCGGCGGCGAGCTTTCTGGCCTGCGCCTCGGAGACCTCGACGGAGTAGCCGTTGAGGGCGGCGCTGTAGACCCGGTCGATCTTCGCGCCGTACCGCTTGGCGAGGGCCTTGCCGCTGTCGGCGGTGGAGCGGGCGGCGGAGTCGTTCAAAGTCACGATGTAGCTGCCGGCGACGGTTCCGGGGGCGCCGGCGTTCTCGATGACGCCCTGCGCGCCGCTGTCGGCCGCCGAGGCGGGTAACGCGGCGGCCGCGCCGAGCGCGAGGGCCGCGACGGCGGTCGCGCTGATGCCGGCGATCTTCCGGCGGGTGTGACGCATCACGGACATGTGGGGGGTCCTCCTCGTAGGTGGTGCGCTGCGGGGATTGAGCGGGGCGGGCGGGCGCCCCTGCACAGGCGTTCAGGGAGCGTCCAGACCTGCGGTTAGGCATGTGCATGTCAAAGCAAATGGCCCAACAGGCCGCCGCCTCCGAAAGGTTGACCCACGGTCGGCGCCTGCCACAAGAGGACGGCCGACGCGTAACATCCGTGCCATACCCCGGCCATGATTGAGCAAAGGCGCTCCGCACATGTCGCACGCACTCCCCGGTTACGTCTGCCCAGAGGACGACACGCGCGCGGACGCCCGGACGGCCCCCTGGTGCTGCCCGCTGTGCGGCGGCCCGTGGGCCCTCGATTTCACGCCGGATCCGGCCGCGGCACTGGAACCGGCCGCCGGCCCGAACTCGCTGTGGCGGTACGCGGCCGCACTGCCGCTGCCGGGGGCGTTCTCCGTCTCCCTGGCGGAGGGGCACACTCCGCTGGTACCGCTGGCGGAGCGGGTTCACGCCAAACTCGACTTCCTGATGCCGACGCTGTCCTTCAAGGACCGGGGCGCGGTGATGCTCGCGGAGGTGGCCAGGCGGCTGGCTCCGACGCGGGTGGTGGCGGACAGCAGCGGCAACGCGGGGACATCGGTCGCGGCCTACTGCGCGCGGGCCGGGCTGGATTGTGAAGTTTTCGTGCCCGAGGGCACCTCGGAGAAGAAGACCGGGCGGATGCGGGCGCACGGGGCGGTCGTACGGGTGGTCACGGGCGGCCGCGAGGCCGCGGCGGAGGCGGCTCGGGGGGCCGCCGACGAGCCGGGGGTCTTCTACGCGAGCCACGTCTTCAACCCGTACTTCCTGCACGGGACGAAGACGTACGTGTACGAGGTGTGGGAGGAACTCGGCGGCCGGCTGCCGGAGGTCCTGGTCGTCCCGGTGGGCAACGGCACCCTGCTGCTCGGCGCGGCCCTGGCGGTGGAGGAGCTGGGCCGGCGCGGAGTCCGGCCGCCGGCGCTGATCGCGGTCCAGGCGGAGGCGGTGGCACCGCTGGCGGCCGCCTTCGCCGCGGGTGCCGAGGAGGCCGGTCCGGTGCCGCCGCTCCCCACCGTGGCGGAGGGGATCGCGATCCCGGCGCCGCCGCGGGCGCGGCAGATCCTGGCGGCGGTCCGGAAGTCGGGCGGCACCTTCCTCACCGTCCCGGACGACCGGATCCGCGAGGCGCAGCGGGACCTGGCCCGGCGGGGCCTGCTCGTCGAACCGACGGCCGCGGCGTGCTGGGCGGCGGTCGGGCCCTCCGCCCCCACCGACCCCTTGCAGGGACGCACGGCCGTCCTGCCCCTCTGCGGGGCGGGCGCCGCAGCGGGCCTGGCCTGACACACCCGCCCGGTCCGCTGCGCGGGAGCCCCTCCCCGGTCCGCTGCGCGGAGCCCGTCCCCGCCCCGCCCTTCCTCCGTTCCCCGGGCTCCGCCCGGACCCGCGCCTCAAACGCCGGCGAGGCTGGATCTCCCCCCGGCAGCACCACGGCGGGCCGGGCGGGGCCCTGCACGGCAGCCTGACCTACGTGTCGGAAAACCGCGCGACCCGGGGCCCGCCGTCTGCTGAACTGGGCCCATGACCACCACCCTTGACCTCCCCACCCTGGCCCGCGCCTTCGCCAGCCTGCACAGCCCCGCCGCCCCGCTCCCCCTCGCCAACGCCTGGGACGTCGCCGGCGCCCGTATCGTCGAGGCCGCCGGCGCCCCCGCCGTCGCCACGACCAGCGCCGGCGTCGCCTGGTCGCTCGGCTCGCCCGACGGGGACGCCCTCGCCCGTGACCGGGCCCTCGACCTCGTCGCCCGCGTGGCCGCCGCCGTCTCCGTGCCCGTCACCGCCGACATCGAGGGCGGCTTCGGCGCCGACCCTGCCGGCGTCGCGGAGACCGTCACGGGCGTGCTGGCCGCCGGCGCGGTCGGCATCAACATCGAGGACGGCGGCCGCGCCCCCGCCGAGCACGCCGAGCGCCTGGCCGCCGCCCGCGCCGCGGCGACGGCCGTCGGGGTGCCGCTGTTCATCAACGCCCGCGTCGACACGTACCTGCGCGGCCTCGGCGATCCCGCCACCCGCCTGGACGAGACCCTCGACCGCGCCGCCGCCTACCTCCGCGCCGGCGCCACCGGCGTCTTCGTGCCCGGGGTCACCGACCCCGCCACCATCGCCGAGCTCGCCAAGGGCATCGACGCCCCGCTCAACATCCTCGTCGGCCCCGGCGCCCCCACCGTCGCCGAGCTCGGCGCCCTCGGCGTCGCCCGCGTCAGCCTCGGCTCCTGGGTCGCCGAAGCCGCGTACGCCGTGGTCCGTCGCGCCACCGAGGAGCTGCTCTCCGGCGGCACCTACGGGTCCCTCGCGGACGCCCTCCCGTACGGCGAGCTGAACAGCCTGCTCAAGGGCTGAGCCGGCGACCACCCTAGGATCCGAACATGCGCACATCAGCACCCGCCGGGAGCAGGACCACTCCGGCGGTCTGGACCGCCCTCGGCCTCGTCTACGTCGTCTGGGGTTCGACCTACCTCGGCATCCGGATCGTCGTCGAGACCATGCCGCCCTTCCTCTCCGCCGGAATCCGCTTCATCATCGCCGGCCTGGTCCTGGCGGCCGCCGTCGCCTGGCGTTACGGCCCGGCCGCGCTCAAGGCCACGCGTGCGCAGCTCGGTTCGGCGGCCCTGGTCGGAGTGCTGCTGATCCTCGGCGGCAACGGCCTGGTCGTCCTCGCCGAGACCTCCGTGCCGTCCGGGCTCGCCGCGCTGCTGGTCGCCGCGGTGCCGATGTGGGTGGTGGTGCTGCGCACCGCCACCGGCGACCGGCCGCCGCGGCGCACCCTGGGCGGGGTGCTGGTGGGCCTGGCCGGGCTCGCGGTGCTGACCAGCCCGGGGCTCAGCGGTGACGTGCGGCTGTCGGGGGTGCTGCTGGTGGTGGGGGCCTCGGTGCTGTGGTCTCTGGGCTCGTTCTCGGCGTCGAGGCTGGACCTGCCGGGCAATCCGTTCACCGGGAGCGTGTACCAGATGCTCGCGGGCGGGGTCGGGGGCGTGCTCGTCGGCCTGCTGCGCGGCGAGCACCGCGGCCTGGATCCGGCGGCCTTCTCCACCGCCTCCTGGCTGGCACTCGGCTACCTGGTGCTCTTCGGCTCGCTCGTCGGTTTCACGGCGTACGTGTGGCTGCTGCAGGCGGCGCCGCTGTCGCTGGTGTCCACGTACGCCTACGTCAATCCGGTCGTGGCGGTGGCGCTCGGCGCCCTCATCCTCGACGAGGCCCTGACCTGGCCGATCCTGCTCGGCGGGGCGATCGTGGTGGCGGCGGTGGGCGTGATCGTCAGTACGGAGCGCAGGAAGCAAGGGCCACGGAACGGCGGACCCGAACCCGCGGACGAGAAGCGGCGGGCAGGCCGGGGCAGGCAGGAAGCGGCAGGCCGGGAAGCACGGGGCTAGGCGGTGTCCTGCGGATCAGGCTGGATGAAGGATCGGCTCCGGACGCCGCGAGCCGGCCTGATCCGTAAAGGCACCCCCTAACCCCGCGCCGCACGCTCGTACAGCGCCTTCGCCCGCTCGTCGAAGACCGCGGCCGTGGAGTCCACGTCCGTGTCCCCGCCGCTCAGCACCCCGATCAGCCGCCCGGGCCGGCCGGCCCCGCCCCGGTCGGCGATCCAGGGGCTGCCGCTGGTGCCCGTCCAGAAGCCGGCGCAGCTGATGTAGAGCATGTCGGGGTCATCGTCGTCGTGGCGGGTCTGCGTCGTGCAGGAGACGGGCTTGTTCTGGGGGTTGTGCTCGGACTCCGGGTAGCCGACGACGGTCACGTCCCGTTCGTACCCGGAGGTCCAGTCCGGTGCGGGGGTCTCGGCCCGGCCGCCCACGGCCTCCTGGACGCTGCGCCCCTCGGAGTCGGGGGCGATGGTGAGGAAGGCGAAGTCGGCGGTGTCGTCGCCCCACCTCGTCCAGCGGTCGTCGACGTGGATCGAGCGGACCTTCCAGACCCCGAGGGGCTGGGTGCCGGAGCCCTCGCCCGAGAAGGCGGGGGCGAACGACAGCTCGCCGATGGCCAGGCCGTCGTGGGCGACCTCGCCCGGCTCCCCGTCCTCTCCGGCGGGGGCCACGCAGTGCGCCGCGGTGGCGACGACATTGCCCTCGGGGCTGTCGACGACGCTCGCCGTGCACCAGTGCTCCCCGTTGGCCATGAGCACGCCGACGGTGGGGAAGGGGTGCACCGGCCGGTCGCCCGGCGCCTCGATGAACGCGACGGCGCACATCGCCGCGATCCCCGCGACGGCGGCCACCGACGCCCCCTTCACCACCCTGCTCATCGCACGGCGGGATCGGGGGTCGGCGGCGACATCACCTTGCTGATCCACTCGAGAGCGCCCTCCCGCATCCCGCGTACGTACGACTTCCCGTTGTGCTCACCATCCTGGATCACCTGCAGCCTGGTGTGCACGGGACCTTTCCCGTACTCCTTCATGAACTGCTCGGCCTTGTCGCGGCCGCCCTCCTTGGTGCCGATCTGGAAGTTGATGTAGACGTCCGGACCGCCCTCCTCGATCAGCTTCGCGGCGAGCTTCTCGGGGTTGTTCTCGTCCATGGCCTGCGTGTTCCCGTTCCAGAGCGGGGAGTCGGGGACGATGTCGACCCCGCTGGCGATGGCGGCCTTGAAGCGGTCGGGGTACTTGAGGACGTGCTTGAAGGCGCCGAATCCACCCGCCGAAGAGCCCATGAAGGCCCACCCGTCGCGGGAGGTGAAGGTCCGGAAATTGGCCTTCGCGAAATCCGGGACGTCATCGGCCATCCAGGTGCCCATCTTGGGCTGGCCGGGGATGTCGGAGGCGTCGAAGTGGTGCCGGGTGTCGGCGTTGTGCACCGGCATGATCAGGATGAAGGGCAGGCTGGTACCGGCCTTCGCCCCGTCGCTGACGGCCTTCTGGAGGCCGAGGCCGGGGCCCGTTCCCCAGTAGTTCGTGGGGTAGCCGCGGCCGCCGGGCAGGGAGATCAGGACCGGGAAGGCGCTCTTGGCGTACCTCGGCTCGTCGTACTCCTTGGGCACCCACACCCATACGTCGCCCGTGAATCCGGACTTCTTGCCGGTCAGGGTGGTCTTGGCGATCTGCGTGCCGTCCGGCAGCCGGCTGGTGCGGACGAACTCGGCCTTCGGGCCGGTGGGCATCATCACGCCCGGCCGGACGTCGGAGGCCTTGGAGGCCTTCTCCTGGACCTTCTCGAAGGAGACGGGCTCCCCCGTGTCCGAGAAGAGCCCGTACTTGTACGCTGCCGCCCCGCCACCCGCCGCGAGGGCAAGCGCGAGCCCACCGCCGATCAGCGTCCTGCGCAGGCGCTTGGGGCGACGGCCGCCCTTGGTCATGGGGCTGCCGTCGCCCTGCTGGTCATGCTGCACGGAATTGTCCCGTTCCTTTTCCGGCGCTCGCTGTGGAGCGCGGGCCGGACCGATCGGTCCCCCTTACACCCTTTACAGAGGTATGAACGACGGGATGGGTTGCCTGGGACGGGGGTGACGTGGCGAGTGCCACGCGGCGCACGGGCGCGGGCGCGGGACGCGGGGCTCGGGACACGGGACGCGGGACGCGGGACGCGCAGACGGACGCCGGCCGGTGGGGCGTACGGGCCTCAGCCGGCGGTGTCGGGCTTGGGCGCCTTGAGCACCTTGCTGATCCACTCCAGGGAGCCTTCCTTCATGCCCCGGACGTAGTGCCAGCCGTTGTGCTCGCCGTTCTGGATGTCGCGGATGGTCATCTTGACGGGCCCCTTGCCGAACTGCTGCTGGAACTTCACCATCCGCTCCTTGCCGCTCTCCTTGGTGCCCACCTGGAAGTTGATGTAGACCTCGGGACCGTTCGCGTCGATCAGCTTCTTGGCGAGCTTCTCGGGGTTGTTCGCGTCCATCTCCGCCTGGTGGCCCTTCCAGAGCGGGGAGTCCGGGACGATCTCGCCGCCGCTGGCTATGACGGCCTTGAACCGGTCGGGGTACTGGAGGACGGTTTTCATGCCGACGAAGGCGCCGGAGGAGGAGCCCATGAAGGCCCAGCCGTCGCGGGACTTGTACGTGCGGAAGTTGGCCCTGGTGAAGTCCGGGACGTCCTCGGCGATCCAGGTGCCCATCTTGGGCTGGCCGGGTATGTCGGCGCCGTCGTAGTAGTACTTGTTGTCCGGGTTGAGCACCGGCATGACGACGATGAAGGGGAGGCTGGTGCCCGCCTGGACGCCCTCGCCGATGGCCTTCTGGAGGCCGAGGCTGCGGTCGGCCCAGTAGTTGGCGGGGAAGCCGTTGCCGCCGGGGAGCGCGATCAGGACGGGGAAGCCGCTCTTGGCGTACTTCGGGTCGTCGTACTCCTTGGGCGCCCACACCCACACGTCACCCTCGAAGCCCGACTTCGCGCCCGTGAGGCGGGTCTTGGCGATGATCGTGCCGTCGTCGAGCTTGGCGGTCTGCTTGAACTCGGACTTCGGTCCCGTCGGCATGAGCACGTCCGGGTCGCCGGAGGGCTTGGGGGCCTCGCTGGGGGTGGCCTTCTTGTCCGCGGCGGGCGGCGGGGCGGACGCGCCGAAGCTCACGTCCTCGCCGTTGCCGGAGAACCACTCGAGCTTCCAGGCGGCGAACCCGCCACCGCCACCGAGCAGGAGGGCGAAGGCGACCGCCGCGCCGATCCACACCGCGCGCCGGGACCGCCTGCGCCGCGGCGGCTCCCCGTACTGCTGCTCGCCGTACTGCTGCTCCGGGTACGGGGGGCCCGGGTACGGGTGGTCCGGGTACAGGTGGTCCTGCGCGTACCGCTCCGAACGGTCCTGGTACGACGGCTGGTCAGGCCGCGGGCTCTGCGGGTACTGGTGCACGAACTTCGCTCCGAACGGTCACGACTGCCCCCCGGGGGCAGAACGACTGGGCATCCCCCAGTCCTGATGTACGAATTACCCCGGACAGTTCCAAAACCCGGCAAAAACATGACGGGGATCTCAACGGAACAGCGGGCTAACGCTGGGCGTCCAGCACCTCCGCGCACCGGCCCAGCAGCCGGATGAGCAGCTCCCGCTCGTCCCCGCTGAAGGCGGCGGCCAGCGTCCGCTCCACCCGTACCGCTGCGGCGTCCGCCAGTTCGAGCGCCGCGCGCCCTTCGAGCGTGAGCCGGGTCTCCAGCACGTTGCGGTGCCACTCGTGCGGGGTCCGCTCGATGAACCCGCGCTCCTGGAGGTTCTTCAGCACGGTGTTCATCGTCGGCGGCGTCACCCCGCACAGCCGGGCGAGGGCGGCGGCGGAGATGCCCGGCTTCTCGGCCAGCCAGAGGAGGGCCGCGTACTGGGGAACCGTTACTGCGGCCGGCTTGCACGCGGCGTTCTTCGCCGCGAGGAGCGCCTGCTCGGCGCGCTTCAGGTGAGAGCCGATGCGCTCCTCGGGGGCCATGGAGGTCATTACCGCATCCTACGGCCCCTTGCGAGCATTAGAGCTCTAACGTACATTCGACTACACCTACTCACTAGAGGACACCTCATGAAGCTGCTGGTCACCGCACTGACCACCGCCCTGGCCGGGGCCCTCACCCTGGGGGCGACCCCGGCTCTGGCGAGCGATGCCGACGCCGGTGCCGTCGCCCGGACGTCTTCCGCCGGGGCCCGTATATCGACGGCCTTCTCCCTGCCCGGCGCGAAGGTCTACCCGGAGGGCATAGCCGCCGATCCCCGTACGCACACGGTCTACGTCGGGTCGTACGCGGACGGCACCGTCTACCGGGCCCGCCCCGGCAGGTCCGAGGCAGAGGTGTTCCTCCCGTCCGGCACGGACGGCCGGCACACGGCGAACGGCCTGCGCGTCGATGCCCGGGGCCGCCTGTGGGTGACGGACTCCACCGCCGGCGTCTCCGTCTACGACACCGCGACCGGAGCCCGCCTCGCCCGCTTCGAGGTGGCCGGGACCGCCCCGCGCTTCGTGAACGACCTGACCATCACCCCGGACGGCACCGCGTACCTGACGGACAGTGTCCGCGGGGTGGTCTACCGCGCGACCCCGGACCGGCTGGCGGCCGGCGGCGGAGCCCTGACCGAGGCCTACGACCTCAACCCGGTCCTGCGGCCCCGGCCCGAGGGCACCTTCACCCTCAACGGGATCACCTCGGACCGGGCGGGCCGCTACCTGCTCACCGTCGACATGACGGGCGGCGACCTCTACCGCCTCGACCTCCGCAGCGGTGCCATCGCCCGGGTCGCGCTGAACGGCGCCGACCTGAAGGCGGCCGACGGCCTCGACCTGTCCCCCGACGGCATCCTGCGCGTGGCGCACAACGTCACCAACACGCTGACCCGCTGGCAGCTCACGGCGGACGGGGCCCGCGCCCGCCTGGTCCACACGGTCACGGACCCGTCCCTCCAGATCCCCACGACCCTGGCCCGCAGCCGGGGCCGCACGCTGGTGGTGCGCTCGCAGTTCGACAAGGGCGGCCCGATGGACCCGGACGGCGGCGCCCCGACCACCTTCACGGTCGCGTCGGTCCGCGGCCTCTGACCTCCGGCGAGCGGCGGAGCGGCGGACCGGCGGACCGGCGTGGGCTCAGAACCGGGAGTAGAGGAGCCGGTTCGGCGAGCCGGCGCCGGGGACCAGAACGGCCCCCGCCGTCGCGTTGGCCACCACCGCCGCGCCGACCTGGGCCGGGGTAGCGTCCGGGTGGCCCGCCAGGTACAGCGCGGCCGCGCCGG
Organism: Streptomyces sp. NPDC088762; assembly: GCF_044750905.1. Taxonomy (NCBI): domain Bacteria; kingdom Bacillati; phylum Actinomycetota; class Actinomycetes; order Kitasatosporales; family Streptomycetaceae; genus Streptomyces; species Streptomyces sp. NPDC088762. The sequence continues at coordinate 181,742 of NZ_JBIVKT010000008.1, forward strand.
CCACGTGCGGAGCGGCCATCGAGGTGCCGGAGAGGGTGTTCGTCGCGGTGTTGCCCGAGTACCAGTCCGAGGTGATGCCGACGCCCGGGGCGAAGAGGTCCAGGCACGACCCGTAGTTGGAGAAGGAGGCACGGGCGTCCCAGCGCAGGGTCGCGCCGACGGTGAGGGCCGCCGGCGTGCGGCCCGGCGAGTAATTGCACGCGTCCGCGGAGAAGTTGCCGGCGGCGATCGCGTACGTGACGCCCGAGGAGATCGACCGGGCGACCGCGTTGTCCAGGGCCGCGCTGACCCCGCCGCCGAGGCTCATGTTGGCGACGGCGGGCTTGGCGGCGTTCGCCGACACCCAGTCGACCCCCGCGATCACCCCGGCGGTGGTGCCGGAGCCGCTGCAGTTCAGCACCCGGACGGCCACCAGGGAGGCGCCCTTCGCGGCGCCGTAGGTGGCCCCGGCCAGCGTCCCGGCGACATGGGTGCCGTGGCCGTTGCAGTCCTGGCCGTTGCCCCCGAAGGCGTCGAAGCCGACGCGCGCCCGGCCGCCGAAGTCCGTGTGGCCGGTGCGGATGCCGGTGTCGATGACGTACGCGGTCACGTTCGCGGCCGTCGAGTCGTACGCGTACGTCTGCGACAGCGGCAGTGCCCGCTGGTCGATCCGGTCGAGGCCCCACGGCGCGTCGGCCTGCGTGTCCGCGGCCCGCACCTCCGCGTCCTGCTCCACGTACGCGACGCGCGGGTCGGCGGCCAGTTCGGCGGCCCGGTCCTGCGACGCCCGGATCGAGAAGCCGCGCAGGGCGCTCCGGTAGACGTGCCCGACCTCCCCGCCCGCCCCGGCGGCCAAGGCCTGGGTCCCGGCCACGTCCGTCCCGTCCTTGAGCACCACGATCCAGGTGTCCGGCACGGCGGTGGCGGCCGGAGCCAGCCGGAGATCGCCGGGCGGCGGGGCGCCCTGCGCGGCGGTGGTCGCGGCGACCTGAAGGCCGGCCACGAGGAGGGCGGCGGACAGCACTGCGCCGAGGCGGAGTCTCATCGGAACACCTGGTCTTTCATCGGCCCATGGGGCACGGCAGGTACGGCTTACAGCTGCCGATGCTGAGCGATCCCACCCCGCCACCCCGCCGCCCCACGACCCGAGTCCGCCGACTGGGGGCACAAGACACCACGTCCGAGGGCCCCGCCCAACCCCCGCGACGACCTGAACCGCTGCCCCGCTCCCGACCGAATACCAGCCCCGCCAGCCCCGCCAGTCCGGCCCGCCAGGCCCCGAAACCCCCGGACCGTGATCGTTGGCTCTCCAGCTTGGGCTGCGGGCCGCTACCGTGAAGCCATGACCGCACTGCCCGACTGGATGCGCCCGCCGCGCGCGGAAGGCTGGTTCGCGGAGGACCTCGACCGCCTCCCCGAGGCACCCCGCCACACCGAGCTCATCGACGGAGCCCTCGTCTTCATGATGTCGCCCCAGCGGTCCTGGCATGGCCGCCTCGTCACCGCCCTGACCACCACGCTCATGGCACAGGCGCCGGCCGGCTTCGAGGTTGAGCGCGAGATGACGATCCGCCTCGATGCCCGCAACCGCCCCGAGCCGGACCTCTTGCTGACGAACCTGCCCTATGACCCCGACCGCACTTGGTACGCCCCCGAGGACGTGAAGCTCGTCGTGGAGGCGGTGTCACCCGAGTCCGCCCATCGCGATCGCACCGTAAAGCTCCGCAAGTACGCAGAGGCCGGCATCCCGCACTACTGGTGCATCGAGGACGAGGACGGGGCACCCGTCGTCCACGTCTACGAGCTCGACGAACCCACGGGCGCATATGCACCCGCCGGGATCTTCCGGGGCACCCTCCAGCGCCCGGTGCCGTTCAAGGTCAGCCTGGACCTCGACAAGCTCACGCCGCCTCGAAGCAGCTGAGAAGTCAGCGGCCAGTCAGCACCGGAATACCGAAGGGGTCGACTCCATCAGGAGTCGACCCCTTGCGACCTGCACTGGCGTGCAGTAACGACACCATTACACATTGAAGCGGAATGTCTGCAGGCTGATACTGACCTGCGGCGGAGCCTCCAGGGCCCTGACCTGGGATTTCCTGGTTGACACGCGTTGGCTCCCGACGGCTGTTTACGGGTGTCCTGCAGACTGGCTGCGGACTGCCCGGGGGGCTCCGAAGCTGCGAAATCCCTGGCACACCGGTGGGGCCCGCAAGGAGACTGCGCAGGTGAGCGACTCCTACCCCTGCCCCTGCTGCGGGCACCGCGTGCTGGACGCGATGCCCGGCTCGTACGAGATCTGCCCCGTCTGCTTCTGGGAGGACGACGGGCTCCAGTTCCCTGGCCGGCCATGGCAGGGCGGGGCGAACAAGGTCTCCTTGATCGAGGCCCAGCGGAACTACCAGGACTTCGGCGCCTGCGACGAGCACGGCCGCCGGTTCGTCCGCCCGCCAGCCGAAGACGAGCCGCTCGACCCCGCCTGGCGCCCCATCGACCTGACACGGGACTCCTTCGAGGACTGGGCGGCCGAGGACCGCGCCCCATGGGCCGACGACCGCTCGGTGCTCTGCTGGTGGCTGCCCACCTTCTGGCGCCGGGACCACTCCGCGTCATGACCTCCCACATCGAGACACTCGTCCAGCAGCTCGACGGCAAGGCCGACGAGTCCTACGACGCCCGCGCGGAGCTGATCTGGATCGGCGCCGACGCCATACCCGCCGTCATCAACGGCCTGCCTTCCCTCGGCGGCTTCGGTCAGCTGACCGCCATTGAGGTCTTCGAGGAGGTGGGCGATCCCCGTTGCGGCCCCGCTCTCATCGACCTGCTGGACAGTGACAACCCGACCGTCCGAGAATGGGCGGCCATGGCCTTGGCGAGCCTGGAGATCGACGGCGCCATCGAGCCTCTGCGCCGCGCCTACCGCGCCTGCCTGGAACGCGCGACCCCACCGGACTGGACCGAGTCTGTCGGCATCCGCTGGGCCCTGACCGAACTCGGCGCACGCACCCCCGTCGTCCCGCCGCTCACCGCGCGCCTACGCGCCACCGCGGCGGACGACGCCCCTGGCTGGCCCTCGGCTCACTTCACCGAGATCATCAACGACCTCGCCGACCACGCCCAGGTGATCCTCCACTCCCAGTTCTGGCGCGTAGCCGGCGGCACATACGGCGTCTCCGGCACCGGCCTGGACTGGGAACTCGACTGGACCGCGCCCTGGGAGCACCTAGTCGAGGAGTCCCGCACCTGGTCCCTGCTGGAAGCCTCCGAAGCCCCCGTCGGCGACAACATCTTCGTCGCCCCCACCTGGATCGACCGTACCGACCTCTACCCGGAGAAGTGACCGATGCCGTTCCAGCACCCCGAGGAGGTCGGCTACGGCCACGTGATCGAGCGCTATGCGGCAAGGAAGGACTCGGGCCACGCGCGCTACCTCCTCGAAAAGTGGTCGATTCCTGCGGCCCGAGTGGCCTCACGGTGAACGTTTCGCCCATCACCTCATGGACGACGCGGCCACGATCACCGATGCCGAGTTGGAAGCCCTCCTCGGCTACGAGTGGCGCTCGCGCCTCACCGCCGCATGGCTGATCGGCGTCGACCGCCGCGAACGGTTCCGCGAACGCATCGGCGACCTGCTCCTGGCCAGCGAGGTCTGCTTCTCCGGTAGCGCCTACTGCTTCGCCCTGGCCCGCTTCGGCACCCACGCGGACGCCGAGATCCTCACCGCCTACCTCGACCATTACCTCCCCCGCACCGACCTCCGCTACGACCAGCCCGCAGCCCTCGGCGCCCTCCTCCGCCTCGACGCCCACCTCGGCACCCACCATGCGGACCGCTTCACCCAGCCTGACGGTCTCTGGGACCAGTGGGTCGATGCCCTGGCCCACCTCCGCGACCACCCCGCCTACACCCCCGTCGAGCGGCGCCGCTCGACGGACCTCCAATGCGAGTTCGCCAACGGCTGGACCCGGCCGTAGTCTCGGCGGGGCTGTCCACCAGTCGTCCAACAACGGGGCTGGACAGCGCCGGTCAACCGACTGGATCCACGGTCCCGACGGCGCCTCCGCGCTCGTCTGGATAGGCTGTGCCCGACCGATGTGAGCATGGCTGTGTACAGCTGCACGCGATGGGAGTGGCACGGCATGCTGCTGAGATTCCGTGCGGCGAATGTTCGGTCGCTGCGCGACGAACAGGAACTGTCCTTCGTCGTGCCGTCGGGCGAGGAGTCCGACTCGGCCCGAACGGTAGAACTCTCGGATGGGAAGACTCTCCAGGTCTATCCGCTCGTGGGTGTCTTCGGTGCGAACGCCTCGGGCAAGTCAAATGTAGTCGCAGCTCTCAAGAAGATGCGGGAGGCAGTCCTCGGCTCGTACGCACAGTGGACGTCTCGGCAGGGCATCCCCCGAGATGCGTTCTCCCTCGATCCGAAGGCTGCGGCCGAGACCACCTTCTACGAGGTCGATTTCGTCATGCCGGACAGGGTGCGCTGGACGTACGGGTTCGAGCTGAGCGATGAGCGCGTCGAGGCGGAATGGCTGCATTCCTACCCCAAAGGCCGTCGGCAAGTCTGGCTCGACCGGGACGCCACCCGCCAGGAGGTCTTCGCGTTCCCGGGCGAGCGAATCCAGGACCGCGCACTGCTCACCCGTTCAACCCGCCCGGACGCGCTCTTGCTCTCCCGTGCCGCGAACGACAACCATCCGCAACTCACCGAGATCTACAACTGGTTCAAGCAGAACCTCTGGGATATCAATCCGGAGCTGGAACGTCAGGAACGCGAGGGCTACACGGCCGAACAGCTACGCGACGATCGTTTCAAAGATCGGATCGAAGGGCTTCTGCGTGTCGCCGATCTGGGGATCAGTGGCGCAGTTGTCGAGCACCGGCTCGGGGAACACCCGCGGGTCCGCCTTCTGCACGAGGGCGGGGAAAGTGGACCAGTACCGCTCGACTGGCAACACGAGTCCTTCGGCACTCGTTCCTGGTTTGCGCTCATCGGGCCACTCCTACGGGCCCTTGACGATGGCGCAGTGCTGCTCATCGACGAACTGGACGCCAGTCTTCACCCACGCTTCGCCGCCGAGGTCGTACGTCTCTTCCAAGCCCCCTGGTCAAATCAGAGAGCCGCACAGCTCGTATTCACCTCCCACGACCCCTCCCTGCTCAGCACTCCTCGCGGTGGCCGGCTCCTGGAACCAGGACAGATCTGGCTCACAGAGAAGAACCAACGAGGCGCCACCGAGCTCTACCCGCTGAGCGATGTGCGGCCGGGAGGCGAAGAGAACCTTACGGACTCCTATCTCGCAGGTGCTTTCGGCGCCGTGCCCAGGATGACAGAGGGGCAGATCGGCAGACGGTTGCTGCCCGAATCGGTGAGTGAGGAGGAGCAGGGCTGATGGCGAGGGGGAGAGATCGGGGCCGGGGGAAGGACGATCTGGGCCGAACGCGCAGGTCGTCGGCACGGGTACGCCCTAGGGAGGTGTACGTCTTCACGGAGGGCGAGGTAACCGAGCCCGGATACATCGACTTCGTGCGGGCCCACGGGGAGCTCAAGGATCCCAGCCGACCCTTCGAGATCCACTTCGAGAATTCCAGCGCTCCATCCAAACGACGTAAGCCCCTTCCTCTGGTCGAGGACGCAGTCGCGTGTCTGACCAGGGTGGAAAGTCGCGCTCGACGTGACGGTCTGAACGAGGAGAAGGACTGGAACTGGCCACAGGTATGGTGCCTTTTCGACCGTGACGAGCACAAGGACATCGCCACCGCCTTCGCACGCGCACGGAAGGCTGGCGTCAAAATCGCCTATTCCCACCCGTGTTTCGAGCTGTGGCGGCTGCTCCACTACCAGAACTACACGAGTGGGTTCGGCGGCGCCTGCGACAGTGCGGCGGCACTGCTGAAGAAGCAGCCCGGGTTCGCCGCAACATACGGCGGACGTGGGGGCTCCGTCTCCGCCGAACAGGCGAAGTACGTCAAGCCGAAGCAGTTCGCTGCGGCCACACCCGACCAGAACCGGTTCGAGCAGGCCAAGCAGTATGCGGCAAGGCTCGGCGGGGCGCGCATCGGTCCCGACCAGGCACTCTGGGACCCGTACACCGACGTCCACGCCTTCGTCGAGAACGGTCTCGGAGTCTTCAGGTACTAGGTCGGCACGAGGAACTCCCGGAGGGGCAGTACGTGAATAGGTTGACGCTCGCACAGTTGGAACGCCATCTCTGGTCGGCGGCCGACATCCTTCGGGGCGCGATGGACGTGACGGAGTATGAGGGCATCCTCACCGCCCTGCTGTACCTGAAGCGAGCCAACGACGAACCTGACGACGCCCTCCCGGAGCATGCACGCTGGGAACGGCTGGGCGACCCCGCCGGCGGCAGTCTTGGCGAACAACTCCATTCAGCGCTGTCCGCGCTGGGAGAACGTCCCGGCCGGGAACGACTCCGTGATCTGTACGCCCACACCCGCTTCTCCGCCGTGGACAGTCACAGGCTCGCTCGCCTCATCGCCCACTTCGGCCGAATCCGGCTGCGAGACGAAGACCTCGCCTACCCCGGCATGCTGGGTGATGCGTATGCGTACTTGGTGGAGTCGTTCGCCGACGCCGCAGGACGCAAAGGCGGCGAATTCTTCACCCCACGTGGCGTCGTCAGACTGATGACTGAGCTGGCCGACCCTCAGCCCGGTATGCGGATCTACGACCCGTGCGTCGGTACGGGCGGGTTGCTGGTATCCGCCGCGCAGTACGTCGAGGAACACGGTGGCGATCCGAATGACCTGACGTTCGCCGGACAGGACCCCAACCACGAGGCGTGGTCCAGCGCAACGATGAACATGCTGACGCATGGGTTGGAACGCTTCACACTGGAGCGCGCAGATGCTCTGACCCATCCCATGGACGCCGGCGACGGCTTCGACCTGGTGATGAGTAACCCACCGTTCTCCATGAACTACCGGATCGACGAGGTGCCCCGCCTCGACCAGCGGATGCCGTACGGTCACACGCCCGAGCGAGGCAAGGCCGATCTGATGTTCCTCCAGCACATGCTGGACATGGCGGTCGAGCGTGGCGGCTCAGTCGTTTCCGTCCTGCCCATGGGTGTGCTGTTCCGGGGCAACCAGGAGCAGGCGATTCGCAGCCGACTGCTGGACGCCGACGTGATCGAAGCCGTGATCGGACTCGGCCCCAATCTGTTCCATGGGACCGGCATACCTGTCTGCCTGATCGTCCTCCGGTCCGCCGGGCAACGAGATCCGGAGCAGCAGGGCTCCGTCCTGTTCATCAATGCCGAAAACGAGTTCCACCAGGGCCAGGCGCAGAACACCCTGCTGCCGGAGCATGTTCGGAAGATTTCCACCGCCTTTCACAGCCGTCAGGAAATCCCCGGCTTCTCCCGCATCATCCCGCGCGATGCCCTAGCGGAGAACGACGACAATCTCACCGTTCGCAGGTATGTTCCGGAAGAAACGACAGAAGAGCAACAGGATCTTCAGGCTCACCTCAAGGGTGGTATGCCGGTCTCCGAAGTCACGCAGAAGCTGTCGCTGCTGGCCTCGTTCGACCTGGAGCCGAGCGATCTCTTTGCAGTTCGGGCTGGAAGCGCCAGCTATCTGGATTTCCGCCCTCGAGGTGAGCGCCCGAACACGGCCTCCCTGACGGCGGTGGCACGCAGGCGAGAGCAAGAACTGCGGACTGAGTTCGAGAAGAGCTGGCCGACCTGCGTCGAACGCATTACGACCCACCTTTCCCAGAGACGCGCCGAGCCGCACGCCCGCCCCGCGCTGGCGGCACTCCGTGTGGCGCTGACGGAGGCTGTACGCGAGCCGCTGTTCTCTGTCGGCCTGCTGAACGGCAACGCTCTCGACGGCGCCGTCGCCGGATGGTGGCAGGACAGCGAGCACACACTCCGGTCGCTCGCAGCGAACGGGTTCCCGGCAGTCGTCGACGGCTGGTGCGACGAGGTCGAGGCACTGCTCGGACGATCCGATTCGCCGCACCGCGGTGACCGGCCGAGTGCCCTTGGCCGCGGGGAAGCCTACCGGCATCCGGTGGTCGCAGCTCTCCTTCCGGAATTTCTGGGTGAGCTGGAGAGAGAACGAGCCAAGAAGGCCGATCTGGACGCCCAGTACGAGGAATTGGGACCAGAAGGATGGAGCGCCGACCCGGAGTCCAAGTCCGAGGAAGACATCACGCGAAGGGAGTTCAAGAGGGCGCGGCGCGAAATCCAAGAACGGATCAGGAGCCTGGAGAAGAGTTTCTCGCTCACGGCTGCACGGAGTAGGCTGGACGGTGACGGGTTGCGTGCCGTCGTCATCACCGTGTTGCGTAACGACCTGGCCGGACGTCTGAGCGAGAAGATTGCCCAGATGCGCGACGAGCTAGTGAGTACATACGCTTCCTGGGAGAGGAAATACGGCCTCTCCTTCCAGGAGATCGAAGATCGCCTTCCCGGAGCCGCCGAAACCTCTCGCGCCCTGCGTCAAACCCCTTGGTCGGAGCGCGGCAGCCGGGGAGAGCAGGACGAGAAAGCGTCTGTGCTCTTCAATATCATCGACGCCGAGAAAACAATCGAAGCGGAGGAGGCCAAGCTCGAGATCAAGCAGCACTTTGTTCTTCATCCCGTATTGGGATCCGCAGCAAAGCAGGAACTGGAATCGTCCCGACTTTCCCTCGGTGAAATCCTGCGCCGCTTCTCGTACGGCGTGGCAGTGCCGCTCAGTACGGATACCCGCGGAACCCCTGTTGTCGCAGCGCGCAACCTGACCGCAGACGGCCTTGACCTCACGGCCCTCCGATACACGACGGAGCCCGTCCCCGCTGCGGCCAGGCTCCGCCCCGGAGACATCCTCGTGGCCCGTGTCCGCCCCCACGAAGACCGGTCACCGCTCCGATTCGCCGTATGGCGGGGTGAGATCCCCGGAGCAACCTTCTCTCACGCCGTTTCGCGCCTCGTCCCCAACAAGGACCTGCTCCTGGCGGACTACTTGGAGGCATGGCTCCGGCACCCCCGGGTCCTCCGGCAGCTCAAAGTACTGTCTTGGCCGATCGAACGTGAGCTTCTCAACACGGACATCGTCCTGCCCGCTCTGGAGGAGCAGGTCCGCATGGTCCACGCAATCGGAAAGCTCGCCGCGGAGCGGGCCGACCGAAAGATCGAGCTGGCGAAGGTGCGACTCATCCGGGCAGCACTCAGGTCGAGCCTCTTGGGCGGGGACGCCTGACCCTAAGGGGGCAAGGTGCTGATCACCACGAGGTGGTCAGCACCTTGCCCCTTATCGATCGGCCGCCGAAGAACTTGCACTCCCGTCCGGCAGACGCTGCACCCGATAGCCGGATGCGGCGCTGGCGGCACGTACCACCTGTGCGGGGATGCCGGGGCCGGGGAGAGGCCCGTCTTGTACGCCGACTCCGAGGGCCGGGCCGCGTTGATCGGTGCCGATTTCGTCGAGGCCATCACGCTCATCGTGGTGCTGCCCTTCTGGTACGGCCTGGCGAAGGGCTTCGCGATCAGCAAGCATGGCTCGGACCTTCGGGCCGACCACCCGGACTTCGACGCCGAGTGTGACCGCCTTCTGCACGCCCTCGGGCCTGCCTCCATCTCCGAGGAGGAGGCTGCCACTCGCCTCTGGCTGTGGCTGCACGCACGGCCCTGGACTACGCGCCGCGAGTACCGGACGACGATCACCTGCCGTCCCAAGCGACGAACTCCCGTACGTCTGCCGGCCAACCGCCGGGGCCATCAACGTCAACGATCTCACCAGCACCCATAGGGGCATTCCTAGCTCACGGCAGCCCCCTCTGGTGAACGCGTCGGCACCGCCTCGCAACCATCCTGCGGCACAGCCAACTTGCCCCACGCTCCGGTCCCACACCTCTAGCTAGACCATCTTTTAGAACGTATGATCGATTCACCTGGCGACGCAACACGGCGCCGATGGTTCAGTTTTCCGCACTAGATACTGGAGTCGTGTAGAGTCGCCTCATGAGTGAGCAGCAGGATGCGCTGGAAGACCTTGAAGAGGCTGGCGTATTAGCAGCGATGAGCTGGGCAGCGGAGTCCGCGTACGCGCGCACCATGCGCGACTACGACCCGGACGCCGGGCACGATCAAGGTTGGGTGGGATACACCGCCCACGGGTTTCTGCGTGACCGTCAGGATCGAGTCTTCTCGTGCGGCAAGTACGCCGTCAGCTCGCCGGCCGACGCGCTGTCAGGTCTCGATACGGTCGCGGCTGGCCTTCTCCCGGGAGAGTTCGAGCGAATGCCCCGGCTCCTTCCGGGTGCAGTTCGGCGAGCCAACCTAAATGGCTCTCCGGGCTGGCGCTTCGGCGACTGGAGGTGGCTCCAGGCAGCTTTTCCCTTCGGTGAGAGCAACGCGATCCCGTGGCCCCAGAAGAGTCCCACCAAGCGGCGCGTCGCGGCCCAGCGCCTCCCGGGCCCCACAGATCAGCCGATGCTTCCCGTGGACGAGGATGAAGCACACCTCTTCCAGGACGTCATGGCGGCGACTCTGCTAGCTGTCGACGAAAACGCCGACGACCTTACGACGCTGGTTCTCGCTCACGCAGTTCAGAAGGAGCTTGGCGTAAGAGAACTCTTCCTGGGGCGCTCTCGTTTGAACAAGGGGGGCGGCACCGCGTGGCACTGGAAGCATGATCTACTGAAGCCGCCCTTCGGCGATTACGGCAGGGGTGCAAAGCCGATCGCACCCAAGCCGTCAGGCGGCTTTGACGCCGTACCTGACGCGGCCGTTCGACTCCGCCGTCACGTACTGGAGGGCGACGGAAAGTAATCATGGAATGAGCGGATGGTCATGGAGCATAGTCGTCCTGCGGAGGTTCGCGTAAGCGACGCCTCGCGACTTTTCGACGGGCGTCGACTAACGCTGGCTCGCCAACTCGCGGGGCTTCGCAAGAATGCGCTGGCAGCTCAAATCGACAAGAGCCCGACTGCCGTAGCAGCTTACGAAAGCAACTCCAAGCGGCCGGCTCCGGCCACCGTGGCCCAGTTGTGCTTGACTCTCGGCGTTGACCCTTCGTTCTTTCTTCCTGGGGCGCAGCGACCTGAAGCCGGATCCTCAGTTCCGCACTTCAGGTCGCTGCGGTCCACATCACAACTGGTTCGCGACCAAGCGTTCGCCTATGGACTCGTCGCTACTGATGTAGGCGCCGCCCTGGAGAGGCACGTCGAGTTTCCCAACCCCGACATCCCGCGCCTGAGTGTCGATGTCGAGGACGAACAGACCGATCTCCCCGAGCAAGCTGCGAGGCTCCTTCGCAAGCACTGGGACATCCCAACTGGACCGATCGGCCACCTGGTCAGGATGGCCGAGAATCGTGGCGTCCTTGTCGTCTACAGCCCTAGCCAAACGGCGGCGGTTGATGCATATTCCTTTGAGACAGACAATCGACCAACGGTTGTGCTGAATCCGGCTAAGAACGACTACTTCCGCCAGCGATTCGATGTCGCACACGAGCTCGGACACCTGGTCATGCACGTAGACTCGGAGCCCGGAGATCGCATCACAGAAAACCAGGCCAATCGATTTGCCGCAGAGTTCCTGATGCCTGCTGCCGAGATGCGAGACCTACTCCCTCCAAGAGCAGACTGGAGACTTCTCGGCGCTTTGAAGGCCGACTGGAATGTGAGCCTACAGGCCCTGCTCTACAGATCGCGACAACTGGGCGTAATGAGTGATGTGACCTACAGGAATGCAGTCCTTTACCTTTCCTCAAAAGGATGGCGGCGACGTGAGCCGGGCGTGATGCCAGTGACCGAACAGCCTTCTCTTTTCCCGAAAGCCGTGGAAATTCTGGGACAGGTTGGAATAGGGGAAGAAGTTCTGGCTGGCGAAGCCAGGGTTCCCTTGGATCTATTCCGGGTAGTAACGTCACGATTCCCCACCTGGGAAAGCCCTCACCCCACGGAACCTAACCCCGAAGAGGATCTTCCATCCGGGGTTATCTCGCTCTTTCGCTCAGCGACAAAATAGGGATGCACCGCCTACATCCCGGCCAATTCACCACCCATTCAACGAGACAGCCGACCCATCGTTCAAATACTGACGAAGAGCGCTTGCCGTGGTGTCCACAAAGGCATCGGGGATAACGTTGACGTCGACCCAGCGGACCTGGGAGTGCTTGCGGGGTTCGCGGTTTTCGGGTTCGCCGGTCCATTCATGGGCGACGAGCGCGACGCTCGCACCCTCAGCAACGACATCGCGGACGGCGGCCACTACTGACAACCGACACGAAGGAGAGGCCACTTGGCCAACATCCAGAAGCGCCCCAACGGCAAATAGCGAGCCCGCTACCGCGACCTCGACGGCAAGGAGCACGCCCGCCACTTCGACCGCAAGATCGACGCCCAACGGTGGATCGCCGAGGTCACGGCCAGCCTGGTCACCGGGCAGTACGTCGACCCGCGGTCGGCGAAGAAGCCCTTCAAGGAGTTCGCGGAGGAATGGCGGGCCATCCAGCCCCACCGGCCTTCCACGGCCAAGGCGGTGGCCCAGCACCTGCGCTGCTACGTCTACCCGGCCTGGGAGAAACGGGCACTCGGCGCCATCATGCCCGGCGACGTACAGAGCTGGGTCACCAGCCTGACCACCACGCACGGGCTGGCCGCCAGCACCTCACGGACGGTCTTCAACACGGTCAACGCCGTCTTCCGGGCGGCCGTCCGTGACCGCATGATCCCTCACAATCCGTGCGCCGAGGCGAAGCTGCCCTCGGTGCCACGGAAGAAGATCGTGCCACTGGCCGTCGAGCAGGTGCGGACACTGTCCGCGGAGATACCCGCCCGATACAAGGGCCTCGTGCTGCTCGGCGCGGCCACCGGGCTCCGCCCCGGCGAGCTCTTCGGCCTCCAGCTCCGGCACGTGGACCTGCTGCACGCGACCGTCTCGGTCGAGCAGCAGATCCAGCAGACCGCCAAGCACGGTGTGTATGTCTGCCCGCCCAACCGCTCGCTCGCATCGCACGGTCCCGCTCCCCCGCATGGCGGTGGATGCGATGAAGGCCCATCTGCGGGACTTCCCCGCCGATGGGCCCGAGGGCTGGATCTTCACGGCGCCGCAGGGCGGCCCCGTGGTCTACACGCACTTCATGGACGGGTCCTGGCGGCCCGCCTGCGCGAAGGCCGGCATAGCGAAGGGCACCGGACCTCACTCCCTGCGGCATCACTACGCCAGCCTGCTGATCAAACACGGCGAGTCCGTGAAGACGGTCTCCGAGCGCCTCGGCCACACCAACGCGGCCATGACGCTGAACATCTACACCCACCTGTGGCCCGACTCTGAGGAGCGGACCCGGGCCGCCGTCGACAAGGCGTACGCGGACCAGTCCGCCGATACCAAGGAACAGGTCGACGAAGCGGCGTAGCCGCTACCCCCGCGCGCTGACCGAAGTCAGCACGCTGCGGACTCTGTGCGGACCGCAAAGGCCGCCCAACCCGCTCCACCGCAGGTCAGACGGCCTTTCGTCGAACGTATTAGACGTTGAAGCGGAACTCGACCACGTCGCCGTCCTGCATGACGTAGTCCTTGCCCTCCATGCGGGCCTTGCCCTTCGCGCGGGCCTCGTTGACCGAGCCGCATTCGACCAGGTCCGCGAACGAGATGACCTCGGCCTTGATGAAGCCGCGCTGGAAGTCGGTGTGGATCACGCCGGCGGCCTCGGGGGCGGTGGCGCCCTGCTTGATCGTCCAGGCGCGGGTTTCCTTCGGGCCGGCCGTCAGGTACGTCTGGAGGCCGAGGGTGGCGAAGCCGACGCGGCCGAGGGTGGCCAGACCGGGCTCGTCCTGGCCGACCGACTGGAGGAGTTCGAGGGCCTCCTCGTCGTCCAGCTCCGCCAGGTCCGCCTCCAGCTTGGCGTTCAGGAAGATCGCCTCGGCCGGGGCGACGAGCGCGCTCTGCTCCGCCTTGAAGGCGTCGTCCGTCAGCTCGTCCTCGTCCACGTTGAAGACGTAGAGGAACGGCTTGGTGGTGAGGAGGTGCAGCTCGTGGAGGAGGTCGCCCTGCTCCGTGCCCTTGGTGATGCCGTGGGAGAAGAGGGTGTCACCGTCTTCGAGGATCTTCTGGGCCTTCTCGACGGCGGCGAGGACGGCGACCTTCTCCTTCTGGAGGCGGGACTCCTTCGTCAGGCGCGGCACCGCCTTCTCGATGGACTGGAGGTCGGCGAGGATCAGCTCGGTGTTGATCGTCTCGATGTCGTCCTTCGGCGAGACCTTGCCGTCGACGTGGACGACGTTCTCGTCCTTGAAGGCGCGGATGACCTGGCAGATCGCGTCGGACTCGCGGATGTTGGCGAGGAACTTGTTGCCCAGGCCCTCACCCTCCGAGGCGCCGCGCACGATGCCCGCGATGTCGACGAAGTCGACCGTGGCCGGCAGGACGCGCTGCGATCCGAAGATGCCCGCGAGGACGGCCAGACGCGGGTCCGGGACGCCGACGACGCCGATGTTCGGCTCGATGGTGGCGAACGGGTAGTTGGCCGCCAGCACGTCGTTCTTGGTCAGGGCGTTGAACAGGGTCGACTTGCCGACATTCGGCAGGCCGACGATTCCGATCGTGAGCGACACGTTGGCGACTTCCCGTAGCTGGAGGGGGCGGCGGCCCGGTAGTGGGCCATCGGACAGTTTACTTTCCGATGAGTGGCGGTGGATGTACGCGTGTCCGGACCCGGATCCGGCCGACCTCACGCCTAGTTTGGTGGGGTGGAGCGATACAGGACGCGACCGGCACCTCACCCGCAGCGACCCCCGGCCCAGCGTCGGGGCGCGCCGACCGCCGCCGTACCCGCGCAGGGCGGCCGGCCCCGGCCCGCGCTCGGACGGCGGCTGCCCCGGACCCGGCTGACCGGGCTCGGAGCCGGGCTGTTCGCATGTGCCGCGATGGTGCTGGCGGGCGGGATCGCCTGGCTGCTCTTCGGGTCCTCGCTCTTCGTCTACGGGCTGCTCTTCCTGCCCGTGGCGGCCGCCACGGCCCTCTGGGTCCGGCCCGCCGACCTGATCACGGCGCCGATCTCCGCCCCCATCGCCTTCGCCGCCGGAGCGTGGCCCC
Source organism: Streptomyces sp. NPDC088762 (assembly GCF_044750905.1). NCBI lineage: Bacteria > Bacillati > Actinomycetota > Actinomycetes > Kitasatosporales > Streptomycetaceae > Streptomyces > Streptomyces sp. NPDC088762. The sequence continues at coordinate 196,771 of NZ_JBIVKT010000008.1, forward strand.
TTTCGGGCGGCTCCGGCGGCTTCGGCGGGCAGCTGATGGGGCTGGTGTCCGTCCTGTCCCTGCACGCCGGCTGGCTGTACGCGGGGACGCTGGTCGCCGCCCTGATCGCCCTGGTCAGGAAGGCCGTACTGATCGGCAGGCAGCGCCGGACGCCCCGCCGCGTCGCCTAGGGCCGGCGAGACACCCCCTGCTCAGCGTTTCGCCGCCATCGCCGCGCCCACGATGCCCGCGTTGTTCTGGAGCTTGGCCGGGACGATCTCGGCCCGGATGCCCTCGATCAGCGGCAGGAACTTCTCCGGCTTGCGGCTGACGCCGCCGCCGATGATGAAGAGGTCCGGGGAGAACAGCATCTCCACGTGCGCCAGGTACCTCTGGACGCGGTGCGCCCAGCGCTCCCACGTGAGGTCCCCGTCCTCCTTGGCCTTCACCGACGCCCGCGTCTCCGCGTCGTGGCCCTTCAGCTCCAGGTGCCCCAGCTCCGTGTTGGGGACCAGGCGCCCGTCCGTGAACAGGGCGCTGCCGATGCCCGTGCCCAGGGTGAGCATGATGACCGTGCCGCCCCGCCCGCGCCCGGCACCGTACGTCATCTCCGCGACCCCCGCCGCGTCCGCGTCGTTGAGGACCGTGACCGGCAGGCCGCCCAGCTCCCGCGTGAGCAGCGCCGCCGCGTCGGTCCCGACCCACGCCTTGTCGACGTTGGCCGCCGAGCGGGTGACGCCGTTCGTGACCACCCCCGGGAAGGTGACCCCGACCGGGCCCGACCAGGAGAAGGCGCCGACCACCTCCGCGACACAGCCGGCCACCCCCTCGGGGGTGGCCGGCTGTGGTGTCAGTACCTTGTGGCGCTCCTGCGCCAGATCGCCGCGGTCCAGGTCAACGGGAGCGCCCTTGATGCCCGAACCGCCGATGTCCACACCCATGATCTGCATGGACATACCGTACGAAAGGAGTTACTTGTCGGCGACCAGTTCCGCAGCTTCCGCACGCAGGTCGCGGCGCAGTTCCTTCGGCAGGGAGAAGGTGATCGACTCCTCCGCCGTCTTGACGATCTCCACGTCCGCGTAGCCGCGCTCGGCCAGCCACTCCAGCACCTCCTCGACCAGCACCTCCGGCACCGAGGCGCCCGAGGTCAGGCCGACCGTGGTGACACCCTCCAGCCAGGCCTCGTCGATCTCGCTCGCGAAGTCCACCAGGTGCGCGGCGCGCGCGCCCGCGTCGAGGGCGACCTCGACCAGCCGGATGGAGTTCGAGGAGTTCTTCGAACCGACGACGATGACCAGGTCCGAGTCGGCGCCCATCACCTTGACGGCGGCCTGCCGGTTCGAGGTGGCGTAGCAGATGTCGTCGCTGGGCGGGGAGACGAGCAGCGGGAACTTCGTCTTCAGCGCGTCGACCGTCTCCATCGTCTCGTCGACCGAGAGGGTGGTCTGGGACAGCCAGACGACCTTCGACTCGTCGCGCACCTCGACGTTGGCCACGTCGTCCGGGCCGTCCACGATCGTGATGTGGTCCGGGGCCTCGCCGGAGGTGCCGATGACCTCCTCGTGGCCCTCGTGGCCGATGAGGAGGATGTCGAAGTCCTCGTTCGCGTAGCGGATGGCTTCCTTGTGCACCTTGGTGACCAGCGGGCACGTCGCGTCGATCGTCGCGAGCTTGCCGCGCGCCGCCTCCTCGTGCACCACCGGCGCCACGCCGTGCGCGGAGAACATCACGATGGAGCCCGGCGGGACCTCCTCCGTCCGCTCGACGAAGACGGCGCCCTTCTTCTCCAGCGTCTGGACGACGTACTTGTTGTGCACGATCTCGTGCCGGACGTAGACCGGCGCGCCGTACTGCTCGAGAGCCTTCTCGACAGCGATCACGGCTCGGTCGACGCCCGCGCAGTAGCCGCGAGGGGCGGCGAGCAGGACACGGCGGGAAGCGGCAGCAGTCATGCCCTCCATCGTACGGGGGTCCCCAGCAGGCCGTTCGTCCCCCGTACGGCACACACTTGATCGCAAGCGTGTCCACGGCATCCCTCGGAGGATCGATGGCGTCCGCTACGGATTCCGGTACGCCGGCACCGGCCGCCCTGCGGCGGAGCCTCGGGTTCCGGGATCTGGTCGTGTACGGGCTGCTCTTCATCGCCCCCATGGCCCCGGTCGGGGTCTTCGGCACCCTGGACGCCAAGTCGCACGGGGCCGTCGCCCTGGTCTACCTCGTCGCGACCGTGGCGATGGCCTTCACCGCCTTCTCGTACGCCCAGATGGTGCGGGTGGCCCCGCAGGCCGGCTCGGTGTTCACCTACGCCCGCAAGGGCCTCGGCGAGGGTGCGGGCCTGATCGCCGGGTGGATGGCGATGCTCGACTACCTCCTCATCCCGGCGGTCGCGTACCTGTTCTCCGGGATCGCGATGAACGCGTTGGTGCCGGAGGTCTCCCGCTGGGTCTGGACGGCCCTGGCCGTCGTGATCACCACCGTGCTCAACCTGTGGGGCGTACGGGCGGCCGCGCGGGTGGGCTTCGCCGTGCTGGCCATGGAGATCCTGGTGCTCCTGGTCTTCCTGGTCGCCGCCGTGAGCGTCCTGGTCGGGGACGGGGCCCGGCGCGGCTGGCTCTCGCCGCTGACCGGCGACGGCTCGCTGGGCTTCAGCGTGGCCGCGGTGCTGGGCGCGGTGTCGGTCGCGGTCCTGTCGTACCTGGGCTTCGACGCCATCGCCTCGTTCGCGGAGGAGGTGACGGGGGGCTCGGCGCGGGTGGCGCGGGCGGTGCTGTTCTGCCTGGCGCTGGCCGGGGTGCTGTTCATCGCCCAGACCTACCTCGTCGCGCTGCTCACCCCGGTCACGTCGGCGGAGCTGGCGGCGGATCCGGAGCAGCAGGGTCCGGCCTTCTACGACGCGGTGGAGTCCTCGGTCGGCTCCTGGCTGCACGACCTGGTGGCGGTCAGCAAGGCGATCGGGGCCGCCTTCGCCGCGTTGGCCGGGCAGGCGGCGGCCGGGCGGCTGGTGTTCGCGATGGCCCGGGAACGGCGGCTGCCGCGCGTGCTGGCGCGGACCTCGGACGGCACCCCGCGGGCCGCGCTGCTGGTGGCGGCGACCGTCACGCTCGTCGCGGCGGTGTGGGCGGCCCGGCGCGCCGACGGGCTGGACCAGCTGGTCTCGGTCGTGGACGTCGGGGCGCTGGTGGCGTTCACCCTGCTGCACGCCTCGGTGGTGGGCTGGTTCGTGGTGAAGCGCGGGGCGGGCGCCCCGAGCCGGTGGAAGCACCTGATCGTCCCGGTGCTGGGCGCGGCCGTGACCGTCGCCGTGATCGTCGAGGCCTCCTGGACGGCGCAGGTGGTGGGCGCGGTGTGGCTGGCGGTGGGGCTGGGCGTCCTCGTCGCCCAGCGCGGCCGGCGGGGCCCGGGCCACGGGGCCGGCAACGGCCCGGGCGGCACCTCACCGCCCGATCCGGGCGGGCGGCCCGACCACCGTCCGGATCAACGTCCGGATCACCGGTCGGACCGGTACCCGGACCAGCGCCCCGACCACCGTCCGGATCCCGACACCCGCGCCGGAGCCTGAGACGCTGTCAGCGCGGCCCGTTAGCCTGCGTGCATGGGTCTGAATACGTCGGCCGAGGCGCCGCTGCCGGTAGGCCAGGTGTCCCGGCTCATCGGGGGCTGGATCGAGCGGCTCGGTCACGTGTGGGTGGAGGGGCAGATCACGCAGCTCTCGCGGCGGCCGGGGGCGGGGGTGGTCTTCCTGACGCTGCGCGACCCCTCGCACGACATCTCGGTCAGCGTGACCTGCTTCCGCCAGGTCTACGACGAGGTCGCGGACGCGGTGTCGGAAGGCGCGCGGGTGGTCCTGCTGGCCAAGCCCGAGTGGTACGCCCCGCGCGGGCAGCTGTCCCTGCGGGCCACCGAGATACGGCCGGTCGGCATCGGCGAGCTGCTCGCCCGGCTGGAGCGGCTCAAGCGGTCGCTGGCCTCCGAGGGGCTGTTCGCCCTGGACCGCAAGAAGCCGCTGCCCTTCCTGCCGCAGCTGATCGGGCTGGTCGTCGGGCGGGCCTCGGCGGCCGAGCGCGACGTACTGGAGAACGCCCGGCGCCGCTGGCCGGCGGTCCGCTTCGAGGTGCGCAACGTCGCCGTGCAGGGGGTGCACGCGGTGCCCCAGGTGATCCGGGCGGTCGAGGAGCTCGACGCCCTGGACGAGGTGGACGTGATCATCGTGGCGCGGGGCGGCGGCAGCGTGGAGGACCTGCTGCCCTTCTCCGACGAGGAGGTCGTACGGGCGGTCGCGGCGGCCCGTACGCCGGTGGTCTCCGCGATCGGCCACGAGCCGGACTCCCCGCTGCTGGACCTGGTCGCGGACCTGCGGGCCTCCACGCCCACGGACGCGGCCAAGAAGGTGGTCCCGGACGTGGGCGAGGAGCTGGAGCGCGTACGCCAGCTGCAGGGCCGGGGGCTGCGGGCGGTCCGCGGGCTGCTCGACCGGGAGGAGCGGGGCCTCGCGCACGCCCTCGCCCGGCCGGTCTTCGTCCACCCGCAGCGGATGGTGGAGACCCGGGAGGACGAGCTGGAGGCCCTGCTGGCGCGCAGCCGGCGCACGCTGGGGCACCTGCTGGACCGGGCCGATTCGGAGCTCGCGCACACCCTCGCCCGGGTGGTGGCGCTGTCGCCGGCGGCCACCCTGGAGCGCGGGTACGCCGTACTCCAGCGGGCCGACGGGCACGTGGTGCGCGCGCCGGAGGAGGTCTCGGCGGGCGAGGTGCTGCGCGCGCGGGTGGCGGAGGGCACCTTCTCGGTCGCGGTGGAGGACCCGGCGCAGGACCGCCCCGCCCCCTCCCCGTAGGGGGCGCACCACGGCGGCACACGGCGGCGATCGACTCGCCGCACCACACACGAGAGGACGGAACAGGGAATGGCAGAGGCCGGAACCGCGCTGGGGTACGAGCAGGCACGCGACGAGCTCATCGAGGTCGTCCGCAAGCTGGAGGCCGGCGGGACCTCGCTGGAGGACTCGCTGGCGCTGTGGGAGCGCGGCGAGGAGCTCGCGAAGGTGTGCCGGCACTGGCTGGAGGGGGCCCGGGCCCGGCTGGATTCGGCGCTGGCCGCGCGCGAAGCGGCCGAGGGCGAAGAGTGAAGTGGATCACACCGCGCCAGGTTAGTTGAAAATTCATCTACTTTCGCCGTAGAGTCGGAGACATCGCAGCACGCTTCACCTCCGTCGTATGGAAGAAGGCTTTCCGATGTCTCTCGTTCTCGACCCCGCCGCGCAGGACCTGCTGTTCCGCGAGGCCCGCACGGCCAACTCGTTCTCCGACGAGCCGGTCACCGAGGAGCAGGTCCAGGCGATCTACGACCTGGTGAAGTACGGCCCCACCGCCTTCAACCAGACCCCGCTGCGCATCACCCTGGTCCGCTCCCCCGAGGCCCGTGAGCGCCTCGTGAAGCACATGGCCGAGGGCAACGCGGCCAAGACCTCCACCGCGCCGCTGGTCGCGATCCTCTCCGCGGACAACGAGTTCCACGAGGAGCTCCCGCAGCTGCTCCCGCACTTCCCGCAGGCCAAGGACATGTTCTTCGCCGAGCGCCCGGTCCGCGAGCAGTCCGCCCTGCTCAACGCCGCGCTGCAGGCCGCGTACTTCATCGTCGGCGTCCGCGCCGCCGGTCTGGCCGCGGGCCCGATGACCGGTGCGGACTTCGCCGGCATCCAGAAGGAGTTCCTGGACGCCGACCACACCCCGCTGATGGTCGTCAACATCGGCAAGCCGGGCGAGGACGCCTGGTTCCCGCGCTCCCCGCGCCTGGAGTTCGACCAGGTCATCACCACGGTCTGAGCCGCCCGAGCCGCCTGAACCGGCTGAACCGCCTGAGCCGCCCGAAGGGGCGGAGCAGCGACCACGCGAAGAGGCCGCGCACCCCCGATCCACGGGGGGTGCGCGGCCTCTTCGCGTCGCCGTTCGTGCCTACTGGCCCTGCTTGAACTCCAGTGCCGCCGCCATCGCGCCGAGCTGCTCGAAGGAAGCCGTCCCGGTGACCACCGTGACGTGGCCCTGTTCCTGCCGGACCAGCGCGTCGTACTTCTCCCCGTCCCAGCGCTCCCACACCACGTCGCCGACCTGCTGCGTCTGCCCGGTGGGCTTCGCGTGCTGGGTGACGTTGCCGAGGTACTTGCCGGAGGTGTCCGTGGACTGCTCCACCGCCACGTACTGCCTGCCCGGGTCGAGGAACCCCAGGTGCCAGGCGTTGGCGTTCTTGCGCTCGTACGTCACCGACGTCGCCCGCCACTGCGCCGGAAGCCCCACGGGGGCTGCCACCGGATACGGGGCCGCGCGCCGGGCCGTGAGCGTCTCCACCCGGTAGTCGACCGTCTGCGTCGGATCGGCCTGATCGTCATGCGGGATGAAGAAGTAGATCCCCGCGACGAGGATGCCGATCAGCCCCAGCGACCGGACCATGTCCCAGACCGTCTGCTTGCCTTTCATACCTGCCACCGCACCATCGTCCCGCATGGCCGGGAGCGATCACCGCCCGGGTCACCCCGGACGTCGGCGCGGCGTGCACGGGCCGCGCCCCGAAGGGCCGCAAGATGTCCGCTCAGGACAATCGAATGACCGATATACCGCTCATACGTGACCCGCCCTGCTCAATATGTCGACGTACCGATAGAGTTTCCAGCACCCTCCCTTCCCGGCCGTCGCCGTACAGAAAGGTGCGCTCCGATGACCGAGCACAACCTGCCGCCCCAGCTCGAAGTCTCTCCGGAGGCCCCCGACCGCAACCTCGCCCTGGAACTCGTCCGGGTCACCGAGGCTGCCGCCATGGCCGCGGGCCGGTGGGTCGGCCGCGGCGACAAGCTCGGCGCGGACGGCGCCGCGGTCAACGCGATGCGGACCCTGATCTCCACCGTCTCGATGAACGGCGTCGTCGTCATCGGCGAGGGGGAGAAGGACGAAGCCCCCATGCTCTTCAACGGCGAGCGGGTCGGCGACGGCACCGGCGCCGAGGTCGACATCGCCGTCGACCCGATCGACGGCACCACCCTGAACGCCAAGGGCATGCCGAACGCGATCGCCGTCCTGGCCGCCGCCGACCGCGGCACCATGTTCGACCCGTCCGCGGTGTTCTACATGGAGAAGCTGGTCACGGGCCCCGAGGCCGCCGACTTCGTCGACATCAACGCCCCCGTCTCGGTGAACATCCGCCGGGTCGCCAAGGCCAAGGGGATGGCCCCCGAGGACGTCACCGTGGTCATCCTGGACCGCCCCCGCCACGAGGGCATCGTCAAGGAGATCCGCGAGACCGGCGCCCGGATCAAGTTCATCTCGGACGGCGACGTCGCCGGCTCGGTCATGGCGGTGCGCGAGGGCACCGGCGTGGACATGCTCCTCGGCATCGGCGGCACGCCCGAGGGCATCATCTCGGCGTGCGCCATAAAGTGCCTCGGCGGCACGATCCAGGGCAAGCTGTGGCCCAAGGACGAGGCCGAGCGCCAGAAGGCCATCGACGCGGGCCACGACCTGGACCGTGTCCTGCACACGAACGACCTGGTGTCCGGCGAGAACGTCTTCTTCGTCGCCACCGGCATCACGGACGGCGAGCTGCTGCGCGGCGTCCACTACCGCTCGGAGACCGCGACCACGTCCTCGCTGGTCATGCGCTCGAAGTCGGGCACGATCCGGCAGATCGACTCGACGCACCGCCTGTCGAAGCTGCGCGCGTACAGCGCGATCGACTTCGACCGCGCGCTCTAGTCCGCGGCCGGCGCAAGGAGAGGGGCGGTTCCCGTGTGCGGCGGGAACCGCCCCTCCGGCGTGTACGCACACCTCGCGCAGGACGCGTACGACGTCCACCTCGCGCATCTCGGCAGTCCTACGGTGCTTCGCGCCCCCGGCGCCGCCGGACGGCCGGCGGGGGCCCCGCGGGCGGGCGCCCCGGCCCGCGGCCGCCTCAGCCCGCGGCCGCCTCAGCCCGCGGCGGCGACCGGGCCGGCTTCCGGGGTCTGGCGCAGCTCGGCGGCCCTGCGCCGCATCCGGGCCAGCACCACCCGCCGCTCGGCGGCGGTGAGGCCGCCCCACACTCCGTACGGTTCGGGCTGGAGCAGCGCGTGCTCCCGGCAGGCGACCATCACCGGGCAGCGGGCGCAGACCCGCTTGGCGGCCTCCTCGCGGGCGAGCCGGGCCGCGGTGGGCTCCTTGGAGGGGGCGAAGAACAGCCCCGCCTCGTCGCGGCGGCAGACGGCCTCCGCGTGCCACGGGCCGTCCTCTTCCCGCGCCGGCACCCGCGGCTTCGGCACGGCGGCCGGACGCCCCTGAAGAGTCTGTATGGCGGCGATCTGCAGGGACTGATGCAGCGGGTGCGGCACGGTCTACTCCTGACGACGGATACGCGAGCGAGAGACGATGCACCTGTCCCTACCCGCTGTGCGCGGCCCTATGCACTGTGTGCCACCGACCCCCCGCGGTTCGTCCGAAACGTGCCCCTCCGCCGCGCGCCGTCACGCGGCGGGCGGCGCCCACCGGGGATCGCGGCCCAGGAAGGCCAGCAGGTCGTCCGCGGCACCGGACTCGGGCGCCGGGAGCGCGGGGCCATAGGCGAAGCCGCGCAGCGGCTCCACGAGGGCGTCGGCGGCCGGGCGCAGGGCTGCGGCCAGGGCATCCGTCAGCGGCGACACCTGCCCGGTGGCGACGGCGATGTCCCAGGCGTGCACCGCCGCGTCGAGGGCGGCCGCGCCGACCGCCGTCTCGGCGGACACGGCGAAGGGGGGCAGCGGGACGGCGACGTCCGCGGTCCAGGGGGCGACCGCGGCGAAGGCCTCGGCCGCGGCGGCGAGCGCCGGCTCCAGCAGCTGCGCCGGCGGGCCCGCCAGGGTGCCCGAGGGTGCGAAGGGGTCCGCGGAGGGACCGGCTCCGCCGGTGAGGCGGGCGGCGTACGCGAGCTGGTCACCGGCCGCGTGCTGGAACACCTGGGTGACGTTCCACTGCTCGGCCGGCGTGGGGCGGTCCCACGCGTCGGCGGGCACGCCGATGACGGCGATGCGCAGGGCTTCGTGTGCGTGGTCGAGCAGTTCCCACTTGGATGCGGTCATGATCCGGATCCTAGAAGCACTTCGGCCAAATACCGCCGGAGCGGGGCCGTTTGCTCGGCCGCCGGCGAGGTGGGTCAGCCGTCCAGGCGCTTGCGCAGCTTGAGGGCCAGATCGACGAGGCGGGCTCCGAACCGGGGGCGCGCCTCGATGTTCCCGAGCAGCGCGAAGCCGCGGACGATCACGACCGGCGCCTGCGGGTCGGTCTCCCCGCGGCCCTCGCCGCGCACCTCGAAGTTGCCGAGGACGCCGCTGCCGTAGCCGCGCAGCGTGACGTTCTCCGGGACCAGGACTTCGACGTTGCCGAGGACGCAGGTCACGTTGATCTCGGTGACCTGCTGCTCGAAGACCGCCTCGGTGAGGTCGATGGTGATGTCGCCCATGACGGAGACGGCGCGGGTGTGCGCGCCGGGGCGCCAGCGGCCCTTGCGGGCGGAGCTGCTGCACACGGCGACGACGTTCTCGACGGGCCCGGTCGGACCGGCGCGGCCGGGCGTCGCGTACGCGGGCGGGGTGTGGCCGCGGCCGGGGACGGGCAGGTCCCGTACGAGGACTTCCAGCTCGCCCACCGTCTTGAGGGCGTACAGCGAGTCCAGGCGCTCGGAGTGCTCTTCGGCGGTCAGCCGGCCCTCGGCGAGGGCGTCGGCCAGGATCTGCGCGATCCGGTCCCGGTCGGCGTCGGAGGCACGCAGCCCGGCGGGCGCGGGAGCCGGGGCGGAGACCGGCGGCGGGGCCGGGGCGGGCGTCGCGGCCGACTCGGGCGTCGCGGCCGCGGCGGGGGCGGCGGGGTGCTTTTCCAGGTCCACGGCACTCAGCATAGCGAGACACGATAGATCGCGATACTCCTGAGTGGCGCAGAGCGCGCGCCGAGTGAGCCTTACCTCACAACCGCGGGCCCGCCGGGACGTTCTACGCTGGATGACTGCGCTGCCAATTGGTCGTCAGCGCTGTCTGCCGAGTGAGGAATGGGCCCCAATGCCGGAGTTCGCGTACACCGACCTGCTGCCCCTGGGCGAGGACACCACCCCCTACCGGCTGGTGACCGCCGAGGGCGTGTCCACCTTCGAGGCGGACGGCCGTACGTTCCTCAAGGTCGAGCCGGAGGCGCTGCGCAAGCTGGCCGAAGAGGCCATCCACGACATCCAGCACTTCCTGCGCCCCGCGCACCTCGCGCAGCTGCGCCGCATCATCGACGACCCCGAGGCCTCGTCGAACGACAAGTTCGTCGCGCTCGACCTCCTCAAGAACGCGAACATCGCCGCGGCCGGCGTCCTGCCGATGTGCCAGGACACGGGCACGGCGATCGTGATGGGCAAGCGCGGCCAGAACGTCCTCACCGAGGGCGGCGACGAGGCGGCCCTCTCCCGCGGCATCTACGACGCGTACACGAAGCTGAACCTGCGCTACTCGCAGATGGCCCCGATCACCATGTGGGAGGAGAAGAACACCGGCTCGAACCTGCCCGCGCAGATCGAGCTGTACGCGACCGACGGCGGCGCGTACAAGTTCCTCTTCATGGCCAAGGGCGGCGGCTCGGCGAACAAGTCCTTCCTGTACCAGGAGACCAAGGCGGTCCTCAACGAGGCCTCCATGATGAAGTTCCTGGAGGAGAAGATCCGCTCGCTCGGAACGGCGGCCTGCCCGCCCTACCACCTGGCGATCGTGGTCGGCGGCACCTCGGCCGAGCACGCCCTGAAGACGGCCAAGTACGCCTCCGCCCACTACCTGGACGAGCTGCCGCGCGAGGGCTCCGCCCTGGGCCACGGCTTCCGCGACGAAGCCCTGGAGCAGCAGGTCTTCGAACTCACCCAGAAGATCGGCATCGGCGCCCAGTTCGGCGGCAAGTACTTCTGCCACGACGTGCGGGTGGTCCGCCTGCCCCGGCACGGCGCGTCCCTCCCGGTCGCGATCGCGGTCTCCTGCTCGGCGGACCGCCAGGCCACCGCGAAGATCACCGCCGAGGGCGTCTTCCTGGAGCAGCTGGAACGCGACCCGGCCCGCTTCCTGCCGGACACCACCGACGAGCACCTGAGCGACTCCTCGGACGTCGTCTCCATCGACCTGAACCAGCCGATGGAGTCGATCCTCGCGACCCTCACCCAGCACCCGGTGAAGACGCGGCTCTCCCTGACCGGGCCGCTGGTCGTGGCGCGCGACATCGCCCACGCCAAGATCAAGGAACTGCTGGACTCGGGCGCGGAGATGCCCCAGTACCTGAAGGACCACCCGGTCTACTACGCCGGCCCCGCGAAGACCCCGGAGGGCTACGCCTCGGGCTCCTTCGGCCCGACCACGGCCGGCCGCATGGACTCGTACGTGGAGCAGTTCCAGGCGGCGGGCGGCTCCAAGGTCATGCTGGCCAAGGGCAACCGCTCCCAGCAGGTGACGGACGCGTGCGCCGCGCACGGCGGCTTCTACCTGGGCTCGATCGGCGGCCCGGCGGCCCGCCTGGCCCAGGACTGCATCAAGAAGGTCGAGGTCCTGGAGTACGAGGAACTCGGCATGGAGGCGGTCTGGAAGATCGAGGTCGAGGACTTCCCGGCCTTCATCGTGGTCGACGACAAGGGCAACGACTTCTTCCAGAACCCGGCCCCGGAGCCGACGTTCACCCACATCCCGGTCCGCGGCCCGGGCCTGTAGCGAACTCCCCCGGCCTGCCCCCGCGCGCGCCGACGCCGTCAAGGAGGAAGGCCGAGGCATGCACGCGCAGAGCACCCCGTTCGAACTGAGGCCGTGGCAGAGCGGGGGAAACGGGCAGCCTCGGCGGACCGGTTGGCAGGGCGAGTCCGCGGAGTGGGGCGAGATCACGGTTGCCGCGCTGCCACCTGTGCACGACAACGTCCGCGCCACCGAGGTGACCGGCGGCCACATCCCCAGGGTCGTCTTCGAGTCCCGCGGCATCCAGGTGATGATCACCGAACGTCCGACGCTCAACGGGCCGTCGCTGCGCGTCGGGGACGCCGTGGGGTACCTCAAGCGGAACCGGTGGGGGGCCACGCACCGGGGCCGCGCCCTGCACATCGAGTACGGCGGTGACAAGTACCGGCTCTGGGCGGTCAATCGCCGGGAGTACGTCCTGATGCGCGAGGCGGACAACGAGGACCGCGGTGTCACCGTCAAGGTCAAGGAATCCGGCATGGCCAAGTGGAAGCGCGTCGACGTGAGCGTGACGGGCCGCGCACTCGGGGCCGACATCGCGCTCGCGCTCGTCTTCTCCGGGGTCGACCGGTCCGTACTCACCCGGCGCGGTGCCGTGCGTGCGGGCATCTCGCGGATCTTCCATGTGGCGGCGGATTCCGCCATGGGGTGAGCCGGTCGGGGCTGAACGCTCCGTAGGGCGTACCGCGTCGGTGTACGGGCGCTCCCCCATCCGGGGGAGCGCCCCTCGCGCATCTCCGCCCATCGGCAGATGGCCGGAGATGCGGGGGGCGGTGAGGCTGTTTCCGTCAACAAACAGCCTCAGGCACACGGGAGTTCACCATGAGGAACCGCATGCGCGCGCTCGTTCTCGCCGGATCCGCCGCCGCCCTGGTGGCGGCCCTGGTCGCGGCGGCCCCCGCTCCAGCGGCCCCGGCCGCACCGAAGGTCGCCTCCGTGCACGGGAGTGGCGCGATCTTCTTCCCCTACTCTCCCCGGGACGACATCCGCTTCGCCGTCGAAGCGGAGTCCGCCCCGTGGAGCCGGCCGTTCCCGGCGAAGGGCCTGGACAAGGGCCTGCCGACGGATGCACGCGGCCGGGTGACGATCCACCACTACGTGCCGGCGACCGGCTTCACCGGAACCGCCGAGGCGGAGGTGGACTGCCTGGTCACGGGCGGCAGGACGGCCACGCTCACCGCCGTGGTCAAGACCTCCAACGTGGGCTGGGAGGGCAAGCGGATCGGCATCAGCGTCCAGGACGGCGAGCGCGGCGGCCCCGACCGCGTCGGCTTCTCCTGGGGCGTCGTCAACGTCGACGTGAAGCCGGACGGCACGGTCGCCGAGCCCACGGTGGGCACCTGCATGGCCCCGGCCCCCTTCACCGAGGTCACCAAGGGCGGCTTCAAGGTCACCCCGGCCCCGCTGGCCCCGATGCCGAACTGAGCAGCACCGCCTCCACCCGGGTGGCCTCCCAGCCCGTCGCCCGCGCGGCGGTCACCTCGGCGATCGTCAGCCCGTACACCCGGCGCAGCAGCGCGATCGGCACCCCGTCCGGCCCGCCGACCGGCAGGCGGACCGTGCCCTCACGGGCCACGATGCGCTCCCGGATCCACGGCGGTGGTACGCCCCGGCCCCGGTCGCAGGCCTGGAAGGCGTAGCGCGGACAGGAGTCGTACGCCTCCCAGCGCAGTGTCCCGTCCTCGAGGGACTGCCACGCTTCCTGGACGCATTCCCCGCAGGGCGCGCAGTGCGCGTGTCCGTCCGTCTGCTGTTCGGCCATCCGGGCAGCATGCGGTACCGGCGCGACCACCGCACCCGGATAACGTCGGGGCATGACGCAGACGCCGTTCCCCTCCGCCCGCGACATCCGGGTCGTCGCGCACCGCGGGGCCTCCCACGAGCACCCCGAGCACACCATCGAGGCCTACCGGCAGGCCATCGCCGACGGAGCCGACGCGCTCGAGTGCGACGTACGGCTGACTGCCGACCGGCGGCTGGTGTGCGTGCACGACCGGCGGGTGGAGCGGACCTCCGACGGGCGGGGGGTCGTCTCCGCGATGACCTACGAGCAGCTGTCCGCGTTGGACTTCGGCCGCTGGAAGGGCGAGGAGCACCGGGGCGCGCGGGTGTTGCTCTTCGAGGACCTGCTCAAGGAGGCCCTTGCGGCGGACCGGCCCGTCGGGCTGGCCGTGGAGACCAAGCACCCCACCCGCGCGGGCGGTCTGCTGGAGGCCGAGCTGGTGCGGGTGCTGAAGGATCACGGGCTGGCCGACGGTACGTCGGGGCTGGTCGAGGTGATGAGCTTCTCGCGCAACGCGCTCACCCGGATGCACCGGCTCGCGCCCGGGCTGCCCGCCGTCCACCTGATCGAGCGGCGGCTGCGGGCCCCGCGCCCGCCGTTCGCCGGCCACGCCGGTCCGGGGATCGATCTCGTCCGCAGTGATCCTGGGCTGGTGGGCCGGCTGAAGGCCAAGGGGCTGCGGGTGCGGGTGTGGACGGTGGACGAGCCGGAGGACGTGGAGCTGTGCCTGCGACTCGGGGTGGAGACGATCATCACCAACCGGCCCCGTGAGGTGCGCCGGCACATCGAAGCCCTGGCCCCCGGTGCCGGCTCGCACGGAGTCCGGTAGCCCCCGGCGTCACCGGATACGGAAACACCCGGCCGGGGTGCGCCGGCCGGGTGTGGGGGGGTGGAGGGAGGGCGGGGGTCAGACGAAGCGCTGGTTCGCCGAGCCGTTGCAGGGCTGGAGGCGCAGCGGGTCGTGGGCGGCGCCGACGGTCAGGCACATGCCCGGGGCGGCCGCGGGGCGCAGGGTGGCGCCGTCGCGGACGAACTGCTGGTTCGCGCCGCCGTGGCAGTTCCAGAGGATCAGGCCGGTGCCCGCGCCGTAGTTGGCGCCGGGGGTGTCGAGGCAGCGGTCGTGGGTGAGCTCGACGTGGACCGACTTGCGTGCCGCGTCGTACCACCAGCCCTGGTTGCGGCCGCCGTGGCAGTCCCAGCCCAGCACCGCCGTGTCGTTGGCGCTGGATCCGCCCTTCGCGTCGAGGCAGTTGCCGGTCGCCTCGTTCTTGAGGGGGGCGTAGAGGGAGTCCCAGCCTCCGGCCTGGAGGACCGGGGTGCCGGTGCTCGCCGGGTCGGCGCAGGAGGCCTCGCGCAGGCCCGAGTTGTAGAGCTGGGTCAGGCAGGACGCGAAGGCGCCGTGGCCGTTGTAGTTGGGGTGGAAGGACTGGCGGGCGGTGTTCTCGTCCCACGGGAAGTGGTCGCCGAGGTCCAGGTAGAGGCCGCGGGCCCAGGTGTCCTCCATGCAGACCTCGTGGCCGTGGAAGAGCCGGGAGTTGTCGAGGTAGACGGCGCCGGAGTTGCGTGCGGCCTCGCGCATGCCCTTCTCGAAGGTGGGCACCGCGTAGTTGCGGCCCCAGGTGGCGTCGGAGTCGTAGCCCGCGCAGCCGCCGGGCAGCTTGCCGGGGAAGCCCGGGTTGTCGTAGAAGTCGGGGCCGATGGGGCTGGGGTAGCCCATGACGACCAGCTTGTAGTCGGAGTCGGCGTAACCGGCGTTGCGCATGACCGTCTTCAGGTCGGCGACCGTCGCCTCGACCTTGGGTCGCAGACCGTCGACGCGCGCCTGCCAGCCGGGCCCGTACTTGGGCTCGCAGGTGCCCTGGCTGAGCACCCAGCGGGTGACGCAGTCGGTCATGACCGGGCCGAACTGGAGGTCGTCGTTGGCTCCGGCGACCAGCAGCACCATCTTGATCTTCGTGTTGCGGGCCTTGATGGCGAGGTTGTCGCTCTGCACCAGTTCGTCGGCGTACTGCTTGCTGCCGCCGATCCTGATGTTTCCGGTGTATCCGCCGGAGCAGGCGACGTTGAAGGTGAGGTCGGCCGGTATGCCGGTGCGGTGGATCGCCGAGTCGGGCGAGCGGTGGCACTGGTTGGAGGAGGTGTTGGTCGCGGGGTCGTAGTTCCCGACGCCTTCGCCCGAAATCTCGCTGTCGCCCAGCGAGATCAGGCCGGTTTTGCGCTCGTTGAGCGGGCGCACGGCGGAGTCGCCGTAGATCTTGACGGCCTCCGCGGCGCGGATGGCCTCCAGCTCGGGCGGGAGGGGGGTCGCCGTCCCGGCGGTGGCGGCCGCGGGGGTCGCGGCCTGGGCCATGGGGGTGATGGCGGTGACGCCCCCGAGGGCGGCCGCGATCGCCGCGACTGCGGCGAAGGTAGATCTGAGCCTGGGTTTCGTACGCGCACGTGCCATGAACGCCTCCCCGGATGTCGGTGTCACCCCCGGTATTTACTGGCCGGTAGGGGAGTTGGGAACACTTCGAACAAGACAATTGCTCAACTTTTAGAGGAGGCCACGAAAATGACCGATGATCAGCAGGCCGAGACGTTCCGGACCGAGCACGACTCCATGGGCGACGTACGGGTGCCCGCACACGCCAAGTGGCGGGCCCAGACCCAGCGCGCGGTGGAGAACTTCCCCCTCTCCGGCCAGCGGTTGGAGCGCGCCCACATCGAGGCGCTGGCCCGGATCAAGGCCGCGGCCGCCGCGGTGAACGCGAAGCTGGGGGTGGTGGAGGAGGACATCGCCGGGGCGATCCGGTCCGCCGCAGCGGAGGTCGCGGACGGCCGCTGGGACGAGCACTTCCCGGTGGACGTCTTCCAGACCGGCTCCGGGACCTCGTCCAACATGAACGCCAACGAGGTGATCGCCACCCTGGCCGGCGAACGGCTCGGCCGCGAGGTGCACCCCAACGACCACGTGAACGCCTCGCAGAGCTCGAACGACGTCTTCCCCTCCTCCATCCACATCGCCGCCACGGCCGCCGTCACCCGCGACCTGATCCCCTCCCTGGAGCACCTCGCCGGCGCGATGGAGCACAAGGCCCAGGAGTTCGCCCAGGTCGTCAAGGCCGGCCGGACGCACCTGATGGACGCCACCCCGGTCACCCTGGGCCAGGAGTTCGGCGGGTACGCCGCCCAACTGCGCTACGGCGTCGAGCGGCTGGAGGCGGCCCTGCCCCGGCTCGCCGAGCTGCCGCTGGGCGGCACCGCCGTGGGCACCGGGATCAACACCCCGCCCGGCTTCTCCGCGGCCGTGATCGAGGAGGTGGCCGAGGCCACCGGGCTGCCGCTGACCGAGGCCCGCGACCACTTCGAGGCGCAGGGCGCCCGGGACGCGCTGGTGGAGACCTCGGGCATGCTCCGTACGATCGCCGTCTCGCTCACCAAGATCTGCAACGACCTGCGCTGGATGGCGTCCGGCCCGCGCACGGGATTGGCCGAAATCAATCTCCCGGATCTGCAGCCGGGCTCCTCGATCATGCCCGGAAAGGTCAATCCGGTCGTCCCGGAGGCCGT
Source organism: Streptomyces sp. NPDC088762 (assembly GCF_044750905.1). Classification (NCBI taxonomy): domain Bacteria; kingdom Bacillati; phylum Actinomycetota; class Actinomycetes; order Kitasatosporales; family Streptomycetaceae; genus Streptomyces; species Streptomyces sp. NPDC088762. The sequence goes on from NZ_JBIVKT010000008.1 coordinate 213,813, forward strand.
CCTGATGGTCGCCGCGCAGGTGACGGGGAACGACACCGCGGTCGCGGTGGCGGGCGCGGCCGGCAACTTCGAGCTCAATGTGATGCTCCCGGTGATGGCCAGGAACCTCCTGGAATCCATCCGGCTGCTGAGCGGCGCGAGCAGGCTGCTGGCCGACCGCACGGTCGCCGGGATCACCGCCAACACGGCCCGGGCCAGGGAGTACGCCGAGTCCTCGCCCTCCGTCGTGACCCCGCTCAACCGGTACATCGGCTACGAGGAGGCGGCCAAGGTCGCCAAGAAGTCCCTCGCCGAGCGCAAGACGATCAGGGAGGTCGTGCTGGAGTCCGGCTACGTCGAGCGCGGCGCCCTCACCCTGGAGCAGCTCGACGAGGCCCTGGACGTCCTGCGCATGACACACCCCTGACCAGGCCCGCACCGGCCCCGGGCGGGGGCCGGATCCGGTCGTTTCGCGTCCCCCGGCACCTCGGTGACCTGCACCGCAGCGGACGTACGGGCCCCCGCCCTAAGATCTGCGCATGACAGGTACCTTCCGGCCCGGGGGCGGCGCGGCACAGAGCGGCGGCGCTCAGGGCATGCGCTGGGCGACCGGGGAGCAGATCCTCTGGCGCTACCGCGACCATGCCCCGGGGCTGAGGGGCCCGGTCCACATCGCCCGCCCGGTGACCGTGGTCCAGGACACCGACGAGCTGCTGGCCGTCTGGATGGCGCCTGGCACCGAATGCGTCAAGCCGGTGCTCACCGACGGCACCCCCGTCCACGAGGAACCCCTCGCCACCCGTTACACCGCGCCGCGCACCACCGTACGGTCGCGCTGGTTCGGTGCGGGAGTCCTCAAGCTGGCCCGGCCCGGTGATCCGTGGTCGGTGTGGCTGTTCTGGGGGCACGGCTGGCGGTTCAAGAACTGGTACGTGAACCTGGAGGAGCCGCTGTCGCGGTGGTCGGGCGGGGTCGACTCCCAGGACCACTTCCTCGACATCGCCGTCTATCCGGACCGCAGTTGGAAGTGGCTGGACGAGGACGAGTTCGCCCAGGCGCAGCGGTCGGGCCTGATGGACCGGGAGCGGGCGCGCCGGGTCCAGGCCGCCGGGCGCGCGGCGGTCGACGTGATCAAGGCGTGGGGTGCGCCGTTCTCCGACGGCTGGCAGGACTGGCGGCCCGATCCGGCCTGGACGGTTCCGGTTCTGCCGAAGGACTGGGACCGCACTCCGGCGCATATGACCTCATGAGACCCTTGATGCGCCCCGGGGGTTCAAACGTAGGATCGTCCTCCGCAAGGTCGCGCGCGCGGGGCCGCGCGTAAGGACCGCCCCTCCGCAAGTGTCGTGCCGCACACGGCACTTGACCGGAGGCCGCACCGAGCGAGAGGTAACGAGGGGGACGCGGAAACCCGGGGTGATGGTGCCCGGGCCGCTGAGCGGGTATACCGCGACTGACCGAGCTGAGTGCAGCGCACATCGAGCGCAAACGGACGGAATTGCACGCGTGACGGAGTACCCCACCTCTCAGGAGGGCCCGCAGCCCGTCGCCTCCGGCGGAGGTACGGACGAGGCCGGCCACGGCAAGGCGCCCATCGCCGCCGCCGAGGCCGTACGCACGCATGCGCCGGGCTCCGCCGCCGGCCATGCCGCGGGCGCCGGCGGCCATGCCGTCGAGTCGGGCGGCGGCGCGGGCGCGGCGGCTTCCGACGCGCGCGCCGCACGTTCGGCCGCGGGCGGGACCGCCGGTCTCCCCCGCCCCCGGGGGCAGGCCGCCGCGGCCCCGGCCGACGCGCAGGCTTCCGGCGAGGGCCAGGGCAGCGCCCGTGCACGGGACGGCGCGGCCGCCCGCAACGCGGCCGGGCCGGGGAGGGACCCCGAGGCCCCGCGGGCCACCGCGGGCGCGGCCCGGGACGCCGCCGGACCGGCCCGCGGCCGCCGTGGCGCGCGAACCCCGCGCGGCGCGCAGGACGCGGCCGCCCACCCCGCCGCGGGCGAACCCGCGCGCAGCGCCCAGGAGGCCACCGGGCAGGCAGCCGTCCACCCCGCCCCGGGCGAACCGGCACGCCACGCGCAGGACGTCCCCGCCCAGGGCACCGGCCACCCCGCCCCGGACGCGCCCGCCCGCGGCGCCCAGGGCATCCCCGGCCAGGGAGCCGCCCACCCGGCCGGCGGCCCCGGGGAGAACACCACCCACCCCGCCGCCGGCGAGGCGCGCCGCGAGGGCGACCGGCTGCGCTTCGTCGGCGCCGCCACCCGGCGCATCGCGCGTGGCATCGACCTCGACGAGATCGTGCTCGGCCTGTGCCGCGCCACCGTGCCGACCTTCTCCGACGCCATCCTCGTCTACCTGCGCGACCCGCTCCCGGTCGGGGACGAGCGCCCCATCGGCCCGGTCGTTTTAAGGCTGCGGCGCACCGACCGGCTCCGGCCGATCGACGACCTCACCGACACGGGCAGCACCAACGGCGCGGGGACCGACCTCGCCGGGGCCGCGGGGGCCACCGGCGAACTCGACTTCAGCCAGCTGCCGCTGCTCGGCCCGCAGGGTGACCTGCCCGCCGCCGAGCTGTGCGAGATCCGGCCCGGCGGCGCGCTCGCCGAGGTGCTGCGCGGCGTACGGCCCGTCTTCGGGTCCTCCGCCGCCGCGCAGGCCGCGCTGCCCGAGCTGCTGGGCGCGGACCATCCGCTGCCGCGCGGCAACCGGGCCGTCCTCGCGCCGCTGCGCGGCCGCCGCCGGGTGATCGGCGCGGCCGTGTTCCTGCGCAGCCCGGAGCGGCCCGCCTTCGAGCAGAACGACCTCCTGGTCGCCGCCCAGCTGGCCACCCACACCGCGCTCGGCATCGACAAGGCGGTCCTGTACGGCCGTGAGGCGTACATCGCCGACGAACTGCAGCGCACCATGCTGCCCGACAGCCTGCCCCAGCCCACCGGGGTGCGGCTGGCCTCCCGCTACCTGCCCGCCGCGGAAACGGCGCGGGTCGGCGGCGACTGGTACGACGCCATACCGCTGCCCGGCAGCCGGGTCGCGCTCGTCGTCGGCGACGTGATGGGCCACTCCATGACCTCCGCCGCGATCATGGGTCAGCTCCGCACCACCGCGCAGACCCTCGCGCAGCTGGACCTGCCGCCCGCGGAGGTCCTGCACCACCTGGACGAGCAGGCGCAGCGGCTGGGCTCCGACCGCATGGCCACCTGTCTGTACGCCGTCTACGACCCGGTCTCGCACCGGATCACGATCGCCAACGCCGGCCACCCGCCGCCGGTGCTCCTGCACCTGGGCGGCCGCGCCGAGGTGCTGCGCGTACCGCCCGGCGCGCCCATCGGCGTCGGCGGCGTGGACTTCGAGGCGGTGGAGCTGGACGCCCCCGCCGGGGCCACCCTGCTGCTGTACACCGACGGCCTGGTGGAGTCCCGGCTGCGCGACGTGTGGACGGGCATCGAGCAGCTCCGCGAACGCCTGGCGACCACCGCCCAGCTGACGGGCCTGGACCACCCGCCGCCGCTGGAGGCCCTGTGCGACGACGTGCTGGACATGCTCGGCCCGGGCGACCGGGACGACGACATCGCGCTGCTCGCCGCCCGCTTCGACGGGATCGCGCCCAGCGACGTCGCGTACTGGTTCCTGGACCCGGAGGAGACCGCTCCGGGCCGGGCCCGCCGGTTCGCCCGCCGCGCACTGACCCGTTGGGGCCTCGAGGAGCTCAGCGACTCCCTGGAGCTGCTGGTCAGCGAGGTGGTCACCAATGCCGTCCGGTACGCGGAGCGGCCGGTGACCCTGCGCCTGCTGCGTACGGACGTCCTGCGCTGCGAGGTCGGCGACGACTCCCCGCAGTTGCCCAGGCAGCGCCGGGCCCGCGACACCGACGAGGGCGGCCGCGGCCTGTTCCTCGTCAACCGGATGGCCCGCCGCTGGGGCGCCACCCGGCTGAGCAGCGGAAAGGTCGTCTGGTTCGAGCTCACGCTGCCGGCGGCGCACGAGCGTCGCTGACCGGCGGGTGACCTTGACGACGCCGCCCCGCGAGCCGTGAAGGCTGCGGGGCGGCGTCGTGCTTTCCGTCGGTCCGTGTCGGTCTCTACCGCTCGGGGAACAGCGGCGGGTCCGGCGGCTTCGGACCGCCGGTCTTCGTCGTGGTCGGCGTCGGGGTCCCCGTCGGGGTCGGCGGCTTGGGACCACCGGTCTTCGTCGCGGTCGGCGTCGGCGTGGGAGACGTCGTCGCGGTCGGCGGCGCGCTGCTGGTCGCGGGAGCGCTGGAGGACTGGCTCGCGGAGGCCGTCGGGGAGGTGCTGCGCGACGGCGCCTGCGGGACGCCCATCTCGGCCTCCTTCAGGTCGAACTCCTTGGTGTCCACGCCCTTGAGGGCGGCCAGGGTGTACGCCTTCCAGATCGAGGCGGGGAAGCTGGAGCCACCCGCGCGCCCCAGGCCGGCGGTGCCGGTCAGGGTGACCTGGTTGTGGGTGGTCGGGTCCTCGCCGAACATCGCCACGACGGTGACCAGTTCGGGCGTGAAGCCGGTGAACCAGCCGGAGAAGTTCGACTCACTGGTACCGGTCTTGCCGGCCGCCTCGTAGGCGCTGCTGCGGACCTTGTTGCCGGAGCCGCCCTCGTCGTTGACCACGCCCGTGAGCACCTTGGTGACGGTGTCCGCGGTCTTGCGGCTGATGGCCTGGCTGCCGATGGCCTGCTGGGGGGTGAACTCGCGGTCCTTGTGCTCGGCGCTCTTGATGATGGTCGGCGTGACCTTCTTGCCGTGGTTGTCGAAGGTGGCGTAGACGCCGGCCATCTCCAGGGTGCTCGCGGTCATGGTGCCGAGGGCCATGGCCGGCTTGTCCTCTTCCCAGCCGGCGCGGTCCTTCATGCCGAGTTGCAGGGCCGTCTTCTTCACGGCCTGTGGCTTCACGTCCACGATCATCTGTGCGTAGACGGAGTTCACCGAGAAGTCGGTCGCACCCTGGACCGTGATCATCGGGTCGCCGAAGTTCCGGTTGTCCTGGTTCTCCGGGGCGAACGGGATCTTGCTGCCGACGACCTGCCGCTTGCTGGTGCCGTCATAGAGCGTGTTCGGGGTGATCGGCGCGCCGCCCTGGGTGGTGGCGTTGTTCTCCAGGGCGGAGGCGAGCACGATCGGCTTGAAGGTCGAGCCCGGCTGGTAGTCGGTGCGCAGCGCGTTGCTCGCTGCCTTCTCCGCCAGGCCCTGGCCGCCGTACATCGCGACGATCGCACCGGTCTTGGCGTCCACGGAGGTCGCGCCGGCCTGGACGCTCTGGTCCTGGGGACGTTCCTTGGGGTCCTTGCGGTCGAGCTTGGACTCCAGCTCGTCCTGGACGGCCGTCTCCAGCGCCGCCTGCTTCTTCTTGTCGACGTTGAGCGTGATGTTCCAGCCGCCGGCCGCGATCAGGGCGTCGCTGATGCCCTGCTTGTTCAGCTCGTCGTTGGCCGCCTGGACCAGGTAGCCCTTCTGGCCGTCCATGCCCGGGCGGGGCTTGGGCTTGATGGGCTCCGGAAGGGTCATGGTCTTGCGCTTGGCCTCGTCCAGCTCGCCCATCTCGACCATGTTGTCGAGGACGGCGTTGAAGCGGATGTTGACCAGCCTCTTGCCGTTCGGACCGGCGGTCGCCAGGTCGTACTGGCTGGGGGCCTGGATGACGGCCGCGAGGTACGCGCCCTGCTCCAGGGTGAGCTTGTCGGCGTCGACGCCGTAGAAGGCCTGGGCGGCGGCCTGGATGCCGTAGGCGTTGCGGCCGTAGAAGTTGGTGTTCAGGTAGCCGGCGAGGATGTCGTCCTTCTCCATGCGCTGGTCGACCTTGAGGGCGATCACCAGCTCACGGAGCTTGCGGGTCGGCGACTGGTCCTGCGTCAGGTAGTAGTTCTTGACGTACTGCTGGGTGATCGTCGATCCGCCGGCCGTGCCCTTGCCGCGGGCCGTGTTGAACAGGCCCCGGGCCACGCCCATGACGTCGATGCCGCGGTCCTTGTAGAAGGACTTGTTCTCGATGGCGATGAACGCGGTGCGGACGTCGGCCGGGATCTTGTCGATCGGGATGATCTCGCGGTTCATCTCGCCGGTGCGGGCCATGATCGAACCGTCGGAGTACCGGTAGGTGTTGCTCTGGAGCGTGGCGCTCTCGTTCGGGTCGGTGGGTTCGTTCACCGAGAAGTAGAGGATGATCGCCGCGGCCATGAGCAGCAGGATCATCCCGAAGAACGTCCCGAGGATCTTCTTCCAGGTGAAGAAGCGACGTATGCCGGTGCGTTTGCCCGCGCCCGCCTTGCCTTTGGTGCCCTGCGCGCGTCCGCTCGGCGCCCGCCGCGCACCGCGCTGCTGCTGCGCCTTACGCGCTTCTGCTCGGCCCATCGCTCCCGCTCCGCTCGATTTCCCCCGACGTCAGCTCAGAAAGCTAACACCACAGGTTGTGACAAAGGCTGGCCAACCTTGGCCAATACCGGTCAATTCGGACGTGAGAATCAGCACCCACACCACAGGAACCGACGCATGTGGAGGCCAAAGGGTTGCCGTGCGTCCCGCACGTCCCGCGCGGGCCAAAAAAGTGATATCACTTTGCTAAGCGATCGGATCGACGGTCGCGACCACGAGAAACGGGGGCAAACGATGACGAACACCTTCGCCACGCCGGACGGCGTACGCGAGTTCGCCGCGCGCAGCGTCGGCGGCGGCCTGGCACTGCTGCTCGGACTGGCGGGCATCGCGGCGGGGGCGGGCCTGATCGCGACCGGCGCGGTACTGACGGCCGTCGCCGCCAAGGCGTCGCTGATCCCGGCCGGCATCCTGGTGATCCTGGCCTCGATCGTCGCGATGAGCGGACTCAACACGGTCGCGCCGGGCGAGGCCCGGGTGGTCCAGCTGTTCGGGCGGTACCGGGGGACGATCCGTACGGACGGGCTGCGCTGGGTCAACCCGCTGACCTCCCGGGAGAAGATCTCGACGCGCGTGCGCAACCACGAGACGGCGGTCCTGAAGGTCAACGACGCCTACGGCAACCCGATCGAGCTGGCGGCGGTCGTGGTGTGGCGGGTCGAGGACACGGCGCGGGCGGTGTTCGAGGTCGAGGACTTCACGGAGTTCGTGGAGACGCAGACCGAGGCGGCCGTCCGGCACATCGCGATCGAGTACCCGTACGACGCCCACGAGGAGGGCGGCCTGTCGCTGCGCGGGAACGCCGAGGAGATCACCGAGAAGCTCGCCGCCGAACTGCACGCGCGGGTGGAGGCGGCCGGGGTGCACATCATCGAGTCCCGCTTCACGCATCTCGCGTACGCTCCGGAGATCGCCTCCGCGATGCTCCAGCGCCAGCAGGCGGGCGCGGTCGTGGCGGCCCGCAAGCAGATCGTGGAAGGCGCGGTGGGCATGGTCGAGCTGGCCCTGACCCGCCTGGCGGAGGAGGAGATCGTGGACCTGGACTCGGAGCGCAAGGCCGCCATGGTCTCGAACCTGATGGTGGTCCTGTGCGGGGACCGCGCCGCGCAGCCGGTGCTCAACACGGGCACGCTCTACCAGTGACCCCCGGCGGCAACACCCGCCCCGACCCGGCCGAGCCCACCCCGCCGGGGGCCTCCGGCGGGGAACCCGGCCCGGAACGGTCCGCCCCGGCGGCGGCGTCCGGCCAGGAGCCCCGCCCGGAGCGGCCCGCCGCCAAGGCGGGGGCGCAGGGGCGCAAGCAGGTGCTGCTGCGGCTCGATCCGCAGGTGTACGACGCGCTGGCCCGCTGGGCCGGCGAGGAGCTGCGCAGCGCGAACGCGCAGATCGAGTTCCTGCTGCGCCGCGCCCTCTCCGAAGCGGGCCGCCTCCCGTCCGCCCCGTCCCCCATCCCCCGCCGCGGCCGCCCCCCGAAGGCCACCGACTGACCTGCCGGCTCCCACGGGCGCGGCCCGCAGGGCAATTTCAGCCCCTCCGGCGTTTGAGGAGCGGGGTCCGGGGCGGAGCCCCGGCAACGGCGCCGCACCGCCCCGCAAACGGCAGCGGCAACGGCGCCGCACACCCTCAGTCCGTCGGCCACACGGGCAGCGGCCGCACCGCTTCCCGCAGGGCGGCCGCGACCGCCCGGAACTCCTCCTGCCGCGCCGTCCCGGTCCGCATCGCCAGCGCGATCCGCCGCGACGGCGCCGGCTCGGCGAAGTACCCGGTGGACAGGTACTCGTTGCGCGCGGTCTCCAGCCGCAGCGCGGTCCGCGGCAGCAGCGTGACCCCCAGCCCCCCGGCGACCAGCTGGACGAGGGTGGACAGCCCCGCGGCGGTCGTCGTGACGTCCGCGCCGGTGGTGCGCCCCGCCTGGCGGCAGATGTCCAGGGCCTGGTCCCGCAGGCAGTGCCCTTCGTCGAGCAACAGCAGCTGCAGGCCCCGCAGTTCCTCGCTCGGAATGTCCCGCCGCCCGGCCAGCGGGTGCTCGCGAGGCGCGAGCAGGACGAAGTCCTCGTCGAAAAGGGGCAGTTCGGTGACCCCGGGCACCCCCAGCGGCACCGCGAGCAGCAGCAGGTCCAGGCGCCCGCCGGCCAGTCCCTCCAGCAGGGAAGAGGTCTGCTCCTCGTGCACCTGGAGGTCCATCCGCGGGTAGCGGCGGTGGAACAGCCCGAGCACGGTCGGCAGCAGGTAGGGGGCGACCGTGGGGATCACCCCGAGCCGCAGGACCCCGGTGAAGGGGGCCCGTACGGCCTCGGCCTCCTCCAGCAGCCCGCCCATGGCGTCGAGCACCACCCGCGCCCGCGCCGCTATGCGTTCACCCGCCGGGGAGAGCAGCACCTTGCGGGTGGTGCGCTCCAGCAGCTGTACGCCGAGGGCCTCTTCCAGCGCGGAGACGGCCCCGGAGAGCGCGGGCTGGCTCATGCCGATGGCCGCGGCGGCGTCCCGGAAGTGCAGGTGCTCGGCCACGGCCGCGAAGGCGCGCAGCTGAGCGAGGGTGGGTTGCTTCGCTCCCCTATTACCGACAGCCACTGATAGGTACCTCCGATCACCTGACACAAGACTAGCTATTTCTGTAATCAATGCAGGTGTGTCAGCATGTGAGATACGTCCAAACCCCCTCGGAATGCCCCCAAAAGGGTCATTTTCAATTTCCGCAAGGAGAGCACGTGCTCACTGTCGGCGACACGTTCCCCACCTACGATCTGACCGCCTGCGTCTCGCTCGAAGCGGGCAGCGAGTTCGCGCAGATCGACCACAAGACCTACGAGGGCAAGTGGCGCGTGGTGTTCTTCTGGCCGGCCGACTTCACGTTCGTCTGCCCGACCGAAATCGCCGCCTTCGGCAAGCTGAACGAGGAGTTCGCCGACCGCGACGCGCAGATCCTCGGCGTCTCCGGCGACTCCGAGTACGTCCACCACGCCTGGCGCAAGGACCACGCCGACCTGCGTGACCTGCCCTTCCCGATGCTGGCCGACTCCAAGCACGAGCTCATGCGCGACTGCGGCATCCAGGGCGCCGACGGTTTCGCGCAGCGCGCCGTCTTCATCGTGGACCCGAACAACGAGATCCAGTTCTCGATGGTGACCGCCGGTTCCGTGGGCCGTAACCCGAAGGAGGTCCTGCGGGTCCTCGACGCCCTGCAGACCGACGAGCTGTGCCCCTGCAACTGGAACAAGGGCGAGAGCACCCTCGACGCCGGCGCCCTGCTGGCCGGTGAGTGACGGATGTCCCTCGACTCCCTCAAGTCCGCCATACCGGACTTCGCCAAGGACCTCAAGCTGAACCTCGGTTCGGTCATCGGCAACCAGGACACGCTCTCGCAGCAGCAGCTGTGGGGCACCGTCCTGTCCTGCGCGATCGCCGCCCGCTCCCCGCGCGTCCTGCGTGAGCTGGAGCCGGAGGCGAAGGCAGCGCTGTCCCCGGAGGCGTACACCGCCGCCAAGTCCGCCGCGGCGGTCATGGCGATGAACAACGTCTTCTACCGCACGCGGCACCTGCTCTCCGACCCGGAGTACGGCACCCTGCGCGCGGGCCTGCGGATGAACGTCATCGGCAACCCGGGCGTGGAGAAGGTCGACTTCGAGCTGTGGTCGCTCGCGGTCTCCGCGATCAACGGCTGCGGCCAGTGCCTGGACTCGCACGAGCAGGTCCTGCGCAAGGCGGGCGTGGACCGCGAGACGGTCCAGGAGGCCTTCAAGATCGCCTCGGTGATCCAGGCCGTCGCCGTCACCCTCGACGCCGAAGCGGCCCTCGCCGCCGAGTAGTCACCCGTACGACGACCAGGGCCCCCGCAGCCGTTCCCGGCGGCGGGGGCCCTGCCGTTGCTCCGTCACTGCGTCACTTCGTCACTTCGTCACTTCTTCAGCGCCAGCATCAGCGCGCGCATGTCCTCGATCATCGCCGACTTGAGGGCGACCTCGTCGGTCTCGGCGCCGTCCTCACCGAACGCCTGGACGGTGAGCGTGAAGACCGCTCCACCGTCGAGGACCTGGAGCCTCTGCTCCACCGCCTGTCCGCTGATCAGCGCCCGTTCCCCGAGGCCGGGCACCTCTTCCGCGTCGCCGGGCACCACGTCCATGAAGATGCTGAGCCCCGGCGCCGCGCCGAACTCGGGGCCCGGGTCGGTCTGCTTGTGCAGGTGGACCTGGACCTGGCCGTGGTAGTCGGGCCGGTCTTCGCTCCGCGTCGAGTCGTAGGTGCAGTAGGACCAGTCCAGGGCCGGACCCTCGCTGTGGCGCCGCAGTCCCTTCTCGAACCCTCCGGTCAAGGTGCCGAGCGTCGTCAGCGGCGCCTCCTGGCACAGGTTCTCGGAGTGCCGGTAGTCGATCCGCGGCCCAGCGGCGAATCGATTCTGCGCCGTCAGGCCCCCCGCCCACACCGCCGAGGCCAGCACCGCGCCGCCCAGCGCCCAGAGCCACGGCCGGGCAGGCGGCCGCCCCACGGGCCCCTCACCCGGCTCCGCCGGCTCGGCCGGGTGCTCCGGCTCCCACTCACCGTCCAGTTCCGGCTCAGTGATCACCGGTACCCGGCTCCCGCGCCGCCGAGCCGAGGGCGGTCGCCCCGTGCGGCGCCGGCCCCACCGATCCGGCCCCGTGGTGGAGCTGTTCGCGCGAGTACGCCTTCAGGTAGGCCACCACGGTGTTGGTGACGGCGACCAGCGGTACGGCGACCACCGCCCCGCCGATGCCCGCGATCATGCCTCCCGCGGCGACCGAGAGGACCACCGCGAGCGGGTGCACCCGTACCGCACGGCCCAGGATGAAGGGCTGGAGCACGTGCCCCTCGATCTGCTGCACCGCCAGCACCACGAGCAGCACCATCAGGGCGCTGAACACGCCCTGGGTGACGAGCGCGACGACCACCGCGAGGGCGCCGGAGACCACCGCGCCGACGAGCGGGATGAAGGCGAACAGGAAGATGAAGACGGCGAGCGGCACGGCCATCGGCACGTCGAGGAAGTAGATGCCGAGGCCGATGAAGATGGCGTCGATGAGCGCGACCAGCACGGTGCCGCGTACGTAGGCGGTCAGCGTGCGCCAGGCGCGCGGCCCGGCTCCGGCCACACCGGGACGGGCGGCGGCAGGGACGAGGTTGAGCGTCCAGGTCCAGATGCGCTTGCCGTCGTAGAGCAGGAAGAGCGTCGAGAACATCGAGAGCAGGATGCCCGTCAGCACCTCGACGAGGACGGTCACGCCCTGGAGGCCGGCGGAGGTGATCTGCTCGGTGTTGGTGCCGATGGTCTCGCTGAGGTTCTTCGCGATGTCGTTGATCTGCTTCTCGGTCACGTGGAACGGACTGTCCAGCGCCCAGAGCTTGAGCTCGTTGATGCCGTCGCGGACCCGGTCGGAGAGGTCGTCGAGGTTCTCCATGACCTGCCAGACCACGAACCAGCCGACGAGTCCGATGATCACGAAGCCGAGGATCGCGGTGACGGCGGTGGCGAGCCCGCGCGGCAGGCCGAGCCGGCGCAGCCGGACCACGAAGGGCTGGAGCAGCGCGGTCACGAGCAGGGCGGCGGCGAAGGCGAGGACGACCAGGCGGACTTCGCTGATCACCTTCATCAGCACCCACAGCATCCCGGCGAGGAGCAGCAGCCGCCAGCTGACCTCGGCGGCGACCCGCATGCCCCAGGGGACCACGCTGACCGGGTCGGGGCGCTCGGGGAGGACGGCGACGGCGGCCGGCTGCGCCGCGGGCGCGGCCCCGGCACCCCCCTCCGCTCCCGCTTCCGGGCCGGTGGCCGCTCCCTGGACCCGCGCGGGCACGACGGACCGCGCGGGCAGCCCGTCCTCGGCCTCGACTTCGGCACGCCGCTCCTGCAGCCGCGCCTCCATCCGGTTCAGCCTGCTCCCGAGCCGGCCGAGCCAGCCCGCCCTCTTCGCCATGTCGTTCCCTTCCCCCGCCTACTGGTCACACCTCGAAAGACCGTACACGCGAGGAGCCCCGCACCGTAGGACGGTGCGGGGCTCCCGGACGTTGAGCGGGTGCGGGGGCGGTTTCTAGTACCAGCCGTTGGCCTGGTGGAAGCTCCAGGCTCCGCACGGGCTGCCGTACCGCTCGTTCATGTAGTTCAGGCCCCACTTGATCTGCGTGGCGGGGTTGGTGCGCCAGTCGGCACCGGCCGAGGACATCTTCGAGCCCGGGAGCGCCTGGACGAGACCGTAGGCACCCGAGGACGAGTTGACGGCCTTGTAGTTCCAGGTGGATTCCTGGTTGACGATGTTGGAGAAGCACTGGAACTGGCCGGACGGGACCATCTGCTGGGCGATGGCCTTGACCTGCGCGACCGTGTAGGAGCTCTGCACGGCGAAGTCGCCGGCGTCGCGGGCGGCGGAGCGGCTGGCCACGTCCTTCGCCTCGCGGTCCGCCTTCGCCTTGGCGTCGGCTTCCGCCTTCGCCTTCTCCGCCTCGGCCTTCTTGGCCTTGGCGTCCTCGGCGGCCTGGAGGCGGGCGGCCTCCTCCGCCGAGCGCTTGGCGTCGGCGTCGGCGGCGTGGACGATGGCGTCGGCCTGCTGCGTCAGGGACGCGCTCTGGACCTGTGCCTGGTCGCCGACCGGGATGTCAGTGAGGAGAGTCGCGCCGGACGCGGTCGTCTCGAGATCGTTCGAGGAGGGGTCGCCGGTGGCAACGCCCACGACTGCGCCGACGGTGGTGACCGCGGTGGCCGAAGCCACTGCGAACCCCCGGACCGAGATCCGGCTCACATGATGTCCTTCCAGCAGCGTCCGCAGTGACCGCGCGGCGCAAGAGTGCCCCTCGACACTGGCCTCCGTGGTTCTGCGGTCACTGGAGGCACGGGCCCGTGGACAGTCCCTTGCGGGGCTGCCGCGTGAAACTCCGGGCGGCATACGGCAATCGGCTGTGGAGTTGTGTGCGTACCTCACTGGAGGTACAGGTGTGCCGTATGCGGGGCCTGACGGAAAACAGACTCTGCCGGACCGCGACGCCGCAGGGCAATTCTGCGTTGCGTGGGAAAGGTCACACCTGGCATGTCACCGTTGTTTTCGCGAAAGGCCTGTGCAGCACGACGCCGCCCGGCTAGGCTCTCGGGCCTTTGCCGGGCGGCGTCAACTCACCTTCCCGCTATGGGCGTTTTGCCCCTGCGTGCGTCACAGGGACTCGAGCATCTCGGTGACCAGGGCGGCGATCGGGGAACGCTCGGACCGGGCCAGCGTGACGTGGGCGAAGAGGGGGTGTCCCTTCAACTTCTCGACCACGGCGACCACTCCGTCGTACCGGCCGACCCTCAGGTTGTCCCGCTGGGCGACATCGTGGGTCAGAACCACCCTCGAATTGGCGCCAATTCGGGACAGAACGGTCAGCAGGACGTTCCGCTCCAGCGACTGCGCCTCGTCCACGATCACGAAGGCGTCGTGCAGCGAGCGGCCGCGGATGTGCGTGAGCGGCAGGACCTCCAGCATCCCCCGGTTCAGCACCTCCTCGATGACCTCGCGCCCGGCCACCGCCGAGAGGGTGTCGAAGACCGCCTGCGCCCAGGGGCTCATCTTCTCGTTGGCGTCGCCGGGCAGGTAGCCGAGGTCCTGGCCACCCACCGCGTACAGCGGCCGGAAGACCATCACCTTCTGGTGCTGCCTGCGCTCCAGCACCGCCTCCAGGCCCGCGCACAGCGCCAGCGCCGACTTTCCGGTGCCGGCCCGGCCTCCCATCGAGATGATCCCGATCTCGGGGTCGAGGAGGAGGTCCAGCGCGATGCGCTGCTCGGCGCTGCGGCCGTGCAGCCCGAAGGCCTCGCGGTCGCCCCGTACGAGCTTCACGTTGCCGTCCGCCGTGACGCGGCCCAGCGCCTTGCCGCGCTCGGAGTGGAGGACCAGTCCGGTGTGCACGGGCAGTTCGGCGGCCTCCGGTACGTAGAGGCGCTCCTCCGAGTAGAGGAGGTCCACCTGTTCCCCGGAGAGGGCGATCTCGCCCATGCCCGTCCAGCCGGCATCGGTGATCGCGAGCTCCGCGCGGTACTCCTCGGCGATCAGCCCCACGGAGGAGGCCTTGATGCGCAGCGGGAGATCCTTCGAGACCACCGTGACGTCGTAGCCCTCGGCCTGCAGATTGCGGGCGACGGCGAGGATCCGCGAGTCGTTGTCCCCCAGTCGGAAGCCGGCGGGCAGTACGCCCGGGTCGGAGTGGTTGAGCTCGACGCGCAGGCTGCCACCCAGATCGCCCAGCGGGATGGGGGCGTCGAGGCGTCCGTACCGGACCCGGAAGTCGTCGAGCAGGCGCAGGGCCTGGCGGGCGAAGTAACCGAGTTCGGGATGGTGCCGCTTGGCCTCCAGCTCGGTGATCACCACGATCGGGAGCACGACCTCGTGCTCTTCGAAACGGGTGATCGCGTGGGGGTCTGCCAGCAGGACGCTGGTGTCGAGGACGTAGGTCCGCCTGTCGGGCAGGCGGCGCTTTGTGCTGGTCACCACGGAAGGACGTACCCCCTCGGAAGAGGTCGGGCCATGAAGACCGGACCGGTCATCGGCACCCATGCCAGGGCCGATTTCCGGCCCTCCCACTTCGTCCGTGCGAACCGCACGTGCGTCCTGGTGCAAAGGGCCTCCCGGGCGGACGACCCCATGCCGTCCGCTGAGACTCGACACCCGTGGATCGGGCATCGACCTGACAGGGATATTCCCCGATCAGGCCAGGCCATGCCTTGGCATATGACGGACGCTCGGTGAATCCCTGGTGAAGGCTTCGAGGGGTGGGGGCGGCGGGGCCGGAGGGGCGTCGGAGGGGGTGTCAGGAGGAGTGCGGGAACCCCCCGGCACCTCTCAGGTGCCGTACCGCCGGTGACGGGCGGCGTAGTCGCGCAGTGCCCGCAGGAAGTCGACCTTGCGGAAGGCCGGCCAGAAGACCTCGCAGAAGTAGTACTCCGAGTGGGCGCTCTGCCACAGCATGAATCCGGACAGCCGCTGCTCGCCGCTGGTGCGGATCACGAGGTCCGGGTCGGGCTGGCCGCGCGTGTAGAGGTGCTCCGCGATGTGGTCGATGTCGAGGATCTCGGCGAGTTCCTCGAAGGAGGTGCCCTTCTGCGCGTGTTCCAGCAGCAGGGAGCGGACCGCGTCGGCGATCTCCTGGCGGCCGCCGTAGCCCACGGCGACGTTGACGAGTATCCCGTCGACGTCGTGCGTGGCCTGCTCGGCCTCCTTCAGCACGGTCTGCGTCCGGGAGGGGAGGATGTCCAGGTTGCCGACGTGGTGGACGCGCCAGCGGCCGTCCGCGGCCAGGCCCCGGACGGTGTTCTCGATGATGTTGAGCAGCGGACGGAGCTCGACCTCCGGCCGGTCCAGGTTGTCGGTGGAGAGCATCCACAGGGTGACGACCTCGACGTCCGTCTCGGTGCACCAGCCCAGCATCTCGGAGATCTTGTCGGCTCCGGCCTGGTGGCCCTGCTCCGTCGTACCTCCGGACGCCTTCGCCCAGCGCCTGTTCCCGTCCAGGATCACGCCGATGTGCTTGGGCGACGCGTCATGGTCGAGGCGGCCTTCCACCCGGCGTGCGTAGAGCCTGTACACCAGGTCGCGCAGCTTCACGATCTTGCAGCCCCTCCGTGCAGTGCCCCCGTGCGAATGCGGTCCTCCCCCGAGGCGGCCACATTACTGCGCGGCGGGATCGGGTACCCAACTCGGTCTGTCACAACTCCGTGATAGGGAGGACATCGTGACTGATACCAATCCCTATCGGGCAGAGCCTTCGCGCTACGACTCCATGGAGTACCGGCGCACCGGCCACAGCGGCCTCAAGCTCCCCGCCATCTCCCTCGGCCTCTGGCACAACTTCGGCGACGACAAGGCGCTGGTGACCCAGCGGGCGATCCTGCGCCGGGCCTTCGACCTGGGCATCACCCACTTCGACCTGGCGAACAACTACGGTCCGCCGCCCGGTTCGGCCGAGCTCAACTTCGGCAAGATCTTTTCGCAGGACTTCGCGTCCCACCGCGACGAGCTGATCCTCTCCACCAAGGCCGGCTATCTGATGCACCCGGGGCCGTACGGGGAGTGGGGCAGCCGGAAGTACCTGCTCAGCTCGCTCGACGCCTCGCTGAAGCGGATGGGCGTGGATTACGTCGACATCTTCTACTCGCACCGCTTTGACCCGGAGACGCCGCTGGAGGAGACCATGGGCGCCCTCGCGTCCGCGGTCCAGCAGGGCAAGGCGCTGTACGTGGGCGTCTCCTCCTACACGGCGGAGCAGACGGTCGAGGCGGTACGGATCCTGCGCGAGATGGGCGTGCGGCCGCTGATCCACCAGCCCTCGTACTCCATGATCAACCGCTGGACGGAGGAGGACGGGCTGCTCGACACCCTGGAGGAGTCCGGCATGGGCTGCATCTCCTTCGCACCGCTCGCGCAGGGGCTGCTGACCGGCAAGTACCTGAAGGAGATCCCGGAGGGCTCGCGGGCCACCCAGGGCAAGTCGCTGAACCCGGACCTGCTGTCGCAGGACGTCGTCCGCCGGCTGAACGGGCTGAACGAGATCGCGGCCCGGCGGGGCCAGTCGCTGGCGCAGCTCGCGCTGCGGTGGGTGCTGCGGGACGACCGGATGACGTCCGCGCTGATCGGGGCGTCGAGCGTGCGGCAGCTGGAGGAGAACGTGGCCGCGCTGGGCGGGGCCCCGCTCTCGGAGCAGGAGCTGAAGGAGATCGACTCGTTCGCGGTTTCCACCCCGGGCACCAACATCTGGGCCCAGCGGGGCTGATCCTGCGGCTGCCCGGCGGCCCGCCTGCGGCTGCCCGGCGGATGGCCTGCGGCTGCCCCGCGGCTGACCTGCGGGGACGTCGGCGGGGCCGGTGGAACGGAAAACGGGCCGGTCCGTGGGGGGGATACGGACCGGCCCGAGGGGGGGGTTCCACCATAACCCTTCGTAAAGCGTGATGCGTGCATTGGCGCAAGACGATTACGCTCCGAAACCGCCGAGGAGCACTCCGGTGAGGGCGCCGGCGGCCATGAAGGGCCCGAAGGCGAAGGCTTCCTTCCGGGTCGCGGGGCCCCGCAGGACAAGGGAGAGCCCGTACAGGGCCCCGTAAAGGAAGCCGAGGAAGGCCCCGGCAGCCCATACCCCCCACCCGTACCACCCAAGAGCGACCCCCAGGGAGAGCGCCAGCTTGACGTCGCCGAAGCCGAGGCCGGCGGGGTTGATGAGGTGGAGGAGGAGGTACGCGGCTCCGAGCGCCGCCCCGCCGAGCAGGGCCAGCCGCCAGGAGCCGGTGGCGCCGGGCACGAGGGCGGCGCAGCCGAGTGCGGCGGGGGTGGCGGCGGCGAGGGGGAGGGTGAGCGCGTCGGGCAGCCGGTGTACGGCGCGGTCGACGAGCACGAGGAGTACGAGCACGGGCGCGAGCCCGACGTACGCGACCCCCTCGGGCCGCGCCCCGACGGTCCCGGCGATCAGGGCGCACACCCCGCCGCCCAGCGCGCCGAGCCGCGCGGCGGACCTCCCGTACCGGTGCGGCGCCGGGAGCCGCGCCCCGGCGACCACCGACCCATCGGCCACCCCAGGCCCCCCGGCGGCCGACGGCGAGGGCAAACCCCCGCCTGGGGCGCCGCCCTCCGGGACCGGCCGATCCGCGCCGACGGCGGCGCGCCCGCTCGGCGGCTGGTGCGTGCGCGAGGTGGTGGGCCGGCAGTGGGCGGGGCCGAGCCAGCCGGTGACCGGGTGCCCCTGAGGGCAATGCGTTCGCCAGGGCTCCCCCGGCTCGACGGAGAACCGGTACAGGGCGCGGGGCATCAGCCCCCCTGCAACCACCCCGTACGCGGCGGCGAGCACGATCAGCGCAACAACCATCCGCCGACCGTAGCGCCGCCCCGGCCCCGGATGACCCCCGCTGCGCGGAGCCTTTCCCCCACCCCGCCCCTTCCCGAAACTGCGGGGCTCCGCCCCCCAGACCCCCGCGCCTCAAACGCCGGCGAGGCTGCAGGTGCCGACTCGCTCGCCGGTGCGGCTCCAAGACCTGGGGCTCCGCCCCAGACCCCGCTCCTCAAACGCCGGAGGGGCTGAACGGCCCCCTCAGCCCCGCCGGCGATTGAGGCGCGGGGTCCGGGGCAGAGCCCCGGCAACGGCGCCGCGCCCAAGACACCCCCTAGGGTGGAGGCGTGGGCACATGGGGGGACGGCGGAGGGACGTTGTGGGTCGGCGGGCGGTGCGTGCCGCTGGAGGTCGCCGCCTCCTACTCCGCACGGACGCGCGGGCTCCTCGGCCGGGCCGGCATCAGCGGCGCCATGCTCCTCACGCCCGCCGCGAGCGTGCACACCTTCCGCATGCGGTTCGCCATCGACGTGGCCTACCTGGACCGGCACCTCCGTGTCCTCGCGGTCGTCACCATGCCCCCCGGCCGCCTCGGCCGCCCCCGCCTGCGGGCCCGGCACGTCCTGGAGGCCGAGGCCGGAGCCATGGCCGGCTGGGGCCTCACCCCCGGGACCACCGTGAACCTGGACGTACCCGGGCGTCTCACGCGCGGCTAGGCGCCGCTCCGCCCCGGCGGTAGGTTGGGGCGGTTGAGCTGGGGTGGCAGGGGAGCGGCATGACGGAGAACGCGCGGATCAAGGCGCTGGAGCAGATCATGCCGGCGACGCACGGCGCCGACGAGGACATCGACTGGCAGGCGGCGGAGGCCGCCTGGGGCACCCGTTTCCCGGCCGACTTCGTCGCCTTCATGGGCCGCTTCGGCGCCGGGTCCATCAACGGCGAGGCCAGCATCCTGCTGCCCCTCCCCAAGCCCGGCCTCCAGTGGGATCCGGCCGAGATGGCGGAGGAGACGGACAACGCCCGGCAGTTGTGGGCGGCGGAGGGCGGCCGGGCCGCCTTCGACGTGGACCCCGAGGCCATCATCGCCTGGGGGGTGACCGGCGGTTCCGACATCCTCTGCTGGCTCACCTCCGACCCCGACCCGGACCGCTGGCCCGTCCTGGTGTGCGGGCGGCACACGGCCGATTCCTTCGCCGTGTACCCGTACGGCATGGCCGAGTTCCTCTACCGGCTCTGCTCCGACGAGTTCGACGTGAGCCCCGTCAGCATCACCTTCTGGGACGGCGGCCACCTCAGCTTCGTGCACTGGCGCAAGGCCCAGCGCCGCTGGCAGGAGGGCCGCAACCCCGAGACGGGCGAGCCCGACCCGTACGCGGGCGAATTCTCCGACTGATCCTGACCCCCGCAGCACCCCGCAGCCCGTTCCCGGCCGGAACGGGCCTTTCGGCATGTCTACGCGCGTGGAAATTCGGAAACGTATATCGGAAAACACAAACAGGAAAAGCCCGCCTTGGAGCATTGCCCACAAGTACGGACCCAATGGAACCGACCGGCCGCCTTCGGGAGAGAATTCCGGCCAACGGGCCATGGAGGGACACCCCCGCCCGGAGTAACTCATAAGTAATAACGGGATCCAAAAGAAAATCAGGGGAATCCACCCGTGCAACGAAGAATATTCGGGACGGCCGCCACCACGGTCGTGCTCGGTCTGCTGGTACCTCTGGCCGGTTGTGGCGGCTCCGGTGACGGCGCAGGCGACAGCGGCACCCTGCACATCGTGGCCGCCGAATACGGCGACACTCCGGCCACCAGTTCAAAGGCCTTCTGGGACAAGGTGACCGGTGATTTCACCGCCGCCCACCCCGGTCTCAAGGTCGACGTGAAGCTCCTGCCGTGGGCCGACATCGACCGCGAGGTCTCCCGTATGGTCAACGCCGGCAAGGCGCCGGACATCGCCCTCATGGGCTCGTACTCGGACTTCGCCGCGCAGGGCAAGCTCTATTCCGCCGAGGAACTGCTCTCCATCAGCGCCGAGGCGAACTTCCTCGCGCCGCTCGCCGAGGCCGGCACCGTCGGCAACACCCTCTACGGGCTGCCCTGGGTGGCGAGCAGCCGCCTCCTCTTCTACAACCAGGCGCTGTTCGACAAGGCCGGCATCAAGGACGCGCCCAAGACCTGGAACGACCTGAAGGCCGACGCCAAGGCGCTCAAGGACAAGGCCGGCGTGAAGTACCCCTACGCCCTGCCGCTCGGCCCGGAGGAGGCGCACGCCGAGGCGCTGATCTGGGAGCTGAGCAACGGCGGCGGCTACGCCGACAGCAGCGGCAACTACGCCCTGGCCTCCGACCAGAACGTCCAGACCTGGAACTGGGTCAAGCAGTACATGGTCAATCCGGGCCTCGTCGGACCCACCCCGCCGTCCCAGCTCAACCGCGCCGACGCCTTCGCCGCGTTCCTGCGGGGCGAGGTCGGCATGCTCAACGGCTACCCCTCGCTCACCCACGAGGCCCGCGCGAAGGGCATCGACGTCCGCGCCGTCTCGATGCCGGTCTCCGACAGCCTCGGGACCGGGGAGACCCCGCCGGCCGTGGGCGTGGCCGACTGGATGATGGCCTTCAAGCAGAACGGCAAGCGCGCCGAGATCGGCCAGTTCCTGGACTTCCTCTACCAGGACAAGAACCTGACGGACTTCGCCAGCCGGTACCACCTGCTCCCCTCCACCGTCTCCGCCTCGCGCACCCCCTCGGGCGGCGGCATCGACACCAACGACACGCAGTTCCTGACGGCGCTGCGCGGCGCCCAGCTCTACCCGGTCAACGCACCCTCCTGGGTGACCGTCAGCGACACGATCAAGCGCAACATCGGCCGCGCCGTGGAACCCTCCGGTGACCCGAAGGTCGTTCTGGAGGAGATCGCCTCCAAGGCCGCCGAGGCGTCAAGGAAGAAGCACTGAAGTCACCCCGTGACACGGGACCTTCACCCCCGCCGCACTCCACCCCGTGCGGCACAATGGCCACTGCGGCTCTTGATCCAAGGCCGTCGGCCCAGTCGCCCGCCGAGCACTCACGAGGTGCGCGGGGCGGCCGGCCTCCTCAGCCCGTTCCGCCCACCACGTCCTTTCCGTGGTCCGAGGCGAACGCCGTGCGGTACTGCTCGCAGCTGGAGTCCCAGCCCAGGCTGCCGGTGAGCGTGCCGTAGCCGGACCGCGTGACCGACCACTCCACCGTGTACTTTCCGGTGTCACACGCGATGCGCTTCCCGCCCGCGACCTTCGCGCGCCCGGTCGCCGGCTTCCCGGTGAGTTCCTGGCGCACCTCCCCCGCCTTCGCGCCCTTCGAGGTGCGCAGCACGGCGTGCACGACGATCGGGTGCTCGCCTTCCTTGACCGTCAGCGCCTTCTTCACCACCGTCGAGTCCGATACGGCCCAGGCGAATTCGTACGACGGCTCCCATGCCAGGGTCTTGGGATCGGGTGCCTGGCGCTCGTAGTCCGGCGCGGCCGCGGGGCCGGGGCGGGTGACCGTCTTGTACTGGACTCCGGGGTGGAAGCGGAACTGCCCCTCCACCTTGTGCTGCTCGTCCTTGGTCCACATCGACTTCATGGTGGTGTCGCCGCCGGCCGGGTCCTGGAGGTACGGCGACTGCGGCGGCGCGGCGGTGGCCGACTGGAGCAGGGCGGGGGCGAGGGCCGCCGCGGCGGTGGCCAGGGCGAAAGCGGCGATTCGGGTGGGTTTCATGCCCGGTCCAACGGGGGCCCGCGGCGGGCCGGAACGACGCCGGGCGCGCTTTCACCCGTACGGGAGCGCCCGGCGCGGCGGCGGGGTGCGCCGGTTGCGGGTCAGGCCTGCCCGGTCTCGAAGCGGCTGATCCGGCCGGCGGGGGTGACGGTGAAGCGCCAGGCGGTGCGCATCTCGCCCCACGTGTCGTTGCGGTAGTTGACCACCAGGGAGCGGCCGCCGTCCGACTCCTTCTGGACGTCCATGTGGCCGCCGGAGTCGAAGATCTCCCGGTCGATCCAGTCGGCGAGGTCGCGGTCCGAGCCGTCGTCGGACATGGACGCGTCGGGGGTCAGGAGCGCGAGGAAGGCGTCCTTGTCATGGGCGTTGACGGCGGCGACGAAGGCGCCGACCGCGGGGTCGGAGAGCTTGGCGGGGCTGATGGTCACGGGGGCCTCCTGGCCGGGCGTGCATGCGCGCACGGGTGCATGCGTACGTGTGCAGCTGCCCGACCAGGGAACACCGCGGGGCGGCCCGGGGCGTCGACCCTCACCCGTTCGCCGTCCGGCGGCGTGTCAGGAGGAGTCGCCGGTGCGGACGGGGAAACCGGTGGGGCGGCCCTGTTCCTCCAGCCAGTCCAGCACCTGGTCGAGGGCCTCGACGCTCTGGGCGCGGTTGCCGCCGCCGTCGTGGAAGAGGAGGGTCGGGCCGTTGCCGATCTCCTTCTTCACCGCGGCCACGATCGCGGCGACGCCGGGCTTGTCGAAGTCCTTGGTGTCGACGTTCCAGCCCAGAGGGCGCATCCCGTTCTCGGCGGCGATCCGCCGGCTGTCCGGGGTGAACGCGCCGCCGGGGGCCCGGTAGTACTCGACCTTCGCGCCGCCGCCCGCGGCGTCCTCGATCAGCCGCTTCGCGTCGAGGATCTGCTGCTCCTGGTAGGCGACGGGCTTCTTGTCCATGGCGGTGTCGTGGGCCATGGTGTGGTCGCAGAGCCGGTGACCGGCCGCGACGACCTTCTTGACGAGGTCGGGGTGGGCCCCGGCCTGGGGGCCGATCATGCAGAAGGTCGCCTTTACGTCGTGCCTCGCGAGGACGTCGAGCACCTTCGGGGTCCATCGGGGATCGGGGCCGTCGTCGATGGTGATGTTGACGGCGTTGCCTCCGCTCTCGGAGGCGTGGGCTATGCCCTGGGGTATCTGCTGCGGCTGACCCTGCTGTCCGGGCTGTTCCCGTTGCCCGGGCTGTCCCGGCCGGCCCTGCTGGTCCGGGGCCTGCCCCTCCCGGGCGACGTTGCCGTGCGGGGCCGCGTGGCCGGTGTCGAAGAGGGTCGCCACTCCCCACACCGTCGCCGCCACCGCCGCGGCCGACGCCGCGACGGCCATCCGGGCCCGGATCCGCTGCTTGTTCGTACGCGCCGTGTTCGTCTGCGTGTCCATGCGGGCGTCCCCTCCAGATCCGCCTTGCGAGCGTTCCGGGGAGCAAGACGTGCGTCACCGCCGGCAGGTTCCAGCCAATTGCCCCATAAATTCGGCGTAATGAGACAGAAAGGGCCCGGCTCCGGGGGATCTGTTCATCCCCCGGAGCCGGGCCTCGACTTCGGCACCGCACGTCAGGCCGGGTCAGTGCGCGAGGGACTCCTGCGGAGCCGTGGCGCCCTTCGCGTTGCCCTCGCCGTCCTTGCCGTCCTTGCCGTCCTTGTCGTCCGCGCCGCCGGCAGGGGCCGGGCCCGCGCCCCGGAGCGGTACCTCCTTGACGAACCAGGCGGCCAGGAAGCCGAGGAGGGCGATGGCCGCGCCGAGCAGGAAGGCGGAGTGCGTACCGGCGGCCACCGCGTGCTGATAGGCGTCGCGTACGTGCTCCGGCAGCTTGGCCAGGCTGGCGGCGTCCAGCTGGGCGGAGCCCGCGGCTCCGGCCGCCTCCGGACCGAGGCGGTCGGCCATGGTGTCGGTGACCCGGCTGGTGAAGAGGGAGCCCATCAGGGCCACGCCGAAGGAGCCGCCGAGCGTACGGAAGAGGGTCGCCGAGGAGGACGCGACGCCCATGTCCTTCATGTCGACGCTGTTCTGCGCGACCAGCATGGTGATCTGCATGAGGAAGCCGAGCCCGGCGCCGAGGACGGCCATGTACACGCCGGAGACGAGGCGGGAGGTGCCGGTGTCCATCGTGGCGAGCAGGAAGAGCCCGACGACCATGAGGGCGCCGCCGACGATCGGGAAGATCTTGTACTTGCCGCTGCTGGTGGTGATGCGGCCCGCGATCAGCGAGACGGTCATCATCGAGAGCAGCATGGGCAGCAGGAGCAGGCCGGAGTTGGTGGCGGAGGCACCCTGGACCGACTGCTGGAACAGCGGGAGGTAGAGCACGCCGCCGAACATCGCGAAGCCGACGAGGAAGCCGATGACCGACATGAGCGTGAAGTTGCGGCTGCGGAAGATGTGCAGCGGCATGACCGGCTCGGCGGCCTTGGTCTCGGCGTAGAGGAACGCGGCGATGGACAGGACGCCGACCGCGATCAGGCCGATGATCTCGCCCGAACCCCAGGCGTACTCGGTGCCGCCCCACGTGGTGACGAGGACGGTGGAGGTGATGGCGACGGTCAGCAGGGCCGAGCCGAGGTAGTCGATCTTGGGGCGCTGCCCGTCCGCCTTCTTGGGGAGGTGGAGGACGGCGGTGACCATGGCAAGGGCGACCGCGCCGAGCGGCAGGTTGATGTAGAAGGACCAGCGCCAGCCCATGTGGTCGGTGATGGTGCCGCCGACCAGCGGGCCGCCGATCATGGCGAGGGCCATCACGCCGGCCATCATGCCCTGGTACTTGCCGCGCTCGCGGGGCGGGATGAGGTCGCCGATGATCGCCATGACACCGACCATCAGACCGCCGGCGCCGAGGCCCTGGATCGCGCGGAAGCCGATGAGCTGGCCCATGTCCTGGGCCATGCCGCTGAGCGCGGAGCCGATCAGGAAGATGACGATCGAGGTGAGGAAGGAGCCCTTCCGCCCGTACATGTCGCCGACCTTGCCCCAGATGGGGGTGGAGGCCGCGGTGGCCAGCGTGTAGGCGGTGACCACCCAGGAGAGGTGCTCCAGACCGCCGAGCTCGCCGACGATGGTCGGCATCGCGGTGCCGATGATCATGTTGTCGAGCATGGCCAGCAGCATCGCGATCATGAGTGCCATGAGCACCACCCGCACGCTGCGCGGCTTCACCTCCTTCGAGGTGTCCGCCGTCTTGACTGTCTCGCCCATGTCCACTCCCCTGGCACTTCTACTGCACTTGCGTGTTCACGCTCTTGGCGGACGGGCACTTACTTGCCGCCCGGCTAGTTCACTACACTGGGGACGGTAGACCCGTAACTAGCCGGGCGTCAAGTAAGTAAGTGTGGGGAGAGCCATGTCCAGCAGCAGTCCGCAGCAGCGCCGCGGCAACACGCGGCAGCGGATCCAGGACGTCGCACTGGAGCTCTTCGCAGAGCAGGGGTACGAGAAGACGTCGCTCAGGGAGATCGCCGAGC
This sequence comes from Streptomyces sp. NPDC088762, assembly GCF_044750905.1. Taxonomy (NCBI): domain Bacteria; kingdom Bacillati; phylum Actinomycetota; class Actinomycetes; order Kitasatosporales; family Streptomycetaceae; genus Streptomyces; species Streptomyces sp. NPDC088762. The sequence goes on from NZ_JBIVKT010000008.1 coordinate 239,182, forward strand.
GGCTGGAGGTCACGAAGGCGGCGCTGTACTACCACTTCAAGACCAAGGAAGACATCATCATCAGCCTCTTCGAGGACCTGACGCGTCCGATCGACGAGCTGATCGTGTGGGCGGAGGACCAGCCGCGCACCCTGGACACCAAGCGCGAAGTGCTGCGCCGCTACAGCAAGGCGATCGCCGGGTGCGTGCCGCTGTTCCGCTTCATGCAGGAGAACCAGGCGACGATGCGCGAGCTGAGCATCGGCGAGACGATGAAGAACCGCCTCCTGCGGCTGGTGGAGCTGGTGCGCCGGGAGGAGGACCCGCTGACGGACCAGGTCCGCAGCGTGAGCGCCCTGTTCACGCTGCACGCCGGGATGATGTTCCTCCAGCACATGGACAGCGACCCGGAGGAGACCCGCCAGGCCGCCCTGGAGGTCGCGATCGACCTCATCACACAGGCCCACCACCAGGAGTCCTGAGCCCTCCCGCCACCGGTACGAGGCCTGCGCCGCGTACGGTCCGGGGGTCCGTGCATACTGCTCCGGCGGAACACCACCCTCGGCTCCGCCGGACGACCGAAGGCAAGAACGACGATGCTCGGATCCCTGTCCACCGGTGACGACCTCGGCCCTCTCGGCGACCTCGGCGCCTTCCCGCCGGTGGGAAGGCCTTCGGGAGGCGCCCGCCCCGGCTCTCCGGCGAGCATCGTGCGCCGTGGCGCCGCCACCGCCATCGACCTGACCGTCGCCGTCGCGGTGATCCTCCTCCCGCTCGTCGCGCTCGACCGGGCTCTCGGGGCCCTGGCCGTCCCCGACGCCACCGCCGGCCCCCTCTGGCGGGGAGCCGGCGCGGTCTGGGTGCTCGCGTTCCTCCTCACCTACTCCCCCCTGGCCGTTTCACGGTGGGGCGCCACGCCGGGCAAGCGGGCACTGGGCCTGGAAGTGGTGACCCTCAAGGACGGCGCACGCCTCGGCTACGGCGCGGCGGTCGTCCGCCACCTCGCCAACCTGGTCGTCACCGGCATCCCGGTGCTCTGCGTGGCCAACGCCTCGTCGATCGTCCTCAGCCCGCACGGCAGCGGCCTCCACGACAAGGCCGTCGGCAGCACGGTCATCCACCGCCGCAACCGCTGACCTCCCCCTCATTCCGGAGGGCCGGGTAACTACCCGCGCAGGCGCCGGTCGGATGCGGCGATCGGGACGTCGTTGATGCTGGCCTCCCGGCGCCGCATCAGGCCGTCGGCATCGAACTCCCACTGCTCGTTGCCGTGGCTGCGCCACCACTGGCCGGTGGCGTCGTGCCATTCGTACTCGAAGCGGACGGAGATGCGGTTGCCGGTGTACGCCCAGAGTTCCTTGCGGAGCCGGTAGTCCAGCTCGCGCTCCCACTTCTCGGCGAGGAACGCCCTGATCTCGGCGCGCCCGGTGAGGAAGCGGTCGCGGTTGCGCCAGACCGAGTCCTCCGTGTACGCGAGGGCGACCCGCTCGGGATCGCGGCTGTTCCAGGCGTCCTCGGCGGCCTGCACCTTGGCGCGGGCGGTCTCTTCGGTGAAGGGAGGCAGGGGCGGGCGTACGGCGGCACCGGCGGGGGCGGTCATGGCGGATCCTCTCGTGTCACAGCGGGAGAACGTGCGTTCTCGGAGAGTAGAGAACGAGCGTTCTCCGCGCAAGCGAAACTGGACTACCCTGCCCCCATGGACGACGAAGAGGCCCGCACCCGGCTGCTGGACGCGGCGGAGAAACTGTTCTACGCCGAGGGCATCCAGGCCGTCGGCATGGACCGCATCCGGAGCGAGTCGGGGGTCCCCCTCAAGCGGCTGTACCGGCTCTTCCCGGCCAAGGAGTCCCTGGTCACGGCCTACCTGCAGCGCCGCGACCGGCGCTGGATCACGAGCCTGCGCGAGGCCGTGGCGGGCGCCCCGGATCCGGTGCGCGCGGTCTTCGACTGGCTGGCGGGGTGGTTCGCCGAGCCGGACTTCCGGGGCTGCGCGTTCCTGAACGCGTACGGGGAGCTGGGCGCGGGCCCCGCCGCGGTACTGGAGGTCGTACGCCGCCACAAGGCGGAGCTACGGGAGCTGCTGGGAGAGGTCGCCGGCCCCCAGCGGGACGAGCTGGCGGAGCACCTGCTGATCCTCGTCGAGGGCGCGACCGTCATCGCCGCCCTGGACCCCGGCCCGGAACCCGCCCACCGGGCGCGCGTGGCCGCGGAACGCCTGGTGGCGGCGGCCACCTGAGGACCGGCCGGGCCGGCGCATGTCGACCCGGCCGACCCTCGCGAGCGCCGCGCGGCCCAGTGCCGCGACCTAGAGCTCGTAGTCGCGAGCCAGTTCCTCCCAGCGGATGTCGCGCAGCGCGGGATCGGCATCTTCGCCCGAGGGGATGTCCGATGTGGGCTGGAACCAGACCACGGCGAGAGCGGAGCGGTACAGCACCGGATCGAGCTCAGGGGCGACCGCCGTCGACTGGAAGACGCCGATGCACGCCACCGAAGGCAGCATCTCAGCAGGGCCGAAGGCGCCGGCGAATTGGTCCGGGTACGCGCGGACGGGTGGTACGAGGTGGACCGGCTCGTGGGGAAACTCGCGTGCGGCCTGCCGCTGGAAGCCGCTGATCTTCATGTCGTTGATGCGCTTGAACGGGTAGCCCTCCAGCAGCCCTCCGTAGGTCGAGGTCATCCGCAGCTCGGCGAGCGCGATCGAACGACCGGAGGAGAGGACTATGTGGCTCAGCGGCATGCCGACACTCTAAGCGCGTGATCCGTTGTCGCTACACGGCCTGGTTGAACATCACGCTGTGCGGGAGGGGTTCGGCGAAGCCGCGCGCCTCACCGGGGGCCATCGTGGCCAGCGGCTCCTCGCAGCCGCGGTCCGCGTAGAGGGTGGCGGTGGCGTTCGTGCCGTTGAGGGCGCTCGTCGCCCCCTGGAGCAGGAGCCGGCACTCGCCGTTGGCGGGAGCGATGATGTCGAGGTCACCGGACTCCGGCGAGATGTAGCCGAAGGTCCCGGTGGCGGCGCCTGCGGACCCGGGCAGGGTGACGACGAGTGCGGCGGTCGTGAGGGCGGCGGCGATGCAATGGCGGAGACGCATCTCACCAGGGTGGCCCACCGCCGCGCCGCGACCCCCGAAAAAACGATCTTCCGTCAGCCATTCGGCCGGTGGGGCAGCGTGGCCCAGGTCCGGGTCCCGCCCCCCGGCTCCCGGGAGGGCCCCAGCCCCCAGTGCCCGCCGTGGTCGCGCACCAGCGCCGTGAACACCCGGAGGGTGGAGCGACGCCGGGCCTCGCAGAGGGCGGCGAGCCGGGGGTGGGTGTGGGTGGGGTGCCCGTCGTAGACGATGACGCGCAGTGCGTCGTCGCGGTAGCGGAGGGAGAGGTACAGCTCGCCGTACGGGTCCATCCGCCAGGCCGAGCCGAGGAGTTCGGAGGCGGCCTGGACGGCGGTCGGCTCGAGCGGGTCGAGGGCGTAGGCGTGCAGCGCGGCCCGGACGGCCTGCCGGGCGATGCCGGCGGCCCGGGGCGAGGCGGGCAGCGTCATGCTGCACGACAACGCGTGTGCCGTTCCCGGCGGTTCGGCGGGACCGGAGTCCGGGGCGGCGGGGCATACGGAGGGGTAGGGGGTGGGCATGTTCGGCTCCCAAGTCGTCGTACGTGCAGCCGGATTGGCTTCGGAAGCTCGACGCGCACAAGGGCCCATGAGCGGCGAGGGTGGCTCGTCGCCCGGGCAGGGCCGGGCGATGCACTTCAACTCGCCCTCCGTGAGCGGTGCGCTACCCAACGTAGCGCGAATAGTGGGCTATTGCCCACCCGACTGCCAGATTGGGCGACCTCCTGGATCCGATGGGCCACGACAGGCAGACTTCACGCATGCCGCCACGTACCTCGCCGACAGAACGGCAGAAGCGACTGGGTGCCGAGCTGCGCAGGATGAGGCTGGCTGCTGACGTATCGGCAGAGTCCGCCGCCGGGTTGCTCGGTCTCGACCGGTCCAAGGTCTCTGCCATCGAGCAGGGGATCCGTGCCATCAGCGAGGAGCGCCTGCGCTCGCTGGCCTGTCACTGTGATTGCGCGGACGAGGAGTACATCAACGCCCTCGTCGCCATGGCACAGACCCGCAAACGCGGCTGGTGGGACCGCTACCGGGGCTCTCTGTCGGCTGCGGTGCTCGACATCGCCGAGCTCGAGGCCCACGCGACGCGCATGCGGTGTGCACACTCGGTGCACATTCCTGGCCTGTTGCAAACCAGCGAGCACGCCCTGGCGCTGTTCCGGTTCGTCGTGCCCACGCTCCCGGAAGAACAGGTGACCCTGCGTCTGGCACACAGGCTGGAACGCCAACAGGTCCTGGAGGGCGAATCGGCGCCCGAATACGTCGCGGTCGTGCACGAAGCGGCACTGCGCATGCAGTTCGGCGGACGCAAGGTGGCGCGGGCGCAGCTGGAGTACCTGGGGCACATGTCCGAACGGGACAACGTCATCCTGCGCGTCCTGCCCTTCGAGGCGGGAGGCTTCCCCGGCGCCGGCCAGACGGTCAACTACCTGGAAGGGCCCATGCCCCGGCTCGACACCGTGCAGGTGGACAGCACCCACGGCCCCGACTTCCTGCACACCGAAGCGCAACTGGCCAAGTACCGCGCCCAGCTGGACTGGATGGAACAGCTCAGCCTGTCACCCGCCGCATCGCGGGACTTCATCCACGCCCTGGCCCGCCAACTCTGAGAGGGACCTGATGGCCGACATCGACTGGGAAGCCGCCTTCTGCGGCGAGGGCGCGAGCTGCTACCGAATAGGGGTGGACGGGGACGGCAACAGCTACATCGCCGTCGCCGGTCAGGAGGACCACCCGCTGACCGACAGCAGAGCGGCCCTCCAGGCCCTGATCCGGGACATCAAGGCCGGCAAGGCCGACCACCTCCTGAGCGACTGAGCCCGGCGGCGGGCACCGGCGCTGCGACGGAGCCGTTCGGGGTCCGAAATCAGCTCACGGGGAGCTGGCCGCTTCCCCCGCAGTCCGCGCAGACCGTGCCGATACCGCACATCGGGCACTGCCTGCCGTTGAGGAAGCCCAGGCCCTCGCACGCCTCACACGTGCCCCAGCCGTCGCATTCGCGGCAGATCTCGTAGCCGGGCCGCACCGTGCTCGGGGTGACCGCGCGCTCCGGCCGGGTCCAGCGGGCGACCCACACGCCGGGCGCAGTGCCCTTGATCAGCAGCCCGGAGTCCAGGGCGCGGGCGTCGGCCAGGTATCCGTCACTGCTGGCCCGGACGCGCGGCATCCCGCGGTCCTCGTACCGCTCGACCTGCCAGCCCGCTTCGGCGAACGCCTCGGCGACCGCATCCATCGGCCCGGGATCGACGGGCAGCCGCACCAGGACCGTGAACTCCTCGCTGCCGTCGCCGTACGTGGAGAGCCACCGTTTCGTCGACTCCTCCAGGCGCGGCTCGCCGGTGGTGTCCAGAGCGCGGGCGATCGCCCGTATCTGCTCGCGCAACCACCGGGCGGTACGCCCCAACTCCTCTGCTGCCCCGGGTATCTCCCCCGCCATACCCCTAGCCGACCGCGCCGCGCGGGAAGGTGATCTCTACGCGGCGGTTCTTCTTGCGGCCTTCCTCGGTGCTGTTGTCGGCGATCGGGTAGTCCTCGCTGTAGCCGCGGACGTCGAAGACGACGCTGGGGTTGGTGACCGTCTTGGCCAGCTCCGCCTGCACGGCATCGGCCCGCTTCTTCGACAGCTCCTTGCCGTGCTCGTAACTGCCCTGGTCGTCTGTGAACCCGAAGACCCGGATACGGGTCGCCTTCGCCTGGTTGATCTCATTGGCGATGGCCTGGATCCGCGCGGCGGCCTGGGCGTTGAACACGGCACTGTCCTCGGGAAACAGCACCTCGGACTGGAGCGCCATCATGACGGTCTGGTTCGTCTCCTGACGGCGCTCTTCGCCGCCGATGTCCTCGACGACCTCGACCAGGTCGAGCACCTTGGGGGGTGCGAGCGTGCCGCCCTGCGGGAGCTTGAGGCGGGGGGAGTCCGGTTTTACTGGTGTGGGGGCGGAGGCCGACGGTTCCGTGCCCGGGGGTACCGAGGGCTTGACGTCATCGGCGTGGGCACTGGCCGCGCCTATGAAGTGGGCGCCGGCGATGACCAGCCCGACGACGGCCGTGGCAGCGGTGGTGCGGTGGCGTGTGGTCATGGGTTCACCCGGAGATTTTGATGGTGGCCGTGGCGAAGGTCGGCAGGCCGAACACGACTTCGGTCGTGGTGGCCGGAGGAGACGGGAACTGTGCGAAGAAGGGGACGCTCTCCCCACTCTTGACGATGCTCAGCCCCGTGGTGCAGGCACACCTACCCTCCGTGTCCCGCAGTACGAGGTATCGCTTCTTGCCCGCAGCATCGACCAGCGTGGCGCCGGCGACCGACGCGGGGCTGGCAGTCTTCTCGTCCCCACGCAAGGCGGCGATCTGAGAGAAGGGTGTGGAGCCCGTGTTCTTGATCTGGCCACTGACGGTGACGTATCCGTCCTCATCGCGCACGGCTGAATTGATTTCCAGCACGACGCCAGCCGGCCCGGGCGCCGTGGCTATCACCTCAAGAGGTGCCGAGCCCTTGCTGCCAGTGGGTGCAGCTTGCTGAGGAGTGCTCCCCTGGCTCTGCGACGTACCGGCCTTCTGTGGTTCCTTCGGCTTCTCATCACCGCCGCCGCACCCGGCCAACGCGAGGGCCAAGACCGCCGCAACCGCAACGGCCGCTCCCCCGCGGGCCTTCACCTTCTGCCGAATGCTCATGTACGCCGTTTCCTTGTCTCTAGTTCGCCGTCAGTCGGTGAGCCGCACACTGAAGAGTTTCCTCGCCAGCTGAGTCAACGAGCCTGGTTTCGCCGGGTCCAACGTGACCACTGCACCGCCCTTGCACCGGAAGTCGAGGCTGGCAGGCGGTCCCGGAGCACCACCTCCTCCTCCCGGCGAAGACGTCGGGCTCGGCGTTGGGGTCGGCCCGGCTTTCAGGGTGCAGAGGGGTTCGATCACAGCCTTCGCCGTGGCATGGCCCTGCATGCTCTCGCTGCCGGGGATGACTGACTTTCCGACAGTGTCATTGGTCGTCGCCGTGACCGTGAACTCTGGGATGTTCGCTTGGCAGGTTGCCGTGGCATCGTTCAGGGCCGCGAAGGCCAGCGCCTTCCCGCAGCCCGCCTGCGCGCCCAGGCGATCACCCTCCAGGATCTCCTCCCAGTCGCCCTGCGTGAGAGCCAGGAGGTCCGTGCCCAGGAACGCGTTGTCCCTCACCTCGCGGGCAGCCGCGAGTGCCGCCGCATCGGCGGCACCCTGTGCCTCGCTGCGAGTGGCGCCGGCCATCCCCACAGCGACGAAGGCGAGAGCGGCAAAGAGCAGGCCCGTCACCACCACGACGTAGATGGGAAAGGCCTGCCCTCTGTCCTGCGATCCTGCCGCGGGCATCAGTTGGCCGTAATCTCCGCCAATGCCGCCGTGATGGCGTTCGCGATGGTGTTGGCAAGCCCCGACCCCACGATCGCCCCGATGATCAGAACGATGATCACGATGATCCCGAGGTACTCGAAGACCGTCTGCCCCTCGTCCCCGCCCCGGCGCCCCCGCAGCCGGTTCTGCCGGTCGACGATCGCCTTGAGCAGCTTGAGATTCTGCATGGTGGTCCCCTCCAGGGCCGGCGCCGTAGTCGATTCGCGGACGGTACGGCGGGACACCAGCAGATGCAAAGGGCCCCGGGACCCAATTACGGACCCACTGCGCACTCCGTCTACCCATGACCGGCCATCCCTGGACGGGTGGTTCCCAGCCAACGCGCTATCGCCTCGCTCCGCGTGGCGCTCTGGAGCTTCGCGAAGATGCGGTTGATGTGGTTCTTGACCGTCTTCTCACTGATGAAGCAGGTGGCCGCGATCTGCTGGTTGCTCATCCCGGACGCGATGAGATCCATGACCTCCTCCTCACGCGAACTCAGCCCGAACACAAGGCGGTTGGAGCGGAAGCACTCTGAAGACTGTGCCACATTTCGTTGCGGATGCGAAGAGGCTCGGAGTTCCGCGAGGACCGCGCTCGCCGCCGTCGGGCTGAAATGTGCCCGTCCCGCACGTACGTCACGTACGGCGGCGACGAGTTGGTCTGGCGTGAATTCGCCGTGGACCAGGTACCCGCCCGCACCCAGCAGCAGGGCCTCCCGCACGATCTCCGTTTCCTGGCTGTACGTCAGCATCAGCACCGGCGCCAGCTGTACGAGGTGCGGCAGCGCCGAGATGCCGTCCACGCCCGGCATCCGGACGTCCAGCAGGATCAGGTCGGGGGTGTGGAGGCGCGTCAGGTGGAGGGCCTCGCGGCCGTCCGAGGCGGCGGCGGCCACCTCTATGTCGGGGGTGGTGGCCAGGAGGGCCGCCAGGCCCGCGCGGATGACCGGGTTGTCGTCGGCGATCAGGACGCGGAGCGCCATCACCGGCCCCCTTCCGCGAGCGCGCCCGCGAGGAGGTACCTCGGGCCGCTCCGGGGCTCCGCCAGGACCCCCGTCTCCGGCGCCGGCGGGGCCGGACGGCGCGGCGGCGCCGTCGAGGCCGCGCCCGGCCCAGCGGGAGCCGGCAGGGCGGGGACCTCCTGGGAGGGGGCGGGTCGCGCCCCGCGCCCCGCGGCCGCCTGGTCGATGGGGTGGGCGGAGGGCGCCCCCGCTGTGCCCGGCGAAGTGGCGGCCATGGTTCAGCGGCCCCCGAACATGGCGCCGAAGTCGACGTTCGCGCCGTACACGAACCCGCCGATCAGCAGGATCATCGTCCCCGGCAGCATGAACATGGTGACGGCCAGCGTCGCCCTCGGGACGGCTCGCGCGGCGCGCCGGCGGGCGTTCTGCGCGTCCGTACGGCGCATGTCCTCGGCGATCGCGATCAGGGTCTCGACGATGGGCGAGCCGAGTTCCTCGCCCTGCTGGAGGGCCGTGACGAACTGCGCGACCTGCTCGCTGTCGTTGCGCCGCCGCAGTTCGTCGAAGGCCTGGCGGCGGCTGACGCCCATGGCCATCTGCTGCAGGGTGATCCGGATCTCGTCGGACCAGGGGCCCTCGTACTTGTCCGCCACCCGCTCCAGCGCCGGCCGGAAGCCGAGCCCGGCGCTCACCACGACCGCGAGCACGTCGAGGAAGTCCGGGAGGGTCCGCTCGATGTGGTCGCGGCGGATGCGGATCGCCGACCACAGTCCGACCTCGATCCAGAAGACGCCGAAGGCGACCATCAGGAGGGCCAGGACCAGCTGGCCGTTGAGCAGCATGGAGAAGGCGCCGAGCCCGCCCAGGAAGGCGTAGACGGCGCGGCGTGCGGCGTAACGGTCGATGGTCAGGCCGGACGGGTTGCCGGCGGTGTCGATCTGGCGGCGCTTGCGGGCGACCCGGTCGGGACCCATCAGGCGCAGTATCGCCGGGGCGTAGCGGATGCCCGCGCGGTCGACGAGCGAGCCGACCACGGTGGTGCGGGTGGCGCCGACTTCGAGGGCCAGCGCCAGGTCGGTCGGGAGTTTGACCTCGGCGCGGTAGAGGCGGATGCCGTGGAAGGCGCCGAGGACCGAGAGGGACACGGCCAGGGCAAGGAGCAGAGCGATCATCCCGGCCTCCTCATACGTCGATCTTGGACAGGCGGCGGATGAAGACGAAGCCGAGTGCGAAGAGCCCGAGGGCGATCAGGACGGCGGTCTGCCCGATGACGGAGCCGGTCATCCGGTCCAGGGCGCCCGGCATCAACGTGTCGACGAGCAGCAGCGAGCCGACGCCCATCACCGGCACCAGGTAGGCCGTCACCGTCACCTGGGACAGCTGGGTGCGGATTTCGCGGCGGGTTTCCTTGCGCTGTTCGAGCGTGACGGTCAGGTTGCGCAGGCTGCCGACGATCGCGCCGCCCGCGCGGGAGGACAGGACGAGGGTGGTGACCAGCACGACCAGTTCCCGCGACGGGAGCCGTTCGGCGATCTCGCCCAGCGCCTCCTCCATGGAGTGCCCGACGGCGAGCCGGTCGGCGACGCGCGCGAGCTCCTCCCCCGCGGGCGCGTCGAGTTCCTCGGCGGCCATGCCGATGGCCGTACGGAGGGCCAGCCCGGCCTGGGTGGCGTTGGCGAGGATGCGGGCCAGGTCGGGGAGCTGGTTGATGAACCGCTCGGTGCGCCGGGCCCGCTGCCAGTTGAGGAAGGCGTTCGCAGCCCACAGGCCGAGGAGGCCCGCGACCGGCCCGAAGAACGGGGCCAGGAAGGAGGCCGCGATCAGCCATATCCCGGTGACGGCGGCCAGCATGTAGACGAAGAACTCGCCGGCGGTCAGGTCCAGGCCGGTCACGGCGAGCTTGATCTCGATGCGCCGGCCCAGCGCTGTCTTGCGCAGGCGCCGGTCGATCTCCCGGAAGCGGCGCACCCGGCCGGGGGGCTGCGGGACTCCGCTCGCCGAGAGGCGCTCGATGAGGGCGGCGCGCTGGGCGCGGCCGGCCATGTACGCCTGGAGGCCGACGACCACGAACACGCAGGCCAGCAGGGTGGCGCCGAGGGTGAGGAGGATCAGTGGGTTCACAGGACGGTCCGGTGGATACGGGCGGCAAGGGAATCGGAGGGCACGGGCCCCGAGGGGGCGGGGCCGGGGGGCACGGGGCCCGAGGGCAGCGGCCCGGTGAGGGGGTCTGCCGCCGTCGTGGCGTCCGGCGGCGCGACCCCGAAGGCCTGCGGGATGGGCTGGTTGTGCATGTAGAGGCGCTCGGCGATGGCGCGCGGCAGCGGGTGGTACGCGAAGTAGCCGTGCACGCGCCCGTCCGCGCCCATGGGCTGCGCGACGAAGCGGCACACCGTCGTGATGCGGAACGGTTCGCGGCCGTGCGATTCGAGGACGGAGATCTCCGTGATGCGGCGCGAGCCGTCACCGAAGCGGGTGAGCTGCACGATGACGTTGACGGCGCTGTTGATCTGGTCCTGGAGCGCCTCGAAGGGGATCTCGACCTCCGACATGGAGGCGAGGGTCTGCAGGCGCATCAGCGCGTCCGAGGAACTGTTGGCGTGGACGGTGGCGAGCGAGCCGTCGTGGCCGGTGGACATCGCCTGGAGCATGTCGAGGGTCTCGCCGCCGCGGACCTCGCCGACGATGATGCGGTCGGGGCGCATGCGCAGGGAGTTGCGTACGAGGTCGCGGATGGTGATCTGGCCCTTGCCCTCGACGTTCGGCGGGCGGGATTCGAGGCGGATGACGTGCGCCTGCTGCAGCTGGAGTTCGGCGGAGTCCTCGATGGTGATGATGCGCTCGCCCTCGGGGATCAGGCCGGAGAGGGCGTTGAGGAGGGTGGTCTTGCCGGTGCCGGTGGCGCCCGAGACGATCAGGTTCATCTTCGCGGTCACCAGCCCGGACAGCAGCAGGAGCATCTGCTCGTCCAGGGAACCGAGGGCGATCATCTCGTGCAGGGTGAAGGCGCGCGGGAAGCGGCGGATCGTGAGGGTGGCGCCGGTCAGGGAGAGCGGCGGGATGATGACGTTGACGCGCTCGCCGCTGGGCAGGCGGGCGTCGACCATCGGGTTGGCCTCGTCCACGCGGCGGTTGACGGTGGAGACGATGCGCTCGATGGTCTGCATGAGCTGCTCGTGCGAGGCGAAGCGCAGCGGGAGCTGTTCGACGCGGCCGGCCCGCTCGACGAAGATCTGGTCGGGGCCGTTGACCATGATCTCGGAGATCGAGGCGTCTTCGAGGAGCGGTTCGAGCACGCCGAGTCCGAGGGCCTCGTCGACGACGCGGCGGATCAGCTGGGCGCGTTCGACGGTGGAGAGGACGGGGCCCTCGCGGCTGATGATGTGGCCCAGTACGCGCTCCAGGCGGGCCCGGCGCTCGGCGGGTGCGAGCGCGGACATCTCGGCGAGGTCGATCTCCTCCAGCAGCTTCGCGCGGTAGGAGGAGACCAGCCGGCCGTCCTCGCGCGGACCGTGGTGGTCGTCCGGGGTGTTGACCCGGGAGCGCAGGCTCATGGTCGGGGTCCCTCCGGGTCGTCGTTGGGCATGGTGGCCGTACGCCGGACCGACTGGTTGCCGACGCCGGGCACGATGGATCTGACCGGGAGCGTGACGGTCACCGTGACCGCGTCCCCGGGCTTCGCGATGTCGATCTCGGCGCCCGGGCGCAGGCTCTCCTTGATCGCCGCCCTGCCCGCCGCGTCTCCGGCGCCCGGCTTGCGGGCCTCGACGCGCGCCGCCGTACGGGCGGCGGTCTGCGCCTGCTGGGTGACGTACGCGGCCCAGCCGAGCTGGATCCCGCAGAGTGCGACGAGCAGCAGGATGGGGATGAAGGCGAGGTACTCCAGGGTCGCCTGGCCCCGGTCCCGCCGTCGGTGCCGGTAGCGGTCCATGTCAGTCCTCCTCCCCCCTCTCCCTCGAGGAACCGCCCTCGCCGGTGATGCGGAGCCCGGTGTCGAGGCCGGGGTAGAGGACCGGGACGCTGAGGGTGACCGTGGCCTTGTAGACCTCGCCCTGCGGGCCGCAGGTCGAGGTCATGTTCCAGGCGCCGCCGATGTGCTTGGCCGCCGCCGTCGCGCACGCGCCGTCCCCGCTCACCGCTCCCACCCGCGCCGCCTCGTCCGCCGCGTTGCCCGCCAGGGAGAACGCGTACCCGATCAGGACGCACTCCCACACCGCCGCCACGAGCAGCAGGATCAGCGGGACCGTGCCGGCGAACTCGATCGCCAGCTGGCCCCGGTCCCCCCGGCAGGGGCGCCGCATCCGTCAGCCCTCCCGGCCGCGGCGCAGGCGGGCCACCGGGCCCGGGGCGCGGACGGCGAGCGTCGCGCCCGGTCCGGCCGCTGCCCGGGGCCGGTCCTCCGCGGCGGCGAGGAGGCCCAGTTCGCCCGCGAGGGTCCACAGGGCCTGCTTCACCGTCGAGCGGTTGTCGAGGTCCTGGACCCGGCCCGCGTCGACGACCCCCTGGAGCTCCTTGAAGGCGGCAGGGACCGGGGTGCGGGTGGCGCGGGTCTTGGTGATCTTCTCGATCAGGGCGGGCTGTATCTCGGTGTGCTTGCTCCAGCGGTTGACGACCATCGCGGTGTCCTCCGCCTTGCGCACCTGCAGCCGCTCCCACATCCGGACCATCCGCTTCGCGGCCCGCACCGCGACCACGTCGGGCGTCGTGACGAGCACCGCCACGTCCGCCATCTCCACGGTGGCGGCGGTCGCGCCCGTCACCTGGGTCCCGCAGTCGACGACGACGATCTCGTAGCGGCTGCGCAGGGCTCCGACGATGTGCCGGGCGGCCCGTTCGTCGACCTCCTCGCCCCGTTCGCCGTCGGCCGGGGCGAGCAGGAGCGCCAGCCCGGTGCGGTCCTCGTAGACGGCGTCCTGGAGGACCCGGGGGGAGATGTCCTGGATGCCGGCGAGGTCGGCGATCGAGCGCCGGAACTGCACGTCGAGGTACGAGCCCACGTCGCCCGCCTGGAGGTCCATGTCGACCAGTGCGGTACGCCGTCCCGAGGCGGCCGCGGCCAGCGCGAACTGGACGGCGGTGAAGGTGGTGCCCACCCCGCCCTTGGCCCCGGTGACGGTGACCACCCGGCCGCCGGGTCCGGTGAAGACGTCGGCGGCCGCGCCCCGTCCGAGGTGGCGGCGTACGCCCACGGACCACTGGGCGGCGGCCTGCACCCGCGCGGCGAGTTCCTCGTAGGAGAGCGGCAGCCCGACCAGGCCGCGCGCGCCCGCGTCCATCGCGGCGGAGAAGAGCGCGGGGCCGGCGTCGGAGGAGACGAGGACGACGCCCACCGCCGGGAAGCGGAGGGCCACCTCGCGGATGAGCTCCAGGGCGGGCACCGGCCCGATCCGCTCGTGGACGAGGACGACCTCGGGCAGTTCGTCGACGGAGTCGGCGGCCAGCCGGGCCAGGGTGTCCAGCAGCGTCGTGGAGTCGGGGACCGGGACGGCCGGTTCGGCGGCCGGGAGCTGGCTGAGCAGGGTGGCGATGTGGCGCGCGGCGTCCGGGTCGCCGGCCGCGGGGAGGATTCGGGTGGTCATCCGGGCGGCCTCACTTGTCGCCGTCGAGGGTGTACGTACGGTCGCCCGCACTGGGCGCCGAATCGGTGCCGGGGGCCACCAGGGCCAGGCGTACGTGCTCCGCGAAGGACTCGGCGTACGCGACGCGCTGGGTGTCCTTCGTGTTCAGGGCGAAGGTGATGGGGACGGCTTCGGCGGGGCCCTTCCGGTCGCTGTCCTTGTCGAGGGAGGTGAGTTTGCCGACGCCGAGGACGCGGGCGTTGGCGACGATGATCACGGAGCGCGAGGGATCGGTGTCCTTGGCGCCCTTGAAGGTGGCGATGATGTTGACCTTGGCCCCGGAGGTGATCTTGCCCGCCACGCCGGTCGCCGCGTCGATCATGATGGCGATCTCCTGCTCCCCGGGCTGGAGCTGCGGCCGGTCGACGAACATGTCCGCCTGGAGCAGCGAGCCCTTCTTCAGGGTGGTCAGCGCGATCTTGCCCTGGAGCGCGCCGAGGTCGGTGACGGCCGTCGTGGACAGCCACCGCTTCGGGATCCTGACCTCCTCGAACTGCCCCGCGGAGAGGGCGCTGTACGGGGCGATGTCGCCCTTCGCCCGGTAGGCGACGACCTCGGACCCGACCTTGGAGTTGACGTCGCCTATGACCACGAGGACTCCGGCGAAGGCCCCGAGGGCGCACAGGACCGAGAGGAGCAGCAGGATGACGCCGCGGCGCTGGCGTGAGTTCATGGGCCGTACTACCTCGCCGTTCTTCGTTCGTTCGATGCGGTCAGGGTCGGGCTCTGGCTCTGGCTCTGGTTCGGGCTCTGGCTCTGGAGCGGCGCGGCGCAGAAGCCGCAGCGGTCGCCGATGAGTTCGAAGCCGCACCAGCGGCACTCCTCGCGGCGGACGGAGGCGACGAGCTGGTAGAGGACGGACAGGTCGGGGATGCCGGCGGCGAACTCGACGAGTTTCGGGGTGCCCCACCAGCCCGGGGAGTCGGCGGGCAGCGGGTTCTCCATGACGCCCTGCACCTGCCAGGCGGGGGCCAGTTCGGCCGTCACCCAGTCGGAGGTGAGCTGGCCGCGGGCGAAGGTGAGGTGCGTGGCGAACCCGGGCCCGGCCGGCACCACCCCGGACGCCCGGGCTCCGCCCGCCGCCCGGGGGCCCGCCGTGCCCAGCCGGGCCAGGTGCGGCTTCGGGTGGGCCAGTACGGCGAACTGCGCGCTCGGCGACCAGGACCTGGCGTGCGCCTTCAGCCCGACCGGGATCCGGTCGAGTTTGGCGACCGAGCCCAGCAGGGCGCCCGCGTGGATGTAGTGGGTGAGCAGCCGGGCCGCGGAGGCGATGACTCCGGGGCTGAAGTCGCAGACGCTGAGCTGGCGCAGCTGACGCACCAGCAGAGCCAGGCCCAGGGGCGGCAGATCGATGCCCAGCAGCGCGATCCGGTCGGTTTCCAGGATGGCCCGGACGGTGTGCAGGCGCTGGGCGGTGGCCGTGGGGAGCCAGGGCGGTACGAGGACCACGAGGTGGCCGTGACGTTCCAGCAGCGCGGCGGTCTCGGCGAGCGCGCCCGCGAGGTCGAGCCGCCCGGGCGGGTGCAGGACGGCGGCCCCGGGCGTGTGCCGGTCGGGGGCCGGAAGGACCAGGTCTGCGCTGGTGACAGCGATGGCGGTCGGCACGCGAATCCCCCTGTTCACCCCGTACACCGCGGGCGTTCGCGCCGTGGCCGCGTACGCGCACAGAGTGCGCGACCGCAAACGTTCGGCGCACCTTCCCCGCACTTCCCCCCTTGCTCCAGCACCATATCCGCGTCGCCCCTGGCAGGGCAGGGGCTTGGGAATTCCTGTGCCACGAGCACATGTCACAGGTAGCCGGAAACCCGGACAACAAGGATCCGGCGGTCGCGCATTTCAAGCCACATTGCAAAGAGTCTTGACACGAGGATTGGTCTGGACCAACTTGGCCCACGGGCACCCCACTTGCCCGCACTTCCCCTTCCTCCCCCCACCGGAGCCCACGTGAACCGCATACGCTCCCTCGCCCTGCCGGTCGCCGCCGTCCTCGCCGCCGGCGGCCTCACCGCCCTCGCCACCGGTACCGCGCAGGCCGCCGACGTCAACGTCGCCCGCAACGGAGGCTTCGAGTCCGGCCTCGCCGGCTGGTCCTGTACGGGAGGCACCGGCGCCGCCGTCTCCTCACCCGTCTACGCCGGGGCCGGCGCCCTCAAGGCCACTCCGGCGGGCCAGGACAACGCCCGCTGCAGCCAGACCGTCACGGTCAAGCCGAACTCGACGTACACGCTGAGCACGCAGGTCCAGGGCAGTTACGTGTACCTCGGCGCCACCGGGACCGGCACCCAGGACGTCTCCACCTGGACCCCCGGCTCGGGCGGCGGCTGGCAGAAGCTCTCCACCACCTTCACCACCGGCCCCGCCACCACCCAGGTGACCGTCTACACCCACGGCTGGTACGGCCAGCCCGCCTACGTCGTCGACGAGTTCAGCGTCTTCGGCCCGGACGGCGGCGGGGGCACCGACCCCGGCCCGAGCGTCCCCGGCGCCCCCTCCGGAACCGCCGTTTCCGGCCAGAGCGCGAGCGGGCTCACCCTTTCGTGGAACGCGGTCGGCGGGGCCACCGGCTATTACGTGTATCAGGACGGCGTCCGCGTCCGGACCGTGACGGGCACCTCCGCCCAGATCACCGGACTCGCCGCGTCCACCTCGTACTCCTTCCAGGTGAGCGCGTACAACGCGGCGGGCGAGGGCCCGAAGTCCGCCCCGGTGACCGGGACCACGACGGGGGGCGGCGGTCCGAACCCGAACCCGGGCGTCCCCAAGCACGCGCTGACCGGCTACTGGCAGAACTTCAACAACGGCGCGACCGTCCAGAAGATCTCCGACGTCTCCGCCCAGTACGACATCATCGCGGTCTCCTTCGCCGACGCCACGACCACGCCCGGCGCCATCGCGTTCACCCTCGACTCGGCCGGGCTCGGCGGCTACACCGTCGACCGGTTCAAGGCTGACATCGCCGCGAAGAAGGCGGCCGGCACGTCGGTCATCCTCTCCATCGGCGGCGAGAAGGGCACCATCTCGGTGAACGACTCCGCCTCCGCGGCCAACCTCGCGAACTCGGCGTACGCGCTGATGCAGGAGTACGGCTTCTCCGGCATCGACATCGACCTGGAGAACGGCCTCAACCCGACCTACATGACGCAGGCGCTGCGCGCGCTGTCGGCCAAGGCGGGGCCCTCCCTCGTCATCACGATGGCCCCGCAGACCATCGACATGCAGTCCCCCCAGGGCGGCTACTTCAAGACGGCGCTGAACATCAAGGACATCCTCACCGTCGTCAACATGCAGTACTACAACAGCGGCTCGATGAACGGCTGCGACGGCAAGGTCTACTCCCAGGGCTCGGTCGACTTCCTGACCGCCCTCGCCTGCATCCAGCTGGAGGGCGGCCTCGACCCCTCGCAGGTGGGCATCGGTGTCCCGGCCTCCCCCAGCGGAGCGGGCAGCGGCTACGTCTCGCCGACCGTCGTCAACAACGCGCTGGACTGCCTGGCCAGGGGCACGAACTGCGGATCCTTCAAGCCGTCGAAGACCTACCCGGGGCTGCGCGGTGCGATGACCTGGTCGACCAACTGGGACGCCAAGGCGGGTAATGCCTGGTCCAACGCGGTGGGTCCCAAGGTCCACGGGCTCCCGTAGGCGGTAGGTGTGGGGGTGGCCGAGCCGCGGCCGGCCCGTGGCTGATTCGGGTCCGGCCGAGGCGAGGAGTTCTTGACCGGAACATGCCACGAGAGCACGCTGTGCGCGTCCGCACGGCTACCCCCACACTCCCCACCCAGGAGAACGCATGCGGCTCCACACCCGCCGAAGGGCCGCCGTCACGGCGGCCCTCCTGGCGCTCGCACTGGGCGCACCCGCCTACGGCATGAGCGCGACGGCATCACCACCGCCCACCCCGTCCACCGCCACCCAGGACGAGGCGATCGTCCAGTACGAGATCCAGGGCCCGTCCACGCCGACCGAGCGCACCGCCCTGCTGCGCACCGGCGTCTCGATCGACGAGGTCGACGCCCGCTCGGTCGTCGTCAGCGCCGACACCATGCAGGCCAAGAAGCTCCGGGCGCTCGGCTACGAGCTCACCCCGCTGGAAGGACCACCGGACCGCTCACTGCCCGGCATCGCGGCGAGCCCGATGGACTTCCCCTCGGCGGACTCGAAGTACCACAACTACGCCGAGGCGAACGCGGAGATCGACCAGCGGATCGCCGCCTACCCCTCGATCATGAGCAAGAAGGTGATCGGGAAGTCCTACCAGGGCCGGGACCTCATCGCCATCAAGATCAGCGACAACGTCGCGACGGACGAGGCCGAACCCGAGGTGCTCTTCACCCACCACCAGCACGCCCGCGAGCACCTGACCGTCGAGATGGCCCTCTACCTGCTCAAGGAGTTCGGCTCCAAGTACGGCACGGAGTCCCGGATCACCAACGCCGTCAACGGCCGCGAGATCTGGATCATCCCCGACCTCAACCCCGACGGCGGCGAGTACGACATCGCCAGCGGCTCCTACCGCTCCTGGCGCAAGAACCGCCAGCCCAACAGCGGATCCTCGTACGTGGGCACGGACGAGAACCGCAACTGGAACTACAAGTGGGGCTGCTGCGGCGGCTCCAGCGGCAGCAAGAGCTCCGAGACCTACCGCGGCGCGGCCGCCGAGTCGGCGCCCGAGGTGAAGGTCGTCTCGGACTTCGTCCGCAGCCGCGTCGTCGGCGGCAAGCAGCAGATCACGGCCGCGATCGACTTCCACACGTACAGCGAACTGGTCCTGTGGCCCTTCGGCTGGACCTACAACGACACCGCGCCCGGCCTGACCGCCGACGACCTCGCCGTCTACAAGAAGATCGGCACCAGCATGGCGGCGAGCAACGGCTACACCCCGGAGCAGTCCAGCGACCTGTACATCACCGACGGCACGATCGACGACTGGCTGTGGGGCAACCAGAAGATCTTCGCCTACACCTTCGAGATGTACCCGGAGAGCGGCGGTGGCGGGTTCTACCCGCCGGACGAGGTCATCGACCGCGAGACCGCCCGCAACAAGGACGCCGTGCTCCAGCTGCTGGAGAACGCGGACTGCATGTACCGCTCGATCGGCAAGGAAGCCCAGTACTGCACCGCGTAGGGGCTGAACGAAGGGGGCGCCCCACCGCCAGGGGGGCGCCCCTCCCGCGTGCGTCTCTATCCCAGGACGGCGAGGGCGTCGATCTCGATGAGCAGCCCGGCCGGCAGGCCGACGTAGACGGTGGTGCGGGCGGCGGGGGCCTCCCTGAGGCCCTGCTCCTCGAAGTAGGCGTTGTAGATCTCGTTCATCTCGCCGAAGTGCCCGGTGTCCGTGAGGTACACGCGGATCATCATCACGTCGTCCCAGCCCGCGCCGCCCGCCTCGAGCACGGAGCGGACGTTCTCCAGCGTCTGGAGGGTCTGCTCGCGCAGGGTCGGCCCGGCGGGGGTGGGCGGCTGCCCGTCCACGTGCGGGAGGAAGCCGACCTGGCCGGCGACCTGGAGGATGTTCCCCTTGCGGACGCCGTGCGAGAACTTCGCGGGCGGGGTGGTGTGGCCGGCGGGGGTGACGGCGGTCTTCTCGGCCTTGTCGGTCATTCTGTCTCTCCTGAGTAGTCACGGCTGATGGACTCGGCGGTAGCGAGCACCAGGGGCAGCAGCTCCAGCAACTCCTCGGCGGTGACGACCACGCTCGGCGCGGAGACGGACAGCGCGGCGACGACCCGCCCGTCCGGCCCGCGCACGGGCGCGCCGAGGCAGTTGACGGACTCCTCGTGCCCGCCGAAGTCGGTGGCCCAGCCCTGGTCGCGCACGAGCTCCAGTTCGCGGAGGAACGCGGCGGCGTCGGGGGTGGAGCGGGCGGTGTAGCGGGGGTACTCGATCCGCTCGGCGAGGCTCCTGCGCTCCGGTTCGGGGAGGTCGGCGAGGAGCAGCTTGGCGACGGCGGCGACGGTGAGGGGGACGGGCCTGCCGATGCGGGAGTACATGCGGACGGGGTAGCGGCTGTCGACCTTGTCGATGTACACGACCTCGTCGTCCTGGTGGAGGGCGAGGTGCACGGTGTGGCCCGTGGCCTTGTTCAGCGCGAGGAGGTGGGGATGCGCGACCTCGCGGACGTCGAGGGACTCGATGGCCTCGGCGGCGAGCGCGAACAACTGGGCGCCGAGACGGTAGCGGCCGTCGGGCCGGCGGTAGACGAAGCGGTGCGCTTGCAGCGTGCGGAGGAGTCGGAGGGCGGTGCTCTTGTGCACGCCGAGCGCGTCGGCCACGTCCCCGAGGCCGGCCGCCCCCTTCGCGAGCACGGGCAGGATGCGCAGCGCCCGCTCCACGGACTGACTCATCCCTCGTCCTCTCGTACGGCCCTTGCGACCCTGCGGCCCGGCTTCCTGGGGCTCCGCCCCAGCCCCCGCGCCTCAAACGCCGGCGGGGCTGGAGATGCCCCTGCGGCGCCGCTGCCGGGGGCCGGCCCCCGGACCCCCGCGCCTCAAACGCCGGCGAGGCTGGAATTGCCCTGCGGGCAATCCAGCCCGCCGTGGGCAGCTTGCACTGCAGGCAAACCACCCGCACCTGACAGCAAAGCCAGGCCAACCAACAGCCCCGCCGGCGCTTGAGGCGCGGGGCACGGGGCGGAGCCCCGAATCCCTGAGCCGCACACACACAACCAGCCCAGCCACACCCAGCCCCGCCGGCTCTTGAGGCGCGGGGGCTGGGGCGGAGCCCCAGGAAGCCGGGCCGCACGGGCACGGCCGGCGGAGCCCCGGCGCGTTGACCCTTCGTCATCCCGGATGTTAGACAGCATGCAGCGGCACACGCAACGACCGTTGCACACCACGCAACCCACACCCCCGGGAGGCACCCGCATGGCCAGCGCCAGCGACCCCGTCAAGGACCTCGCCGACGAACCGGTGGACCACCGGTTCAAGGGCCTCCCCCCGGACGCCCAGGCCGCAGGCCTCACGGTCGGCGCGCTCGCCGCCGAGCGGCGCGATCTGTACACCGGCGGGTTCACCACCCCCGTCCTGACCCTCGACGCCGACGCGCTGGAGCACAACCTCACCGCCCTCGGAACCTACGCCGCCCGCCACTCCCTGGCCTTCGCCCCGCACGGCAAGACCTGTATGGCCCCCCAGCTCTTCCGCCGCCAGCTCGACCACGGCGCCTGGGGCATCACCGCCGCCGTCCCCCACCAGGCCCGCGTCTACCGCGCCTTCGGCATCCAGCGGATCTTCCTCGCCAACGAGCTCGTCGATCCCGCCGCCCTGCGCTGGGTCGCGGCCGAGCTCGCCGCCGACCCCGCCTTCCGCTTCGTCTGCTACGTCGACTCCGTGCGCGGGGTCCAGCTCATGGACCGCGCCCTCCGGGACGCCCCGGCCCGCATCGACGTCGTCGTCGAACTCGGCGCCGGCGAAGGCGCCCGTACGGGGGCCCGTACCGACGACGACTGCCGCGCCGTCGCCGACGCCGTGGCCGAGGCCGGCACCCTGCGCCTCGTCGGCATCGCCGGCTACGAGGCCGAGGTCCCCGACGCCGACCCAGCCCGCGTCCACGCGTACCTGCGCCGCCTTACCTCCCTCGCCGTCGAGTTCGACAAGGCCGCCCGCTTCCCGGCCGACCTCGACGAGATCGTCGTCAGCGCCGGCGGCTCCGCCTGGTTCGACGCCGTCGCCGACGTCTTCGCCGAGATCCCCGAACTGTCCCGCCCCGTCCTCAGGCTGCTCCGCTCCGGCGCGTACGTCTCCCACGACCACGGCTGGTACACCCGCCTCACCCCCTTCAACCGTCACCCCGAAGAGGGCGGCCTGCGCCCCGCGTTCCGCCTCTGGACCCAGGTCGTCTCCCGTCCCTCCCCCACCCAGGCCTTCGTCAACGCCGGCAAGCGCGACATCGCTTACGACCTCGGCCTGCCCGAGGCGGAGCTCGTCCGCGACGCGCTCACCGGCGACGAACGGCCCGCCGCCGGCGTCCGCGTGGTCAGGCTCTCCGATCAGCACGCCTGGCTGGAGACCGACTCCGCCGACGCCGTCCAGGTCGGAGACTGGGTGGCCCTCGGCATGTCCCACCCCTGCACGATCTTCGAGAAGTGGCCGCTGATCCCGGTGGTGGAGGCCGACGGCACGGTCACCGATTACGTCCGCACCTTCTTCTGACGGCCTGATGGACCTCGTCATCCGCGGCGCCCGCGTCGTCGACGGCACGGGCGGGCCCTCGTACACCGCGGACGTCGCCGTGCACGAGGGCCGGATCGCCGGGATCGGCCGCATCCCGGGCGGCGGGCGCCGGACCCTCGACGCGCACGGCCTGGCCCTGGCTCCCGGCTTCATCGACATGCACGCCCACAGCGACCTCGCGCTGCTCCGCGACCCGGACCACAGCGCGAAGGCCGCGCAGGGCGTGACCCTCGAAGTCCTCGGCCAGGACGGCCTGTCGTACGCGCCCGCCGACGAGCGCACCCTCGGCGAGGTGCGGGCCGCCATCGCCGGATGGAACGGCTCCGGGGACGACATCGACTTCGACTGGCGCACGGTCGGCGAGTACCTCGACCGGCTGGACCGGGCCCACGGCGGCCAGGGCTGCGCCGTGAACGCCGCCTACCTCGTCCCCCAGGGCACGGTCCGCGCCTACGCCCTCGGCTGGGACGACCGCCCCGCGACGCCCGCCGAGCTCGACCGGATGCGGCAGCTGGTCGCCGACGGCCTCGCGCAGGGCGCCGTCGGCCTGTCCTCCGGCCTCACCTACACCCCCGGCATGTACGCCTCGCGGGCCGAACTGACCGAGCTGTGCCGGGTGGTGGCCTCGTACGGCGGCTACTACTGCCCCCACCACCGCTCGTACGGCCGCGATGCGTCCACCGCCTACGCCGAGATGATCCACCTCACCCGGGAGGCCGGCTGCGCCCTGCACCTCGCGCACGCCACCATGAACTTCGCCGAGAACGAGGGCCGGGCCCCCGAGCTGCTGGCCCTGCTGGACGCGGCGCTCGCCGAGGGCTGCGACATCACCCTCGACAGCTACCCGTACACCCCGGGCTGCACCACGCTCGTGGCGCTGCTGCCCAGTTGGGCGAACGAGGGCGGCCCCGAGGCGGTCCTCGCCCGCCTGCGCGACGACGCGGAGGCGGAGCGGATCCGGTACGCGCTGGAGGTCACCGGCGCCGACGGCTGCCACGGGGTCCCCGTCGACTGGTCGACGATCGAGATCTCGGGCGTCACCGACCCGGCGCTCGCCGCGTACGTCGGCACGCGCCTGGACGGCTGGGACACCGCCCGGCGGCTGCTCGGCGACCGGCTGGGGCCGACGGTCCTGCAGCACGTCGGCCACGAGAAGAACGTCCGCGCGATCATGCGCCACCCCGTGCACACCGGCGGTTCGGACGGCATCCTGCGGGGCGCGAAGCCGCACCCGCGCGCCTACGGCACCTTCCCGCACTACCTC
This sequence comes from Streptomyces sp. NPDC088762, assembly GCF_044750905.1. Classification (NCBI taxonomy): domain Bacteria; kingdom Bacillati; phylum Actinomycetota; class Actinomycetes; order Kitasatosporales; family Streptomycetaceae; genus Streptomyces; species Streptomyces sp. NPDC088762. Next base: position 262,640 of record NZ_JBIVKT010000008.1, read on the forward strand.
GGCCACTACGTCCGCGAGCTGGGCACGCTCTCCCTGGAGGAATGCGTGGCACACCTCTCCGGCCGCCCGGCGGCACGCCTGCGCCTGCCCGATCGGGGCCTGATCCGCCTCGGCCACCGCGCCGACCTGGTCCTCTTCGATCCGCAGACGGTCGCGGCCGGGTCCACGTACGAGAACCCGCGCACCCTGCCCACCGGCATTCCGCACGTCCTGATCGACGGGCGCTTCGTCATGCGGGACGGCCGGCGCACGGACGTCCTGGCGGGCCGGTCGATCAGGCGCACTCCCTTTCCGTCCCCGTCCCCGTCCCCGTGCCCGTCCTCCTCTCCCTTCGCCGTCCCTCGGCGACATTCTTGACATTTACGATGATCGGCATGGTCGCCTTCGCCCTTGCCGCCCTGTTCCTCCTCGCCTTCGGCATAAGCGTCCGAAAAGACCGCCGCCGCTTCAGCAACGCCGTGCTCTTGGGCCTGACCTTCCTCACGTCCTGCTTCGCCCTGCTCCTCCAGGTGGCCAAGCTCCCGGGCTGGGCGGGTCCGGCCGTCCTCCTGCTCGTCTTCGGTCTGCCCGCCCTCGGCATCCTCGCCCTCGGCGTCTTCCTGATAGCCAACGGCGTGACCATGGTGCGCAAGGAGGGCCGCCGCCCGGCCAACCTGCTGTCGATGGCCGCCGGAATCGGGATCTTCGGCATGATCGCGCTGCCGGCCCTCGTCGGCCGGCTCGGCTCCCCGCTGGCCGACGGCGTCATGACGGCCCTCGCCCTCGTCGTCGCATACGTCTCCTTCGTCTTCATGTGCTTCCTCGGCTACGCCTTCCTGTACGGACGGATCAAGGTGCGCGGCGACGTCGACTTCGTGGTGGTACTGGGCGCGGGGCTCACCGGCGGCGACCAGGTGCCGCCGCTGCTGGCCTCGCGGCTGCGCAAGGGGCAGCAGATCTACGAGGCCCAGCTGGCCCGGGGCGCCCGGCCGCCGGTGCTGCTCCCCTCGGGCGGCAAGGGCTCGGACGAGAAGGTCCCGGAGGCGCGGGCGATGGCGGACTGGCTGATCGCGCGGGGCGTGCCGGCCGAGCACGTCACGCTGGAGGACCGGTCGCGTACGACCGAGGAGAACATGCTGCTCAGCCGGGAGATCATGACCGCGGCCGAGCCCGGCTACCGGTGCGTGGTCGTCACCAACGACTTCCACGCCTTCCGGGCGGCGATGATGGCCCGCAAGGCCGGGGTGAACGGCCAGGTTCTGGGCTCACCGACGGCCCGGTACTTCTGGCCGAGCGCCACCCTCCGCGAGTTCGTCGCGGTGTTCTGGGAGCACAGGGCCGTGAACCTGTCGATCTGCGGCCTGCTGGCCGCGGCGGTGGCGGTGGGCTCGGCCGCCACCTCCTGAATTCCCCGCCGATCCCCGCTCCCGCCGCCCCACGACGTCCCCCCACGCGCCCGAGGTGCGTTCATGGGGCTCCCGCCGGAGGATGGGGCCAGGGGAAACCCGGATGGAGGTACGCGATGGACAGTGAATCGGACGAGCAGCCGACGAGGTCGGACCAGCTCCACACGGGCGGGGACCGACCGTATGACCCCGAGGACCTCGTGATGGCGACCGGCCACGACCCGACTCCGGAGCGGGTCGAGAAGGCCCGCCAGCTGATCGCGAAGGAGGGCCCGCAGGTCATCGAGCGCTACCTGCCGTAACGCTCCGCAAGGATGCCACGCCCAGCCCCGGCCCCCGGCCCGCCCCGGGACCGGGGCCTTCGCGGGCACATCCAGTCCCGCCGCACAGCCGACCGCGCGGCACAGCCGGCCGCGCGGCACAGCCGGCCGCGCGGCACAGCCGGCCGCGCGGGCACCTCTCGCCCCGCGGGCACCTCCATCCCTGCGGGCACCTCCAGCCCCGCGGGCACCTTCAGCCCCGCCAGCACATCCAGCCCTGCGGGCACATCCAGCCCCGCCGGCGTTTGAGGCGCGGGGTCTGGGGCGGAGCCCCAGGAAGCGGACCCGCACTCACCTCACGGACCCGCCGGCCCGCCCGGCCACACCAAACGGCAGCGGCAGCAACCGGGCACCGACGACGCGGCGCAGCCACACGCACCCGCATCCAGAAGCAACGAAGACTCGTTAGCCGCAAGGGGGCCACAACCCGAAGGACAGGTAAATGCACGCACTGGACATCGACTGGGACCACCCGGCCGACCCCCTCCCCGGCCCGAGACTCGACCACGTCCGCGCGTACGTGGCCACGGCCGGCGCCGACGGCCACCTCTGGCACGGGGTCCCCACCCTCCTCCTGACCACGCTGGACCGCACGACCGGCCGCACCGTCCGCACCCCGCTGATCTACGGCGAGGACGCCGACCGCCTGATCCTCGTCGCCGCGGCCTACGGCGCCCCGGACCACCCCTCCTGGTACCGCAACCTCACCGCCCACCCCGAGGTCCGCCTCCAGGTCGGCGCCGCCGCCTTCAAGGCCACCGCCCGCACGGCCACGCCGCCGGAGCGGGAGACGTACTGGGAGGCGATGACGGCCCTCTGGCCCGCCTTCGACGACTACCAGGCGGCGGCCGCACCGCGCGAGTTGCCGCTGGTGATCGTGGAGCGCTAGGGGTCAGACCGCCGTCCCGACCGGGGCGGCGACCGCGGTGTAGCTCCGGCCGGCCGCGACGTAGCCGCCGAGCGGAGTCATGCCGAAGCCGTCGACGTGCACCTTCCACGAGGTCGCGTTGCCGTCCTCGATGAACGCCACCACCGCCTCCGCCCGCCCGGCCGCCTCTCCGACAGCCATGCGGAACAGGCCGCGGGCCACCCCGTGCCCCCGATAGGCGGCGTCGACCACCACCGGGCCGTACAGCAGCCACCGCACCTCGCTCAGCGGCCGCCCCTGCCACTCCAGCGCCCCCTGCGCCGCCAACAGCCCCGCCACGGGCGGTGACGACTCGCCCACCTCTCCGGCCGGGCACAGCCCCAGCAACCCGGCGACGCGCCCCGCATCATCCGCGACCAGCAGCGCCCGCTTCGCGACCATCGCGGTCAACACGGCCGCATCGAACGTCCCCTGCACGAAGCCGTGAGCGGTTCGCTGGCCCTCCGTCAGCGCGTCCCGATGGTTGGCCGCGAACAAGGCGGCCATCGCGGTCACATCACCCTCAGCGGCGTATCGAAATTCCATCTCCGGATCGTCCCAGGAGCGGAACGGTCGCGGCGAGGAACCGCCCGGGGTCCGTCACTTCGCGCGGTCCGCCGACCATTCACCCATGGTCGTAGACGGTCACCTGGACGTCCCGCGCACACAGCGCTTCGGTGATCAGCGGCTCGATACGTGACCACCTGCCGCCGGCCAACCCACAGCCGATGCGCGGCATATGGACGCTCGCACCCAGCTCGACGACCTGATCGGCCAGCGCGGCAAGGCACCATGCCGAGACCGTCGACGTGCACCTTCCAGGAGGTGACCTTGCCGTCCACGATGAACGCCACCACCGCCTCGGCCCGCCCTGCGTCATCCGCAACGAGCAACGCCCGGTCCCGAGCCATCGCGGTCAACGCGCCGGCGTAAAACCCTCACGGCATCCTTGTGGGCGCAGCGTGACGGCGTCACCCCTTGCCTTCAGAGGCCTTTCTGAATCCATCCACGTCGCTTTCGAGATACGGCGAGAGGTCGGTCAATGTGCCTACGACTTCCCTCACCTCTGCCGCAAGGCCAGGGTGCGCGGACCAGACCTCTGCGCTCCTCGTAAGAACCGCCGAAAGGAGGTCATCATCAAAGAATCCTCCTTCGGCCTGGCGCGACGCCGCGTCACGGAGAATTTCAATCGCGAGCGGGAGTGTCCACCGGAGGCCGACATCCTGCCCGATCAGACGGCCCAGTTCATAAGCAGTCAGCTCTGAAATGGGCTTCCGTCGCAGCATATGGACAGTCCTGACTAGCCCCGTTGATCCAAGCGGGGGATCCGGCCACCGAATCCCTTCAAGCTCATCGAGGGTCCGGCTGCGTTCAGGGTGCTTGTTCATGACGACTTCCACATGGAGTATGGCGGACTATCGATGCCCAATCGAATGCAGGAATCCGTTCAACCGGTCCAGCATCTGAATTGTTTCTTTGCGCTTGCCGATCAAAACCTCCAAGCCTCGATCAGTGAGGGACTCCGGGAGAAACTCGATTTCACGCTCCAGCACCCTCCTCACCTTATCGAGACCATTGCGCGCTTGCTTCAGGTCGGAAATATGGTCAAAAGGGGTTCCATCTGGCTTTCGCGCCACAACTTCCCCTCTCGCTTCTCGCCGAGCAGCATCGTAGTGATTGTGATTAGGCTGCGAATTAATATCCCCGACAGGGTCCGCCTTAATATTCTCGAGCTTCTCTATGGCGCGCTGAGCGTCACTGCTCAGCCCCAACTCGGGACAAGAATAGAGTCCTAGGGGATCGGACCAGGTGAGCGGGTTGTGGACGTAGGCGGCCGGGTTGGGGGCCGGGGTGAGGCCCAGGGGGTCCGGGGAGAGATAGCGAGCGGTCTCGGGGTCGTAGGTGCGGAAGTAGTTGTGGTGGAGGCCGGACTCGCGGTCGAAGTACTGGCCCGGGAAGCGGAGTGGGGTGTAGGCCGGGGCGTCGCGGGGCCAGGTGGTGGCGCCCCAGAGGGTGGCGCGGGCGCGCCACGCGATTTCGCCCGACTCGGCGATCAGCTCCTGGGGGGTGCCGATGAGATCGGTGACGATGGCGAAGAAACGCTGGTCCGTGGTGCCGAGGTGGCGTTCGGCCTGAGTGAGGGGGTGGAGGCCGTCGTGGGTCCAGGTGAGAGTGACCGGGCCGGTGGTCTCCTCGCACAGGGTGGCTCCGTCCCACGCGAAGAGGGTCTGCTCCGCCACCTCGCCGGTGGCGGTGAGGCGTTGCTTGGCGGTGCGGCGGGAGAGGGCGTCGTAGCGGTAGCGCCATACCGTGCCGTCGGGGGTGGTCACCCCGGCCATGCGGTCTTCCGCATCCCACTCGTAACGCCAGGCTTCGGGTTTGCGTGAGAGGCGGGTCCGTTGGCGAAGGACGGTGCGGCCCAGGGCATCGTGCTCGTAGCGGACAGCGCCGGCTCGGGTGATGCGGGTGCCGGTGTAGGCCCGCTCGCCGTGAGCGTCCGAGCCCGGGTGGCGCGTCGGCCAGGAGGCGGAGGTCTGGTTGCCGGCCTCGTCGTAGGCGTAGCGCTCGGACCAGTTGGAGGCATCGACCGCGGTGACGCGGGCTGCCGAGTCCAGGGTGAAGGTGCGGTGGCCGGCCAGCGCGTCGTCGATCGCGGTGAGCGATCCGTCCGCGCGGTAGCTGTAGCCGCGGCGCTGGAGCGTGCGGCCGTCCTGGCCGACCACGCGCTGGCCTGTGACGCGCCCGAGCGGGTCGTAGTCGTGCCGCAGGACGAGGTCGGCGCCGATCGTGCGGGTGAGCTCGCGGCCCGCCGCGTCGCGCTCGAAGGTGATCGTGCGGCCCGAGGTGGTGAGCTGAGTGCGGTGGCCGGCCGCGTCGTAGGTCCACTGGGATTGCGCTCCGGTGGGGGTCGTGCGCCCCGTACGGCGGCCCAAGAGGTCGTAGGTGTAGGAGACCGCCCGGCCGTCGGTCGTCTCCGAGAGCAGAAGCCCGTGTGGGTCGCGCTCGCGTGTCAGCACCGTGCCGTCCGGGGAGACGGCCCGCGCGAGCTGGCCGAAGGCGTCGTACACGTAGGACGTGATGCCGTCCGCCGTCTCCTTGCGGATGACCTGGGCAAGGGCGTTGTGCACATACGTGATCGTGGCGCCGAGTGCGTTCGTACGGGACACCAGTCGGCCCGCCGGGTCGTACCCGTACGTCAGGGTCCGGCCGTCGAAGTCCGTCTCGACCGCGAGCCGGCCTGCCGGGTCGTAGGCGTAGGTCCAGGTCAGACCCTCGGGGTTGGTGACGCCGGTGAGCCGCAGCTCGGTGTCGTGGGTGAAGGAGTACCGGACGCCGTCGGCGCCGGTGCGGGCCGTGAGGAGGTCGAAGTCGCCGTACTCGAAGACCGTGGTCGCTCCGAGGGGGTCGGTGTGGGTGGTGCAGTTGCCCTCGCCGTCGTAGGTCCAGGATTCTGTGACTCCGTCTGCGGTTTCGCGGCCGAGCAGTCGGCCTTCGATGCTCCAGGTGAGGCGTGTGGTGTGCCCGAGCGCATCGGTGACGGTGATCGGTCGGCCGAGGGCGTCGCGGGTCTGGGTGGTCGTTGCGCCCAGGGGGTCGGTGACCTCGAGGAGCAGGCCCGCAGGGTCGCATCGGACCGTCGTCGTGTGGCCGAGGGCGTTCGTGACCGAGGCCAGATGGCCGCGGGCGTCGTAGGTGAAGCGGGTCTTGGTACCGGCCGGGGCGGTGACGGAGGTGCGGTTGCCGCGCTGGTCGTACGTCGTGCGGGTGATCCGGCCGTCCGGCTGGCTCACCCGGAGTGGCAGTCCCAGGTCGTCGTACTCCGCCCGCACCTCGCGGCCGTCCGGGCGGACCACCCGAGTGAGCCGCCCCTGCTCGTCGTAGTCGAAGCGCGTCGTGTGCCCCAGCGGGTCCGTGCGGGACAGCAGGCGGTTGTACGCATCGTGTGTGAACTGGGTTACGGCCCCGCTCGGGTCGATCTCCGCGGTGATCTGGGCGCGCTCGTTGACGAGGTACCGGGTGTCGTGGCCGAGGGAGTCGGTGAGGGTGGTGACGCCGTCCTCGTAGGTGAAGCGGACGTTCAAGTGGCCGTTGGTGCCTGACTGGGCGGTGCAGCGGTGCCGCTCGTCGTAGACGTAGTCGAAGTGGCGGCCGTTGGTGTCCGTCCACGAGGTGATCCGGCCCAGTTCGTCGTAGCCGAAGCGGAGCGGACGGCCGGAGGAGTTGGTGACGTGCGTGAGGTGCCCGTCCGTGTAGGCGTATTGCAGGATCCGGGTGCCGTCGGCGAGGGCGAGGCCCGTTATTCGGCCTTCGGACGAGGTGAGGCGGAGCTCATAGCCGCCACTGTGGGTCAGGGCGGTGGGGGCGCCCGACTCGTCGTACGTGAAGGCGATCCAGGCTCCGTTGCGGTCGTCGAGCTGGCTGAGCACGCCCTCGTCCGTGAAATGGCGCACGTGGCCGGACTCGGGGTCCGTGACCGTGTACCCGCCGTCCGCGTCGAGGGTCAGTGGCCAGCGCCGACCGTGGTGGGGGAGTACGGGGGTCACGGACTCGGGGGGGGGTGGGTAGGCAAGCAGGCTGCCGTCCTCAGGTCAGTCCCCCAAGTTCGGCAGTCCACAGCCCACCACGCTCATCGAGCGGCACCAGCACGAGACGGCTACGGAAGTCCGCGAGCCGCTCCAGCACCGCCTCCCGGGCTGCGGCCAGCGGCTCCGCCGACGGGCGCTCGACCGCACCGGCCGCCGACTCGGCCCCGGGGCGGGCCACCGGACCGGCTTTCACCGGGTGCGGAGCCGCTATCGCACGCTGCGCCGCCTCCGCCCGCAGACGGCCCCACTCCTCTTCGAACCCCACCCCGTGAACTCCCCTCCACTGGTCTGCTGATCCGCCGCGCCCCCGCCCGATCGGATCGGATCAGATCGAATGCACATGTGCACGACCTGACCATGCGTGCCAGTTTCACCGTTGGACAGTGCACACATTCAGCCAGCTCAGACGACGAACGTGCGCCTTGACCAGCCAACCGCTCGCGTTGCCTGAGCAATCGAGGGCTCAACTCCCGTTCTCGCGGCTCACCCTTGCTCGTACACCGTCACCTCTACGTTGCGCGCGCACAGCGCTTCTGTGATCAGGGGTTCGATGCGGGGCCAGGTGCCGCCGGCCAAGCCGCAGCCGATGCGGGGCATGTGGACGGTGGCGCCGAGTTCGAGGGCGTGGTCGGCCAGGGCCGTGAGGCAGCGGGCCACCGCGTCGTAGCGGATCGGGGGGCCACCGCTGCCGGTGCGTATGCCGCGCTGGCCGATCATGTTGGCCACCCAGGTATCCGGCTTCACGCGGACCAGTTGGACTGCTCCCAGTCCGAAGTCGTTGCCGCCGCGGCCCCGGTGCCAGGCTCTGTACTCGGCTTCCGGCCCAGGCCAGCGCTTCGAGAGGGCGAGCACGAAGCCTTTGCCCCATCCCCCGAGGTCGTTGCAGACATGCGCGATGATCTTCGGCCCCTTGGCCTGGGGGCTCGTCACGTCTCCGGCGATGATCTTGAGCGGCTTCATGGGGGAACCGTATGCCTGGGCACTGACAACGGCGGCCGAGACGCTTGCCCGGATCCGGGGTCGCTGATTTAATGAATGAACAGTCATTTATTAAATCGAGGTGCGAGCGCATGGCCGGACGTCCCCGTGGCATCGACGATGCCGCGATCCTTCAGGCCGCCGTGCGCGTCATGGGGCGGGCTGGGCCGGGCGGGATGACGCTTGCCGCCGTCGCGGCGGAAGTGGGGCTGGTGGCCGGGACGCTCGTGCAGCGATTCGGGTCCAAGCGGGGGATGTTGGTCGCGCTCGCCGAGCGCAGTACGCACGAGGTCGGGGAGCTGCACGCGCGGGTGCGGGCCGAGCATGCTTCGCCGCTGGCCGCGCTGGCGGCCCTGATGGCCGGGGCGTGGAGTGCCGTGGTGACGGCGGAGGAGTTCGCGAACCACCTGGCGTTCCTGTGCGCCGACCTCGCGGACCCCGAGCTGCACCGGCTCGCCCTCACCTCCCAGCAGGCCGAAGGGGCTGCCGTACGCACGTTGCTGGACGAGGCGGTGGCCGCCGGCGAGCTGCGGCCGGAGACTGACACCGCCCTGCTGGCCCGGTCGGTCCAGGAGGCCACGACCGGCGCCGGGGTGCTGTGGGCCGTGGACCGCGAGGGGACCCTGGCCGGGCGTCGGCTCGCGGCACTCGAGACCTCCCTCCGCCCCCATATCCCCCCGCACCCGCACCCGCACCAACGAGAGGACACCCCGTGAGCGAGCGCACCTTCCGGACGGCCGTCACCATCGGCGTCAGCCTCGACGGCTTCATCGCCCGTCCCGACGGCGACATCGAGTGGCTGACCGGGTACAGCGAGGAGGAGGTCGGCGACACCGGCTACCAGGAGTTCATGGCCGGGATCGACACCCTCGCCATGGGCCGCAACACCTACGAGAAGGTGCTGACCTTCGGTTTCTGGCCGTACGAGGGCAAGCGCGTGGCCGTCCTGAGCACCACGCTGACCACCGATGACGCGCGGATCACCGTCTACCGGTCCCTGGACGAGCTGCTGGCCGGGCTGACCGACTCCGGAGCCGAGAACGTCTACGTCGACGGGGGCCGGATGGTGCAGACCTTCCTGCGGGAGGGCCTGCTGGACGAGTTGACGATCACCACCGCGCCCGTGCTGATCGGCTCGGGCATCCCGCTGTTCGGTGAGCTCGGCGGCAAGGACATCCGGCTCACCCTCCAGTCGGCCAAGGCGCTCGGCGCCGGCTTCACGCAGGCCACCTACGCGCTGTGATGCCGAGCGGCGACCAGAGGTCCTGGTAGGCGCTAGAGGTACTCGCGCGCGAACTCCACCGCCCACTCCACTGCGGCCACCGGGATACCGCCCGACTCGGGGTCGATGGTGAGACGGGCGGTCTCCCAGCCCTGGCCGTGTTCGCGGTGGATCGCGAAGCGGCCCTCGTCGGCCGCGCCCGGGGGCGTGACCAGGAACTCGATCGTCCGGTCGTCGCCGTCCGTGCCGACCGTGGTGATCGCCATGTCGCCCACTTCGAATCGCACTGACTCCGTCCCTCCCCAGAGCGCCCCGCCGAGGTGCGCCCGCATCCATCCGTCCGGGTCCTGGATCCAGGCTGCAAGCCGGGCCCGCCGGTCGCATGAGCCCACATACTCAGGATCCGTACTCAGGAGTCGCATCGAGAACCCGCACCCCGGCCCCGCACCCTCCCCCCGCCCCCAAGTGACGAGCGCAACACCACCGCCCGGCCCTCCCTTCGACCCCACCCATTCCGCAGGCCGCGGCGGTGGGTCGCCCCCGTTTCCAAGGGCGTAGCGGGTCGGCACCCTCCCATCGCGCGAAACGGGACATATCCCTCCCGCGCCGTCCGCCGGAATACCCCAGCGGGCGGGCGCCAGGGCCCGTAAGCTCCCGTCATGCAGGTGATCCAGTCAACGAAACTCGCCAATGTCTGCTACGAGATCCGCGGCCCCGTGCTCGAAGAGGCGATGCGGCTCGAAGCAGCAGGTCATCGCATCCTCAAGCTCAACACCGGCAACCCCGCGGCCTTCGGCTTCGAGTGCCCGCCGGAGATCCTTGAGGACATGCTCCGCAACCTGGGCACGGCCCACGGTTACGGGGACGCGAAGGGGCTGCTCTCCGCGCGCCGCGCGGTCATGCAGCACTACCAGACCAAGGGCATCGACCTGGACGTCGAGGACATCTACCTCGGCAACGGCGTCTCCGAGCTGATCCAGATGTCGATGCAGGCACTGCTCGACGACGGCGACGAGGTGCTGGTCCCTGCGCCGGACTACCCGCTGTGGACGGCGTCCGTCTCGCTGGCCGGCGGCACCGCCGTGCACTACCGCTGCGACGAGCAGTCCGACTGGATGCCGGACCTCGCCGACGTCGAGCGCAAGGTCACGGACCGCACCCGCGCGATCGTGATCATCAACCCGAACAACCCGACCGGCGCCGTCTACGACGACGAGATGCTGCGCGGGCTCACGGACATCGCGCGCCGCCACAACCTCGTCGTCTGCTCGGACGAGATCTACGACCGGATCCTCTACGACGGCGCCACGCACACGAACACCGCCGCCATCGCACCGGACCTGCTCACCCTCACCTTCAACGGGCTGTCCAAGAACTACCGCGTCGCCGGCTACCGGGCCGGCTGGATGGCGGTCTGCGGCCCCAAGAAGCACGCCTCGTCGTACATCGAGGGCCTGACGATCCTGGCCAACATGCGGCTGTGCGCCAACATGCCGTCGCAGCACGCGGTCGCCACCGCGCTGGGCGGCCGCCAGTCGATCACCGATCTCGTGCTTCCGGGCGGGCGGCTGCGGGAGCAGCGCGACGCGGCGTACGAGATGCTGACGCAGATTCCCGGCATCACCTGCGTGAAGCCGAAGGGCGCGCTGTACCTCTTCCCGAAGCTCGACCCGTCCGTCTACAAGATCAAGGACGACCGGCAGATGGTCCTCGACCTGCTGCGGGCCGAGAAGATCATGGTCGTGCACGGTACGGGCTTCAACTGGCCCGAGCCCGATCACTTCCGGATCGTGACGCTGCCGAACGCCAAGGACCTGGGTGATGCGGTGAGGCGGATCGGGAACTTCCTGGACGGCTACAGCCAGCCGTGACCGCATGAGGGCCCGGATACTCCGGGCCCTCGCTCGTTGCCGTCGACTTTCGAGGCTCCCAGAACCCTCCGGACCCTCAGGATCGAACTCAACTTTAGAACGGATCCAATGTAGGATGGTCTCCTGACCACGCAGGAGGCCACCTCATGTACGAGCCGATCCGCCCCAAGTCGGTCGTCCACCGCATGGGTGACAGCACGACCGAGCAGCACGACTACCCGCAGCGCAGCCGCGGCGAGGCGCTGGACATCCAGCTCGCCGGGCACCTCGCGGCCCTCCTTGCCGTGACCGACGAGCTCGGGCTGGGGGACACCGAGGGTGCCGCCGCCATCGCCGCGCAGGTCGCGCGGCTGCGCGGGGCCCAGCCCGCGCGGGTTCCGCAGCAGGACCCGGCCCCTGCATCGGCCCCGGCATCGGCTCCGGACTCCGCCGCGGACCGTGCCGCCGCCGCTGCCCTGCACCGGCGGGCGCACGATGTCGCCGCCCGCGCGCTGCTCGTCGCCGCGTCCCGCGCCGACACCACCGTTGCGATCCTCGCCGCCGAGCGGATGGACGCGCACGCCGCCGCCCTCGCGTCCCTGGACTCCCGGGACCTGGCCGGCGCCCACTGACGGCCCCGGTCCGGGGCCGCGGAGGCTCCGGACCGGGTGCCATGTCCCCGCGGGCCGGGTGGCGGCTACGGCGTCCGCGTGAACGTCGCCTCCGCGGCCCCGCACCACGGGGTTGTCGACGGGGGCCAGACCGGGCCCACCGCTTCCGCGCGTTCCGTCGTGCCCGGGGCCACGCCCGGGAGTTTCACCAGGGACTGTGCCGCGCGGGCACTCGGGTCAGGCGGGGGTGAGTCGCGGAATTCGACCGTGACGATGTACTCGCCCGGGCCCTCGGGGCGGCCCACCGCCTCCACCGGGGCCACCACGCGACGGCTCACCGGATCAATGCGGCACCCGGTGACCCGTACGGACTCCAGAGCCGCCCGCGGCTGCGCCGCGGCCGGGCCGCCGCCGCCACCGCTGGCCCACACGTACAGCCCCAGCGGGGCGAACACCAGCAGTCCGGCCAGTGTCACCAGACCCACCAGCCAGCCCTGCCACTTCAACGCGCTCGTGCTCACGCCCATGGCACGATCCTCCTCGGCCACCGCCCCGCCCACCAGCACCGGCGGGCTCACACAGCATTTCGAAGTGGGACCGCCTGGACACCTGGCGTTCACTCAACTCCGCGCGGAATGTGGGTTTCCACGAGCACGCTGCACCCGTGAGACGCAACCTAGGAATCGTCCTGGGCCTCCTCCTGATGGGCGGCGTCATCTTCGTCGCCCTCTTCAAGGGGCAGGAAAACCCAGACAGCACGGCAACGAAGACCGTGCGCGGCGTCATCGGCTCGGAGAAGTCCGAGTTCTTCCGCGACCCCGACGTCGTCAAGGCCCTTGCCGCCAAGGGCTACACCGTGAAGACGGAGACCTCGGGCTCCTGGGCGATGGACCAGCTCGCCCTCAAGGAGTACGACTTCGCCTTCCCCAGCAGCAGCGAACCCGCCAAGGAGGTGGAGGCGGCCGCCGGGGTGAAGGGGGCCCAGGAGACCAAGCCCTTCTTCTCCCCGCTCGTCGTCATCGCCCGCTCCAACGCCGCCCGGGTCCTGACGGACAACGGCCTCGTGAAGATGAACGGGAAGAACTCCGGGACCCTCCTCATGGGTCCCTTCCTCAAGGCCGCCGCCGAGGACCGCACCTGGCAGCAACTGCCCGGCTCCGCCGCGCACCCCGAGCTGACCGGCACCGTGTTCGTCAAGACCACCGACCCGGCCACCTCCAACTCCGGTGCCCTCTTCCTCGCCGCGACCTCCAACGTGGCGAACGGCAACACCGTCGTCTCCGACGACGCCGCGATCGCGCGCACCGCGCCGCTGCTGCGCAAGCTGATCTCCGTCCAGGGCGCCCTGGAACCGAGCACCGACGACCCGTTCCGGGCGTTCATCAGCGGCAGCGGCGAACCGCTGATCCTGGTGTACGAGTCCCAGGTGGCCTCCCTGCTGCTGCAGAAGCAGGGAGCGGGGAACGTCGACGACATGGTGGTCCTCTACCCGGACACCACGGTCAACACGGCGCACACCTTCGTCCCGCTCGGCGACAGGGCCGCGGAACTCGGCACCCTCCTCGCCACCGACCCGAAGCTGCGCGAGCTGGCCGTGCGCCACGGGTTCCGCCCGCAGGACGGCGTGGCCGAGTTCACCGCCGCGACCGCCCCGCACGCCGCCTACCTCAACCCCGCGCTGGCCGGCATCCGCCAGGTCGGCACACCCACCGTCAAGATCCTGATGGCGCTGGCCGCACGCGCCAAGGGCCAGGGGGACACACCGTGACACTGACACCACCCGCCGACGGGGCGGACGCCCCGCTCGTCCTCACCGCTCCCGAGCCCGTCGCCCCCGTCAAGAAGGAGCAGGCCGCCGGCCTGGTGCCGCTCGAGGACGGCGTCCGCGAGGAGATGGCCCGCCGGGCCGGAGAGTACGTCGGCTCGCTCGCCGGGATCGACAGCCGCTCCCCCGAGTTCGCGCAGCGCATCGGGGAGATCACCGGGCTCGGCACGGCCGACATCCGCTCCGCCGCCCAGCAGTCGAACCGGATGCTGGAGCGGGCCGTGCGCTCCCTCGGCTCCGACGGCGGCGGTGACGCCCAGGCCCGGGTGGCCGGCTCGCTCGTCGAACTGCGCCGCACCGTCGAGGACCTCGATCCGCGGGACGCGCCCGCGAAGGGGCTCGGCAAGCTGCTCTCGAAGCTGCCGGGCGGCAACCGGTTCCGGGACCACGTGGCGAAGTACGCCTCCTCCCAGGCGACCCTGAACCGGATCGTGGGCGCACTGCGCGGCGGGCAGGACGAGCTGCGCCGCGACAACGCCGCCCTGCACACCGAGCGGGCCCGCCTGTGGGAGACGATGGGCAAGCTCCAGGAGTACGCGGTGCTCACCGAGGCCCTGGACTCCGCCGTCGAGCAGCGGATCGCCGAGACGGAGTACGCCGATCCGCAGGCGGCCGACGTGCTGCGGGCGGACGTGCTGTTCCCGGTGCGGCAGAAGCACCAGGACCTGCTGACCCAGCTGGCCGTGTGCGCGCAGGGCTATCTGGCGATGGACATGGTCCGGCGCAACAACGACGAGCTGATCAAGGGGGTCGACCGGGCGGCCACGACGACCGTGTCGGCGCTGCGGATCGCCGTGATGCTGGCCTCGGCGCTGGACAGCCAGCGGAAGGTGGTCGAGCAGGTCAACGCGCTCAAGGGCACGACGGAGGAGCTGATCCGGGGGAACGCGGAGATGCTGTCCACGCAGAGCGGGGAGATCCAGCGGATCGCGGCCGATCCGGCGGTGGGGGCGGAGACCTTGCGGGCGGCGTTCGGGCAGATCTACCGGACGCTGGACGCGATCGACACGTTCAAGGTGCAGGCCACGGAGAGCATGGCCGCCACGGTGGAGTCCCTGACGGGGGAGCTCCAGACGGCTTCCGCCCATCTGGCGCGGACCCGGACCGCCTCCGCCCTGGAAGGCGGTGCCTCGTGAGCGGGCGCGCACAGGGCCGACGGCGGGTGGGGCCGCTGCGCGGGGCTTCCCCCGCCCCGCCCCTTCCCGTGACGGGGGCTCCGCCCCAGACCCCGCGCCTCAAACGCCGGCGAGGCTGGATATCCGTGCTGGCCCTCGTCGTGCTCGCCGCCGCGACCGGGTGCGCCTCCTCCGACGGGCCCGTCGATCCGAAGCCCACCGCCTACAAGGAGGGCACCCTGCGGGTGCTGGCCTCCAGTGAGCTGGCCGACATGCAGCCGGTGCTGGAGCAGGCCAGGAAGGCCACGGGGGTCACCGTGGACCTCACCTGGTCCGGGACCCTCGACGCCGCCGAGCAGGTCGCCTCCGGGAAGGCCGACGGGAGGTACGACGCGGTCTGGCTCTCCTCCAACGACTATCTGCGGCTGCAGCCCGAGGCCGCCGGGAAGCTGACGTACGGGATGACGGACCCGGTGCGGTCCAACTCCGGTTTCTCGGCGCTGGTGTCCGTCGCCTCCGGGCTGTCGGGGGCGCAGTCGGCGCTGACCGACGCCGATGTGCAGAAGGCCCGGCCGCCGCTGAAGGAGTTCTTCGCCGGGCAGAAGCTGACCTCGGGTTCCTCCGGCTGGCTGGCGAGCGCGTACGGCAAGCGCGGGGACGTGGACGCGCTCGTCAACTACGAGTCCGTGCTGCTGTCCATGAACCGGACCGCGCACACGGACCTGACGGTGATCCGGCCGCGGGACGGCGTGGTCACCGCACACTATCCGCTGACCCTGCTGGCCTCGGCCCCGGCCGGGGCCCGCGAGTCGGGCCGGGCGCTGACGGAGTACCTGCGCGGGCCCGAGGCGCAGAAGGCGATCACCGGGCAGACGTTCCGCCGACCGGTGGCCGCCGGGGTGGCGCCGGCGCCCGGGCTGGACGCTTCGGTGCGGCGCGAGCTGCCCTTCCCCGGCTCGCGTTCGGTCGCCGACGGGCTGCTGGCCTCGTACGAGAACGAACTGCGCCGGCCCTCGCGGACGGTGTACGTCCTGGACACCTCGGGCTCCATGGCCGACGAGGACCGCATCGGGCGGCTGAGGACAGCGCTCACCGACCTCACGGGCAGCGGGAGTTCGGGGACGGGGCAGCGGTTCCGGGACCGTGAGGAGGTGACGCTGCTGCCCTTCGGCGACCGGGTGAAGCGGGTGCTGACGCACGTCGTCGAGCCCGGAAATCCGGGGCCGGCGCTGGACGCGATCCGGGGTGACGTGAAGTCGCTGCAGCCGGAGGGGGGTACGGCCGTCTACAGCAGCCTGGAGGCGGCGTACCAGCACCTGGGGCAGGGCAACGCGGACGCGTTCACCTCGATCGTGCTGATGACGGACGGGCAGAACACGGCGGGCGCCGGGGCCAGGCACTTCGACTCCTTCTACGCGGCGCTGCCCGAGGGGCAGAAGCACACCCCGGTCTTCGCGGTGCTGTTCGGCGACTCGGACCGCAAGGAGCTCACCCACATCACCGAACTGACCGGCGGGCGGCTGTTCGACGCCACCGACGGGAACGGTTCGCTCGACGGAGCCTTCGAGGAGATCCGTGGCTACCAGTAGGGCCGCCAGAACCGCCGGGGCGGGCACGGTGCTCGGCTATCTGGAGTCGAAGAAGAACCTGGCCGGCTGCGCCTGCGGCGTGGCCGGCCTGGGCCTGAGCATCGCGGGGGTGGCCGGGACGTACTGGCCGGCGGTGGTCGCCGGGCTGTACGGGGCGGGCGCGCTGATCGCCCCGCCGGACGTGGCCGAGAAGCCGGAGCCGCCGGACCTGCGCGAGGAACTGGGCGTACTGCGGGAGGACTTCGCGCGGCTGCGGGAGTACCTGGACGCGGTGGAGCTGCCGCCGGCGGCCGGCGGCGAGCTGGGCGAGCTGCTGGAGCTGTACGGTGCGCTGCTGCATCCGGGCTGGGTGGCCGAGGTCCTGGCCGGCGACGCCGAGTCGGTGCACGTGCTGTCGCGGGCGATCCGGCGGGACCTGCCGGACTGCGTGGACGCCTACAACCGGGCCCGTTGGTGGAACCGGCTGACGCCGGGGACCGAATCGCCCGAGCGGCACCTGGAGCGTCAGCTGTCGGTGCTGTTCGACGAGGCGGAGCGGCTCACGGCGGCCCTGCGTGATGCGGATGCCAGGCGTCAGCAGACGCAGACGACCTACCTGGAGGACCGGGGCCGGTCCTGACCGCCCCCCACCCCATAAGGACGCCCGGCGGGAGAACCCGCCGGGCGTTTCTTCCCGGCCCGGGTGTTCGTGCACCCGGGCCGGAGGTTTCCCGGCCAGGGTGTTCGTGCACCCTGGCCGGGAAGATCACATCAGCCCAGGCGCTCGACGAGCGCGTGGTACTGGTCCCACAGCTCCTTGGGAGTGTGGTCGCCGTAGGTGTTCAGGTGCTCGGGGACCAGGGCGGCCTCCTCGCGCCAGACCTCCTTGTCGACGGTGAGGAGGAAGTCCAGGTCCTCGGCCGGGAGGTCGAGGCCGTCGAGGTCGAGGGAGTCCTTGGTCGGCAGGATGCCGATGGGGGTCTCGACGCCCTCGGCGGTGCCGTCGAGACGCCCGACGATCCACTTCAGGACGCGGCTGTTCTCGCCGAATCCCGGCCACACGAACTTGCCCGCGTCGTTCTTGCGGAACCAGTTCACGTAGTAGATCTTCGGGAGCTTCGCCTGGTCCTTGTCGGCGGCCACCTTGACCCAGTGGGCCATGTAGTCACCCATGTTGTAGCCGCAGAACGGCAGCATGGCGAAGGGGTCGCGGCGCAGCTCGCCGACCTTGCCCTCGGCGGCGGCGGTCTTCTCGGAGGCGATGTTCGAGCCGATGAAGACGCCGTGGTTCCAGTCGAAGGACTCGGTGACCAGCGGCACGGCGGAGGCGCGGCGGCCGCCGAAGAGGATCGCGGAGATCGGGACGCCCTTGGGGTCCTCCCACTCGGGGGCGATCGTCGGGCACTGGGAGGCCGGGACGGCGAAGCGGGCGTTGGGGTGGGCTGCCGGGGTCTGCGAGTCCGGAGTCCAGTCGTTGCCCTTCCAGTCGATGAGGTGCGCGGGCGCCTCTTCGGTCATGCCCTCCCACCACACGTCGCCGTCGTCGGTGAGCGCGACGTTGGTGAAGACGGTGTTCGCGTACATCGTCTTCATGGCGTTGGCGTTGGTGTGCTCGCCGGTGCCGGGGGCGACGCCGAAGAAGCCGGCCTCGGGGTTGATCGCGTAGAGGCGGCCGTCCTCGCCGAAGCGCATCCAGGCGATGTCGTCGCCGATGGTCTCGACCGTCCAGCCGGGGATCGTGGGCTCCAGCATGGCGAGGTTGGTCTTGCCGCAGGCGGACGGGAACGCGGCGGCGACGTAGCGGGCCTCACCCTGCGGCGGGGTGAGCTTGAGGATCAGCATGTGCTCGGCGAGCCAGCCCTCGTCGCGCGCCATGACGGAGGCGATGCGCAGCGCGTAGCACTTCTTGCCGAGCAGGGCGTTGCCGCCGTAGCCGGAGCCGAAGGACCAGATCTCGCGGGTCTCGGGGAAGTGCGAGATGTACTTGGTGGTGTTGCACGGCCACGGCACGTCTTCCTGGCCTTCGGCGAGCGGAGCGCCGAGGGTGTGGACGGCCTTGACGAAGAACCCGTCGGTGCCGAGCTCGTCGAGGACGGGCTTGCCCATGCGGGTCATGGTGCGCATGGCGACGGCGACGTAGGCGGAGTCGGTGATCTCGACGCCGATGGCGGAGAGCTCGGAGCCGAGGGGGCCCATGCAGAAGGGGACGACGTACATCGTCCGGCCCTTCATGGAGCCGCGGAAGATGCCCCTCTCCCCCGCGAAGATCTCCTTCATCTCGGAAGGAGCCTTCCAGTGGTTCGTGGGGCCCGCGTCCTCTTCCTTCTCGGAGCAGATGAAGGTCCGGTCCTCGACGCGCGCGACGTCGGACGGGTCGGAGGCGGCGTAGTACGAGTTCGGTCGCTTGGCCGGGTCGAGCTTCTTGAAGGTGCCCTTGGCCACGAGCTCCTCGCAGAGGAGTTCGTACTCGGCCTCGGAGCCGTCGCACCAGACGACGCGGTCCGGCTGGGTGAGGGCTGCGATCTCGTCCACCCAGGAGATCAGCTCTGCGTGCTGGGTGGGACTCGTCGTACCAGAAGAAGTGGGAGCCGCGTTGTCGCGCGCCACGATTGCTCCTTGTTGAGGGGTTTGTTTGGTGTATGCCCCGTGGGGGCCGCGACCCGGACGCTTCGCGCTCCGCTCATCCGGTGTCGACCGCACTCATCTGATCATCCGGTGCGTGTGCGCATATGTCCAGAGGGCCTCTCACGTGAGCATCGCCACGTCCGTCAATCTTCCGTAAAGAGGACTAAGTGAAACCTACGGACCCGTAGGTAGCATGTGGACCATGACTTCTGACGCCGACGCCGACGCCTCCCCGGTCGTCCAGGTCCTGGAGGCGGCCGAGACCGCCCTGGAGGAGAAGCCGCTCATGCGCGGGTGGCTGCACCTGGGGATGTTCCCCGCCGTGGTGGTCGCCGGCCTGGTGCTGATGGCCTTCACCGACTCCACCCGGGCCCGCGTCGCCTGCGGCGTATACGTCCTGACGGCCTGCCTGCTCTTCGGCGTCAGCGCGGTCTACCACCGCGGGACCTGGGGCCCCCGGGGCGAGGCCGTCCTGCGCCGCCTCGACCACGCCAACATCTTCCTGATCATCGCGGGCACCTACACCCCGCTGACCGTCCTGCTCCTGCCGCCCTCCACCGGGCGCACGCTGCTGTGGGCGGTGTGGCTCGCCGCCGCGGCCGGCATCGCCTTCCGGGTCTTCTGGGTCGGCGCCCCGCGCTGGCTCTACACCCCGTGCTACATCGCCATGGGCTGGGCGGCCGTCTTCTTCCTTCCCGACTTCATGCGCAGCGGCGGCGTCGCCGTCCTGGTCCTGGTGATCGTCGGCGGCCTGCTGTACAGCGTCGGCGGGGTCATCTACGGGATGAAGCGGCCCAACCCCTCCCCCCGCTTCTTCGGCTTCCACGAGGTCTTCCACTCCCTGACCCTGGCGGCCTTCGTCGCGCACTACGTCGGCATCTCGATCGCCGCGTACGCGCACTAGGCGGGCACCGGGCGTCCGGAACGGGACGAGGCGCCGTCACCGGCCCGAAGGCAGGTGGCGGCGCCTCGCCGTGCCTGCGGCGGCTCAGCAGGCGTAGCCGTCGCGGTCGGGGTCCAGGCGCAGCGGGTCGCTGCCGTTGACCTTCATGCGCTTCGGGTACCGGTGGGAGGCGAGCCAGTCGCAGCGGGCCTTCGTCGTCTCCTTCACCTCCGCCGGGAAGCGGGTCGGCACGCACTGGTTGACCGTGCCGTAGTGGCGGTCGCAGCCCGCCACGCTCGGCGCGACCGGGGCCGAGTCCCGCTTGGCGGGGTTCTCCTTGGCGGGGCCCAGCCTGTCCGCGAAGGCGTGCTGGTGCGCCGAGGGCTGCTCCTCGGCGGCCGCCAGGGCGGGGGCCCCGCCGACGTGCACCCACTGGGCGATGGACGGGATGCCGTTCGCGTCGACCGCGAAGAGCATGTACCAGCCGGGCGGCGCCAGGTTGGGGTTGCTGGTGACGTTGAGGTCGATCGTGGTGCCGTTGACGACGGTCATCGGCAGGTCCACGAACCGCTGGTTCGGGTCGGAGGAGTGGGTGACCGCCGCCGGACGGATCAGCTCCGCCTTGGCGACCGGCCGGTTGACGGTGATCCGCTGCGTGTCCCCGTACACCCACTGCGTGTCGATCACCGAAGTGATCTGCGGGCGCGCCCCCTTGAAGAGGTAGGGCGGGGTGTAGATCGACACGTTGTGGTTGTAGGTGCCGTTGCCCGGGTTGTCGCCGACCGACATAACCCGGCCGTCGGGCATCAGGAAGGACGCCGAGTGGTAGGTGCGCGGGATCGGGTCGGCGGCCAGGCCCGCCTGGTAGGTGTTGGTCACCGGGTCGAAGAACGAGGCCTCGTAGACCGGGTCGGCCCGGTCGTGCAGGCCGCCGCCGGTCTCCAGCACCTTGCCGTCGGGCAGCAGCACGGCGGACACGTACATCTTGCCCTCGGCGCCGGTCTGCGGCCGCTTGCCCGTGCCCGTGTCGACCAGGCCCTGCGGGAGGTCGGGGCCGGCCGTGTAGGCGGGGCTCGGCTTCTTCAGGTCGATGATGTCGGTGATCCGGTTCGCGGCGGGGTTGGTCTCGTTGTTGCCGCCGCCGATGGTCAGGACCCGCTGGTCCTGGGCCGGGGGCAGCAGCACGCTCGCCGACTCGTCGCGCTCGTCCTTCTTCCGCAGGCCGGGCACGTCGGTGATGGTGTTGGCGGCGTAGTCGTAGACCGAGGAGCCGGAGCCGGCGGTGTTGTTGCCGAAGGTGTGGCTGCCGGAGTAGAAGAGCCGCCCGTCCTGCATGAGGATCATCGACGGGTACAGGCCCCAGTAGGACCAGGTCTGGTTGACCTCGTTCATCGGGAGCCACTTGCCCTGGGCGGCCGAGAACTTCTCCGCGGTGACGTTGCCCGTGGAGTCCTCCTTCAGGCCGCCGAAGGAGATCACGTCACCGTTGCCGAGGATCGTCGCCGACGGGTACCAGTGCCCGCCGTTCATGTCGTTGGTCTTCGTGTACTTCTCGGTGGCCGGGTCGAAGACGTAGCTGTCCTTCAGCCCCTGGTAGCCGATCTTGCCGTCGGCCGAGGGGTAGCCCTTGTTGCCGCTCATCACCAGCACCCGGCCGTCGGCGAGCTGCACATGGCCGGAGCAGAACATGTCCACCGGGGTGGGGATCGTCTTGAAGGACCCGTTCGCCGGGTCGTAGACGGCCGAGGTGAAGGTGCCCGCGTTGAACTGGGCGATGTCGTTGCCGGAGCCGGCGATCAGCAGCACCTTGCCGTTCTTCAGGACGACGGCGTGCATCGAACGCACCGGGTTCTTGGCGGGGATCACCTCCCACTTGCCCTTGGCGCACTCGTCGGCGGTACCCGAGCAGGTGGGCTGGGGCGGCGCCGCTCCCACCTCCTCCAGCGCGTAGTCGTCGGTGGTGAGCGTGCCCACCCCGTAGACCGAAAGCCCCCACGCGATCTTGTCCGTGTTGGGCGGGACGGCCGGCGTACGGACCGCCGTGCGCGCCCAGCCGGCGCTGACGGGCGGGTTCTGCAGGTCGGTCCAGTACTGCCAGGTCCCGGTCGTGGCCTCCCGCCGGAACACCGTCACCGAGACGTCCGGGGTGTTCGACTTGTACCAGGCGGAGAGGTCGTACTGCCGGCCCGGCGTGACGGTCGGCGCGCAGGTGCTGTTCTCGGTGACCAGGGCCTTGCGGTCGCCGTCCACGCGGCGGGTGAGCGAGACCTGCATCGCCTTGGTCCCGCCGTGCGCGTCGGCGACGGTGGCGAAGGTGAAGTCGTTGTCGCCCCAGCCGGATTTGGACCAGCAGGACGGCATGTCTGCGCCGGGCGCGCCGGCGGTCTCGAAACCGGGATTGGTGAGCAGATTGGGCGCTCCGGCCGTGGCCTGCTGCGGTGCGGTGAGCAGCAGGCCCGCGGTCATCGCCCCGACGGCCAGCAGGGCGGCCCGCCGCCCGGCCCTCCGCCGGATCTCCAGACGCATCGAAAGGTTCCCTTCTGTGCGGCTCAGCTCTTGGTGTGGCGACCGGCTGTGTGGCTCTTGCGCGCCGTGCGCGGGAGGTAGACGAGGGCCTCGGTGGCCGCGAACCGCAGGACGAAGGTGGTGACCAGCGCGAGCGCGGTGGCGGGCAGGACCGCCATGCCGAACGTGGCGACGAACACCGCGATGAGCGGGATCCGCAGCAGCAGATCGGCATTGGCGAGCAGCGCGAAGCGCCCGATCCGGTCCGCCCGGTGCCGGTGGTGGCGGCGGTCGCGGAAGAGCAGGGTCTCGATGAGGAGGAAGTTCCACAGGACGCCGGCCTGGTTGGCGGCGATCTCCGCGGGGAGGTAGTGCATCCCGGCGTGCGTGAGCAGCCAGAGCGCGGCCAGGTTCGGTACGAAGCCGGAGAGCCCGATCAGGCCGAAGCCGATCATCCGGGCCGGCGGGCTCGCGGAGCGCAGCGCGGCCAGGTGGGTCAGGAAGCGCAGGCCCTCGCGGGCGGTGGACTTGGACGTGCCGGAGTAGCGGTCCTGGAAGACGAACGGGATCTCCGCCACCTTGCCGGGGCGGCAGCGCACCGCCAGCTCCAGCAGGATCTTGTAGCCGAGGGGTTTGAGGGCTTCGGCGGTGACGGCCCGGCGGCGCATCGCGAAGAAGCCGCTCATCGGGTCGCTGATCCCGCGCAGGGCGCGCGGGAAGAGCCCCTTGGTCAGCCAGGTCGCACCGCGCGAGACGGCGATCCGGTAGCTCCCGGCGAGACCGGCCCGGCTGCCGCCGCTGATGTAGCGGGAGGCGACGACGAGGTCGGCGCCGGTGCGCTCGCCCTCGCCGACGAGTTCGGGCACCAGGTGGGGCGGGTGCTGGAGGTCGGCGTCCATGACGACGATCCAGTCGGTGTCGGCCCGTTTCAGCCCTTCGACGACGGCGCCGCCGAGGCCGCCCTCGGCCGCCTCCCGGTGCAGGACCGACACCGGAAAGGGGTGTTCCGCGGCCGCCTTCTCGATGACGGCCGGGGTGTCGTCCGTGGAGTCGTCCACGAACAGCACGGCGCAGGGCAGGTGGTCGGGGAGCGCGTCGCCGAGCCGGCGCAGCAACTCGCCTATGTTCCCGGCCTCGTTGAAGGTGGGGATGATGAGGGTGACGCTGCCGGCCGGAGAGTGCGGAGTGGTCAGTTCCGCATCGATCGGGGCAGGGAGGGACCACAGGTCCTCGCTCATGGTGGCTCAGCTCCCCGTCTCGCGGTCGGTCCGGCGTATCTCGATGCGGTCCTCGCCCGAGCCGAAGACGGCCACCACCGTCGAATGCTCCAGCGCGGCCTTCACATTCGGCAGGTCCGCCGCGTCGCGGCGCACCGTGGGCGAGGAGACCACGTAGTCGATGTCCCGCCAGCCGCCCGGCAGGGTCTTGGTGACGGCGGGGTCGAGGTCGGCCTTGTAGAACCAGATGGCGCCGAGCCCAGGCTCGAAGCCGCGGTGGACGGCGTCCAGCCACAGCGCGTCGTCGAGCAGGACGCGGGTGTTCGCCGGATCGGCCACTTCGCTGCCGAGCCAGGCCGCGGCCTGCCGGTACGGGGCGTTCGCGTCGGCCGTGAGCGCGGTGCGGTTGCCGTCGTACCAGCGCGGCAGGACGTACACCGCGGCGGTCGCGGCGAGTACGCAGACCAGGACCCGGCGCGCCCACACCAGCTGCCGGCGTTCCCCGGGCGAACGGCGCCGGCGCAGCACGGCGTGGGTGATGCTGGCCGCGCCGCCCGCGAGGACCAGGGCCAGGAACGGCACCGCCTGGATCACGTACATCGCCGGGAGGTAGCCGGAGGGCCGCATCGCGACGAGGGCGAGGATGACGGCGGCCAGCGCCGGCCCGGCCAGCGCGCGGGCGGTGACGGACCATCTGATGGTGGCCAGCAGCAGGACGGCGCCCGCCAGGCCGCCGAGCGGCAGGACCGTGTCGTAGTAGAGCCAGGACCGCAGGACGCCGTTCGATCCCGAGCCGGGGGTGAGGATGAAGCCGGAGCCCGGGCGGCTCATCTGGTAGGTGATGCCGTCGACGAGCGAGACGTGGCCGGCACCGGGCAGCAGCTCGCTGTTGAGGAGGGCGAACAGCGGGTAGGCCAGCCCGATCAGCGCGCAGGCGGTGACGGCTCCGGTGACGGCGAACTTGCGGGTGTCGCGGTGGCTGTGGCGCCACATCGTCACCAGCAGCGCCGGGAGCACCACCAGCATCGTCTCCTTGGTCAGGACGGCGGTGGCGGCCGCCAGTCCGGAGGCGAAGTGGTGCCACAGGTGGCGGCTGGGCGACGCCGCGAGGCAGAAGGCCAGCAGCATCCACATCACGGCGAGGTTGTCGAGGAAGATCTCCCGCTGGAGCACGACCGAGAGCGGGGAGAGCCCGAAGAGGGCCATCGCGAGACCGGCGGCCCAGCGCGGCAGCCACAGGCGGCGTGCGAGGACGTAGATCAGGACGGAGCTCGCTGCGGACACCGCGAGCATGGAGAACCTCATCGGCGCGACGGTCATCCAGTCGGGCACGAAGAGGGACGGCAGGTAGGTCAGGCCGGCGATCTGGATCCAGCCGAGCGGCGGGTGGTCGTACCAGTAGGTGTAGTGGGCGAGGCCGTCGCCCTGCTGGACCGCCCAGGCCTGGGCGAGGTAGGTGCCCTCGTCGTCGCTGAGGGTCGGGAAGTGGGTGATGTTCCAGCCCTGGACGAGGAGGATCACGAGCAGCAGGGCCCCGCACAGGAGCAGGTCGGGGCGGGAGCTGCGGAAGCGCACGAGCGGCCGGGCGGGCGCGGGCGGCCGGACGCCGAGTCCGCCGGCGCCGGTGCCGCTGCGCTGGGCGGGGACGCGGGGCTCGGTGGCGGTGGCGGTGGCGGTGGCGGTGGCGGTGGCGGTCGGGGACGTGGGATCAGTGGCCGTGGGCACGGTGGCGGTCACTGGTGGATGTCCTCTCGGATCGCGGTGGCGGTGGCGGTCTGGTCCGGCGTCAGGTGGGCGCCGGTGTGGCTGGTCAGCTCCCACTCGCTCTGGCCGCGCTGCTCGCGCCAGACCGCGCGGATCGCGGCGCCGGCGAGCATCACCTGGTAGAAGGGGCCGCCGACGACGAGCTTCAGGTAGTGCACGAAGCGGACGCGCAGCCCGTACTGGCGGCCGAAGTCGTGCAGGCCGACGATCTCGAAGACGAAGGTCACCATCGCCGTGATCATGGGGAGGAAGGTGATGATCGCGATGCCGACCGGGACGTCGAGGAAGACCGCGACGGCGAAGTTGAGCGGGATGATCACCCCGGAGGCGGCCTGCATGAACGGCGTCATCAGCGTGTAGCGGGCCAGCCAGCGCTGCCCGCGGCCGGGCAGCTGCTGCCAGTCCTTCTTCCGGTAGACCTGGAGGAAGCCCTGGTTCCAGCGGGTCCGCTGCTTGAGCAGGCCCATCAGTGAGCCCGGCGTCTCCTCACGGGTCACCATGTCGGAGTCGTAGGCGACGACCACCTTCTTGCCGGCCGACGAGAGCCGCACCCCCAGGTCGCAGTCCTCGGCGAGGCAGTTCTGGTCCCAGCCGCCCGCCTCCCGCAGCACCTCGGTGCGCACGAAGACGGTGTTGCCGCCGAGCGGGATGAAACCCTTCTCGGCGTGCAGGTGCAGCCGGGAGCGGAACCAGAAGAAGTACTCCAGGCAGTTGCGCAGGCTGTACCAGCTGGAGTGGAAGTTGATCAGCTGGACCCCGCCCTGGACCACGTCGGCGCCGGTGGCGCGGAAGGCGTGGTCGACGTGGGCGAGGAGCTCGGGGTGGACCTGGTCCTCGGCGTCGAAGACCCCGACGACGTCGCCCCGGCAGTGCGGCAGGGCGGTGTTGAGGGCCTTCGGCTTGTTCTTGGTCTCGTGGTGGTCGACGACCACGCGTACGAGTCCCGGCGCGCGTTCGGCAGCGGCCCGTGCGGCCGCGCGCTCGGCGACGGCGGCGGTCTCGGGGTCGTCGTGCCCGACGATCACGATGATCTCGTAGTCGTGGTGGCTCGACTCCAGCAGCCGGTCGATGGTGTGCTCCAGGACCGCCTGTTCGTGGCGGGCCGGCAGCAGCAGGGAGAAGGCCAGCCGGCCGCCGCCGTCGGGACGGTCGAACCGGGTGGAGGCGAGCGTCTCGGGCGTCCGCCAGGCGTGCATCTGCCACCAGAGCGTGAACGCTGCGATCCCGAAGAGCGCAAGCGAGATCATGGAAATAAACACAGAGGTGTACAAACCGTCCCCCCACAGACATGCCGCAACCCCGAGCGGCGAACCGTGAAACCCCCCGGAGGCATCCGGCGGGCCCCCCGGCCCGCCGTCCTCCGCTTCCCCCTGCGCGCACCCCCCAGTGCGCCGTCTCGGTGCGTACCGAACGACACGAGACTAGGCAGTGCACATGAAAGTCAGGAGCCGTCCGGATAAAAACCGTGTATCTGAACAGACGTGCGAGCAACCGGAATTGACGGTACTCCGGTCATTTCAGGGGCGAACCGCCCCCAACTGTTCCGCCAACTCGACCGGATCCGTCGTAGGCCGCGCGCAGACGAAATGTCGACACACATACGCCGTCGGAAGGTCGTGTACGAGTGTGCGCTCGGCCAGAAGGGGGAACTCGCCCCCGCTGCCGTCCGCCGCACGCGGCATTCCGGTCGCCACCACCGCCCCGGGAGCCGTCCCCAGCAACGCCGTCCGGTGCAGCAGGGCCCGGGCCGGATCCTCCGGATGGCCGACCACCGCGACCTCGCGCGGACCGTCGAGAAGCGCCTCGGCGACCGCCAGCCCGTGGCCGATGAAGCGCGGCACGCGCGGGCCGAGGGCGTGCACCACCCCGAGCGCGCGCTCGGCCGCCGTGCGGTGGGCCTCCGAGCCGGTGTGCGCGGCGTACGAGAGCAGCGCGCCGGCGGCGGCGGTCCAGCCGGAGGGAGCGGCGGTGTCGGTGGGGTCCTGGGGCCGCCTGATCAGCCGCTCGGCGTCGTGCGCGGTGTCGTAGAGGGACCCGTCCTCGGCGGTGAACCGGTCGAGCACGAGGTCGACGAGGAACCCGGCGAACTCCAGCCACACCCCCTCACCGGTGACGGAGGCGAGGGCCAGGAACCCCTCGGCCACGTCCCCGTAGTCCTCCAGCACCCCGGCGTTGGCGCCCACCTGGCCGTCCTTGCTGGTCCGCGCCAGCCGGGCCCGTCCGTCCATGTGCAGCCGGACGAGCAGGTCGGCGGCCTCGGTGGCCCGCTCGACGAGATCCGGCCGCTCGAAGAAGGCCCCGCACTCGGCGAGGGCGGCGATGGCCAGGCCGTTCCAGGCGGCGACGATCTTGTCGTCCCGGCCGGGCGCGGGCCGCGTCTCCCGTGCGGCGAGCAGCCGCGCCCGGATCCGGGCGATCCGCTCCGCGTCCGCCGCCGGCCCGTCCTGCGGGAGCTGGAGGACGGACTTGCCGTGCTCGAAGGTCCCCTCCTCGGTCACCCCGAAGTGGGCGACGGCCAGGTTCCCGTCGTCCTCCCCCAGCACCTCGCGCAGCTGGGCGGGCGTCCACGCGTAGTACGCCCCCTCGACGTGCCGTCCGCTCTGCGGGTCCTCGCTGTCGGCGTCGAGCGCGGAGGCGAAGCCGCCCTGCTCGGTCCGCAGCTCCCGCACCATGAAGTCGGCGGTCTCCAGCGCCACGCGCCGGGCCAGCTCGGAGCCGGTGGCCCGCCACAGGTGCGCGTACACCCGGCACAGCAACGCGTTGTCGTAGAGCATCTTCTCGAAGTGCGGAACGACCCACTCCCGGTCCACGGAGTACCGGGCGAACCCGCCCCCGAGCTGGTCGTAGATCCCGCCCCGCGCCATGGCCTCGCACGTGTCGGCGGCCATCTGCAGCGCGCCCTCGGAGCCCGTCCGCGCGTGGTGGCGCAGCAGGAACTCCAGCACCATGGACGGCGGGAACTTCGGCGCCCCGCCGAACCCGCCGCGCGCGGCGTCGTACTCGCGGGTCAGCGCGAGCAGTGCCCGCGCCATCTCCTCGGGGCCGGGCGCGCCGGCCTTCCCGTAGTCCAACTGCCGCCCGGCCAGGTCCCGTACGATCCGCTGCGCCACGTCGGCGACCTCTTCGGGCCGGCCCTCCCACGCGGTCCGCACTCCTTCGAGCACCTGCCTGAAGGAGGGCATGCCGTGCCGCGGCTCGGGCGGGAAGTAGGTCCCGAAGTAGAACGGCTCGGCATCGGCCGTGAGGAAGACGGTCATGGGCCATCCGCCCTGCCCGGTGGCGGCCTGCACGGCCTCCATGTAGACGGCGTCGACGTCGGGGCGCTCCTCGCGGTCCACCTTGATGTTGACGAAGTGCTCGTTCATGTAGGCGGCGGCCGCCTCGTCCTCGAAGGACTCGTGGGCCATGACATGACACCAATGACACGCGGAGTAACCGACGGACAGCAGCACGGGTACGTTGCGCCGCTTCGCCTCGTCGAACGCCGCCTGCTCCCAGGGCCACCAGTCCACCGGATTGGACGCGTGCTGGAGGAGGTAGGGCGACTGCGAGGTGGCCAGGCGGTTCATACCTGCATCGTCGCACGCGCCGGACCGTCAGGCCCAGCGTCCGCGGGTGTCGTCGGGAAGCGGTGAGCCGCACACGGTACGTGTCCGAGTGGGCTCCGCCGCGTCACCGGGTCAGGAGATGGAGCGGAGCCGGCCGTGGGACTGGCGCTGGAGCTGGTCGATGGCCTGGGCCGTCTGGTCGCACTCGGGGAGGAAGATGACGAGCTGCTGGTCGTCCATGGGCAGTTCGAGCGTCTCCCGGAGCAGTCGCAGCTGGGGCCCGGTGGGGTGGTTGAGCCGCAGGACGCCGCGGCGCGGCACTTCGTGGCGGCAGAGGCGGTTGCTGAACTCGGGCCCGGCGACGGGGAGGAGCTCGGAGATGAGCCATTCCAGGTTTTCGAGGGAGGGCGCCTGCCACAGGTCGAAGCCGTGCTCGTCCGCGACCTGGTCCCAGTCGGCGAAGAAGGTCCGGGCGCGGGGGTCGGTGAACAGGTAGCGGTTGAGGTTCGGCTCGGCGTCGTCGAGCAGTCCGGTGCCGCTGGTGATCGCCTGGTAGCCCGTGGTGTGGGCGAGGATGTCGCCGAGCCGGTTGGTCACGACGGCGACGCCCGGTTCGAGGAGGCAGAGCGTCTGCAGGACGGACGGCCGCACGCGCCGGGGCGGTGGCACGGGCCTGATCTGGACCGCGCATTCGTCGCCGGAGATCTTCGCGAGGTAGCGCAGGTGGTTGCGCTCCGAGGCGTTGAGGCAGAGGGCGTCGGCGAGCGAGGTGACGACCGTGGGCGACGGGTTGCGGTCGCGCCCTTGCTCGATACGGGCCAGGTATTCGACGCTGATACCGGCTCGGGTGGCGAGGTCCAGGCGGCGCAGCCCGGGCGATCGGCGGCGGCCGTGTCTCTGCAGGCCGAGGGATTCCGGCTGGATGCTGTCGCGCTTGGCCCGGATGAAGCTTCCCAACGGCGTCCCCATATCGCCAGGTTACCGGTGCCGGCGGGTGGGCCGGGGCGGCCAGGGTGGCCCTGCGAGGGCTAGCTTCAGTACGGCCTGGTTAAGCCCCCGCGGGGGACTTGATGATGACGGTCATGGACAAGAAATCGACACGTCGTTCCGGACAGGTGTTACTTGTGTGGGGGTTGCTCGTGGCAGCAGCCAACCTCCGGGCGAGTTTGACCGGTGTCGGGCCATTGCTGGATCGCGTACAGGCCGACCTGGGGTTGGCCCCGGCCGCGCTCGGCCTGCTGAACACGCTGCCGTTGCTGGCGTTCGCGGCGCTGTCTCCGATGGTCCCCCGGCTTGCCGCACGGTGGGGACAGGAGCGGCTCCTCGGCGGTGCGCTCGTCGTCTTGACGCTGGGCATCGCCGTCCGCTGGGTGCCCTCGGCAGTCGGCCTGTTCGCGGGAACCGTGCTGATCGGAGCGGGCATCGCCGTGGGCAACGTCCTGCTGCCGAGCCTCATCAAGCGTGACTTCCCCGACAAGGTGGGACTGCTGACCAGCGCCTACGCGACGGTCATGGGCGGTGTCGCCGCGGTCGCGTCCGGGGTGGCGGTGCCGATCAGCGAGATCGCTCCGGGCGGCTGGTCCACCGCCCTCGGGTGCTGGGTCCTGATCGCGCTGGTGGCCGTACTGCTGTGGCTTCCCCAGATGCGCACGGCGCCGCCCGCCCCGCAGGCGGCGCGGGGGCAGCACCGGCTGCCCTGGGGGTCCGGGCTCGCCTGGGCGGTCACGGCGTTCATGGGGCTGCAGTCCTTCGGCTTCTACGTGGTCGTGACCTGGCTGCCCCAGATCTTCCAGGACAACGGTGTCAGCGCGGCCACGGCCGGATGGCTGCTGTTCCTGTTCCAGGCGGTCGCGGTGCTGACCAGCCTGGCGGTGCCGGGCGCGCTGCGCTGGGCCCGCGACCAGCGGGCGCTGGCCACGATCTGTTCGGCCATCCTGCTCCTCGGCTACCTCGGGCTGCTGGTGGCGCCGGACTTCGCGCTGCTGTGGAGCGTCGTCCTCGGTCTGGGCGGCGGGGCCTGTCTCGTGCTGGCGCTGGCGTTCCTCGGCATGCGGGCCCACGACGCGGCCGGAGCGGGTGCGCTGTCGGCGATGGCGCAGTCGATCGGCTACCTCCTCGCCGCCGCCGGCCCCGTCGTCATCGGGCTGCTGCACACCGTCAGCTCCGGCTGGCAGGCACCGCTGGTGCTGACGTGCGTGGCCGCGGCCGCTCAGACGCTGGTCGCCCTGGTCGCCGGCCGGGGCACGGTGCGGCCGGCCGGGGTCCAGGAGCCCGGCCGGGCACCCGCGGCGCCGGAGCGCGCCTCGGCCCCCGGGCACTGACCGCCCTGAGGCCGGGCGGTCCCGCGCACCACCCACGGGGGAAGGACGTTGTCGGATGAGCGTGCTGCCGACCGGGATCGTGGCCGGGGCCCGCACGGACCGGGCGCCGGCCTCCGGCGCCCGGATCACCGGCGTGCACGTACGGGACCTGGCCTCGCGCCGCGCCGGCCGTGACGCGTTCGCCGGGCTCGCCGCCCGGATACGGCCGCGCGGTCGGCCGGTCCCCGGTGGCCGCCACGTTCGCGGCCGAACTCCCGGGACCTGCCCACCGCTTCGGGTCGCCCCGGCCGCCGCGGGGCCGCCGGGGCCCGTTCACCCGGCCGGGGCTGCCGCGCCCTCTGCCGGTTCGGAATTCACTGGTTATTCGTACGGAGCATCGCAGCCGACAAGGCATCGAACAAGTCCATTCCACTCTTCCGTGAGCGGACCATTTCCGCGCCGAAGAGAAAGTCATCCCCGGCCGAGGGTCCGCGCTCGAGAAGCCGGATCCGCCGCGGGGGTTTCGCGCCGGCCGTAAGGCGGGCGCCGACGGGGGAAGCATGTTACCGATCGCCATAAACCGGAAGTTGCCGCTGTCCATGACCACGCAGATTCAGGCGGCCATTCGCGAACGAATAAAAGACGGGACCCTGCATCCAGGCGTCCGGCTGCCTTCGAGCCGGAATCTCGCCGGAGATCTCGGGGTCTCCCGCAGTGTCGTGGTCCAGGCCTACGAGCAGCTGGTGGCCGGGGGTTATCTGCGGTCCACTCAGGGCTCGGGCACCCGGGTCGCCACCCACCTGCCGCACCGCGACCGCCACCGCCGCGCGGCCGAGCCGGCCCGGCGTGCGGAGCCCCGCTACGACCTGCGGGTCGACGCGACGAGTTCGGCGCTGTTCCCGTCCCGTGAATGGCTGCGGGCCTACGAGCACGTGGGGCAGTCGATCGGCGGCGCCGGCCCCCGGCGGTATCCCGTCGGTGTTCCGGAACTCCGGGAGGAACTCGCGGCCTACCTCGGCCGTTCGCGGGGGGTCCTGACGACCGCCGCCGAGGTCGCCGTCACCGCGGACTTCGACCACACCGTGGACGTGGTGTGCCGTGTACTGCGCGACCTCGGCGTCGACCACATCGCCGTGGAGAGCCCCGGCGCGCCCTGGCAGGTCAGGATCGCGGAGCGGGCGGGGCTGCGGGTCACGGGAATCCCCGTGGACGACGAGGGCATCGACGTGGAGGCCCTGGCCCGGTCCGGGGCGCGCGCCGTGCTGGTGACCCCGGTCTCGCAGGTGCCGACGGGGGCGGTGCTGTCGCCGGAGCGCCGGGAGGCCCTGCTGAGCTGGGCCTCCGACGTGGACGGCTGGGTGATCGAGTACGACCGGGACGGGCACCTGTGGTTCGGCGTCAGCAGCGGTCCCCTGGCCCTGCAGCGGCACCGTCCGGAGCGGGTGGTCTACGTCGGGACGACCGGGGCCATGTTCGGCCCGTGCATCCGGCTCGGCTGGGCGGCGGCGCCCGAAGCGGTGGCGGAGCGGCTCGGCCGGACGCCGCTGGGGGTCCCGGACCCGCTCACGCAGCTGACCTTCGCCCACTTCATCTCGTCCGGCATGCTGGACCAGCACATCCGGGAGACCCGGACCGTCCTTCGGGCACGGCGCTCGGCGCTGCGGGAGGCCGTCGAGGAACACCTGCCGGGCGCCCGGATGACCGGCGAGCCGACGGGCATCCACGCCTACGTCCGGTTGCCCGAGGGCGTCGACGACGTCCGCCTCGCCGCCCTCGCACGGGCGAAGTCGGTTCTCGTACATCCCGGCAGGCACTTCCAGTTCGGCCGCCGCTCGCCCTCGTCCGGGGTGGCGCTCGGCTACGGCGCGGTGCGCCGCAGCCTGCTCCCGGAGGCGGTCGCCCTGCTCGCCAGGGCCATGGGCCAGGTCGCGGGAAAGCCGGCTGCCTGACGCCGACCGGGAAGTCCGGGGACAGCTCGCCACTGTTGGTGACTTTCGGTCGTTCGGCCATGACGGAGAGAGCACGCCTCCGTTGTCGACCGGAAAGCAAACAAAAGCCGAATCCCCCGGCCGCCGGTGTTGCCGCCCGGATACCGGGTCTTCGTTCCGGTGATGGTTGGCCAGACCATTGGCCGCTCCATCGACCGGGCCACTCGGGGAATTCATTGCGCCCCGGACGGAGACCGTGTTGGTCTGCGTTCATGACCGATTCCGACCTGCTCGTCTCCTGGCGCGAGGCGCCCGCGACGCACCAGCCGGAGTGACGAACCGGGTGCGCCGGCGCGATCAAGCGTGCCCGAAACATGGAGGAGACAGTGAAAACCGTAGGGGTCGTGGGGGCCGGCGTCATCGGAGCCTGCATCGCTTTCAGCCTCGCCCAGCGCGGAATGCGGGTGCACTGCGTGGAGCCCGCGCAGCCCGGCGGCCTGACCACCGATGTCAGCTTCGCGCGGCTGAGTGCCGTTCAGCAGCCGACGTACGCGAGGTTCGAACTGAGCCACACCGGAATGATCGAACACCTCCGGTTCGCCGGGCAGTTCGACTCCGCCCCCTGGTGGCATCCCACCGGAAGCGTCGCCTGGGGTGACGACGAGGAGGGCGGCGGCCACGGCAGCGGCCCGTCCTTCGCGGACGTGGTCCACCGCCTCGCCGCCTGGGGCTATCGGACCGTCTGGTCCGACGCGGCCCGTGTGAACCGCGCCTGGGAGCCGGGCATCGCGTTCCCGCACGCCGGGACCCCGGTCGTGCTGTTCCCGGACGAGGGCTGGATCGACGGGCCGAAGCTGGTCTCCGAGATGCTCGCGGCGGCCGGGGCCACCGGGCGCCTGACGCTGTGGAACGACGCGGTCGGCGGCATCGAGGTCCGCGGCGGAGAAGTGCGGGCCCTGCGCCTCGAAGCCGGCGACCGCATCGAGGTCGACGCCGTCGTCAACGCCGCCGGGCCGCAGGCTCCCACGGTGGCCGCGATGGTCGGTACCGCCCCGCTCGGGGGCGTCGCGACGCGCAGCAGCCTCGTGATCGACCTGCTCACCGACGGCGATCCGGTGCGGCACGTCCTGCGCGGTTCGCAGGCCCACGCCCGGTCGGCGGGGCCGGGGCGCGTGCGGGTGCGGTCCGAGCAGGTCGACGCCCGCCTCCCGGCCGGAGCGCAGGCCGATCCCGGCGACGAGCTCGTCAAGGACCTGCTGGAGCGCGCGTACCGCACGATTCCGGCCCTCGAGTCGGCCACCGTCGACCGGGTGCGCGTCGGTACCGCCGTGTTCCCGGGGGACGGCTTTCCCAGCCTCGGCGCGCTGTCCGCCGTTGCCGGCTACTACGAGGCCTTCGCCAACAGCGGTATCACCCTCGCCCCGTTCATCGGGCGGACCCTGGCCACCCACATCGCCACCGGGGAGATCCACCCGCTGTGGTCCCGATGCTCTCCCGACCGCTTGAGGGCGGCATCGTAAAAACTCCAGAACTTCCAGAACATCCAGACATCCAGACATCCAGAGCATTCCGGCAGCGCCGCACACAGAGCGAGAGGGAAACATGTCCGCATTTCCGGAGCTCCGCGAGCTGATCACGAGCTTCATATCCAAAGAACCCCCCGAGATCCATGAGATACGCACGGGAACCCTTCCCGAGCTGCCCGGGTCCTACGGCCAGTACTTCACCGCCTGGGACTTCTCGAACAGCATCGTTCGCGACTACGCGATGAACCTCTACCAGTTGACGAGGATGGCGACGGACGAGAACCTCTCCGTCGAGAACGTGCTGACGGTCTTCCGCACGCTGGACCCGATCTACAGCACCTTCCTCGGCTACAACGGATTCCCGACCCTGGCGAAGTACGCCGAACAGGTCGGGCAGCCCGCGGACAGCCGCGGTGAGCTCGTGGACCGGCTGGCCACGTTCACCGAATACGCGAACCGGCTCACCGCCTGGTCGCACCATTACTTCCCGTGGGACCTGGGCGAGCACTACCGCTACCCCACGAACGGTGCCTTGGAGCCGCCGGCGTACACCCCGGCGCCGGTCCCGATCGAGGAATCGATCCAGCGGATTCCGGTCAGGCTCACCTGGCAGCCCTTGGGGGTGGAGGTCGAGGCGGAGCTCTACTCCGATCTCAACCAGCAGCTCTGCATGGACGTCCTCAAGTCCCTGCCGTTCACGGTCCTGCAGGACCACGCGGTCGTCAGCGGTGAATCCATGTACGCCTGGGCGCCTTTGGTGAGCGTGGCGCCGACCCCGGTGCGCGAGCGCATCTGCGACGCGCCGGTCGGCCGGCTCCGGTTCAGCCAGGCGACGGGCAACAAGGTCATCGTCCAGTACGGGCCGACCTCGGAGACGCTCAGCAGCCCGGTCCTCGGAAAGGTGATCGACAGCCACACCGACCGGCTCGCCGAGGTCGGCAAGGCCGTATGGGACAGCACGTTCCGCTCGAAGGAGCTCATCTGGCTCACAGTGGAACGTCTCTGACCACGGCCAGGCAGAAAGGTTCAAGGAATGACGACTACGCCGAGCAAACCGACCAGGGACCTCCTGTTCCCCGAACTGGGCGATTCCACCGCGTCGCGGATCGCCTGGTTCCAGCACATGCAGAAGAACGAGCCGTTACGCTTCCGCCCGGAGTACAACCTGTGGGAAGTGTTCCGCTATGACGACGTGCACCACGTACTCAAGAACCCCACCGATTTCTCGGTGACCAACAAGACCCACATGGGGCTGCCGTTCTCCTTCGGCCGGGCCGACATACCGGACCACCGCTATCTGCGAGGGTTCGTCGCACGCTCGTTCCAGCCCGGCAGCATAGAAAAAATGGCGCCCGAGTTCACCGCCATGGTCGACTCGCTCCTGGAGCCCGCCCGCACCTCCGGGAAAATGGAAATGCTCGGCGAGCTCTGCTATCCGATCATGGAGCGAGCCGTCGCCCACATGTTCGGCCTCCGGATCCCCGGCGCCGACCGTTTCCGGGAATGGTCCGACCAGATGTTCGGCCAGCTCATCGGGGTCCGCTCCCCCGACCACGCCGACGTGGTCGGGCTGTTCGAAGAGCAGCTCCGGGAACGCAAGCGCAACCCCGGCGACGACCTCATGAGCGAGCTGCTCGCGGAGCGCCGCAAGGACGGACGGCTGGCCGAGGAAAAGATCGTCCACATGTGCCTTGACCTGGCGACGGCCGGCAACGCACCCCTGGCCCTCATGCTGGGCTACGCCTTCGACCGCTTCTGCCGCGACCCGGAGTTCTTCCAGACCCTGCGGCGCGACCCCTCGCTGATTCCGGGGGCCATCGAGGAGATCCTGCGCTTCGACTTCTCGTGGTTCAACCTGTGGCGCACGGCCCGGCACGACACCGTACTGGGCGGCCGGGAAATCAAGGCCGACCAGTACGTGGTGGTCTGGGACTCGTCGGCGAACTTCGACGAGAGCCACTTCCCCCAGGCCGACCGGTTCGACATCAGGCGCTCCCCCAACCCCCACATGACCTTCGGGCAGGGCATGTACATCTGCCTCGGCCTGCCCCTGGTGCGCGTCCTGGGGCGCGTGGTGCTGGAACGCGTCGTCGCCACCTTCTCCGACATGCGCTCCGACCCGGAGAACCCCATGCGGACCCTGGAGCAGATGAAGGACTACATCGTCTCCCTCGACGTGCTCCTGACCCCGTCGAAGGTTCCCGTCCCCTGACACCCGGCCCGGATCCCCGGGCCGCCCGGCAGGCCGCTCGCACCGGTACGAAGGACCACCGCGAGCGGCCTGCCCGCACGGGCGGAACGGCTCAGCGACGAAGGAGCGGGTCCAGGTCCCGGGTCCAGGTGTCGCGGGTGCGGGCCCACACGGCGGAGCAGCCGGCCCGGGCCGGGGTGGCGAGGTCCGGGTGGCGGACGGGGGCGGCCCCGTAGACGGCGCAGCGGTGGGACTCGGCGCGCGCGGCGGGCGGGGCGTGTTCGTCCGCGGGATCGGCGCCGGGGTCGGCCGCGGCCTCCGCGTCGTAGGAGCGGGCCGCGGTGAGGAGCGCGTGCTCGCCCCCGGGGCCGCCGCGCAGCAGCATCAGCTGGGCGAAGCGGTCGGCGGCGTCCTCCTCGGCGCGGTCGCCCAGTGTCAGGTGCAGGGCGTCCGCGAGGGCGTGGCCCGCCTCGTGGTGGATCGTCTCCCGCACGATCTCGGCGAGGTCCTCCTCCGGCCGGGGAGAGCCCGAGCGCTCGATGAGCTCTCGTTCCCTGGCGAGGTCGTCGTAGCAGAGCTCGATGCGGCGCTCCCCGGGGTCGTAGCCGGTGCCTTCGCCTCCGCAGGAGCGGGCGACGACCGTGACCCGGTGCGGCAGGTCGCCGTACGCGTTGAGCTCGGCGAGGACCGGTTCGGCGAGCGCCCGGTCCTCCAGGAAGCGCCGGTCGTCCCGGTCGCCCGCCGCGGGCTCCTCGTAGCGCAGGACGAAGCCCCTGCCGGGCGGCTGCTCCCCGCATCCGGCCGCCAGCAGGAGGAGGACCGCCGCGCACGCGGCCCTTCGGCGGGTGGTGTTCACGCCCAGGGTCATGCCCGGGTGCAGACGTGGGTGGTGGTACTGCCGCCGGCTTCGATGTGGCGGATGCGCAGGGTGTTCTTCGCGTACTCGACGGACAGCTTCTGGCCGTCGTTCGTGTCGCGGTGGCCCGGCGGCTTCCACGGCAGGGTGAGCAAGACGCCCTCGCCGACCGTCGCGGGGACGGTGAGGGCCTCGCCGCCGGTCAG
Source organism: Streptomyces sp. NPDC088762 (assembly GCF_044750905.1). NCBI lineage: Bacteria > Bacillati > Actinomycetota > Actinomycetes > Kitasatosporales > Streptomycetaceae > Streptomyces > Streptomyces sp. NPDC088762. The sequence continues at coordinate 300,556 of NZ_JBIVKT010000008.1, forward strand.
GCGCTGCACGCCCTTGGGGGCTTCGTACACGTCCAGCACCAGGTGGCCGCCGCGCAGCAGGAAGCCGCCGTGCCAGGTGCCCCCGTCGCCGTCCCATTCGATGGTCCAGCCGCCGTTGCCGCCGCCGTCCGCGTTGACCGTGGCCTTGCCGCGCCCCGTGTCGCCGCGGGGGGTGGTCGATTCGATGGTCCAGCTGCCCTTGACGAAGGCATCGAAGGCCCGGCCGGCGACGGTGGGGCCGGGCGCGGGCGCGGTGGTGGCCGGCGCGGCGGTGGTGGCGGGCGCGGCGGTGCCGGCGGGCGCCGCGGTGGTGGCGGCCGCTCCGGTACCGGGGGCCTCCGGGGCCGGTGGCGCCGCTGCCCGGCTCGGGTCCTTGCCCGAGCAGGCCGCGAGCAGCGATGCCCCGGCGCCGATGGCCAGGTAGCGCAGCGCGTTGCGCCGGCCGATCAGTCGGGCGGCCGTGCGTATGTCTCGTACCGTCACCGGTTTCCCCGTTCACGTTCGCCGTTCATCGGTGAATGTCCGTGGGAGTTCCAACTCCCTCTGAACTAGCTCAGATTCTCTCGCGCTCGTGCCTGTCCCGACGGACACTTGTGACACGTTGCCGGAGCTCTCCGAGGGGGATGCCGATGCGGGACAGCCATCGCAGTGAGGCCGAGCGGCTGTTGGAGCGGGCCGTGGAGGAGGAGGCGCGGCGGGCGGCGGCGGGGGCGCCGGCCGACAGGGCGGTGCTGCTCGCACGGGCCAGGGAGGCACTGGATTCGCTCGCCGCGAGTGCGGCGCCGGAGTACGAGGCGTACGTACGGGCCCTGGACGAGGCGGCGGCCGGTGAGCAGTCCCTCGGCGAGGCCTTCCAGCGCGGCAACTCGGCAACCGCCCTGCTCGCGGCGGCGGTTGCCGCGGCAGCGGCCGTCGGGGCGGATCTCGCGCTCGGCGTGGCGGCCGGCACGGCCCTGACCGCGGGGGCCGTGGCGGGCGTCGCGGGGGCGGTGGCGACGGTCGCGAAGGTGACGGCACTGCACCTGCCGGCCGCGAACCGGCGCGCGGGGGAACGGGGCCGGCCGGGCGGCCCCGAGCAGCTGAAGCTGCAGTGGCTGTCGGCACTGGAGGTGCGCGGCATACGGCCCTTCCTGGAGCAGCAGCGCGCGGTGGCCGCGGCGGCGCGGGCCCCGCGGACCGCGACCCGGACCGCGCCGCCGCTGCGCGGAACGGACCGCAGCGCGGAGGCCCGGCGGCGCAGCGTGCTGGAACAGTCCTTCGGGCAACTCCCCGACCCGGCGGGCCCGTTCGTGGGCCGCAAGGCGGAGCTGACCCGGATCGCGCAGTGGGTGCAGGCGGCCCGGGCCAGCACGGAGACCCGGCCGGTGGTGGTGGTCCTGCACGGGGAGCCGGGGGTCGGCCGTACGGCCCTGGCGCTGCGGACGGCGCACGGGCTGCGGGACCAGTTCCGGGGCGCGTGCGTGGTGGACCTGCGGGGCGGGGACCCGGCCGGTGCGCCGCTGTCGACGCGGGAGGCGCTGCTGCACCTGCTGAACCGGCTCGGCGCTCCCCGCGAGCAGTTGCTGTTCCGCGAGGGGTCCTCGGCGCAGCAGCAGGTGCGGCGCCTCGGCGAGCTCTACCACCAGCACCTCCAGGGGCTGCCGGTGACGGTGGTCCTGGACGACGCGGTGGATGCCGCCCAGGTGCGGCTGCTGGTGCCGGAGCGTTCCGAGAGCCTGGTGCTGGTGACCGCGCGGGAGCCGCTGGAGCTGCCAGCGGACCTGGCGGCATGGGTGTACCAGCTGCCGGTGGAGCGGCTCCCGGAGGCGGAGGCGGCCGAGCTGGTCCGGGCGGCGACGGCCCCGGAGCCGGACACCGCGCCCGGCCTCGCCGTGCACCCGGGCACGGGCCCGGGCACGGGCACGGGCACGGGCACGGGTACGGCTACGGACGAGGCCGTCGCCGCAGCGGTGTCGGCCGCCGTCGAGCTGAGCGGCGGGCTCCCGCTGGCGCTGCGGATGCTCGCGCCGCCGGCCCGCGCGGGCCACGCCCCGGCCGCCGCGGACGGCCATCCGGTCGAGCGCGCCCTGCGGGCCGCCGACGCCCGGCTGCCGGCGCCCGCCCGCCGGCTGTTGCGGCGGCTGCCCCTGGCCGGGCGGGCCTCCCTCGGCGGCGCGGCGGCGGCCGCGCTGGCCGACGTACCGGAGCAGGCGGCGCTGCGCGCCCTCGAGGAGCTGTGGGAGGCCGGGCTGATCGAGCGGGTGCGCGGGCAGCGGTTCCGCATGCACGACGCGGTGCGCGCGTACGCCGCGGCCCGGCTGGCGGCGGAGGAGGACCGTGCGGAGGCCGTGGCGGCCCACGAGCGGCTGATCCGCAACTACGCGCAGCTCGCGGACGCGGTGATCCGGATGGTCGACGGGAAGATGTCGACGCGGGCGAATCAGTTCGGGGGCCACGGTTTCACCTCGCTCGACGCGGCGCTGCGCTGGCTGGACGACGAGTCGAGCTTCATCACGGCGGCGCTGCGGCATTCGGACGGGGTGGACCAGCAGGTGGTGCTGGACCTGCTGGGGGCGCTGTGCGACTTCTGTCTGCTGCGCGGCGACCTGTACCGGCTCGGTGAGATCGACGAGCTGACGCAGGCGGTGGCGGCGGGCCGGCAGGGCGAGCAGGGCCGGCTGGTGCGGTCGGTGCAGTGGCGCACGGGCATCGCCGCGCGGCAGCTGGGCGAGCTGGACAAGGCCCGCACCACGCTGACCTCGGTGGTGGACGGGTACATGGAGGCGCACCAGGAGGCGGGGGCGGCGATGGCCCTGGTCTCGCTCGGGATCACCCTGCACCACCAGGGGAACCTCCCGGAGGCGGCGGCCCGCATCCGCGAGGCGCTGGTGCTCCAGGAGCCGGCGGAGCTGGCGGGCGACCGGGCGTGGGGTCTGCACGCGCTGGCGGCCGTGGAGCGCGACCTGGCGCACCTGGCGGAGGCGGTGCGGCTGCTGGAGCGGTCCCTGGCCCTCCACCGGGAGAGCGAGAGCGTGCACGGCGAGGCGTGGGCGCACTTCCAGCTGGGCCAGGTGTTCCTGCGGGTCGGCGACGTGCCGCGGGCGGAGGCCGAGCTGCGGCTGGCCCTGGACCTGTACGGGCGTACGCGCGACGACCGCGGCGAGGCGTGGGCGCTGACGCAGCTGGGCCGGGCCCGGGTGGTGGACGGGGATCCGGGGCCGGCGCTGGAGCGGCTGCGGGAGGCGCTGGCCCGGCACCGGGAGGCGGAGGACGCGCGCGGCGAGGCGTGGACGCTGTACTACCTGGGGCAGGCGCTGGAGGAGGCGGGCGAGCGCGACCATGCGGTACGGGAGCTGGAGCGGGCCCGGACGATGTTCTCGCGGATGCGGGACGTGTACGGGCTGGCACACGCCCGGCACCATTCGGGCCGGGTGACGCGGGACCAGCGGGCCGCGCAGACGGGGAACCTGAAGAACTCGGGGTTCGCCCGCCAGCTGCTGGTGGACGCGCGTGCGGACTTCCGGCGGATCGGGCTGGCGCACGGCGAGGCGTGGACGTGCCTGGAGCTGGCGGTGGTGGACGCGGGCAACGGCCGGCTCTCGCAGGCGCTGGGCCTGTGCGAGGAGGCGGTGCGGCTGTTCATCTCGTACGGGGACCGGCGCGGGGAGGACTGGGCCCGTTTCCTGCGCTGCACGATGCTGCCGTACGCGACACCGGCCGCCCCGGAGGAGGCGCGGGCGGAGCTGGACCGGCTGGCGCAGGGGCCGCACCCGGCGCGGGACGGCAGGCTGGAGGACTGCCTGGAGACGTACGGGGTGGTCCTGGGCCGGGGCGTGGACCCGGCGGAGGGCTGGCAGGCGTGGCGGCTGGGGCTGGTGCCGAACCTGCACTCGCGGGAGGTCATGGGCGTCCCGATGCCGTGACGCCTGCGGCGAGCCGGCCGGGTGTGGCGGGGCCGGGCTGGGCGGGGGCCCCGTGGTGGGGCGGCTGCGCCGGGGCCCGGTGTGGTGGGCCGCCCTGCGCCCGGGTCGGGTGCGGTGGGGCCGCCCTGCGCCCCGGCCGGGGGTGGTGGGGCCGGCTGCGACGGGGTCGGGCGCGCGCCGGGGCACCTCCTCGGGCGCCGAACGTGGCCAGGGGGCGGACAGTGACGCGGAACAGCGTTCGGCGCCCTGCGGGGGCGCCCCGGCACGCACCCGACCCCGTCACAACCGGCCGCTGGCTCAGCCCGGTCCCTAGGGGGTGCACCCGACCCCGGCGCAACCGGCGGGAAGCCCTAGGGGGCCCGGGTGGCTTCCGGGTTTGCGGAGGCCGGCTCCGGGGTTTCCTCGAAGTCGACCCGGCCCATGTGGCGGCTCATGGACTTCATCAGGAACCACACCCCCAGGGCGAGGGCGGCGAACACGATGAAGCCCAGGATTCCGGGGGTCACCTTGTTCTTGTCGAAGGTGTCTCCGGCCAGCGGGAGGAGCTGGGCGATTGCGGCCTGCGTAGCGCTCATGGCTACACATTCTCCCGGATGCCCGCGAAGAGGTCGGACTCGGGGAGGGAAGTGTCGACGAGCGACTTGGCGAGCTCGTACTCCTCCGTGGGCCAGACCTCCTTCTGGATCTCCATCGGGACGCGGAACCAGCCGCCGTCCGGGTCGATCTGCGTGGCGTGCGCAATGAGGGCCTTGTCGCGGATCTCGAAGAAGTCGGAGCAGGGGACGTGCGTGGTCAGCGTCCGCTCCTTGCGTTCGAACTCCTTCCAGCGCTCCAGCCACTCGCCGTAGGGGGACTCCATGCCGCGTTCGAGGAGCGCCTCGTGCAGGGCGATGGTGCGCGGCTTGTTGAAGCCCTGGTTGTAGTAGAGCTTCTGCGGCTGGTACGCCGGGCCGAATTCGGCCTCCGGGTACTTCTCCGTGTCCGCCGCGCCGTCGAAGGCCACTATCGAGATCTTGTGGGTCATGATGTGGTCGGGGTGCGGGTAGCCGCCGTTCTCGTCGTAGGTGGTGATGACCTGCGGCTTGAAGGCGCGGATCTTCTTCACCAGCTCGCCGGCGGCCTCGTCCACGTCCGCGAGGGCGAAGCAGCCCTCGGGGAGCGGGGGCAGCGGGTCGCCCTCCGGCAGGCCGGAGTCGACGTATCCCAGCCATTCCTGCTCGATGCCGAGGATCTCGCGGGCCTCGTCCATCTCCTTGGCGCGGACCTCGTGGATGTTCTCCTCGATGTACTTGTCACCCTGGAGCTTGGGGTTCAGGACAGAGCCGCGCTCGCCGCCGGTGCAGGTCACGACCAGCACGGGCACCCCCTCGGACACGTACTTGGCCATGGTGGCCGCACCCTTGCTGGACTCGTCGTCGGGGTGGGCGTGTACGGCCATCAGTCGAAGCTGCTCGGTCAAGACGGGATCCTCTGCGATTCGGCGTGACGGTCGACCTCTATATTGACCGAATCGGGGGATGGAAAATTCCGGGGGCGGGTCCACAGGGATCCGGCCCCGCCCTCTCGGAAGGAACGATCGATGAGCGCGGTACGCGAGGGCCTGCCCGAGGGCCGTTACGGCCGGTCGGCGGACGAGCGCGCGGACCGGAAGCTCAAGATCGTCGGGGCTGTGCTGGGTGCCGTGCTGGTGGGCGTGGTCGGCTGGATCGGCTGGGACTACGTCGCCGGGAAGAGCGTCAGCGCCGAGGTGATCAAGTTCCAGGTGGTCTCCGACAACGAGGTGAAGGTGCACCTGGAGGTCCGCAAGGAAGCCTCGGTCACCGGGGTGTGCACGCTGAGCTCGCAGGACAAGGAGCACGGCGAGGTGGGCCGCGCGGACTACACCTTCGCGCAGGCCGAGGGCCGGGTGGACGAGGTGGTCTCCCTCAGGACGACCAGCCGCGCCACGATGATCGAACTGGTCGGCTGTCAGCCTGCGGCCGGCGCGCGCTGAGGGCGTGGGGGCAGCGCCTCGACACGCGCTACGGGGGTGACCGTTTCCGAGCGCGGAGAGTCACTGGGGGCGCATCCGCGACACCCCTGATGACACACTTCATACACATCACGTCCTCCCCCTTTTCCTGCCGAATTGTTAGGCTCGTGGTTTCGCCCGCCACCGGCGGCCTGTAGTCCCCTGTACCGACGAGGAGCACCCGTGACCCAGACGAGCGAAAGCGTCACCTGGCTGACCCAGGCGGCGTACGACCAGCTGAAGGCGGAGCTGGACTACCTCTCTGGTCCCGCACGCACGGAGATCGCCACGAAGATCGCAGCCGCCCGCGAGGAGGGCGACCTGCGCGAGAACGGCGGTTACCACGCGGCCAAGGAGGAGCAGGGCAAGCAGGAGCTGCGCGTGCGCCAGCTGACCCAGCTGCTGGAGAACGCCAAGGTCGGCACCGCCCCCGCGTCCGACGGCGTGGTGGCCCCCGGCACCCTCGTCACGATCGCCTTCGACGGCGACGAGGACGACACCATGGAGTTCCTGCTGGCCTCCCGTGAGTACGCCTCCTCGGACTTCGAGACGTACTCCCCCCAGTCCCCGCTGGGCACCGGTGTGATGGGCAAGGCGATCGGCGAGGACGCCGAGTACGAGCTGCCGAACGGCAAGAAGGCGTCGGTCAAGATCCTCGACGTCAAGCCCTTCACCGGCTGATCACCCCTGATCACCGCTTTTCTCCCGTACGACGATGCCCGGCCGGATTCCTTCTCCGGCCGGGCATCGTCGTCTCTGGTTATGCGTAGGGACTACGCAGTAGCCGACCGGTACTTGCGGACCGAGAGGGTCCGGAAGACCGCGATGATCAGCAGCGACCAGAGCAGGGACGCCGCCACCGGGTGCTGCATCGGCCAGGCCGCCGGGGCCTCGTACCCGGGTGGCAGGTTGCCGAAGAGCTCGCGGGCCGCCTGGACGGTGGCGCTGAAGGGGTTCCACTCCGCGATGTGCCGCAGGAAGGCCGGCATGTTGTCGGAGGGGACGAAGGCGTTCGAGATGAAGGTCAGCGGGAACAGCCAGATCAGCCCGCCCGAGGTCGCCGCCTCCGGGGTGCGGACCGACAGGCCGATCAGGGCGCCGATCCAGGAGAAGGCGTAGCCGAGCAGGAGCAGCAGCGCGAAGCCGGCGAGCACCTCGCCGATGCTCGTGTGGGTGCGCCAGCCGACCAGCAGCGCGACCAGGGCCAGGACGACGAGGGTCAGGGTGGTCTGCACGAGGTCGGCCAGGGTGCGGCCGGTCAGGACCGCTCCGCGCGCCATGGGCAGCGAGCGGAAGCGGTCGATCAGGCCCTTGTGCATGTCGTCCGCGATGCCCGCACCCGCTCCGGCGGTGGCGAAGGTGACGGTCTGGGCGAAGATGCCGGCCATCAGGAACTCGCGGTAGGCGGCGGGTGAGGTGTTGCCGCCGACGCTGATCGAGCCGCCGAAGACGTAGCTGAAGAGGACGACGAACATCACCGGCTGGATCACGCCGAAGATGATCATCTCCGGAATCCGGGACATGCGGATCAGGTTCCGCTTGGCGATCACCAGGGAGTCGCCGACGCCCTGGACGAGGCCGCCGCGCGGGCGGGGCGCGGCCGGTTCCGGGGTCGCGGAGGTGGTGGTCGTGGGGGTCACTGCGCCTTCTCCTTCCGCGCCGCCTTGCGGCCGGCGGGGTGGGCGTCGGCGGGGCCGTCGCCGTTCTCCTCCGCCGCCAGCTCGGCCGCGTGGCCGGTCAGGGAGATGAACACGTCGTCGAGGGTGGGACGGCGCAGCCCGATGTCGTCGATCTCTATGCCCCGGCCGTCCAGCTCGCGGATGACCTCGGCGAGCAGCTTGGCGCCGCCCGCCACGGGCACGGTCAGCTTGCGGGTGTGCTCCTCGTACGTCGTCTCGCCCTTGCCGAAACCTGCGAGCACCTGGCGCGCGGTGGCCACGTGCTCCCGCTCGTGGACGACGACCTCCACCCGCTCCCCACCCGTGCGGGCCTTGAGCTGGTCGGAGGTGCCCCGGGCGATGACCTTGCCGTGGTCGACCACGCAGATGTCGTGCGCGAGGTGGTCGGCCTCCTCCAGGTACTGGGTGGTGAGGAGCAGGGTGGTGCCGCCGGCGACCAGTTCCTGGATGATCCCCCACAGCTGCTGGCGGTTGCGGGGGTCGAGTCCCGTGGTGGGCTCGTCCATGAACATCACGGGCGGGCTGACGACGAGGGCGGCGGCGAGGTCCAGGCGCCTGCGCATGCCGCCGGAGTAGGTCTTGGCGGTTCGGTCGGCGGCGTCGGAGAGGTTGAAGCGGTCGAGGAGTTCGTCGGCCCGGGCCTTCGCCGCCCTGGCCTTCATCTGGTAGAGCCGGCCGACCATCTGGAGGTTCTCACGGCCGGTCAGGTACTCGTCGACGGCGGCGAACTGGCCGGACAGGCCTATCGCGCGCCGGACCTCGTTGGGGTGCTTGAGGACGTCGATGCCGGCGACGACGGCCTTGCCGCTGTCGGGCCGGAGCAGGGTGGTCAGGACGCGCACGGTCGTGGTCTTGCCCGCGCCGTTGGGGCCGAGCAGGCCCAGGACGGTGCCTTCGGGGACATCGAGGTCCACGCCGTCCAGGGCCCGTACATCGCCGAAGGTCTTGACCAGACCTTCGGCGTAGATCGCGCCTGGCATATGGATTCTCCCAGTGTTTTCTGGTGTTTCCTAGGCAAATCGTATGGGCGCCGGGCAGGCCTCGCCCGGCCGAACGGGTGAGGCGTCACCGCTCACGGCGCCCACGTCGACGCTCCCGTCGCCGCTCGCGCCACTCCGCCCCCACCGCCCGGGGGTGCACGCTATCGCGTCATATCGCGTTTCGCCACGGAATACGCGAGGCCGGCTTCCGTCGGCGCCGGTGTCCCGCGCCGCCGGCTAGCTCATCACCCTGTACCCCGCGTTGTGCAGGGAACGCGCGACCTCCTTGCAGTGCTCCGGGCCCTTCGTCTCCAGGTGCAGCTCCACCTCCACCTCGGTGAGCCCGAGCCGCGGGTCGGTCCGTACGTGACTCACGTCCAACACGTTCGCATCCACCACTGACAACACCCCCAGGAGCCCGGCCAGGGCCCCCGGCCGGTCGGCCACGCGCAGCCGCAGCGACAGGTAGCGGCCCGCGGCCGCCATGCCGTGGCGCAGGATGCGCTGGAGGAGCAGGGGATCGACGTTCCCCCCGGACAGGACGGCCACCACCGGCCCGCCGCCGTACAGTTCGGGCTCGCTCAGCAGGGCGGCGACCGTACTGCACCCCGCCGGCTCGACCACCAGCTTGGCCCGCTCCAGGCACAGCAGCAGCGCGCTGGAGAGCGCGTCCTCGGACACCGTGCGCACGTCGTCGAGGAGCTCGCCGATGATCCGGAAGGGCACGTCCCCCGGACGGCCGACCTTGATGCCGTCCGCCATCGTCATCGGATTGTCGATCGACACCGGGTGCCCCACCAGCAGGGAGGGCGGGTAGGCGGCCGCGCCCGCCGCCTGGACGCCGATCACCCTGACGTCCGGCCGCAGCGCCTTCACGGCGACCGCGATCCCGGCCGCGAGACCGCCGCCGCCAATGCCGACGAGGATCGTGCGCACCTCGGGGCACTGCTCCAGGATCTCCAGGCCCACCGTGCCCTGCCCCGCGATGATGTCGCGGTGGTCGAAGGGGTGGATGAACACCGCCCCGGTGCGGTCCGCGTACTCCTGGGCGGCGGCCAGGGTCTCGTCGACGACCTGCCCGTGCATGCGCACCTCGGCGCCGTACTCCTGGGTCGCGGCCACCTTCGGCAGCGGGGCGCCGACGGGCATGAACACCGTGGAGCGGACCCCGAGCAGGGAGGAGGCCAGGGCCACGCCCTGCGCGTGGTTGCCCGCGCTGGCCGCCACGACGCCGGCGGCCCGCTGCTCGGGACGCAGGCCGGCGATGCGCACGTAGGCGCCGCGCAGCTTGAAGGAGCCGGTGCGCTGGAGGTTCTCGCACTTGAGGTGGACCGGGGAGCCGGTGAGCGAGGAGAGGTGCCGGCTGCCCTCCATGGCGGTGACCCGGGAGACGCCGGACAGCATCTTCTGGGCTCCCCGGATGTCGTCGAGGATGACCTGCGGGACGGGCTGCGGCACACGGTAGTTCATGCCGCCAGTCTCGCAGCCGCTCCGCTGCGCGGCGCGCGCGTGGACCGGGCACCGGACCGGGCCGGAGCGAGGGGCGAAATCCGGCCATCCCGGACAGGGTCTCGGTTTCGCTCCACACCCGCCGTATCAGTTCTCAAACGCCCCGTACGAGCCGCCGCACGGCCGCGTACTCTGTCCCCCATCCTTGTCGGACCCACGCGAAGAGAGCCCACGGCCATGCCTTCCACCCAGGCCAATTCCGACCTGCCCACGGCGGTTGAAGCGCCCGCCGGAGGCGGTCTCCTCGACGCGCTCCAGCACCAGGTGGCGGTCTTCGCCCGCCGCGCCGAGCAGACCCGCCTGGGCGGTGTGGGCCAGGCCCGCAACTCCATGGACCGCGCCGCGTACCTGCTCCTCAACCGGCTCGACCTGGAGGGCCCGATGGGCGTCAAGGCGCTCGCCGGAGGCATGGGCATCGACTCCTCCACGGTGACCCGGCAGGTCGCGCCGCTGGTCGACAGCGGCCTGGTCAAGCGGACCTCGCACCCGGAGGACGGGCGGGCCGTGGTGCTCGCGCTGTCCCCGCGGGGGCTGGCGCGGCTGGAGGAGGTCCGCTCTTCGCGGCGCGAGCTGATGGCGCGCGTGACCGAGGGCTGGAGCGAGCAGGAGCGCGAGTCCTTCACCGCCCTGCTGACCCGCTTCAACCTGTCGCTGTCGGAGCTGATGGCGGCTGTCGCGGACGCCGGTCCGGCGTCCTGAGCCGGGCCCTTCCCGCCTCTTGACCGGGGTACTCCCGCTGCCCGCACTATGTGGGCTATGCGGGCGGTCGACCACGGGGGCCAAGGGGCGGTCCCCTATGCGGAGTTCGAGGCCTTCGTCGCGGGTGCGGCGGGGCGGCTCCTGTACGTCGCGGTACTGCTGACCGGCGAACCGGAGTCCGCCCGGCGGTTGTTGGCGGGGGCGCTCGCCCGTACGTACGCGAACTGGCGGCGCCTGCGCGGGGACGACCCGTACGACTTCACCCGCCAGGAGCTGTGCGCCGCGTTCGCCCGCACCGGGTGGCGCCACCACGGGGGTACCGGGGTGCTGGCCCGGCTGGGCCCGCAGGAGCGGCTCGTACTGGTCCTGCGGATCTACGAAGGGGTCGCGGAGGAGGTCACGGCGGCGCAGCTGGGGCTGTCGGCCGAGCGGGTGCGGGTGCTGTGCAACCGGGCCGTCGCCGTGCTGCGGTCCTCCCGGGAGGCGGCGGCGTGAGCGGCTTCCCGGACCGGAAGGAAGCGCAGGTCAGGCAGCTGCTGGAGGGCCCGTACCCGCCGGTCCCGGCCGGCCTGGCCGCCGGCGCGGCGGCCCGCGGCGACCGCCTCCTGCGCCGCCGCCGGATGCTCCGCCGCTTCGGCTGGGCCGTCCTCTTCGCGGCGGCGGTCGCCTTCACGGTCTGGGCCGCCCTCACCCACCCCTGGGCCGTGCCACCGAGCGGGGTCTCGCCTCCGCTGGAGGGCTGGTAACGCGTGCGGCGCCGCCGCCCGGGCCCCCCCCCCCCCCCGGCCCCCCCCCCCCCCGGGGGGCCGCCCCGGGGGGGGGGCCGCCCCGGCGGGGGGGGGGCGGGGGGGCGCAGGGGCGGGGTGTGGGGCCCCCCGCCG
>NZ_JBIVKT010000009.1:0-306971 GCF_044750905.1 Streptomyces sp. NPDC088762
ACGCCCGGTTACATTCCGAACCCGGAAGCTAAGCCTTTCAGCGCCGATGGTACTGCAGGGGGGACCCTGTGGGAGAGTAGGACGCCGCCGAACAACCCGCCCTTTTAGCTCAGTCGGTAGAGCGTCTCCATGGTAAGGAGAAGGTCAACGGTTCGATTCCGTTAAAGGGCTCCAATGAAAAAGGCCCCCGCCTCGTGGCGGGGGCCTTTTTGCGTTTCGGGCGCAGGATCCGTCGGGCGGCTGCCTGCGCCTGCCGGTGGGCACCTGCTGTCAAGTCCCGACTTTCAGGGTCGTGACCGTCGTCGCGGCGTGGGGCGCAATGGGATCACTGATGACGGAGCGGGAGGCGCACAGCCTCCTGGCCGCATCCCCACCCCGAGCCGGCGAAAGGACCCGCTCATGACCATCGCAAGGATTCGACGCATCGTTCTGAGGATCGTGGAGGCCCTGCTGCAAGGCGACGTCACCTGAGGTCGCAGGGCTCCGACGCCTCGTTTCGGAGATCGGGGCGCCCGTCAGTCGCCTTCGCGCTGGTGGGGGACCCGGAAGGCGAGGATGGCCATGTCGTCCGAGGCCGGTTCGGCCGCGAAGCGTTCCACCGCGCGCAGGACGCGGGAGGCCACCGCGCCGGCGGTCAGGCCGGTGCAGGTGGTGAGGACCTCGGCCAGGCCGTCGTCACCGAGCATGCGGGAGCCCTCGCGGCGCTCGGTCACGCCGTCCGTGACGCAGAGCAGGACGTCGCCCGGTTCGAGGGTGAGGGTCTGTTCGTAGAGTTCCAGGTCTTCCAGGACGCCGAGCAGCGGCTGGGGATCCGCGGCGGCGGTGACCTCGCCGTCCGGGCGCAGGCGGAGCGGGAGCGGGTGGCCGGCGCAGACGACCTTCATCAGGGCGCCACCGTCGGGCTGGGGGTGGAGCTCTCCATAGAGGAGGGTGAGGAAGCGGCTGCGGGCGCCCTCGTCGAGGATGGCCGCGTTGAGGCGTTCGAGGACAGCCGGGCCGCCGAGGCCCTCGCGGGCCAGGAGGCGCAGGGCGTGCCGGGCGAGGCCGGTGACCGCGGCGGCCTCCGGGCCGGTGCCGCAGACATCGCCGATGGCGAAGCCGTACGCGCCGTCGCGGATCGGGAAGACGTCGTAGAAGTCGCCGCCCACCTCGTTGCCCTCGCCGGCCGCGCGGTAGATGACCTCGACCTCCATGCCCGGGATCGCGGGGGAGCCGGGCGGCAGCAGGCTGCGCTGCAGGGAGCGGCTGATCGCGGTGCGCTCCGAGTAGAGGCGGGCGTTGTCCAGGGCGAGGGCCGCCCGGCGGGAGAGGTCCTCGGCGAGTTCGAGGATTTCCTGTCGGAAGTGCTCCTCGCTGGGCTTGCCGAGCGTCAGCATGCCGATGACCCGGTTGCGCGCGAGGAGAGGGAGGACGACGGTCTCGCCGCCGACCGCCGTGGCCGTCGAGGGCCAGAGGCGGGCGCCGGCCTCGCGGACCGGCTCCGGCGGGCTGACCCGGGAGAGGAGGGCCTTGAGGGCGTCGATGCGTTCCTCGTCCTCGTGGAGCACGTACGAGAGGTACGGGTCGGAGGACTGGTCGGCGATGGTGTAGACGGCGCACCAGGTGGCGAGGGTCGGGACGGTCATCTGGGCCATGAGGGCCAGGGTCTGGTCCCGGTCGAGGGTGCCGGCGAGCAGGTCGGAGGCCTCGACGAGGAAGGAGAGGGAGCCGCGGCGCAGGCGTTCCAGCTCGCCGAGGCGGGCGGACTCGACGGCGAGGGCGATGCGGTCGGCGGCGAACTGGAGGCGCAGGGCCTCCGCGTTCGAGTACCGGCCGGGTACTTCGGCGGCGACGCCGAGGGAACCGGTGAGCCTGCCCTCGACCTTGAGCGGGACGGTGACCGCGGAGCGCATCCCGGTGGACTCCAGGAGCGGGACGGCTCCGGGGACGGCCGCGAGGTCGTCGTGGACGGCGGGCATGCGGGCGGAGCCGTACCGGTTGGTGCCGGCCTCGACGGGGACCCGGGCGAAGCGCTGTCGGGTGGAGGGCAGGCCGGTGGTGGCGCGGACCTCGAGCTCGGTCTCGTCGTCGGTGGCCAGCAGCAGGAAGGCGGAATCGGCGTCGAGCAAGTCGCGGGCCCGTTCGACGGTGCGCTGCAGCAGGCCGTCGAGGTCGTCGGGGGCGGGGGAGCCGATGAAGACTTCGAAGGGGTCGGGGCGGGCTTCGGTCAGGTGGCCGATGTCGGTGGCGGGGACGCGTACGGGGGTCTGGAGCAGGGCGCGCTCGTCGTCGTGGACGAGGAGGCAGACGATCGAGGGCTCGCCGTGGGCATCGCGTACCCGCAGGTGTGAGGCGTAAACGGGGATCACTCGGCCGTCGGCGCCGCGGATGCCGTAGCTGCCCTCCCAGCGGGACAGGCGCAGGGCCTCGGCGATGCCGGTGCCGGTGCCGGGGGTCTGGGGCCAGGCGGCGAGCTCGGCGAGCGGGCGGCCGATGACCTTCTCGGGCGCGTAGCCGAAGACGTGCTCGGCGTCCTCGTTCCAGGCGGAGATCGCGTCGGCGGAGTCGATCTGGAGGACGGGGACGCGGACCCGGCTGTCGGCGAGCGGCAGCAGCTGGTCGGGGACGACGGGGCCCGCGGAGCGGGTACCGACCGGCCGGTCCGGGAGGTCGAGGCGGAACCACACGTGCTTGTGGGTGGCCGTGTACTCGACGCCCCAGCGGGTGGCGAGGGCGGCGCAGAGCATCAGGCCGCGGCCGTTCTCGCGGTCGGGGTCGGCGTAGGGGCGCTCACCGGGGTGCTGGAGAGGAAGCTCACGTTCCGGGTAGCGGTCGGCGACCTCGACCCGTACGCCGTCCTCGGCGCGCAGGCACAGGACCTCGGCCCGGGTTCCGGCGTGGACCACGGCGTTGGTGACGAGCTCGCTGGTGAGGACCACCGCGTCGTCGATGATGTCCGCGAAGCCCCATCCTTGCAGGGTGTCGCGGACGAACGCGCGAGCGGCGGCGACCGAGCGCCCGAGGGGATCGAAGCTGGCAGCCGCCCGTGCCGTGATCACGATTCTCCTTCGACGCGGTTGGACATCGGTTGCCAGGTTACTTACCTTCACGGTCGGCATGGTGCCGTCGTCGGGGAATCCACCCGCAGGGTACGGCCGGTGTGCGATGGTGCCGAAGTGTTATGGCCGGGTTCGGCCAGGGTGAAACACTGGGCAGGCTTGTAGGACCGGCTTGTGACGAGTCAGGTGTCCGGTGGAACAGCGGTCGACCCTTTCGGGAGGGACACGGTGGAGTCTGGCGCAGCGGTGCGGCGTACGGGAACGCGGCCCAAGGGCGGACGGTCCCGGCGCGGTAGCACGACGGAGGTCGATACCGCCGCACTGAACAGGCTGCTCACGGCCCTGGTGTCGATGCGGGACGGCAATTTCCGCAAGCGGCTGACGGTGTCCGGCGAGGGCGTGATGGCGGAGATCGCCGCCGTCTACAACGAGGTCGCCGACCGCAACCTCCACCTGACCGGGGAGCTGTCCCGGGTCCGGCGGATGGTGGGCCGTGAGGGGAAGCTGAGCGAACGGCTGGAAACAGGTGCCTGTGAGGGCTCCTGGGCGGCCGCGATCGATGCCTCGAACCAGCTGGTGGACGATCTGGCGCGGCCGGTGTCCGAGGTGGGCCGGGTGCTGTCGGCGGTGGCCGAGGGCGATCTGGACCAGCGGATGGACCTGCGGACGCAGGCGGCCGACGGGGCCGGGCACCCGCTGCGCGGGGAGTTCCTGAAGGTCGGGCGTACGGTCAACAACCTGGTCGACCAGCTGTCCGCGTTCACCGACGAGGTGACGCGCGTGGCGCTGGAGGTGGGCACCGAGGGGAAGCTCGGCGGTCAGGCCCAGGTGCGCGGAATGTCCGGTTCCTGGAAGGATCTGACCGACTCCGTCAACACGATGGCGTACCGGCTCACCGCTCAGGTGCGTGATATCGCTCTCGTGACGACGGCGGTGGCGAAGGGCGATCTCTCGCGCAAGGTCACGGTGCACGTGGCCGGCGAGATGCTCCAGCTGAAGAACACCGTGAACACCATGGTGGACCAGCTGTCCTCCTTCTCCTCCGAGGTGACCCGCGTCGCCCGCGAGGTGGGCACGGAGGGCGAGCTGGGCGGCCAGGCCAAGGTGCCCGGGGTCGCCGGTGTGTGGAAGGACCTGACCGATTCCGTCAACACCATGGCCGGCAATCTGACGGCCCAGGTGCGGGGCATCGCCCAGGTCACGACGGCCGTCGCGAACGGCGACCTGTCGCAGAAGGTGCGGGTCAGCGCGCGCGGCGAGGTGGCGCAGCTGGCCGAAACGATCAACCAGATGACCGAGACGCTGCGGACCTTCGCGGACGAGGTCACGCGCGTGGCCAGCGAGGTCGGGGCCAAGGGAACGCTCGGCGGCCAGGCGCAGGTGCCCGGTGCGGCGGGGACGTGGAAGGACCTCACCGATTCGGTGAACACGGTCTTCCGCAACCTCACCACGCAGGTGCGGGACATCGCGACGGTGACGACGGCCGTGGCCAACGGCGACCTCTCGCAGAAGGTCACCGTCGATGTGGCCGGCGAGATGCTGGAGCTGAAGAACACCGTCAACACGATGGTGGACCAGCTCCAGTCCTTCGGTGCGGAAGTGACGCGCGTGGCCCGTGAGGTCGGCGTCGAGGGCGAGCTGGGCGGCCAGGCGCAGGTGCCCGGGGCCGCGGGGACGTGGAAGGACCTCACCGATTCGGTGAACACCGCCTTCCGCAACCTGACCGGCCAGGTCCGCAACATCGCGCAGGTGACGACGGCGGTCGCGAACGGTGACCTGTCGCAGAAGGTCACCGTGGACGTCTCCGGCGAGATGCTTCAGCTGAAGAACACCGTCAACACGATGGTCGACCAGCTGTCCTCCTTCGCCGACCAGGTCACGCGGATGGCGCGGGACGTGGGCACGGAGGGCCGCCTCGGCGGTCAGGCCCGGGTCGAGGGGGTGTCCGGCACCTGGAAGGAGCTCACCGACTCCGTCAACTTCATGGCCGGGAACCTGACCTCACAGGTGCGGCAGATCGCCCAGGTGACCACGGCCGTGGCGCGCGGCGACCTGTCCCAGAAGATCGACGTGGACGCCCGGGGCGAGATCCTGGAGCTGAAGAACACCATCAACACGATGGTCGACCAGCTCTCGGCCTTCGCGGAGCAGGTGACCCGGGTGGCCCGGGACGTGGGCACGGAGGGCCGGCTCGGCGGTCAGGCGCAGGTGCCCGGGGTGGCCGGCGTATGGCGTGACCTGACGGACTCGGTGAACGGCATGGCCGGGAACCTGACCTCGCAGGTGCGCAACATCGCGCAGGTCGCGACCGCGGTGGCCCGCGGCGACCTGTCCCAGAAGATCGACGTGGACGCCCGGGGCGAGATCCTGGAGCTGAAGAACACCCTCAACACGATGGTCGACCAGCTCTCGAACTTCGCGGAGCAGGTCACGCGGGTGGCCCGTGAGGTGGGCACCGAGGGCATCCTGGGCGGTCAGGCGGAGGTCAAGGGAGTCTCCGGCACCTGGAAGGACCTCACCCAGTCCGTCAACTTCATGGCGAACAACCTGACCTCCCAGGTGCGCAACATCGCCGAGGTGACGACGGCGGTCGCGACCGGTGACCTGTCGAAGAAGATCACGGTCGACGCGAAGGGCGAGATCCTCGAACTCGTCACCACCGTGAACACGATGGTCGACCAGCTGTCCTCCTTCGCCGAGCAGGTGACCCGGGTGGCCCGCGAGGTCGGTTCCGAGGGCATCCTCGGCGGCCAGGCCCGGGTGCGCGGGGTCACCGGCATCTGGAAGGACCTCACCGACAACGTCAACCTGATGGCGAACAACCTGACGTCGCAGGTGCGCAACATCTCCCAGGTCTCCTCGGCCGTCGCCAACGGCGACCTGACGAAGAAGGTCACCGTCGAGGCGCGCGGCGAGGTCGCGCAGCTCGCCGACACCGTCAACACGATGGTGAAGACCCTGTCGTCCTTCGCCGACGAGGTCACGCGCGTGGCCCGCGAGGTGGGTACGGAGGGACGCCTGGGCGGTCAGGCGCACGTGCCGGGCGTCTCGGGGACGTGGAAGGACCTCACCGACTCGGTGAACTTCATGGCGTCCAACCTCACCGGCCAGGTGCGGCAGATCGCCATGGTCACGACCGCCATCGCCAAGGGCGACATGACCAAGAAGATCGACATCGATGCCCGGGGCGAGATCCTGGAGCTCAAGACGACCATCAACACGATGGTCGACCAGCTGTCCTCCTTCGCGGACCAGGTGACGCGGGTGGCCCGCGAGGTGGGTACCGAGGGCATCCTGGGCGGCCAGGCGCGCGTCCGGGACGTCGACGGCACCTGGCGGGACCTGACCGAGTCCGTGAACGAGATGGCCGGGAACCTGACCCGGCAGGTGCGCGCGATCGCGGCCGTGGCCACCGCGGTGACCCGCGGTGACCTGAGCCTGAAGGTCGACGTGGACGCGGCGGGCGAGATCCAGGTCCTCCAGGACAACATCAACACGATGATCGTCAACCTGCGCGACACCACCTTGGCCAACAAGGAGCAGGACTGGCTCAAGGGCAACCTCGCGCGCATCTCCGCCCTGATGCAGGGCCGCCGGGAACTCGACGACGTGGCCTCGCTGATCATGAGCGAGCTGACCCCGGTGGTCTCCGCGCAGCACGGCGCGTTCTTCCTGGCGCTGCCGACCGGCGGCTCCACCGAGATCGGGACGGAGGGCGGTCCGGACGGCTCGTACGAGCTGCGGATGCGCGGGAGCTACGCGTACGCCGGGGGCCAGATGCCGATCTCCTTCCGGCCGGGGGAGGGGCTGATCGGGACCGTCGCCGAGGAGAAGCGGACGATCCTGGTCGAGAACACCCCGCCCGGCTACCTGAAGATCTCCTCGGGGCTCGGCGAGGCGCCGCCGGCGCACGTGATCGTGCTGCCGGTGCTCTTCGAGGGCAAGGTGCTCGGCGTCATCGAGCTGGCGTCGTTCACGCCCTTCACGCAGATCCAGAAGGACTTCCTCAGCCAGATCGCCGAGATGATCGGCACGAGCGTCAACACGATCAGCGTCAACTCCAAGACGGAGATGCTGCTGAAGCAGTCGCAGGAGATGACCGAGCAGCTGCGCGAGCGCTCCGACGAGCTGGAGAACCGTCAGAAGGCCCTCCAGGCCGCCAACGCGGAGCTGGAGGAGAAGGCCGAGCTGCTGGCCCGGCAGAACCGGGACATCGAGGTGAAGAACACCGAGATCGAGGAGGCGCGGCAGGTCCTGGAGGAGCGCGCCGAGCAGCTCGCGGTCTCGATGCGCTACAAGTCCGAGTTCCTGGCGAACATGTCGCACGAGCTGCGGACCCCGCTCAACTCGCTGCTGATCCTGGCCAAGCTGCTCGCCGACAACGCGGACGGGAACCTCTCTCCGAAGCAGGTGGAGTTCGCCGAGACCATCCACGGCGCGGGCTCGGACCTGCTCCAGCTGATCAACGACATCCTCGACCTGTCGAAGGTCGAGGCGGGCAAGATGGACGTCTCGCCCACGCGGATCGCGCTGGTCCAGCTCGTGGACTACGTGGAGGCGACCTTCCGGCCGCTGACCGCCGAGAAGGGGCTCGACTTCTCGGTCCGGGTCTCCCCGGAGCTTCCGGCGACCCTGCACACCGACGAGCAGCGCCTCCTGCAGGTGCTGCGCAACCTGCTGTCGAACGCGGTGAAGTTCACGGACAACGGGGCCGTGGAGCTGGTGATCCGGCCCGCCGGGGCCGATGTGCCCGCGGCGATCCGGGAGCAGCTGCTGGAGGCCGGTTCGCTGCAGGAGGCCGACGCCGACCTGATCGCCTTCTCGGTGACCGACACCGGGATCGGGATCGCGGCGAGCAAGATGCTGGTGATCTTCGAGGCGTTCAAGCAGGCGGACGGGACCACCAGCCGCAAGTACGGCGGCACGGGCCTGGGCCTGTCCATCAGCCGGGAGATCGCCCGGCTGCTGGGCGGGGAGATCCACGCGGCGAGCGAACCCGGCCGCGGGTCCACCTTCACGCTGTACCTGCCGCTGCACCCCAGCGAGCTGCCCCCGCAGGGCTACGCGCCGCCCACGCCCGGCGGCGGCCGCGCCGAGCTGTACCGCAGGCCCTCGGACGGGGCGCCGCGGCAGGCACTGCCGGAGGCCCCGGCGGCGCCCGTACCACCGGCGCTGCCGCCGTCGGCTGCCCCGGTGGGCGGCGGGGAGCCGGCGGGGCAGGGGGCCCCTTCGGCCCTGTTCCGGCGGCGCCGCAAGGCCCTGACCGATCCCCTGCCGCGGGTGGAGGTGCCGGGCCAGCCGCACGCCGACGCGTGGGCGGCGGAGGAGGCGCTCCCGGCCGCGCCGCGGACGTACGACTTCCACGGCGAGCGGGTGCTGATCGTGGACGACGACGTGCGCAACGTCTTCGCGCTGACGAGCGTGCTCGAGCAGCACGGGCTGGCGGTGCTCTATGCCGAGAACGGGCGGGAGGGCATCGAGGTCCTGGAGCAGCACGACGACGTGGCGGTCGTGCTGATGGACATCATGATGCCCGAGATGGACGGATATGCGACCACCGAGGCGATCCGGCGGATGCCGCAGTTCGAGGGGCTGCCGATCATCGCGCTGACCGCCAAGGCGATGAAGGGTGACCGGGAGAAGGCGATCGAGTCCGGTGCGTCCGACTATGTGACCAAGCCGGTGGAGCCCGACTACCTCCTGTCGGTCATGGAGGGGCATATGCGGGGCAAGTAATCGCAGGACACGTGTGATCGGGCGGCGCGGAGGGAACCTTCTGCTCTGCCACCGCGTTTCTGCTTCGTGCACAGTGACATCCTGGTGACAGGGTGTGGCGATCTCGGGACTGGGGCTACGATGACCGGCACAAGGACGGACGGCGCAAGGATGCCGTCCTCTGGGGCGGGGCCCGGCGTACAGGCCGGCGCCTGGAGCCGGGGAGGCCCCATGCCGGGGCGAGGAGGACAGGGCATGGTGCAGAAGGCCAAGATCCTCCTGGTCGACGACCGGCCGGAGAATCTGCTGGCGCTGGAGGCCATCCTCTCCGCGCTCGATCAGACACTGGTCCGGGCGTCGTCGGGGGAGGAAGCGCTCAAAGCGCTGCTGACGGACGATTTCGCGGTCATCCTGCTGGATGTGCAGATGCCGGGCATGGACGGATTCGAAACGGCCGCGCACATCAAGCGGCGGGAGCGGACCCGGGACATCCCGATCATCTTCCTCACCGCGATCAACCACGGTCCGCACCACACCTTCCGCGGCTACGCGGCGGGCGCGGTGGACTACATCTCCAAGCCCTTCGACCCGTGGGTGCTGCGGGCCAAGGTCTCGGTCTTCGTGGAGCTGTACACGAAGAACTGCCAGCTGCGGGAGCAGGCGGCGCTGCTGCGCCTCCAGCTGGAGGGCGGCGGTACGAGCGGCGTGGACGGCAGCAAGGAGACGGCCGGACTGCTGGCCGAGCTCTCCGCGCGGCTCGCGGCGGTCGAGGAGCAGGCCGAGGCGCTGACCAAGCAGCTCGGCGAGGATTCGGCCGACGCCGGAGTGGTGGCGACCGCGGCCCATCTGGAACGCAAGCTGACCGGCCTGAGGCGGGCGCTCGACGCGCTGGAGCCCGGGGCGGGCGGCGGAGCCGTACTGCCCGCGCAGGGCTGAACCGCCAGCCGTGCCTGCCGGTGGGGTCGTGCCCGCCTGAGCGGGGCCGGGCAGGTGGAGATGCCCCGGTTTGACGGCCGCCTGGCGGGCCGTCAGGTCTGGTGGGGCGTCAAAGCCGGTATGTGGCGGGCGACACGAACGGGTGAAGGGGTGGGCACGCGTGTCCACCGGCGCGGTCACCGGTAACCTCGGCCCCATGGCCTCACGTACGTCCGGCAAGGGTTCCCCGAGCACCGCGGGCACCGCGAAGAGCCGCACCGGCCGTACGCCCGGGCCGGCCAAGAAGGCGGCTCCCGCGCGCAAGCCCCCGGCGAAGAAGGCCGCGGCCGCCAAACGCCCGGTCAAGAAGGTCGCGCCCAAGCCCGCGCCGTCCCCGACCGGGGGCGTGGTGCGGCTGGTGCGCGCCGTGTGGCTCGGCTGCGCGCACGCGGTCGGCGCGGTGTTCCGCGGGATCGGCCAAGGCGCCAAGAACCTCGACCCCGCGCACCGCAAGGACGGCGTGGCCCTGCTGCTGCTCGCCCTCGCGCTGATCGTCGCCGCGGGGACGTGGTCGAACCTGAGCGGTCCCGTCGGTGATCTGGTGACCATGCTGGTCACCGGTGCCTTCGGGCGCCTGGACCTGCTCGTGCCGATCCTGCTCGGCGTCATGGCGGTGCGCTTCATCCGCCATCCCGAGCAGCCCGACGCCAACGGCCGCATCGGCATCGGGCTGTCCGCCCTCGTCATCGGAGTGCTGGGCCTGGTCCACATCGCCTGCGGAGCACCCGGCCGCGACGAGGGCACCACCGCGATGCAGAACGCGGGCGGGCTCATCGGCTGGGGCGCCTCCAAGCCCCTGATCTTCACCATGGGCGCGCCGCTGGCCGTGCCCATGCTGCTGCTCCTGACGGTCTTCGGCCTGCTCGTGGTCACCGCGACCCCGGTCAACGCGATCCCGCAGCGGCTGCGCAGGCTCGGCATCAGGCTCGGGGTCATCGCCCCGAACGCATACGACGAGGGGTACGGGGAGACGGCCCCGGCGGGCGCCGCCGCCGACCGGCACGACCCCGAGCGGTGGCGGGCCCGTACCGGCGCCGGCGCGGGACCGGCCGTCCCGGCCGATGCCGCCGAGGAGGAGGCCCTCGCCCGCAGGCGCCGGCCGCGGCGGTCCGCGCCCCGGCCCGGCATGGACCGCGGGATGGACGCCGTCGACGTGGCCGCCGCGGCCGCCGCCTCCCTGGACGGGGCGGTCTACGGGGGGCTGCCGCCCTCGCCGCTGGTCGCCGACCTCACCCAGGGCATCGCCGTCGGCCGGGAGGGCGTGGAGATCACCGCGCCGGTGCCGCCCGCCCGCGAGGAGCGTCCCGTACCGGCGGCCGGTCCCGCTGACTCCGCCGAGCCCCCGCACGCCACCACGGCCGCGGCCTCCGGGACGCTGTCCGTGCCCGACCTGACCAAGGCGCCGCCGGAGACCCAGCCGCTGCCGCCGCGCGCCGAGCAGCTCCAGCTGCGCGGGGACATCACGTACGCGCTGCCCTCGCTCGACCTGCTGGAGAAGGGCGGCCCCGGCAAGACCCGCAGCGCCGCCAATGACGCGGTGGTCGCCTCGCTGCGCAACGTGTTCACCGAGTTCAAGGTCGACGCGGACGTCACCGGCTTCACCCGGGGGCCGACGGTCACCCGGTACGAGGTCACGCTGGGGGCCGCGGTCAAGGTCGAGCGGATCACCGCGCTGACCAAGAACATCGCCTACGCCGTGGCCTCGCCGGACGTCCGGATCATCAGCCCCATCCCCGGCAAGTCCGCCGTCGGCATCGAGATCCCGAACACCGACCGCGAGATGGTCAACCTGGGCGACGTGCTGCGCCTCGCGGACGCGGCCGAGGACGACCACCCGATGCTCGTCGCGCTCGGCAAGGACGTCGAGGGCGGCTACGTCATGGCCAACCTCGCCAAGATGCCGCACGTGCTGGTCGCCGGCGCCACGGGCTCCGGCAAGTCCTCCTGCATCAACTGCCTGATCACCTCGATCATGGTCCGGGCCACCCCGGAGGACGTCCGGATGGTGCTGGTCGACCCCAAGCGCGTCGAGCTGACCGCGTACGAGGGCATCCCGCACCTGATCACGCCGATCATCACCAACCCCAAACGGGCCGCCGAAGCGCTCCAGTGGGTCGTGCGCGAGATGGACCTGCGCTACGACGACCTGGCCGCCTTCGGCTACCGGCACATCGACGACTTCAACCAGGCCATCCGTGACGGCAAGATCAAACTGCCGCCGGGCAGCGAGCGGGAGCTCAATCCGTACCCGTACCTGCTGGTGATCGTCGACGAGCTGGCCGACCTGATGATGGTGGCCCCGCGGGACGTCGAGGACTCGATCGTCCGCATCACCCAGCTGGCCCGCGCGGCCGGCATCCACCTGGTGCTCGCCACCCAGCGGCCCTCGGTGGACGTGGTCACCGGCCTGATCAAGGCGAACGTGCCCTCACGGCTTGCCTTCGCCACCTCCTCGCTCGCCGACAGCCGGGTCATCCTCGACCAGCCGGGCGCCGAGAAGCTGATCGGCAAGGGCGACGGGCTGTTCCTGCCGATGGGTGCGAACAAGCCGGTCCGCCTCCAGGGCGCCTTCGTCACCGAGGACGAGATCGCCGGGATCGTCCGGCACTGCAAGGACCAGATGGCCCCGGTCTTCCGGGACGACGTCACGGTCGGGCAGAAGCAGAAGAAGGAGATCGACGAGGACATCGGCGACGACCTCGACCTGCTGTGCCAGGCGGCGGAGCTGGTGGTGTCCACGCAGTTCGGCTCCACCTCAATGCTCCAGCGCAAGCTGCGGGTCGGCTTCGCCAAGGCCGGCCGGCTCATGGACCTCATGGAGTCGCGGGGGATCGTGGGACCGAGCGAGGGCTCCAAGGCACGCGACGTCCTGCTGAAGGCAGATGAGCTGGACGGAGTGCTCGCCGTCATCCGAGGGGAGGCCCATCCGTGACGGGTGCGTGTTCCCGGCGATTTTCCGGGCAACCGTTTCCCCTGAGCCCGCGTCCAGTTGAACGGAGGTGGCGGCACGGCGCACGGCATCGCGCACGGCGTCGGGCCGCCGCACCGGACCGACCTCCCCTCGCCATTCGGATGGCGTAGGAAGTGCACCCTCCGGTTGCTCCACCCTTTCGTCACCCCCCTAGACTGGACTTCCAGCAGGTGGCTACACGCTCGAAAGGCGCCCACGTGTCCATCGGCAACTCCAACTCCCCCGAAGAAGAGCGGCCTTCGACCGACGACCGGTCCGAGGACCACATCGTCGAACGTCCCGTCGAAGGACCGTCCATCGGGACGGCCCTCAAGAAGGCCCGGATCGCCGCCGGGCTCACCGTCGACGAGGTCAGTTCCATCACCCGCGTGCGCATCCCGATCGTGCACGCGATCGAAGAGGACGACTTCACGCGGTGCGGCGGCGACGTGTACGCCCGCGGTCACATCCGTACGCTCGCCCGCGCCGTCGACCTCGACCCGGCACCCCTGGTCGATGCCTACGACGCGGCCCACGGCGGCCGGCCGGCACCCACCCCCGCCGCGCCGATGTTCGATGCCGAGCGCATCCGCCCCGAGCGGCAGCGGCCCAACTGGACCGCTGCCATGGTCGCCGCCATCGTCGCCGTGATCGGCTTCGTGGGCTTCACCGCCTTCAGCGGCGGTGACGGCAACGAGAAGCGACCGGTGGCGGAAGGTTCCGCCGCGCCCAAGCCCGCCCCCAAGCAGACCGGCGGGAAGCCGGCCGCCCAGCCCCAGCAGACCCCGCAGCCGCCGAAGCCGGAACCTTCCGACAGTGCCATCGCGGCGGCCCCCAAGGACCTCGTCACGGTGGTCCTGCTGGCCGACACCGGGGAGAGCTGGGTCTCCGCCAAGGACCACAGTGGCCGGCTGCTCTTCGACGGCACCCTCGCGCAGGGCGAGTCCAAGACCTTCACGGACAAGGAGTCCGTCGACCTCGTGCTCGGCGACGCCGGGGCCGTGAAGCTCTTCGTGAACGGCAAGGAGATCAAGGACGACTTCCAGCCGGGACAGGTGGAACGTCTCACATACACCAAGGAAGACCCCCTCCAGAACCAGCCCCAAGCGGGCTGAGGCGGGGCCGCCCTAGGGCGGAACGTGCGAATCCGGATCCCCGGGGCGCGGTGCGGCACCTGCCGCCGGCCCCGGGGATCTTGCCGTGGGGGGACTTGGGGCGGGGGCCGGCGCCGGGACGAAGTAGTCTTGAGTCCATGCCCGAACGCCGTACCGTCGCCCTTGTCACTCTTGGCTGCGCCCGTAACGAGGTGGACTCGGAGGAGCTCGCAGGCCGCTTGGCGGCGGATGGCTGGGAGCTCGTCGAGGACGCCGCCGATGCGGACGTCGCCGTCGTCAACACCTGTGGCTTCGTCGAAGCCGCCAAAAAGGACTCCGTAGACGCCCTGCTGGAAGCCAATGATCTGAAGGATCACGGCAAGACCCAGGCCGTCGTCGCCGTCGGCTGTATGGCCGAGCGCTACGGCAAGGAACTCGCCGAAGCGCTCCCCGAGGCCGACGGAGTCCTCGGCTTCGACGACTACGCCGACATCTCCAACCGCCTGCAGACCATCCTGAGCGGCGGCAGCGTGGAGGCCCACACCCCGCGCGACCGGCGCAAGCTGCTGCCGATCACGCCGGCGGAGCGCCAGAAGGCCGAGGTCGCCCTCCCCGGCCACGCCCAGACCTCCGCCGAGGAGCCGGCCGCGGCCCCCGCCGACCTGCCCGACGGGCTCGCGCCCGCCTCCGGGCCGCGCGCACCGCTGCGCCGCCGCCTCGACACGAGCCCGGTGGCCTCGGTCAAGCTGGCCTCCGGCTGCGACCGGCGCTGCTCCTTCTGCGCCATCCCGTCCTTCCGCGGCTCCTTCATCTCCCGCCGCCCCAGCGACGTACTGGGCGAGACCCGCTGGCTCGCCGAGCAGGGCGTCAAGGAGATCATGCTGGTCTCCGAGAACAACACCTCCTACGGCAAGGACCTCGGCGACATCCGCCTGCTGGAGACCCTGCTGCCGGAGCTCGCGGCGGTGGACGGCATCGAGCGCGTCCGCGTCAGCTACCTCCAGCCCGCGGAGATGCGGCCCGGCCTGATCGACGTACTGACCTCGACCCCCAAGGTCGTCCCGTACTTCGACCTCTCCTTCCAGCACTCGGCCCCCGACGTGCTGCGTGCCATGCGCCGCTTCGGTGACACCGACCGCTTCCTGGAGCTGCTGGACACCATCCGCAGCAAGGCCCCGCAGGCCGGCGTGCGGTCCAACTTCATCGTCGGCTTCCCCGGCGAGAAGGAGTCGGACTTCGCCGAGCTGGAGCGTTTCCTCACCCACGCGCGCCTCGACGCCATCGGCGTCTTCGGCTACTCCGACGAGGACGGCACCGAGGCCGCCGGCTACGAGGACAAGCTGGACGAGGACACCATCGCCGAGCGGCTCGCCCACATGCAGCGCCTCGCCGAGGAGCTCACCTCGCAGCGCGCGGAGGAGCGGATCGGGGAGACCCTGGAGGTACTCGTCGAGACGGTCGTGCCGCTGGACGAGGCCGAGGACGGCGAGGGTGCCTACGGGCGCGCCGCCCACCAGGCCCCCGAGACCGACGGACAGGTCGTCTTCACGGACGGCACGGGGCTGGTCCCCGGCCGTATCGTCACCGCCAAGGTGGTCGGTTCCCTCGGTGTGGACCTCGTGGCCGAGCCCCTGGGCATGGATCTTGAGGAGGCGGCCGGATGACCGGAGTCCCGGCATCGGCGGCGGGCGGGACCGGCCGCCGGCCCGCGCCCGGCGCGAAGCTGGGAGCCGCCGCGGTCAACCAGGCCAGCCTGTGGAACATCGCCAACATCCTGACGATGATCCGGCTCGTCCTGGTGCCGGGATTCGTCTTCCTGCTGCTCGCCGAGGGCGGCTACGAGCCGGCCTGGCGGGCGTGGGCATGGGCGGCCTTCGCCGTCGCCATGATCACGGACATCTTCGACGGGCACCTGGCCCGGACGTACAACCTGGTCACGGACTTCGGCAAGATCGCCGACCCCATCGCCGACAAGGCGATCATGGGCTCGGCGCTGATCTGCCTCTCCTGGCTGGGTGACCTCCCCTGGTGGGTGACCGGGGTGATCCTGGGGCGGGAGCTCGGGATCACGCTCCTGCGGTTCTGGGTGATCCGCTACGGAGTGATCCCGGCCAGCCGGGGCGGCAAGCTGAAGACCCTGGCGCAGGGCACGGCCGTGGGGATGTACGTGCTCGCGCTGACCGGCCCGCTGGCGACCTTGCGCTTCTGGGTGATGGCGCTCGCCGTCGTGCTGACCGTCGTCACCGGTTTGGACTACATCCGGCAGGCGGTCGTACTGCGCCGCAAGGGTCTCGCCGCGGAGCGGGCCGCGGCGAGGTGACATATGCGGCGGGGGATTCTTCCGGTGTCTGAAGGTGCATCCGGTGTGGCGGAAGCGGCGGGCGCCGCGGTGGACGCGGTGGACGCGGCTGCGGAAGTGCTACGGCTGCTCGCGGAGAGTGACCAGACCCTCGCCGTCGCGGAATCCCTGACCGGCGGCATGGTGGCCGCCGAGCTCACGGCCGTACCGGGCGCGTCCCGGTCCTTCCGCGGTTCGGTCACGGCGTACGCGACGGAGCTCAAGCACCGGATCCTGGGCGTGGACGCCGGGCTGCTCGCGGCCGAAGGCGCGGTGAACGCGCAGGTCGCGGAGGAGATGGCGGCCGGAGTACGGCGGGTGATGGGCGCTTCCTGGGGCATCGCGACCACGGGAGTGGCCGGTCCGGACCCCCAGGACGGGCAGCCGGTGGGGACGGTTTTCGTCGCCGTGGCCGGTCCGGGGGCCAGGAAAACGGCCCGGCTGCGGTTGAACGGCTCCCGGGAGGAAATCCGTAGGGAGAGTGCACGGACAGTGCTCGAACTCCTCTCGAGCGAACTCCGCGAGAATCTGCGGGGGCAGGATACGGAACAGGACGGGGGGATTTGATGTTTACAGCCCTGAGTGAACACGACATCGCTCCCCGCACGGCCGCGGCGCGAGGCGGTACGGTGGGGCGTGAAGGATGCGGCTACACGGTCAGAGGAGGGAGCCACCGATGATTCTGCTCCGTCGCCTGCTGGGTGACGTGCTGCGTCGGCAGCGCCAGCGCCAGGGCCGTACTCTGCGCGAAGTCTCCTCGTCGGCTCGAGTTTCGCTCGGCTATCTCTCCGAGGTGGAGCGGGGGCAGAAGGAGGCATCCTCCGAGCTGCTCTCCGCGATCTGCGACGCGTTGGACGTACGGATGTCCGAGCTGATGCGCGAAGTCAGCGATGAACTGTCGCTGGCCGAGCTGGCACAGTCGGCCGCGGCAAGCGAACCGGTCAGCGTGCCGGTCCGCCCGATGCTCAATTCGGTCTCCATGGCTTCGGTCGCGGGTGGGCCGGAGCGGGTGACCATCAAGGCGCCTGCGGAAGCGGTGAATGTCGTAGCCGCGTGAGCGAGCACGTGAGCGTGTGAGTGTGGCCGGAGCCCCGGCCGGTGCGTCGAGCGCCGGCCGGGGCTCCCGGCCGTTCTGGGTGCGGGGCCGGGGGGTGTGCGGGAGGATGGGGCCGTCCGGGTCCCGGCCCCCTGGGAGGCAGCCGTGCGGCGGTTACTGCGCCTGCGCGCGCGTACGCGTCTGGGTCTGCGCCCCTGGGTGGGGATGCGCCGGCGGGAGGGTCTGAGCCGGCGGGAGGGTCTGAGCCGGCGGGAGGGTCTGCGCCCGCGGGAGGGTCTGCGCTCGCGCATACCTGCGCCGGTGGCTCTCGCGTTGGCGGTGGGGGTGCTGTGGTGGTGGGCCGTGCTGCGGCTGGCCCTGGCGCCCGCGGAGTCCGGGCCCGTGGAGGGCGCGGTGGCCGTGGGCGGCTGGGGGCTGGGGCTGCTGCCCGTGCACTGCGTACCGGAGCCGAAGCGCAGGGCCCGGCGGCGGGCGGCGGACGTGGCTGCCGGGGTTGCCGGGGTTGCCGGTGTGGCAGCGGCCACCGCGGCTACCAGGGCATCGACACTCCGCCGTTCGGGCGAAGGATCTGGCCCGTCATGAAGGACGAGGCGTCCGAGGCCAGGTAGAGCACGGCCTGGGCGATGTCCTCGGGCTCGCCGACCCGGCGCAGGGGCGACATCCGGACCATCATCGCCTCGGTCTGCTCCTGCACCTCGGGGGTGTGCCGGCCGGTCATCGGGGTGCGTATCCAGCCGGGCGCGACGGCGTTGACGCGGATGCCGTGCGGTCCGGCCTCGGTGGCGAGGGTCTTGGTGAGCTGAACGACGGCGGCCTTGGCGGCGCTGTAGCAGAGCAGGCCGGGCTGCGCGGCGTCCACGGCGCCGGAGGCCATGGTGACGATCGACCCGGGCCGGCCGGCGGCGATCATGGATCGGGCGGCCTCCTGGCAGGTGCGCAGAACCCCCTTGAAGTTGATGTCGAGCACCCGGTCCAGGTCCTCGTCGGCGGTGTCCAGCACGCTGCTGGTGTGCATGATCCCGGCGATGGCGGCGGCGATGTCGAGCGGGCCAGCGGCCGCGACGGCGGCCCGCAGGGCGGTGCGGTCGGTGACGTCGAGGGAGTGGACGGTCGCGGCTCCGCCGGCCTTGGCGATGAGGGCGGCCGTCTCGGCGAGGCCCTGCGCGTCGCGGTCGGCGCAGTGCACGTGCGCCCCCGCCTCGGCGAGGAGGAGGGCGGTGGCGCGGCCGATTCCGCTGCCGGCGCCGGTGATGAGGGCGGTGCGTCCGGTGAGGTCGTACGGGGCTGAGGCGGTGCCGGTGGGTAGGGGCATGCGGGGACGGTACGACCGCACCTGACGGAGCGTCAACTAGGGGGTGGGGCCCGGCTGGCAGTGGGGGCACCAGTAGGTGGGGCGGCCGTCCTGGGGGGCCTCGCGGATGGGGGTGCCGCAGCGCAGGCAGGGGCGGCGGGCGCGGCCGTAGACGAAGAGGTCCTGGCCGCGGCCGCGGCTCCCGGTGGTGTTGCGGGGGCCGGGCCGGACGCCGGCGTTGGCGGCCAGCAGGCGCTGCGCGGCGGCGGCCAGGCGGGGGAGCGTTGCCTCGGGGAGCGCGCCGACCGGGGTCCAGGGGCTGACCTGGGCCATGAAGCAGAGCTCGGCCTTGTAGATGTTGCCGATGCCGGCGAGGTTGCGCTGGTCGAGCAGGGCCTCGCCGAGCGGGCGCTCGGGGGCGGCCAGGAGGTTCGCGGCGGCGCGGTCGGGGTCCCAGTCGGGGCCGAGCAGATCGGGGCCGAGATGGCCGACGACCCGGTCCTCGTCCGCGGTGCGGATCAGCTCCAGGACGGGGAGGCGGTAGCCGACGGCCGTCTGGTCGGCGGTGGCGAGGATCGCCCGGATCTCGTAGACGGGGCCGCCGTGCCATTTCGCGCCCGCGGGGAACACGTGCCAGGCGCCGTCCATGCGGAGGTGGCTGTGGAGGGTGAGGCCGCCCTCGAAGCGGGCCAGGATGTGCTTGCCCCGGGGGGTGACGTCGAGGGTGGTACGGCCCGTGAGGTCGGCGGTGGCGAAGCGGGGGACGCGCAGGTCGCTGCGCGTGAGGGGCTTGCCGGCCAGGGCGGTGTGCAGGCGGGCCGCGGCGCGCAGGACGCTGTCTCCTTCGGGCATGGCCCCATTGTGCGCGCCCCGCGGCGACCGCGGGCCCCGGCGGCGGGGCGGGGGTCCCTCGGCGGGGCGGGGTCCTGCGGCGGCGGGACGGGGGTCCGGCGGCGGGGCGGGGTCCCGCGGCGGGGCGGGGTCCCGGCGTGCGGTTGCCGGGGCCACAGCGGGCCGCCGGCCCCGGCTCCACCTGGCCCTGGGCTCGCCCCGGCCCTGACCCGCCGTGCCCCCGGCCCGCTCTGGCCCCGGCCCTGGCCTCTGGCCCCAGGGCGCTGCCCTGCCCTGCCCTGCCCTGGCCGCCCCGCCCCGGCGCTGGCCTCTGCGGCCAGGGTGTTGGCCTGCCTTTGTCCGGCCTTGGGCTGCGGTGCCTTCGGCCCGTTCTGGGGTCAGGGTGTTGGTCTGTCCTCGCCCCGGTCCTGGGCTGCGGTGCGTTCGGCCCGTTCTGGGGTCAGGGTGTTGGTCTGTCCTCGCCCCGGTCCTGGGCTGCCGTGCCCTCGGCCCGCCTTGGCCGTGCTCGCGCTGTCCCCGCACTGTCCTTGCCGCTGCCCCGCCCCCTGGCCTCGACAGCTGTTCCCGGTGCATGTCTGACACCGGCCCCCGGCCTACCGGTCCCGCGCTAACCTCGGCCGGTAGCTGGCCTCGGTACCTGTCTGGCCGCGACCGTGGGCCAGCCCCGGTGCCGGGCCCCGTCACCCGGCTCTCCTCTGGCCGAGCCCTTGGCCCCCCCGCCTCCCAGCCCCCGGCCGCCCTCTGGCCCCCGGGCCCCCGGTCCCGGCCCCCGGCTTGGCATCTGGCTCCCGCATCCCGCCCGCTGGCCGTCCCTGCCCCCGGCCCTGGCCGCTGATCCTTGGTCCCGGTCCGGCCCCGGCCCTGGCCTATGGCCCGGCCGCCGGCTTCCGCCCTCCGGCCGTTGGCCCTGGCCCCAGACCGGCCCTTGCCCCCGCCCCTCCCCCTGGCCTCTGCCCTCGTTTCGGGTGGGTCGGGCCCGCGGGGGCGTGGCTGGGCGCGTCAGCGGGGTGGGGCTGGGGCCGTGGATCCGGCCGTCTGTTTCGCCGGGTGGGGAACTATCGTTCAGCGTACGGTCGTTGGGTGGGTGATAGTTTCGGTGAGCGGGAGGGGAGCGGCATGGCAGGGGTAACGGTTCGGCGGGGGATTCCGGGCGGCGCCGAGTTGCAGGCGGCCGGGCTGTACTGGGGGGCCTTCGGGCGGAAGCTCGGGCCGGCCCTGAACCCGCCCGACAAGGCGGTGCCCTTCATCGCCGCCCACCTCAACGCCGACCGCGCCGTTTGCGCGCTCCTCGACGGGCGGCTCGTCGGCCTCGCCGGCTACCAGCTCGGCGGCCGAGCCCTGACCGGGGGATCGGCCTCCGACGTACTGCGCACGTACGGACAGCTGCGAGGACTGCACCGGCTCCTGCTCCTCGCCCTGTTCGAACGCCACCCGGCCCCCGGCCAGCTCGTCATGGACGGCATCGCCGTGGACGCGGGCCTGCGCGGTCGCGGCGTCGGGAGCCTGCTCCTCGATGAAGTGGCCGCCGTCGCGGCCGAGCAGGGCTGCCGGGAGATCAGGCTGGACGTCATCGACACCAATCCGCGCGCGAGAGCCCTGTACGAGCGCCGCGGCTTCACGGCCGTACGGACCGAGCAGACGCCCTACCTGCGCAGACTGATGGGTTTCGGCGCGGTCACCACCATGCACCGCCCCGTGGAGGCGAACGGGCCGGGAGGGCGGTGGGCATGACGGACGAGGTGACCGACCGCGTCGAGATCCCCACCCGCATGCTCGTCCACGCATTGATCCGGGAGGACGGTACGGTCGCCGCGGACGAGCTCTACACCGTCGCCGGAACCCTTGGCATGAGCGACCAGCAGGTGCGGCTGTGCGTCAAACGGCTCGTGGCCGAAGGCCGGTTCACCCACGAGGGCCGCGGCCGCAAAGCACTGCTGCACGCGACCGAGGACACCACGCACGCCCTGGCCCCCCACGCGGACTTCCTGAAGTACGCGTTCCGCCAGGACGCCGGCCTCGCCCCCTGGGACGGTGTCTGGCACCTGGCCGCCTTCGCGGTGCCCGAATCGGCGCGCCCGGCCCGCGACGCCCTGCGCGACACGCTCGTCCACCTCGGCGGCGCCCCGCTCCAGGGGGGACTGTACGTCTGCGCCAACGCCTGGGAACCGTACGTCGAAGACGCGGCCCACCGCCTCCTCGGGGCCGACGGCGCACTCACCCTCCTCACCACGACGGACCTGCGCAGGGGCGGCATCCGGGAGCCTGCCGAACTCGCCCGCCGGCTGTGGCCGTTGCCGGAGATCGCCGGGCGTTACCACCGCCTCGCGCGGATCGCCCGGCCCCGCCTCGACCGGCTCACCGGCCCTGCCGCGCTCTCCCCGCCCGAACTGCTCACCATCGCGGCCGAGCTGGCCGCCGAGCTCACCCGCGCCATGGACCCCGACCCGCTGCTGCCCCCTCAGCTCCTGCCCCGGCCCTGGCCCGGCACCCTGGCCCGGCAGCTCGTCGCCCGGTGCTGGGCGGCCCTCCGGGAACGCGACCACGGCGAAGCGCGCCCGGCCCTCTTCCGCCTCTACGCCGACATCGCGCGAGAGGCGGCGGACCGGGCCGTCGCTGATGAGGAGTCAGCGGACGGGGCGTAGGGGGCGGCCCGGTGGACGCCCCTGCGCCACCCGGGCGATCCGCTCGCGCCGGTTCGGGCCGTGCCTGCGCGTCCGCCGCCGGTGGGCGGCCTCCTCGTGAGTGTCTGCGTGCACGGGGTCAGCCCCGGGTCGGGAACCACGAAACGGAGCAACGCAATGAAGGTCGCCGTCCTCGGCACCGGCGCGGGAGGCCGCGCGCACGCCGCCAAGCTGCTGGAACTCGGGCACGACGTGTACGTCGGCACCCGCGACTCCCAGGCCACCCTCGGCCGCACCGAACCGGACTTCATGGGCATCGAACCCTTCGGTCAGTGGTTCGCGAACTACCCGGACATCGGGCTCGGCAGCTTCGGCGAGGCCGCGGCGGCCGCCGACTTCGTGATCAACGGGATCGACGGCGCCAACGCGGTGCGCGTGCTCGGCGGCCTCGGCGAGCAGCTCGCGGGCAAGACGCTGATGGACTACGCGGTCCCGTTCGTCTACAACCCGGAACAGGCCCACCCCTGGCCCACCCCCTGGGGAGTGATGCCGGCCCTGGACCCCGTCGACCACGACAGCCTGGGGGAGCGGATCCAGCGCGCCCTGCCCCGGGTGAAGGTCGTCAAGGCCTGCGTCACCCAGGAGCAGGAGACCGTCGTCAATCCGAAGGCCGTGGCCGGAGGCGACCACACGATGTTCATCGCGGGGGAGCACGACGATGCCAAGGCGGAGGTCACCGCGCTCCTGCGGTCCTACGGCTGGCAGGACATCCTCGACCTCGGTCCGCTGGTCAGCTCCCGGGGCATGGAGATGTACTCCCACATGCACAGCGCGATCCAGTTCGCGCTCGGCGGCGCCCGCTTCGGGATGAAGGTGATGCGCTGACGGGGAGTGCGGCCGGGAAGGGGCGAGCCCCTGCGACGGGGTGCCGTCGCAGGGGCTCGCGGTGGGAAGGGAGAAGGGCCCGGTGGGCCGCCCGCTACTTCCAGGTGAGGGGCTTGCCGTTGCTCAGGTTGTTGTAGGGGTTGCCCCAGTACTGGGCGCCGACCACCTTCGTCTGGGCGGACGGGGCCAGGGCGATCGCACAGCCGGCCTGGGTCTGGCCGTTCGTGAAGCCCTTCGGCAGCGAGTCGTCCTTGCACTTCTCGAACTTGCCGATGACCGAGACGCCCTGCGCCTCGCTGCCGTCCGGGAGCAGGCCCTTGATGTGGCCCACCGAGGAGTACGACAGGTCCGTGGTGCCGACGTTCTTGACCGTGTAGCGGACGTAGTAGGGGATCATCCCCTTCACCTTGTCGCCGAGGTTGAGCGAGTCGAGGTCGGCGGGGTTGCCCTGCTCGACGGTGGTGACCGTGAGGGCGATGGTGCCGCCCTTGTTGCTTCCGTAGTCGAACGGGACCGTGGCGGTCTCGCCGAGCTTGAACGCCTGGCCGGACTTGGCCGTGCCCGCCGCCCCGGAGGGGGCTTCGCTGCTGTAGCCGCTGCCGCCCGCCGAAGGGCTGGCCGGGGCCTCGCTGGGGGCGGTCGAGGCGCCGCCCGAGGCCGAGCCGGTCGGCGCCGGGGCCACCTCCTCGTTGCCGTTCTTGCAGCCCGTCAGGGCCAGGGTGCCGGCGACTGCCAGGGCGACCGCGCCCAGGGTGGTTCCACGCATGCTGATGGTGCTCACTCTTCTCTCCCCCATGACTGTGCATCGTCTGTGCGATGGCTGTGATCATCTTGATAAGGGATGAGTAAGTGCCCGTTCCAGTCCAGCGGCCGGTGGCGACGGCTTCGTGACATGCCCAAGACATGAGCGGAACAGACGATGCCGTTTCGTGGCCTCAGGAGCGCAGGCGCAACCCTCTCGGTGTGGCGTGGAAACCGGCCGCCTCCAGGGAGGGGCCCAGGGGGGACGTGAGCGAGGCCGCGGCGTTGATCCGCTCCACCGTCAGGGCCGGGAGGGTGCCCGCTCGGGAGGCTGCGGCCAAGGCCGTCACGGCCGAGACCAGGCGGGGGTCACCGGCCTCCGGCCAGGCCAGCAGGGTCTTGCCGCCGCGCTCCAGGTACAGGGTGAGTTCCCCGTCGACCAGGACCACCAGGGAGCCCGCCTTCCTGCCCGGCTTGTGGGTGGCCCCGGCCGGGGGCTCCGGCCAGGGCAGCGCCGCGCCGTACGCGTTCGCCGGATCGGCGGCGGCCAGTACCACCGCCGCCAGCGGAGGCGGGGTCCGCTCGGCGGCCCGGAGCCGGTCCACCGCGCCGTCCATCGCGAACTGGGCCGCGCCCAGCCCCTCGACCACATAGCCCCGACGGGCCTGGCCGCTGTCCTCGAAGGCCGAGAGGACGCGGTAGACCGCGCTGAAGCCGCCCTCGATCCCCTCCGCCGCCACCGCGCCCCGCGTCACCACGCCGTGCCGGTCCAGCAGCGTCCGGGCCAGGGCGTGCGCCCGGTGGGTCGGGTCGGGCGCCTGCGACGGCAGGACCGACCAGCGGCCCGACACCGTGGGCGGGCCGGTGCGGGACACGGTCGCCCCGAGCGTGCCGTACCGCCCGCGGGGGATGGTGCGCCGGGCCCGGTGCGCGGTGGACCCCGCGGTACGGCCCGAGCCGAGCAGCGACCGCAGGGGGGACAGGGTGTCGTTGGTCAGCCGGCCCGACCAGGCCAGGTCCCACAGCGCCTCGGCGAGGGCCATGTCGGAGGCCTCGGGCAGCCCGCCGGCGCGGACGGAGTCGGCGATCTGGCGGAAGAACAGGCCGTACCCGCCCTCCAGCGACGCCAGGACCGCCTGGTGGAGCGGGCTCTGCTCCAAGGGGTGCGGCGGGGGCAGGAGCAGCGGGGCCGCCTCCGCCAGGTAGAGGGAGACCCAGCCGTCCTTGCCCGGGAGGGCCCCGGCGCCCGCCCACACCACCTCGCCCGTGGTGGTCAGCTCGTCCAGCAGCGCCGGGGAGTACCCGCTTACCCGCGAGGGAAGGATCAGGCGTTCCAGCGCGGACGCCGGGACCGGCGCGCCCTGGAGCTGCTCGACCGCCCGGGCCAGGCCGTCGATGCCGCGCAGCGCTCCGCCCAGGTGCTGCCACTGCGGCAGGAAGGTGGCCAGAGAGGTCGGCGGGACCGGTTCCAGTTCCTGGCGCAGCGCGGCCAGGGAGCGGCGGCGGAGCCTGCGCAGCACCGCCGCGTCGCACCACTCCTGGCCGATGCCCGCCGGATGGAACTCGCCCTGGACCACGCGGCCGGCCGCCGCCAGGCGGTGCAGGGCGCCCTCGGTCACGGCCGCCCCCAGGCCGAAGCGGCCGGCCACGGCGGCCGTGGTGAACGGTCCGTGCGTACGGGCGTACCGGGCGAGGAGATCGCCCAGCGGATCCTTGACGGGCTCGGTGAAGGCCTCCGGCACACCGACCGGGAGCGCCGTGCCCAGCGCGTCGCGTAGCCGGCCCGCGTCCTCGATGGCCGCCCAGTGGTCGGTGCCGCCGATCCGGACCCGGATGGTGCGGCGGGCCGAGGACAGCTCGCGCACCCAGGACGGATCCGCCCCGCGCTCGGCCAGCTCGGCGTCCGTCAGCGGGCCCAGCAGCCGCAGCAGGTCCGCCACCGACTCGGCGTCCTTGGCCCGGCGGTCCTCGGTGCGCCACTGCAGCTCCCGCTCCAGCTCCTCCAGCACCTCCGCGTCCAGAAGTTCGCGCAGCTCCGCCTGGCCGAGCAGCTCGGCCAGCAGGCGGGAGTCCAGCGAGAGCGCGGCCGCCCGGCGCTCGGCGAGGGGCGAGTCCCCCTCGTACAGGAACTGGGCGACGTACCCGAAGAGCAACGACCGTGCGAAGGGGGACGGTTCGGGGGTGGTGACCTCGACCAGACGGACCCGGCGCGCTTCGATGTCGCCCATCAGCTCGGTCAGGCCGGGCACGTCGAAGACGTCCTGGAGGCATTCGCGTACGGCTTCCAGCACGATCGGGAACGAACCGAACTCCGAGGCGACCTGGAGCAGTTGGGAGGCGCGCTGGCGCTGCTGCCACAGGGGGGTGCGCTTGCCCGGACTGCGCCGCGGCAGCAGCAGGGCGCGGGCCGCGCACTCGCGGAACCGGGAGGCGAACAGCGCGGAGCCGCCGACCTGGTCGGTCACGAGCTGGTTGACGTCGCCGTGGTCGAAGGCGACATCCGCCGCCCCGATCGGGGCCTGCTCGTCGTCGAACTCGAAGGACTGCGTGGCCGCCGGGTCGTGGTCCAGCAGGTCCATGCTGAGCAGGTCGGCGTCGGGGAGACGGAGCACGATCCCGTCATCGGCGTGCATGACCTGCGCGTCCATGCCGTACTTCTCCGCGAGGCGGGCGCTCAGCGCCAGCGCCCACGGGGCGTGCACCTGCGCACCGAAGGGGGAGTGGACCACGACCCGCCAGTCGCCGAGCTCGTCGCGGAACCGCTCGACGACGATGGTCCGGTCGTCCGGCACGTGCCCGCAGGCCTCGCGCTGCTCGGCGAGGTACGCCAGCACGTTCTCGGCGGCCCAGGCGTCCAGGCCGGCCGCCAGCAGGCGCAGCCGGCCGTCCTCCTCGGTGAGGGCTCCGAGCTCGCGCAGGAAGGCGCCGACGGCGCGGCCGAGTTCGAGCGGGCGGCCCAGCTGGTCGCCCTTCCAGAACGGCAGCCGTCCCGGCACCCCGGGCGCCGGGGTGACCAGGACGCGGTCGCGGGTGATGTCCTCGATCCGCCAGGAGGTGGTGCCCAGCGTGAAGACGTCCCCGACGCGGGACTCGTAGACCATCTCCTCGTCCAGCTCGCCGACGCGGCCGCCGCCCTTCTTCGGGTCCGAGCCCGCGAGGAAGACGCCGAAGAGGCCCCGGTCCGGGATGGTGCCGCCCGAGGTCACGGCGAGCCGCTGCGCCCCGGGCCGGCCGGTGATCGTCCCGGCGACGCGGTCCCACACCACCCGGGGTCGCAGCTCGGCGAACGCGTCCGAGGGGTATCGGCCCGCCAGCATGTCGAGGACCGCCGTGAACGCCGACTCCGGCAGCGCCGCGAAGGGCGCCGCCCGGCGGACCAGGGCGAGGAGGTCGTCCAGCTGCCAGGTGTCCATGGCGGTCATCGCCACGAGCTGCTGGGCGAGGACGTCGAGGGGGTTGGAAGGGATCCGCAGGGACTCGATCGACCCGGTGCGCATCCGCTCGGTGACCACGGCCGCCTGCACCAGGTCGCCCCGGTACTTGGGGAAGACCACGCCGGTGGAGACCGCGCCCACCTGGTGCCCGGCCCGGCCCACGCGCTGGAGCCCGGAGGCCACCGACGGCGGGGACTCCACCTGGACCACCAGGTCCACGGCGCCCATGTCGATGCCCAGCTCCAGGCTGGAGGTGGCGACCACGGCGGGCAGCCGGCCCGCCTTGAGATCCTCCTCCACCAGGGCCCGCTGCTCCTTGGACACCGAGCCGTGGTGCGCACGGGCCAGCAGCGGCGGGGCACCCTGGGCGGCGCCGGACTGGGCCATGATCTCGGCCGGGGGCGGCGCCCCGTCGGCCAGTTGCTCGCCGGTGGCCCGCTCGTACGCGATCTCGTTGAGCCGGTTGCACAGCCGCTCGGCGAGGCGCCGGGAGTTGGCGAACACGATCGTCGAGCGGTGGGCCTGGACCAGATCGGCGATCCGCTCCTCCACGTGCGGCCAGATGGACGGCTTGTCGCCGCCCTCCTTGCCCTCGGTGGCGGGGGAACCGCCCAACTCGCCCATGTCCTGTACCGGGACGACCACCGACAGGTCGAACTCCTTGGACGACGGGGGCTGGACGATCTCGACCTTGCCGCGCGGCGCGAGATAGCGGGCCACCTCGTCCACCGGCCGGACCGTCGCCGACAGGCCGATCCGGCGGGCCGGGCGCGGCAGCAGCTCGTCCAGCCGTTCCAGGGAGAGCGCGAGGTGGGCGCCGCGCTTGGTCCCGGCGACCGCGTGCACCTCGTCCAGGATCACGGTCTCGATCCCGGCCAGGGCCTCCCGGGCGGCCGAGGTCAGCATCAGGAACAGGGACTCGGGGGTGGTGATGAGGATGTCCGGCGGCCGGGTGGCCAGCGCCCGCCGCTCGGCCGGCGGGGTGTCCCCGGAGCGGATGCCGACCCGGATCTCCGGCTCGGGCAGCCCGAGCCGGACGGACTCCTGGCGGATGCCGGTCAGCGGGCTGCGCAGATTGCGCTCCACGTCCACCGCCAGGGCCTTCAGCGGCGATACGTACAGCACCCGGCAGCGCTTCCTCGGCTCGGCCGGCGGTGGGGTCGAGGCCAGCTGGTCGAGGGCGGCGAGGAAGGCGGCCAGGGTCTTGCCGGAGCCGGTGGGCGCCACCACGAGCACGTCCGAGCCCGCCCCGATCGCCCGCCAGGCGCCTTCCTGCGCGGAGGTGGGCTTGACGAAGGCCCCCGTGAACCAGGAGCGGGTCGCGGGGGAGAACGATTCGAGCGCGGAGCCGGACATGCCCCCATCCTGCACCCCGGCACTGACAATGGGCCGGACCTGCGGGAACACCCCTGACCGCAGGGGCGCAGAATGGGGAGATGGGGACGAGCGGGAAGGACCAGGCGCGCCGGAAGGGCCGGGAGGAACAGGAGGGCCGGGAGGGCCGGGAGGGCCGGGAGGGCCGGGAGTGGGCCCGGCACTGGCAGTACCCCGAACTGCCGGGCCTGGACCTGCTGCGCGCCCACTACGTACGCCACACCTTCCCGCGCCACGCCCACGACGGCTACGTCATCGCGGCCGTCACCGGCGGCATCGAGGAGATCGGGCTCCCCGGCGCCACCCTGCGGGCCGGGCCCGGCAGCGTGGTCCTGATCAACCCCGAGGTGGCGCACACCGCGCGCGCGGGAGCGCCCGAGGGCTGGGCGTACTCCACCCTCTACCCGTCCCGCGAGCTGATCACCGAGGTCGCCGCCGAGATCGGCACCCTGCGCGGCACTCCCGGTTTCACCTCCGACATGGTCGCCGACCCCCAGGGCTCCCGGGTGATCACCGAGGTCCACCGGGCCGCCGAGGCCGGGAACGCGCTGGCCGCCGACACGCTGCTGCGGGGTGTGGTGGCGCGGATGCTCAGCCGGCACGCGGGCCCGCTGCCCACCCGTACGGTACGGCGCGCGGGCGCCGCCGACGCCGAGCGGGCCCGGTCCGTACTGGAGGGGCGGATGGCCGAGCCGCCTTCGCTGGAACAGCTGGCGGCGGAGCTGGGAACGAGCCCCTTCGCCCTGCTGCGGGCCTTCCGGGAGCGGTACGGAATGCCGCCGCACACCTGGCTGACCGACGCCCGCGTCCGGCGGGCCCGCCGGCTGCTCGACGCCGGCACCCCGCCGGCGGAGGCGGCCGTCGCCGTCGGCTTCACCGACCAGCCGCATCTCAACCGGCACTTCACCCGGATCGTGGGCGTGCCCCCGGGCGCCTATCGGCGCGGTCGAACAGGCGCTGCCGCTTGACCGGCGTGGGCCACACGGCCGCGGCGCCGAGGTGGTAGCCCAGTTCGCGGTACGCGTCGAACTGGGTGTGGTCGAACCACTGGTCCATGGTGCTCTGGCGGGGGAACGCCTTCTCCTTGAGCGCGTAGCTCAGCAGCTCGTACGGCATGTCAGGCGTCAGGCTCGCCTTCGCGAAGACGATGGTGCCGAGCCTCGTGCCCGGCTTGCCCGCTTCGAATTCCACGTCCTCCGGGTACTTGATGACTCCCTTGACGAGGCAGCTCGCGGAGAGCCGCGTGTTGAGGGCGGCCATCGGTTCCGTCGGTTCCACCTTCTCGGCGCTGCCGGGCACCAGCTTCAGCACGTCCTCCTGGTCGAAGGTGATCTGCACGCCCAGGTCCTCGTACGCGAGCGTCACCGCCTGGGCCAGGGTCGTGGCCAACGGTGGCGAGTCCCCCGAGGAGTCGATCACGTACACCGTGCGGCAGCGCAGCCGCAGCAGTTCCACCAGGCCCAGGTTGTCGAAGTGCCCGCCGTCGGTGCACAACAGCATCGGGCTGGTGTCCGAGTACCGGCCGACCAGCTCCTGGAGCTGATAGCGCAGCCGGCGGACGCGCGGAAGCCGCGGCATGACCCAGTCCGGGCCCCGCTCGACCAGCTTCGCGAGGTACAGGGGGTTGGGCACCCATGTCCCCAGCCGCAGGTTGGACAGGGCGAGCAACCGCTGCGCGGCCATCGACTGGGTGCCCATCGCCGAGGCGAAGGCGGCGCCGGACACCGCGACGGCGGACTGCACGGTGAGGTCGCGGCCGATCAGCGGGTGCGCCGTGCTCTCCATCGTGGTCGTCCGCACCCACCCGGTGTCCGGGCCGCCCACGTAGTCGTGGGAGAAGGTGAAGGGCACCGCGGGCCGGCCCGGCGCGGTGCGGTTGCGCAGCGACAGGGCCGCCGAGGTGACGAAGATGGTCTGTGGGAAAGCGCCTTCCCCGTCCACCACGCGCCGGCCGTGCTCGGACAGTTTGGTCCCCTCCGCGTTGTAGTCGTACGGAAGGGCGCCGACGGACCCGTCGCGCAGCACCGCCCGGCGCACGGAGAACGCGCCGGCCAGCCGCTGCCGGTAGAAGGGGTGCAGGCTGAAGGTGGTCTGGTCGACGGCGAGGCCGCAGAAGAGCAGCAGAACCGGCAGACCGCACCTCCACCATGCGCTCCAGCCGTTCGCGTAGACGGTGGACCAGGACAGCAGGGCCACACCGAAGAAAGCGACCAGCGCCAGGACCAGCCAGACCACGATCGTCTGGACCCAGCCGGTGCCGGTCCGGGTCACGATCGATCGGGCTCCCGAGAACCAACCCGCCTTCTCCCCGTCCGGTTTGACCTTCGTCACCCGGTTCTTGCCGGCGGTGAACAGCCCGCCCAGTCCGGTGGCGGCGGCCGTCAGCGCACCGAAGAGCGAGATGCCCTCGGGTCCCTCCGGGAAGACGTCCTCACGGTTGGCCAGCCAGGCGAAGAACCACAGCACCGTCGGCAGGACCACGGCGAACACGGTGACGGCGGCCGCCAGGGCCAGGATGCCCTTCACGGTGGTCCGTACCCACGGCGGGCGCCGGGACGACCTGCTCAGGGACGCCACCACGGACACCACCGCGGCGAGTGCCACGAGGGCGACGAGGGGCGTACGCACTTCACCGTGCAGCTGGCCGGACAGCCCCGGGAAAGAACCGTTCGAGTCCGTCCGCAGACGGTCGAGCGCGGTCATGGGGACGAGGTGGTAGAACGCGCCGAGACATACGCCGACGACGACGCAGGCCAGCGCCAGCAGGCCCAGCGACACGCACAGGCCGCGCAGGACGATGCCCGCGG
Source organism: Streptomyces sp. NPDC088762 (assembly GCF_044750905.1). Taxonomy (NCBI): domain Bacteria; kingdom Bacillati; phylum Actinomycetota; class Actinomycetes; order Kitasatosporales; family Streptomycetaceae; genus Streptomyces; species Streptomyces sp. NPDC088762. The sequence continues at coordinate 31,173 of NZ_JBIVKT010000009.1, forward strand.
CCAGCAGCTTCTCCCGCGGGCTGTCCGCGAGGTACTTCGCGTGCCGGCGGATGTGGTCCTCTTCAGGAGTGCCGGGCGCGAACACGTCCCGCACGGTGCCGAGGCGGGGGCCCGCGAGGCTGGGTGGCCGCTCGGAGGCAAGCGCGAGCTGGAACGCCCCGGAGGTGTAGCCGCCGCCCGATACGGACACCAGGTAACGTGCCTTGGCCAGTACGTCCCCCTCGCGCAGCGCCTGCAGCGCCCCCAGGGTGACCGAGGCGGACCGGATGCCGCCGCCGGAGACGCAGATGCCCACCTCCGCCGCTTCCCGTCCGGGCAGTTCGAGCGCGCGAGTGCGCCAGCGCTCCCTGGCACTGTCCAAAGGCGCCGCCGGGGCGGAGGGGGCCGGCCACTCGCTCACGGGGGTGGTCGCGTGCGGCGCGGCGGGAGGGGTGATGATGTCCGGTGCGCTCCACGGCACACCGCGGTTCGCGAGCTCGTGGGCCTTCTGCACGACGGGGTCACGGAAGGCGAAGGGCGGCGTGGGCGGTGCGTTCTTCACCTCGGCCCGGCGCAGCAGGACGAAGCGTGCCGCCAGAGTCAGGACGATCCACAGGGCCGCCGCCGCCAAGGGCCCGGCGATCGACCACTTGAGCAGCGCACACCACGACGCCCGCTGCCAGTCGCCGTCGGCGCCCGTGCCGAGCCCGTCCAGGGCCCGGTAGAGGAAGACGTTCTCGCAGATGTCCGCCGCGGCCAGCATTCCGGCGGCGGCCAGGCACCGGAAGGCGAACCTCTGCGACACCCTGCGGTACAGGAAGCAGCTGCCGAAGCCGAACACCGCGAGCAGCAGCAGCGTGTACCCGGGGATGAAGTGGAACGAGTCGAGCCAAAGGGCCCTGCGGAACGGCTCGCGCTGCCCTCCGCCCGGGACCGGACACCACAGGCTCTGCCCGTAGACGATCTCGCAGGCCCGGTCCCAGCCGCCCGCGAACTGGAGCGGCACCTCGCCGTGCAGCTCCCGGTACTTGCCGGCGTACAGGCCGCAGAACACGCCCCCGAGGATCAGCAGGACCCAGGAGACCGGCGCGGCCCACTTGGCATGTGAAGGACGTACGGCAACCGGTGTCGGAGCATTCTCCATGCACTCACCGTAGCCATCCGGGCTCCGAGCGTGGCGACAGGCGCGCAAGAACGTACAAGACCCGGATGCCGCGGCCTGCGTAGGTTCGCGGCGTGGGAGAACATCGGATGGTGATACGAGAGACCCCCGACGGGGTCGCCGCCGGGCGGCCGCGGGCCGCTGTCGTGCGGGACGCGCTCGGGGTCGGAGTGGCCGTCGGGCTGTCCGGGTTCGCGTTCGGGGTGACCGCCGCGGGGGCGGGGATCAGCGTGGCGCAGGCCTGCGTACTGAGCCTGCTCGTCTTCACCGGCGCCTCGCAGTTCGCGCTGGTCGGGGCGCTGGCGGCCGGCGGGAACCCGTTCACGGCCGCCGCCGGCGCCTTCTTCCTCGGGACACGGAACGCCTTCTACGGGCTGCGGCTGTCGCAGCTGCTCGCCCTGCCGCGGGCCGTGCGGCCCTTCGCCGCCCACTGGGTCATCGACGAGACGACCGCCGTGGCACTGGCGCAGCCCGACCGGAAGTCGGCCCGCCTCGGGTTCGGCGTCACCGGGCTCAGCCTGTACCTGCTGTGGAACCTCACCACCCTGCTGGGCGCGCTCGGCGCCGAGGCCATCGGCGACACCTCCGCGTGGGGGCTGGACGCCGCCGGGCCCGCCGTGTTCCTGGCGCTGCTCGCGCCGATGCTGAAGACCTCCACCGAGCGGGCGGTCGCCGCACTCGCGCTCGTCCTCGGGCTCGGCTTCCTGCCCGTGCTGCCCGCCGGGGTGCCCGTACTGGTCGCCGCGCTGGCCGCCCCGGCCGTGCTGTGGATGAAGGGACGCCGCTCGTGAACGTCTGGATCGCCATCGGGCTCACCGTCGCCGGCTGCTACGCCGTCAAGCTCGCCGGGCTGCTCGTCCCCGCCGGGGCCCTGGAACGGCCTCTCGTGCGCCGCCTCGCCGCCCTGCTGCCGGTCGCGCTGCTCGCCGCGCTCACCGCCCAACAGACCTTCAGCACCGGGCACGCCCTCGTCCTCGACGCCCGCGCCGCCGGGCTCGCGGCCGCCGCGGTCGCCCTGCTGCTGCGGGCCCCGTTCCTGCTGGTCGTCGCGGCCGCCGTCGCCGTCACCGCGGGAGTACGGGCCCTGGGCGGCTAGCCGGGGGGTGTCGTACGGATCACCGCCGGGCCGAGGGGGCGACCGTACGCCCGCAGGGTGAGCAGGGCCTCCAGGGTCGCGATCGGGCGCCGTTCCAGCGCGCTGCCCGGCGCCCAGGCCCGGCGGCGCACCGGCCAGCCGCCGTCCGCCTGCTGCTCGGAGGCCAGGAAGTCCAGCGAGCGGCGCAGCTCCTCGTCGGTGAACCAGCCCCTGGCCAGCGACTCCGGCCGCCGCGCGTAGTCGTGCGGGTACAGCTGCTCGCCCGGCGCGTAGCCGGGGGCGGGCGGGTACTCGTGCCGCCGCCGCGGATCCAGCACCACGAGCCGCTGTTCGCGCACCAGCCGCCCCAGCCGGTCCGCGGCCGCCGCCGCGCGGGCCCGGTCGGGGGAGCCGTCGAGGAAGGCCACCGCGCTCTGGATCTCGTACGGATGCGAGCGGCGCAGGCTCTCGACCCGGTCCCAGCAGAAGTCCGTGGCCCGGAACAGCCACGCGTGCCAGATCCGGTTGCGGTGCAGTACGCCGACGACCGGACCCGTGGTCAGCAGCTCGCCCGGAGGGTCGTCGAAGACCGGGTGGTAGGGCGCCGCCGGGTAGCCGCGCGGGGCCGGGAAGACCACCGGAAGCGCCCCGTCGGCCGTGGAGACCCGGGTCAGGTGGCGGCAGAGCCGCTCGATGCGCTGACCGGCGCAGCGGCCCAGGCTGTCCAGCACGCGCAGCGCGTGCGCGGTGTGCAGGGGCTGGCTGAGCGGGCCGCGCAGGTCCGGATCGAGCGCGTGCCCGTAGCCGCCGTCGACGTTGAGGTAGGAGCACAGGGCGGTGTCCACCGGGTCGGCGTCCCCGCCGAGGAAGTGGAACGCGAACCGCCGCTGCTCCAGCACGCGGGCCGTGAGCCAGATGAACTGCTCGGCGCGGGCCAGCGGGGCCGGGGCGGCCGACGAGGGGGCTTCGTCTCCAGGCATGCGAGAAACCGTAGGGGCCCGTCGTGGGGCCAGGGGGACGAACGGAACGGGTGCACTCTCCGGGGCGCGATACTGGCCTCATGCGGTTGACGATTTTCTGGGAGCGGATGGCGGAGCACTTCGGTGAGGCCTACGCGGACTCCTTCGCCCGGGACCACGTCATGACGGAGCTGGGCGGACGGACCGTCCACCAGGCGCTGGACGCGGGCTGGGAGACCAAGGACGTGTGGCGGGCCGTGTGTGCGGCGATGGACGTGCCGGCCTCGCTGCGCTGATCTGCGCCGCTTTTACGGTCCGGGCGGCCGGTGGGCCAGACTTGCCCGCGTGGCAGCCACTGATGAGACGAACGACCGGCCCGAAGGACCCCAGGGGGCCGGGAACGCGACGCCGGCCTGGCCGGTCGACCCGGGCCGCTCCGCGGGCCCGCCCGGAGGCGGCAGGCCCGCGGCCGGTGGCGCAGGGGCGGCGCGGATGCCGCAGTGGCTGCCGCGCGCCGTGGTGCTCGTACTGGCCCTGGTGGCCTGCTTCCAGCTCGGCAGCTGGGCCTTCCACCAGCTGATCGGGCTGCTCATCAACATCCTGATCGCGTTCTTCCTCGCGCTCGCGATCGAACCCGCGGTGTCCCGGATGGCGGCCCGCGGGATGCGCCGCGGGCTCGCCACCTTCCTGATGTTCCTCGGGGTGTTCGTCGCGAGCGCGGGCTTCCTGACGCTGCTCGGCTCCATGCTCGCCGGGCAGATCGTCGAGATGGTGGAGGGCTTCCCGCACTACCTCGACTCGGTGATCGACTCGATCAACCGCACCTTCCACACCGAGCTGTCCCGGCTGGAGATCCAGGAGAGCCTGCTGCGCTCCGACTGGCTGCGCAAGTACGTGCAGAACAGCGCGACCGGCGTGCTCGACGTGTCCGCCACCGTGCTCGGCGCACTCTTCAAGCTGCTGACGATCGGGCTGTTCTCCTTCTACTTCGCCGCCGACGGGCCGCGGCTGCGGCGCGCGCTGTGCTCCGTCCTGCCGCCCGCGAAGCAGGCCGAGGTGCTGCGCGCCTGGGAGATCGCCGTCACCAAGACGGGCGGGTACCTCTATTCGCGCGGTCTGATGGCGCTGATCTCCGGTATCGCGCACTACATCCTGCTGGTGATCCTCGGAGTGCCGTACGCGCCCGCGCTCGCCGTGTGGGTGGGCCTGGTCTCCCAGTTCATCCCCACCATCGGCACCTATCTCGCGGGCGCGCTGCCGATCCTGCTGGCCTTCACCGTCAACCCCTGGTACGCGCTGTACGTCCTCGGCTTCGTGGTGATCTACCAGCAGTTCGAGAACTACGTCCTCCAGCCGAAGCTGACCTCGAAGACGGTGGACATCCACCCCGCGGTGGCCTTCGGCTCGGTGGTCGCCGGCACGGCCCTGCTGGGCGCGGTCGGGGCGCTCATCGCGATCCCGGCCGTCGCCACGCTGCAGGCGTTCCTCGGCGCGTACGTGAAGCGGTACGAGCTCACGCGGGACGCGGAGACCTCTACTTCCCGTCCCCGCCGCCGAGTACGCCTGCCAAGGTTTCGGTGACCGTCGCCTCGGCGGTCTCCTTCACCACTCCGAGGCCGCTGAGCAGGCCCTCGCCGTTCTCCAGCTCCAGGAGCGCGAGCAGGATGTGCTCGGTGCCGACGAAGCCGTGGCCCAGGCGCAGCGCCTCGCGGAAGGTGAGCTCCAGGGCCTTCTTCGCGGACGCGTCGAAGGGGATGAGGTCGGGAACCTCGGCCTCCGGCGGGGGCAGTACGGCGGCCGCGGCGGCGCGTACCCGGTCCGGCTCGACCCCCTGGGCGCGCAGGGCGAGGCCGGCGACGCCGTCGAGCTCGGCCAGCAGGCCGAGGACCAGGTGCTCGGTGCGGATCTCGGTGCCGCCGGCGGCGCGGGCCTCGTTCTGCGCGGCCATGACGACGTTGCGGGCGCGGGGGGTGAAGCGGCCGAAGCCCGCGCTGGGGTCGAGGCCGGGGTCGCCCTCCTTGTCCGCCTTGGGGACGAAGCGCTTCTGGGCGGCCTGGCGGGTGACGCCCATGCTCCGGCCGATGTCGGTCCAGGAGGCGCCGGAGCGGCGGGCCTGGTCGACGAAGTGGCCGATGAGGTGGTCCGCCACGTCACCGAGGTGCTCGGCGGCGACGACGGCGCCGCTGAGCTGCTCCAGGGTGTCGGTGTGGACCTGCTTGATGGCCTCGATGAGGTCGTCGAGGCGTACCGGATGGGTCATGCGAACGGGTTCCACGGATGGGTTCGTCATGAGTGCAACCGTAGGTTGACAGTCCCGGGCTGTCAACCGTTGGTTGTCACTTCGCGCCTCCGGTCCCGGCGTGGCGGCCTCCGGGGCTCTCGCGTGGCGAGCTTGACAGGGAAATCGAACATCCATTCTGATGAGTTATCCACAGCCGAACCGGTCGTGGAGGCGCATTGTCAGTGGCAGGCATTAGCGTCAATGGCGTGAAGCGATCGACTCAAGCAAACCGGGTGGAACCCATGGCAGGCACCGACCGCGAGAAGGCTCTCGACGCCGCGCTCGCACAGATTGAACGGCAATTCGGCAAGGGTGCGGTCATGCGCCTCGGCGACAAGCCGAACGACCCCATCGAGGTCATCCCCACCGGGTCGACCGCGCTGGACATCGCCCTCGGCGTGGGCGGGCTGCCCCGTGGCCGCGTGATCGAGGTGTACGGGCCGGAGTCCTCCGGTAAGACGACCCTGACCCTGCACGCCGTGGCCAACGCGCAGAAGGCCGGCGGCACCGTCGCCTTCGTGGACGCCGAGCACGCGCTCGACCCCGAGTACGCGAAGGCCCTCGGCGTCGACACCGACAACCTCATCCTGTCGCAGCCGGACACCGGCGAGCAGGCGCTGGAGATCGTGGACATGCTCGTCCGCTCCGGTGCCCTCGACCTGATCGTCATCGACTCCGTGGCGGCCCTGGTGCCCCGCGCCGAGATCGAGGGCGAGATGGGCGACTCGCACGTGGGTCTCCAGGCCCGCCTGATGAGCCAGGCGCTCCGCAAGATCACCGGTGCGCTCAACCAGTCCAAGACCACCGCGATCTTCATCAACCAGCTCCGCGAGAAGATCGGTGTGATGTTCGGCTCGCCGGAGACCACCACCGGTGGCCGCGCGCTGAAGTTCTACGCCTCCGTACGTCTCGACATCCGCCGCATCGAGACCCTCAAGGACGGCACGGACGCGGTCGGCAACCGCACCCGCGTCAAGGTCGTCAAGAACAAGGTCGCGCCGCCGTTCAAGCAGGCCGAGTTCGACATCCTCTACGGCCAGGGCATCAGCCGCGAGGGCGGCCTGATCGACATGGGCGTGGAGCACGGCTTCGTGCGCAAGGCCGGCGCCTGGTACACGTACGAGGGCGACCAGCTCGGCCAGGGCAAGGAGAACGCCCGCAACTTCCTGAAGGACAACCCCGACCTCGCCAACGAGATCGAGCGGAAGATCAAGGAGAAGCTGGGCGTGGGCGTGCGCAAGGACGACGCCGCCGCCGAGGCGGCCACCGCGCCGGCCGACGCGGCCGTGCCCGCCCCGGCGACGAAGGCCAAGACGACGGCCAAGGCCGCCGTCGCCAAGAGCTGAACCCGTGCGGGAGCAGGAAGGGGGCGGCGGACGCCGCGGAGGCCGTGAAGGCCGCCAGGAACTGCCGCCCCAGAGCCCCGAGGAGCAGGCGCGGGCGATCTGTCTGCGCCTGCTCACCGGGAGCCCCCGCACCCGGCGCCAGCTCGCGGACGCCCTGCACAAGCGGGGCATCCCCGAGGAGGTGTCACAGCAGGTCCTCTCCCGGTACGAGGAGGTGGGCCTGATCGACGACGCCGCCTTCGCCGGGGCCTGGGTCGAGTCCCGGCACCGCGGCCGGGGCCTGGCACGCCGGGCGCTCGCACAGGAGCTCCGGACCAAGGGGGTGCACGCCACCCTCGTGGAGGAGGCCCTGGGCCGGCTCGACTCCGAGCAGGAGGAGCAGACCGCCCGGGAGCTCGTGGAGCGCAAGCTCCGCTCCACCCGGGGCCTCGAGCGAGACAAGCGGATCAGGCGCCTCGCCGGGATGCTCGCCCGCAAGGGGTACCCCGAGGGCATGGCCCTGCGGGTGGTCCGCCGCGCGCTGGAGTCGGAGGGCGAGGACGCCGGCGAACCGGGGTACCCCGGGGAGTGAGCCGGAGCGCCCGGGGTGGGGGTAGCCCCCGGGTGCGGACGCCGGAGTACGCCAATGTCAGGAGGCGTGCCGAGCAGCAGAGTTGACCGCATGATGCTGCGTTACGCCCTTCAGACCGTCAGGGACCGCAAAGCCGGTTTCCTCGGCGCCTTCGTCGCGCTCCTGTGCGCGGCCGCCCTCGTCACCGCCTGCGGCACGCTCCTGGAAACGGGCCTCCGCGGAAAGATCGGCACCGAGCGCTACGCGGCCACGCCGGTCCTCGTCTCCGCCGACCAGAACGTCCACCAGACGACGGTCAAGGAGAAGAAGGGCAAGACGAAGGAGAAGCACAAGGCCAAGCCCGTCGCCGAACGGGCCTGGCTCCCCGCCGCCACCCTGGACACGGTGCGGGCCGTGCCCGGCGTCGAGCGGGCCGTGCCCGAACTCACCTTCCAGGCCGTCCCGCTGCTCAAGGCACCGGCGGCCGACGCGAAGCCCTCGTACGGGCACGCCTGGACCTCCGCCGTCCTCACCCCCTTCACGCTCGCCGCCGGCCGAGCCCCCCAGGGCGCAGACGAGGTCGTCGTCGACCACGCGCTGGCCACCCGCGCGGGGCTCCAGCCCGGCTCCCAGCTCACCGTGCAGTCCACCGGCGAGCCCAAGACGTACCGGGTGAGCGGCATCGCGCAGACCGCCCGCGGTGACCTCGCCGAGCAGAGCGCGCTCTTCTTCGCCGACGCCGAGGCCCAGCGGCTCGCCGCCCGCGACGGGCAGCTCAGCGCCATCGGTGTGCTGCCCGCACCCGGCGTCGACGCCGGCCGGCTGGCCGGGCAGCTCACCCAGGCGCTCAAGGGCAGCACGGCGCAGGTCACCACGGGCGACGAGCGCGGGCCCGTGGAGTTCCTCGACGCCGCCGGCGCCCGGATCAAGCTGGTCTCCATGGGCGGCGCGATGGGCGGCACCTCGTTGCTCGTCGCGATCCTCGTGGTCGTCGGCACCTTCGCCCTCTCCATCCAGCAGCGCTACCGCGAACTCGCCCTGCTGCGGGCCATCGCCGCCACGCCCAGGCAGCTGCGGCGCATGATCGGCCGGGAAGCGCTGGTCGTCGGCCTGGCCGCCGGGATCGCCGGGGCGCTCGCCGGACTGCCGCTCGCCGGGTGGCTGTACGGCCGGTTCGTCGACAGCGGGATCGTCCCCACCGCCCTGGAACGCACCGCCGGCATCTTCCCGATGGTGGTCGCCGTCGGCGCGAGCCTGCTCGGGGCGTGGGCCGCCGCGCGGATCACCGGGCGGCGGATCGCCCGGATCCGCCCCGCCGAGGCGCTCGCCGAAGCGGCACTGGAGGGGCGCCGGCCGGCATGGATCCGCAGCGTGTTCGGTGTGCTGCTGCTGGCCGGCGGGGCGGTCCTGGTCGTGGTGCTCGCCTCGCTGCGTACCGAGCCCGCCTCGACCCCGGTCACCTTCCTGGCCGTGGTGGTCCTGGCGGGGGCGGTCTCACTGCTCGGCCCGCTGCTGGTACGGGCCGCCACCGCGCTGCTCGCCGGTCCGCTGCGGCTGGCCGGCCCGGGCGGTCACCTCGCCACCGCGAACCTGCGCGGCAACGCCGTCCGGATGGCCTCCGCCGTCACCCCGCTCGCGCTGCTGGTCGGCATGACCTGCACCGTGCTCTTCATCACCCCGACGCTCGGGGACGCCGCCCGGACGCAGGCCCGCGACGGGGTCCGGGCCGGGTGGGTGCTGGCCGCGCAGGGACCGGGCGTCACGCGGGAGGCCGCCGAGCGCATCCGCCGCACCCCCGGGGTCACGGCGGCCACCGAGATCGTGCACACGTCGGTACGGGTGGGGCTGACGAAGTACGGCGCGCAGGGCGTGACCCCGGCCGGGCTGACCCGCACCTGGGACCCCGAGGTGACGCGCGGCACCCTGGACGGCTTCGGGGACGGCAGCGCGGCGGTGAGCGAACTCGCCGCCGACCAGCTGGGGCTGAGGCCCGGGAGCCGGCTGGAGCTGACGCTGGGGGACGGGACTCCGGTGACGCTGACGGTCTGCGCCGTGTACGCGCGGGGGCTGGGCTTCGGTGACCTGACGCTGCCGCACGGGCTGGTGGCGGCGCACGTGGACAATCCGCTGGCCGGCAGCGTGCTGGTGGCGGCCGAACCGGGCACCGGGCGGGAGCGGTTGGCCGCCGCCGTGAAGGGCTTCCCGGGGGTGGCGGTGCTGTCCGCGCGGGACGCGGACGAGGTGCGGGCCGAGCGCGCCGACGCCGGAGCGGAGATCAACCTGCTGGCGATGGGGCTGGTACTGGCCTTCACGGCGATCGCGGTGGCCAACACGCTGGCCATGTCGACCGCCGAACGGGTTCGGGAGTTCGGGATGCTGAGGCTGGCGGGCGCGAAGCGCAGGCAGGTACTGCGGATGCTGCGGGCGGAGGCGGTGGCCGTGGTGCTGATCGGGGTGGTGCTGGGGTCGGGGATCGCCCTGGCGGTACTGACCGCCTTCAGCGTCGGCATGACGGGGGTGGCGGCGCCGGCCGTGCTGCCCGTCGCCTACGCGGGGGTGGTGGGGGTGGCCGGTCTGCTGGCCCTGTCCGCCACTGCCCTCCCGGGCCGGGTGGCGCTCCGGGTCCGCCCGGTGGACGTGGCCTCGTCCAAGCCCTGACCGCCTACGGAGCCGGCCCTGCTCCGCGCTCCCCGGCGGGGCCGGGCGGGCCCGTGCGGGCCAGTGACCGGGGCTCCGCCCCGTGCCCCGCTGCTCAATCGCCGCAGGGGCTGGGTGGTGGTGCGGCTGGGTGGGCCGGTGCGGGTCAGTGTTCGGGGCTCTGCCCCGCGCCCCGCTGCTCAATCGCCGCAGGGGCTGGATTTGGCTGCTGCTGTCTGCGTGGCGCCGCTGGGTTGCCCGCGAGGCACATTCAGCCTCGGCGGCGTTTGAGGCGGGGGTCTGCCCCGTGTCCCGCTGCTCGATTGCCGCGGGGGCTGGGTTTGGCTGCTGGCGTTCCCTGGCGCGGCTGGGTTGCCCGACGGGGGCACACTTCAGCCTCGCCGGCGTTTGAGGCGCGGGGTCTGGGGCGGAGCCCCAGGTCTTTTCAGCCCGGCCGGCGTTTGAGGGCCGGGTCCGGGCGGAGCCCGGGGAACGGTGGAAGGGCGGGTAGGGGACGGCTCCGCGCAGCGGCCCCCGCCCGAGCCGCAGACCGAGCTCCCAGCCGAGCCCCCGGCCCAGCCCCCGGCCGAGCTCCGAGCCGAGCCCCCGGTCCAGCCTCCGGCCGAGCTCCGAGCCGAGCCCCCGGCCGAGCCCCCGGCCGAGCCTCCGGCCGAGCCCCCGGCCGAGCCTCCGGCCGGGCGGCGGGCCGCCGGGCCGGAGGGTGAGGGGCGGGGCTGGAGCGCAGGTGCGGAGATGGGGGAGGAGGGGCAGCGGCGACCCGGCGGCGGGTGGTGAGGGGGCGTCAGGGCGGGGTGACGGGCAGGCCGGAGGACTTCCAGGCCTGGAAGCCCCCGATCAGGTCCGTCGCCCGGCGGAGCCCCAACGCGTGGAGCGAGGCCGCCGCCAGGCTGGACGCATAGCCCTCGTTGCAGATCACCACCACCTGCAGCTCGTGACCCGTCGCCTCGGGGACCCGGTGGGAGCCCCACGGGTCCAGGCGCCATTCGAGCTCGTTGCGTTCCACCACCAGCGCCCCCGGGATCAGACCGTCCCGCTCCCGCAGGGCCTGGTAGCGGATGTCCACCAGGAGCGCGCCGCCGCGCGAGGCGGCGAGGGCCTCCTGCGGGCCGAGGCGGGTGTAGCCCGCGCGGACCCGCTCCAGCAGCTCGTCGATGCCGACCGGGCCGCTCACTGCCAGTCCGCCGGACGCTCGACGTGCTCGAGCCGGAGCACGGGGCCGCTGCGGCTGTACCGGCGGATCAACGGAAGCGGCGGGTAGTACGCGTGCACCGAAATCGCGTGCTCGGCCGGGGACTCGTTGAGGACCTCGTGCACGTGGTGCTCCCCGAAGGCCCGCCCGGCGCCCGCGCCGAGGCTGCGACGGCGGTCCACACCCTCGGCGAGCTCCAGCGACCGCCACCCCTCCGAGGGAAGGCGTACGGCGAGCGAGTGCTCGGTGAGCCGGCCCCGGGCGGTGGCGAACGCGCCCCGCGATTCTGCGTGGTCGTGCCAGCCGGTGCCGGTGCCCGGCGGCCAGCCGATCAGCCAGGCCTCGCTGCCGGCGGGCCCGTCCAGCCGGATCCAGGTGCGGCCTTCAGGGTCGAGCGGCAGGGAGTCGATGATGCGGGAGTTGGCGGCCGTGTCCAGGGCGAAGGTGAGGAGTTCCGCCGCCGTGGGGCCCCCGGCCAGGGGGAGGGCAGGGGCGTGCGCGTGCGTGGGTGCAGACATGGAGTGGAGACCGTTCCTGGGTTCGCGGAGGTGCGCGCGGGCCGGTGACGGCACGGGGCGCGCAGGAGGAAAGGGCGAATCAGCAGGAAGGGCGACACACGCAGCCCGCATAGCGGAGCAGGTCCATATGGACCCTCCGCCACAGGCGTACGTCATTGCCGGTCATGCCCGCGAGTGAACCACGACGCCGCGCGAACGGTCAATCGATCACTTGGACGGTGTGGGTGTGGTGGACGGGGCCGTGGTCGGTGCGGGCAACCGGGAGGCGGGGGCCCCTGCCCGGACCGTGTCCGCCGCCTCGTACAGCTCGGCCGGGCGGACCCCCGCGAAGGTCGCCGCCAGATGCCCGTCCGGACGGACCAGGAGAACGGTGTGCGCCGGGGCCCCCGGGTAGCCGTCCGCGACCAGCAGGTCGGTACGGACCGGCAGGGCGCTCACCGCCGCCGCGAGGCGCGGCATCAGGCCGGCGCCGAGCCAGTGGCGCCGGTCCCAGACCCCGGTGCCCGGCGCGACCAGGACCACCAGCAGCCGGCCCTGCCCCAGCAGGTCGCGCAACGGCACCGTCGAGCCGTCGGGCGCAGTCACCGGTACGTTCGCCACCGGACCGCCCGGTTCCGTGGCCGTCGGGACCTCCCGCACGGCCACGGGCGGGGCGTACCTCGGCTCGGCGCCCAACGGCCCGCGCCCCAGGTGCCCGTCGGTGAGGAGGCTCTCACCCGTACGGGCGGCGCCTGGCAGGTAGGTGCGCAGACCGCCCCCGCCGCGCAGTACCGGCATCGCCTGGTCGGCCGCGCGCAGCCGGGAGGCGACCGCCGTGCGCCGCTCGCCCTCGTAGCTGTCGAGCAGGGCCTCGGAGGCCCCCTGGTGCCAGGCCACCGCGAGCTTCCAGGCCAGGTTCTCGGCGTCCCGCAGCCCCTCCTCGACCCCCTGCGTGCCGAGGGCCCCCAGCAGGTGGGCGGCGTCGCCGGCGAGGAACGCGCGGCCGTCGCGCCACCGCCGGGCCAGCCGGTGGTGCAGGGTGTACACCCCGGTGTCGATCAGGTCGTACGGGGGAGTCGTGCCCCCGCACCACGCCCCGAGGGTGTCCCGGATGAGGGCCACGAGCATGTCGGGGGTGACGAGCTCCCCGCGCGCCGGGAGCAGCCAGTCCAGGCGCCACACCCCGTCGGGCAGCGGCCGGGAGGTGACCTCCTGTGGCGGGCTGCGGTGCAGCAGGGCCTCGCCGGGCCACGGCAGCTCGGTGCGCAACGCGGCCACGGCGTGCCGTTCCACGGCGGTGCGGCCGGGGAAGCGGATGCCGAGGAGCTTGCGCACGGTGGAGCGGGCGCCGTCGCAGCCGACCAGGTAACTCCCGCGCCACCACGTGGTCTCGGCGCCCCGGGTGTGCGCGGTGACCCCGTGATCGTCCTGTTCGAGCGAGTCCAGTTTGCTGTCGGTGACCAGCTGGACGAGGGGGTGCGCGGTGGCGGCGTCGCGCAGCCCGCGCGTCAGGGCGTGCTGAGGCAGGTGCAGCGGGGCCGGGCCGTCCTCGAAGGTGATCCGCTGGGCGGGCCGTCCGCGCCGCATGGTGCGCCAGGCGGCGAAGTACGCGCCCTCGTCGCGCAGGGTCGCACAGCCCAGCCGGTGCGCCATGGCCGCCGTGCCGGCGTGCAGGACGACGGTCCGGGCAGGCCTGGACTCCTCCTTGCCGGGCCCCTCGTCGAGCACGACGCAGGGCACGCCCGCGCCGGCCAGGGCCAGGGACAAGGACAGTCCGACGGGCCCCGCGCCGACGACGATCACCGGGTCCATGATGCGGCTCCCGATGTCCGGTATGTGATCACAGAACGTATGCAACCCACTGGAGGTGCCTGCGTCAAGTGACGCCGGCCGCGACAACGCCGTGTGGTGCGGCGGATGAGATCCGCCGCACCACACATGTCACGCCAGTGTACTGACCGGGCGTCAGGGAGCCTCGCCCACGCCGGCCGCGCCGCCCGCGTCGACCTCGGCCACGTCGCCGGCGACGACCGCGCCGGTGCTCTTGGACGACTTCCTCAGCCGGCCCTCCAGCCAGGAGGCGAAGGTGGTGAGGGCGAAGTTCACCGCGATGTAGAGCAGGGCGATCACGAAGAGGGTCGCGATGGTGTTGCTGTAGTTCGCCGAGATCTGCCGGTTCATCGACATCAGGTCGGTGAGGCCCAGCACCGCGCCGCCCAGCGCCGTGTCCTTGAGGATGACGACGAGCTGGCTGACCAGGGCCGGCAGCATCGCCGTGACGGCCTGCGGGATCAGCACGTAGAGCATGGTCTGGCCCTTGCGCATGCCGATCGCCTTGGCCGCGTCGGTCTGGCCGCGGGGCAGGGAGAGCACGCCGGCCCGGACGATCTCGGCGATGACGGCGGCGTTGTACAGGACCAGGCCCGTGACCACCGCGTACAGGGGTCGGATGTCGGAGGAGACGTCGGTGAACACCCGGTAGAACGCCACGCCGAACAGGATCAGCATCAGCACCGGGATGGCGCGGAAGAACTCGACGACGGCGCCGACCGGCACCCGCACCCAGGCGTGGTCGGACAGTCGGCCGATGCCCAGCAGGGCACCGAGCGGGAGTGCGATCACCATGGCGATCGCGCCGGCCTTGAGGGTCTCCAGCAGACCCGGGATCAGGAAGGTGGACCAGATCTGGCCGTCGGTCACGAAGGGGGACCACTTGTCGGCGTCGAGCTGGTGCTTGTCCGCCATGAGGGACAGCGCCCACCACAGGGCGAGGCCGAGCAGCACGAGGAAGACGACGGTGTAGATCCAGTTGCGCGCCTTGGCCTTGGGGCCCGGCGTGTCGTACAGCACGGAGGTCATCGCTTCACCGCCACTCGCTTGGCCACCCAGCCCAGCAACAGGCCGGTGGGCAGGGTCAGCAGGACGAAGCCGAGGGCGAAGACCCCGAAGACGGCGAAGAGCGCGTCCGCCTCGTTCTCGATCATTTCCTTCATCAGCAGGGCCGCCTCGGCCACGCCGATGGCCGCCGCCACCGTGGTGTTCTTGGTGAGGGCGATCAGTACGTTGGTGAGCGGTCCGATGACCGCCCGGAAGGCCTGGGGGAGCACGATCAGGGTGAGTACCTGGAAGAAGCTCAGGCCCAGGGCGCGGGCCGCTTCGGCCTGGCCGACCGGCACCGTGTTGATGCCCGAGCGCAGTGCCTCGCAGACGAAGGTGCCGGTGTAGGCGGTCAGCGCGAGGACGGCCAGCCGGAAGCCGGTCTCCTTGAAGGTGTCGCCGCCGAGGTTGACGCCGAGGGTCTGGCTGAGACCCAACGACGAGGCGATGATCAGCACGGTCAGCGGAGTGTTGCGCACGACGTTGACGTACGCGGTGCCGAAGCCCCGCATCAGCGGGACCGGGCTGACCCGCATCCCGGCCAGGACGGTGCCCCAGACCAGGGACCCGGCCGCCGAGTAGAGGGTGAGCTGAACCGTCACCCAGAAGGCTCCGAGCAGGTCGTACTGCCCGGACTCAAGAAAATCGAACACGATGCCCTGCGCTCTCCCCAGGATGGCCGGCGAGGGGCGCCGCCGCCCGCGGCAGGCGGGCGGCGACGCTCCTCACCGATGAATCAGCTGCCTTCGGTGATCTGCGGGGCAGGCTCGTTCTTGTAACCGGCAGGGCCGAAGTTCTTCTGCACGGCCGCGTCCCAGGCGCCGTCCGCCACCATCTTCCTCAGCGCGGCGTTGACCTTGGTCTGGAGCTCGGTGTCGCCCTTCTTCAGGCCGATGCCGTACTTCTCGTCGCTCAGCTTCAGACCGACGAGCTTGAACTTGCCCTTGTTCTTGTCCTGCGCGGCGTAACCGGCCAGGATCGAGTCGTCCGTGGTCAGCGCGTCGACGGACTTGTTCTCCAGGCCGGTCAGGCACTCGGAGTAGCCCGGGAGCTCCTGCAGGTCTGCCTCGGGGGCCAGCTTGGTCTTGACGTTCTGCGCCGAGGTGGAGCCGGTGACCGAGCAGAGCTTCTTCTTGTTGAGGTCCTCGGCCTTGGTGATGGACGTGTCGTCGGCACGGACGAGCAGGTCCTGGTGCGCGAGGAGGTACGGGCCGGCGAAGTCGACCTTCGCCTTGCGCTTGTCGTTGATCGAGTAGCTCGCGACGACCAGCTTGACGTCACCGTTGGAGATCAGGTTCTCGCGCTCGGCGCTGACGGCCTGCTTGAACTCGATCTGGTCGGGCTGGTACCCGAGCTCCTTGGCCACGTAGGTCGCCACGTCGACGTCGAAGCCCGTGTACTTGCCGTCCGGGGTCTTGAGGCCCAGACCCGGCTGGTCGAACTTGATGCCGATGACGATCTTGTCCTTCTTGGCCCCACCCGACGCACCTGCGTCGCTGGCGGAATCCTTGTCGCTGCCGCCACAGGCGGTAGCGGTCAGGGCGAGAGCGACGGCGACGGCCGCGGCCGCAGCGGCCTTGGAGATCTTCATGGTGAACTTCCCTCGGATGAGACGTTGTTGAACGACGGGCGACGCGTACGGGCGCATGCGCGGGCCGGCAGCATCCGGTCCGGCAGTGGTCCGCCCCCGGATGACTACCAGACAGAACCGTCAGTGGTGCAGGATCTTCGACAGGAAGTCCTTGGCGCGGTCGCTGCGCGGGTTGCTGAAGAACTGCTCGGGCGCGGCCTCTTCGACGATCTTTCCGTCGGCCATGAAGACGACCCGATTGGCCGCGGAGCGGGCGAAGCCCATCTCGTGCGTGACGACCACCATGGTCATGCCTTCCCGGGCGAGCTGCTGCATGACCTCCAGCACCTCGTTGATCATCTCCGGGTCGAGCGCCGACGTCGGCTCGTCGAACAGCATCACCTTCGGCTCCATCGCCAGCGCGCGGGCGATCGCCACGCGCTGCTGCTGGCCGCCGGAGAGCTGCGCCGGGTACTTGTCGGCCTGCGAGCCGACGCCCACCCGGTCCAGCAGCGACTTCGCCTTCTCCAGCGCGGTCGCCTGGTCGGTCTTGCGGACCTTGAGCTGGCCCAGCATGACGTTCTGGAGCACCGTCTTGTGCGCGAAGAGGTTGAACGACTGGAAGACCATGCCCACGTCGGCGCGGAGCCGGGCCAGTTCCCTGCCCTCCGAGGGCAGTTCCTTGCCGTCGAGCGTGATGGTGCCCGAGTCGATCGTCTCCAGGCGGTTGATGGTCCGGCACAGCGTGGACTTGCCCGATCCCGAGGGACCGATCACGACGACGACCTCACCGCGGGCAATGCTCAGATCGATGTCCTGAAGCACGTGCAGCGCGCCGAAGTGCTTGTTGACGTTGCTCAGTACGACCAGGTCGTCCGCGGCACCGGCCGCATCCTGCACGTCCTTGGTCACTGATACTCCGCTCATCGGCTCATTGCTCCGTCCTCCTCGGTTGGGAGGACAGTAGTGACGAAGCGCGCACACCGTCATTACATCTGAGGGAGAATTGAGCATAACGATCCGGCCTCAGCCGGATACGCTCCGTGCGCGGCGCCCGTCCGGCGTGCCGTGTGGGCGTACCGGGTGGATAACGGAAGCCGCGCCGGACCGGAACCCCCTTGACGTGGGACTCCGCATCGGCGTGGATGCAGGGTGGCCCGCAACGTACGGAATCCGAAGACGGAGTCCGAAAAACGAGAAGAAAAGGAGAGGGGGACGACATGAGACTGCTGCTCGTCGAGGACGACGACCACGTCGCCGCCGCCCTGTCCGCGATCCTCGCCCGGCACGGCTTCCAGGTCACCCATGCCCGCAACGGCGAGGAGGCCCTCCAGGCACTGCTGCCGGCCGGCAGCCCGGCCCAGGTTGCGCCGTACGGGGTGATCCTGCTCGACCTCGGCCTGCCCGACCAGGACGGCTACGAGGTCTGCGGCAAGATCCGCAAGCGCACCGCCACGCCCGTCATCATGGTCACCGCGCGGGCCGACGTGCGCTCCCGCATCCACGGCCTGAACATGGGCGCCGACGACTACGTCGTCAAGCCCTACGACACCGGCGAACTCCTCGCCCGCATCCACGCCGTCGCGCGGCGCACCGGCGCCTCCGAAGAGGCCGCGGCCAACGGGACCGGGGCCCCCGCCACGGTCCGGCTCGGCCCCGTCAGCATCGAGCTGCCCACCCGCCGGGTCAGCGTGGACGGCACCGACGTACCGCTCACCCGCAAGGAGTTCGACCTGCTGGCCCTGCTCGCGCAGCGGCCCGGAGTCGTCTTCCGGCGCGAACAGATCATCAGCGAGGTGTGGCGCACCAGCTGGGAGGGGACCGGGCGGACCCTGGAGGTCCACGTCGCCTCGCTGCGCTCCAAGCTGCGCATGCCCGCCCTCATCGAGACCGTCCGCGGGGTGGGCTACCGGCTCGTCACCCCGGCCGCCCCCTAGCGGGGCCCTGCCGTGCGCGCCCGGCTGCTCCCCCTGCTCGTCGTCCTCATGGCGGGCGTACTGCTGGCCCTCGGCTTCCCGCTCGCCGTGAGTCTGGCCGCCGGACAGCAGCAGCGGGTGGTCGTCGACCGCATCGACGACAGCGCCCGCTTCGCCGCCCTCGCCCAGTTCGTCGTCGACGCCGAAGGCTCCGGATCCACCGGAGCCGACGAGCGCCGCGAGACCCTCCAGCTCGAACTGGCCCGCTACCAGGAGCTGTACGGCATCCGCGTCGGCATCTTCCTGCGCGACGACAACGCCATGGCCCGCGCCCCCGGCTGGTGGGAGCTCCCCGAAGCGGGCGAGGGCCGCCGCGCCTTCGAGGAGGCGCTGGCCGGGCGCCGCAGCCACGACCCGCCGCAGGTGTGGCCCTGGCAGACCCACGGCAAACTCCTCGTCGCCTCCCCGGTCGTCCTCGACGGGGACGTCGTCGCGGTCGTGGCGACCGAGTCGCCCACCGAGCAGATGCGCGGCCGGATCCTCCAGGGCTGGCTGATCATCGCGGCCGGTCTCGCCGCCGCCATGCTGCTCGCCTTCGGCGCCGCCCTGCGGCTCACCAGCTGGGTCCTCAAGCCCGTGCGGACCCTGGACGCGGCCGCCCACGGCATCGCCACCGGGCGGATGAACTCGCGCGTCGCGGCCGCCGGCGGGCCGCCGGAACTCCAACGCCTGGCCCGGTCGTTCAACGAGATGGCCGACAACGTCGAAGAGGTACTGGAGCAGCAGCGGGCGTTCGTCGCGGACGCTTCCCACCAGCTGCGCAACCCGCTCGCGGCGCTGCTCCTGCGGATCGAGCTGCTCGCCCTCGAACTGCCCGAGGGGAACGAGGAGATCGCCTCCGTGCGCGCCGAGGGCAAGCGCCTGACCCAGGTCCTGGACGACCTGCTGGACCTGGCGCTGGCCGAGCACGCCTCGGCCGAGATCAGCCTCACCGACATCGGCGCGCTGACCGCCGAGCGGATCTCGGCCTGGCGGCCGTACGCGGAGGAGAAGGGCGTACGGCTCACCGGGACGGGCCGCACCGCCGTCACCGGCTGGGCCGACCCCGTCGCCCTGTCCAGCGCGCTCGACGCCGTCATCGACAACGCCCTCAAGTTCACCCCGACGGGTGAGGAGGTCGAGGTGTCGGTCTCGGCCGAGGGGGGCACCGTCCAGGTGGTCGTCGCCGACCGCGGCCCCGGTCTCACCGAGGAGGAGCTGCTCCGCGTCGGCGACCGGTTCTGGCGCAGTGGCCGGCACCAGAACATCAAGGGCTCCGGGCTCGGCCTGTCGATCTCCCGCGCCCTGCTCGCCGCGGGCGGCGGAACCCTCGCCTACGAGACGAACCCGCCGCACGGGCTGCGGGTGACGGTGGCCGTCCCGCGCACCGACCCGCACACCTCCTAGGACCCCTGGGACCTCCAGGACCCGCAGGCCCAGTCCAGGGTGGTGCGTGCCGGGCCGGAGAGCGCGTACAGCTCGTCCACGGCCCGGACCTCGAAGGCCGCCGCCCGCTCCCGGGCCGCCCGTGCGACGGAGGGCAGGTAGAGGGCCGTGCCGCAAGTGCCGCCGAGGAAGCGGCGGGTGCCGTCGGGCAGGACGCGGGAGACCTCGTAGTGGCGGATCCGGCCCGGTTCCCCGGCCGGGCCGGCTGCCCGGCGCCACGACAGGCGCAGCGAGGCCTCGCCGTCCCGCTGCGCCGAGGCGTCCACGGTCAGGCAGCGCGGAGCACCCGGCCGCCGCTGCTGGGTGTCGTCGCGTACCGACAGGGCGCCGAGCCGCCAGGCCACGGCTCTCGTTCCGCGTCCTGTGATCCGTACGGCCAGTCCACAGGCCGTGTTCCCCGGCAGGGCCGACAGCCCGACGCGCGTCGTGCGCCAGCCCGGTCCCGGGGCCGTGGTCCCCGCCTTCAGCCAGGTGTACGGGACCGGGCCGCCGGCGGTGGCCGGCTCGCGGGTCGCCACCCCCACCTCCACGGTGACCGGGCCCGACTCGGTGGCGTGCACCAGCTCCAGGACGGTGGACCGGGTCAGCGGCAACCGGGTGGAGTGCAGTCCCACGGTGGCCGGGGCGGTCAGCCGCCCGGCGACGAGCAGGCTGGAGCCGCCGCGCCAGGCCCGCGCGAAGTCCAGGGTCACGGACGGGCGTTCCCCGGCGGTGTCCACGACCCAGCGGCGGCCCGGCAGTCGGTCCTGGAGTCCGAGGTGGTTCCACGGGGTGTCGGAGGTGACCTCGCCCGCCTCGTACCAGCGCTCGCCGTGACCGGTGTTGAAGGCGCAGGCGAACGGCAGCGCGGTGATGGTGGAGCGGTCGGCGACGGCGGTTGCCGGCGCCCGCCACGTGCCCTCGGGCGCAGGGCGGGACGGATCGAGGGACTCGCCCGTCCAGAACCGGTCGTCGGCGCGGTGGAAGGCGCCGGGGGAGCGGTCGGTGAGGTGGGTGCGGGTCCACTCGGGCCGGTAGAAGCCGTAGCTGACGACGTGATCGCGGTCGGGCTCGCGCGGAATGATCGCGTCCCAGGGGACCGTGGAATCCCAGCCCTTGGACTCGGTGTCCACGGCCGCCCACAGTTCGTGGCGGGAGCGGCCGAGGCGGTCCGCGAGCGCGCCGGAGGCGGCGAGGGTCTGCGGTGTCCAGCGGAAGTCCACGAACATCGTGTCCGCGACCTTGCCGGCGCGGTCCTCGAAGAACTCCTGGTTGAGCTCGTCGAGAGCGCCCCGCCAGCCGACGCGGCCCGTGGAGTTCATCGCGTCGTACCAGGTGATCCGCAGGCCGTGCGGCTCGCCGGCCGCCCGCAGGGCGCGCAGGAACTGGCGCATCCGCGTGGCCAGTCGGCTGTCGCCGCCGTCGGTCTCGGCGTTGACGAACCAGCCGTCGAACCCGTACGTCCGCGCCACCAGGGCGAGTTGCTCGGCGATCGGGAAGCGGCCGAGGGAGTCCTGCTGGACCAGGTCCCGCGTCCACTGGAGGTCGCCGCCGTAGGGCACGGGCGGCAGGAACACGTTGCCCAGCACCCGCACCCCGTTGCGGTGGGCGGCGTCGACCACGGGTGCGTTCGGGGCGAGCACGATCCCCTCGCCGGAGGAGCCGCCCCAGAAGACCAGCTCGTCGATGTACGCCCAGTGCGTGAGCGCGTAGTAGTCGGCGGTGGGGGACCCCTGCGAAGGGTTCCGCGCAGTGGGCCCGAAGGAGACCAGCGAGGCGATCCGGGCCTGACCGGCGCGTGCGCCGGGATGCGGCGGCACCGGCGTGAAGCGCGGCGCGAGGGGCACGGTCGCGGTGTTGTGGGCCAGGTCCGGATCTCCCTCGGGGGTCCACTGCCTGAGCGAGCGCCACACGATCCCGGGGCCGGGCACGCCCTTCGGCAGGGAGTCCGGGAACCAGTAGGAGGCGTACGGGGCCAGGTCGGACGGGGTGGCGGAACCGGCCCCGGCCGCCGCGGCGGCTGCCGACGCCGGCCCGGCCGCGCCCAGCAGCACGGCCGCCCCGGCCCCCGCCCCGGCGGCGAGCACCCCGCGACGGGTCGGCCCTGAGTGCGTCGGCCCCGAGCGGGCGGGGTCGGAGTCGGCAGGGGACGTACGAGGGTCGACTCCGTTGTCGGTCCCGGACATGAGGCTCCTCTGCGGGGGACGGTCAGGTGAGGTCGGACACGCACAGCACCTCGGTGATGCCGCGCGCGGACAGGTGCGCGGGGTCCTCGGCGAGCTCGGCCAGCACCACCGCCGGGCGCACCCCCCGCGCGGTGAGCGCCGCCCAGGCCTCGAAGAAGGCGCCGCCCGGGGCGCACACCGAGCGTCGCGGAGCCTCCTCGGCCCCGCCGACGTCCACCGCCAGCGCGGTGGTCCGTACGGGTGGTTCGTGCGGGCGCCCGCGCCACTGCTCGGTGATCCGCGCGAGGGTGGCGCCGGCCGGCTTGACGCGGCGGCCGTTGGTGAGCAGCCCGAGGCCGTACTCCAGTTCCGGGAAGTCCGCGAGCTCCCGCGACACGTCGTGCGAGCACCACCAGGTCACGCCCCAGAGGTCCGGGCAGTCCAGGGCGTTCGCGACGGTGGCCGCGGTGAACCGCGCCGCCCGCTCCGGCGCGATCAGCGGCGCGGGCGCTCCGACCTCCTGGAGCCAGACCGGGCGGTGCGGGTTGCGGGCCCAGGCTTTGGAGAGCTCGATCAGGTACGCGGCGTGGTGCTCGGTCGCCGTCCCCGCCGGGCCGTGGCGCTGCGCGGTGCCGTTGAACACCCACGAGTGCACGGCGGTGGCCGCGCCGAGCCGGGCCGCCTGGGCCGCCGTGAAGGGATGCCCGTCCCGGTACCAGGCGGCGTCGTACTCGGCGTGCAGGTGGAACCTGCCGGGGGCGCCCTCCTCGCAGGCGGCCAGCATCCGCTCCAGCCAGCGGTCCGCCTGGGCCCGCGTGATCCGGTCGGGGTCGGGGTGCGGGGCGTCGGAGAACTGGTTGATCTCGTTGCCGACCGTCATGCCGAGGAAGTTGGGGCGGTCCGCGAGGGCGGCGGCCAGCGTGCGCAGGTACTCCTCCTGCCCGGCGATCACGTCGGGGTCGCCGAAGATGTTGCGCCGGTGCCAGGTCCGGGTCCAGGCGGGCAGGAAGTCGAAACTCGACAGGTGCCCTTGCAGGCCGTCCACGTTGACGTCGAGCCCGCAGTCGGCGGCCGCGTCGGCGAGCGCGACGAGCTGCTCGACCGCGCGCGGCCGGATCAGGGTCCGGTTGGGCTGGAACAGCGGCCACAGCGCGAACACGCGGACATGGTCCAGCCCGAGCGCGGCGATCGAGTCGAGGTCGGCTCTGACCTCGTCGAGGTCGAAGTCCAGCCAGTGGTGGAACCAGCCGCGCGCCGGGGTGTAGTTGGCGCCGAAGCGGAGGGTCCGGGGCGGGCGGGAGGCGTGGGGCATGAAGTGTCCCTGAGTGCAGGGGAATTCGCCGGACCCATAAACTGCCGCGCACCGCACCGTAAAGTCAACAGGGCCTCGATGCTCGGGCGTTCGGCCTTCGCGGGCGTCAGTACTTATGTGCTTCAGTCCCGTTGACGGAAGGGGTGTGGGCGCTGAACCCGATCGGGCTAATGCGGTTTAGCTCACCCTGGTGCGCGAGGATCGGGGAGGAATTGGGCAGGGGTATTCCGGTCACGTCCGTGGCCGCCCGGCGGCTCTTCGCCGGCTTGCCGGAATCCCCCGCCCGCGTCGTCCGTACCCGTATCCGGAGGGCCGTCCGGCACCTCGCCGGTCCGGGCGCACTCCTGGCCGGCGGCGCGGCTCGGCCGGGGGGTGGCCGCCTCCCGCCGCCTGGGAGATGCGGACGGGCCGGCCGGGTGCCCGTGCGCGAAGTCTCGTACGCACAAAAGACGGTGGGCTCCCGGCCGGCCGTCTCGCAGGGGAGTCGGCGGGCGGTGGTCGCGGCGGCCCGGCCGGGCAGGATGGCGTACGGTCCGGCCATTGCCGTTCACGTCCCCGCCGAGCCGAAGGATGAATGAGGCAGGCCATGGCCCGCAGACCCACCATCAAGGACATCGCCCGCCAGGCCGGGGTCTCCGAGAGCGCCGTGTCCTTCGCGCTCAACGACCGGCCCGGCGTCTCCCGGGACACCCGCGCCCGGATCCGCCGCGTCGCCGAGGAGCTCGGCTGGCAGCCCAACAGCGCGGCCCGCGCCCTCTCCGGGGAGCGCTCCGGAGCCGTCGGGCTCGTCCTCGCCCGGCCCGCGCACACGCTCGGCGTCGAGTCCTTCTTCCTCCAACTCGTCTCGGGCATACAGGAGGTCCTCTCCGCCGCCCGGACCGCCCTGCTGTTCCAGGTCGTCGAGGACATCGACGCCGAATGCGCCCTCTACCGCCGCTGGTGGGCCGAGCGGCGGGTCGACGGAGTGATCGTCGTCGACCCGCGCACCCGGGACCCGCGTCCGGAGCTCCTCGGGCAGCTCGCCCTGCCCGCGGTCACCGTCGGTTCGGCCGAATCCTCCGCCACCCTCTCCTCGGTCCGGGCCGACGACGCCGGGGCGATGGCCCAGGTCCTGGACCACCTCCACGGGCTCGGCCACCGCCGCATCGTCCACATCGCTGGTCTGCCCGGCCTCGCGCACACGGCCCGCCGGATGGAATCCCTGCGCGCCGAGGCAGCGCGGCGCGGGCTGGGACCGGACCGGGTGCGCTCGGTGGTCACCGACTACTCCGACGCCGAGGGCGCGGCGGCCACCCGGCGGGTCCTCGCCGAGCCCGTGCCGCCCACGGCCCTCGTCTACGACAACGACGTGATGGCCGTGGCGGGCAGCGCGGTCGCGGCCGAGCTGGGCATCCCCGTGCCGGGCCGGCTCTCGATCGTCGCCTGGGACGACTCCGCGCTCTGCCGGGTCACCCATCCCCGGCTCACCGCTCTCGTCCGGGACACCGCCGGCTTCGGGCGGCTGGCCGCCGGGGAACTCCTCGCCGTGCTCGCGGGAGGCCCGCCCGGGGTACGGGAGAGCGAGAGGCCGCGGCTGGAGCCGCGCGAGAGTACGGCGCCTCCCGCGGCGCATACTGAATCCTGACCCCTTCCTGGAGCCGCCACCGTGACCACCCCCACCGCCCCCTTCCCCGCACCGCGCGCCGGCGCCTCGGCCGCAGGCCTGACGGTGGCGATCGACATCGGCGGCACGAAGATCGCCGGGGCGCTGGTGCACCCCGACGGGACGATGACGGCCACGACGCGGCGTCCGACCCCGCGCGCCGCGGACGCGGGCGAGGACCACGGCGGGGGCCCGGGCGCCGGCGCGGAGGCGGTGATGGCGGCGGTGACCGAGGTGATCGCCGACCTCGCCGGCTCGCCCCTGTGGAGCTCGGTGGTCCGCTGCGGCATCGGCAGCGCAGGACCGGTCGACGCCTCCCGGGGCACGGTCAGCCCGGTCAACATCGGGGCGTGGCGGGAGTTCCCGGTCCAGGCCCGGATCGCGGCGGAGCTCGCGGCGCGCGGGGCGGACGTGCCGACGGTGCTGGTGGGCGACGGCGTGGCGATGACCGCGGCCGAGCACTGGCTGGGCGCGGCCCGGGGCCACGCGAACGCGCTGTGCATGGTGGTCTCCACGGGCGTCGGCGGCGGCCTCGTCCTGAACAACCAGCTCCACCCCGGCCCCACGGGCAACGCGGGTCACATCGGCCACATCAGCGTGGCCTTCGACGGTGAGCCGTGCGTCTGCGGGGGCCGTGGCTGCGTGGAGTCCATCGCCTCCGGCACGGCGATCGCCCGCTGGGCCCTGGCCCAGGGCTGGACCCCGGCGGGGGCGGGCCACGGCGCCGGCACCGAGAGCGCCGAGGGAGCCACGGGCGACGCGGGCGACGCCACGGCGGCGGGCGTGGCCGCGGCCGCCGCGGCCGGCGACCCCATCGCCCTGGCCGCCTTCGACCGCGCCGGCCGGGCCCTGGCCGCGGCCATCGCGGCCACCGCCACCCTCGTGGAAACGGACATCGCGGTCATCGGCGGGGGCGTCGCGGCCTCCGGCGACACGCTCTTCGCCCCGATCCGGGAACACCTCGCCGCCTACGCCACCCTGTCCTTCGTACGGGAGCTCCAGGTGGTCCCGGCGACCCTGGGCACGCACGCGGGACTGATCGGCGCGGCCGCCGCGGCCACCATGCTGCTGCCGCAGGACGCTACGGCTTGACCGAGCGGTAGTAGCGCCGCGCGCCCTCGTGCAGGTCCAGGGGATCGGTGTAGATCGCCGTCCGCAGATCCACCAGCTGCGCCGCGTGGACCTCGTGCCCGATGCGGTCGCGGCTGAGGATCACGGTCCGGGTGAACCGCTCGGTCAGCTCGGGGTCCGTCTTGTCGGTGGTCACCAGCAGGTTCGGCACCGCCAGGGTCGACACCGCGCTGGTGTTGCGGGCCCGGGCGTACGCGTCCTGCGGCATCACCGCCGCCCGGTAGTAGCGCGCCGGGCTGCCCGTCCCCTGCAGCTGCTCCACCAGGTCGCCGAGCTGCACGAGCCGGATCTCGAACCGCTCCGACAGCTCGCGCACCGCGTTCGTGGGCAGGCCACCGGACCAGAAGAACGCGTCGATCCGGCCCGCCTCCAGCTCCTGCGGCATGGTGTCGATGCCGATGGACACCGCGGTGACGTCTTTCGCCGGATCCAGCTTGGCCGCCGTCAGCAGCCGCTCGGAGATGAGCCGCACCCCCGAACCCGCCTGGCCGACCGCGACCCGCTTGCCGCGCAGGTCCCGCGCCGACTGGACCGGGGACCCGGCCGGCACCACCAGCTGCACGTAGTCGTCGTAGAGCCGCGCGCAGCCGCGCAGCGTCGTCGCGCCCGGCCGGCCGTCCTGGCGGTACTTGGCCACCGCGTCCGCCGTCGCCACCGTGAAGTCGGCCTCCCCGGCGGCCACCCGCTGGAGGTTCTGCTGGGAGCCCTCGCTGGTCTCCAGCGACACCTTGACCCCGGGCATGTCCCGTCGCAGCTGCTGCTCCAGCAGCAGCCCGTAGCGGTGGTAGACCCCGCTGCGCACGCCCGTGCTGAAGGTCAGGCTGCCCGTGAGTTCCGGCTCCCCGAAGGGCCTCAGCCACCACACCAGGGCGCCGAGTACGGCGAGTACGGCCACCAGGGCCCGCAGGGCACGGCGCCTGCTGATCCGGGGCGGTACGAGAGGCATGGCCGCGATCCTGCCACCCGGCCGCCGTCCTGTCACGGCCCGTCCCCCGGGCCCGCACGGCCGGAGCGCTTCCGGGTACCGCCTACCCTTGGTGCATGACCAGCAGCGACCGGAGCCAGGCAGTGGACGTGAAGCGAAGCTACGAGGTGCGCACCTACGGGTGCCAGATGAACGTGCACGACTCGGAGCGGCTCTCCGGTCTGCTGGAGGACGCCGGCTACGTCCGGGCGCCCGAGGGTTCGGACGGCGACGCCGACGTGGTGGTCTTCAACACCTGCGCGGTCCGCGAGAACGCCGACAACAAGCTGTACGGCAACCTCGGCCGGCTGGCCCCCATGAAGACGAAGCGCCCCGGCATGCAGATCGCCGTCGGCGGCTGCCTCGCGCAGAAGGACCGCGACACGATCGTCAAGAAGGCCCCCTGGGTCGACGTCGTCTTCGGTACGCACAACATCGGCAAGCTGCCCGTGCTGCTGGAGCGCGCCCGCATCCAGGAAGAGGCCCAGGTCGAGATCGCCGAGTCGCTGGAGGCCTTCCCCTCCACGCTCCCGACCCGCCGCGAGTCCGCGTACGCCGCCTGGGTCTCGATCTCCGTCGGCTGCAACAACACGTGCACCTTCTGCATTGTCCCGGCGCTGCGCGGCAAGGAGGAGGACCGCCGCCCCGGCGACATCCTCGCCGAGGTGGAGGCCCTGGTCGCCGAGGGCGTCTCGGAGATCACCCTGCTCGGCCAGAACGTGAACGCCTACGGTTCCGACCTGGGCGACCGCGAGGCCTTCAGCAAGCTGCTGCGCGCCTGCGGCCAGATCGAGGGCCTGGAGCGGGTCCGCTTCACCTCGCCGCACCCGCGCGACTTCACGGACGACGTGATCGCCGCCATGGCGGAGACCCCGAACGTGATGCCGCAGCTGCACATGCCGCTGCAGTCGGGCTCGGACCCGATCCTGAAGGCGATGCGCCGCTCGTACCGGCAGGAGCGCTTCCTCGGCATCATCGAGAAGGTCCGCGCCGCGATCCCGCACGCCGCGATCTCCACCGACATCATCGTGGGCTTCCCCGGTGAGACGGAGGAGGACTTCCAGCAGACGATGCACGTGGTGCGCGAGGCCCGCTTCGCGAGCGCCTTCACCTTCCAGTACTCCAAGCGGCCCGGCACCCCCGCGGCCGACATGGACGGGCAGATCCCCAAGGAGGTCGTGCAGGACCGCTACATGCGCCTGGTCGCCCTCCAGGAGGAGATCTCCTGGGAGGAGAACAAGAAGCAGGTCGGCCGCACCCTGGAGGTCATGGTCGCGGAGGGCGAGGGCCGCAAGGACGGCGCCACGCACCGGCTGTCCGGCCGCGCCCCCGACAACCGCCTCGTCCACTTCACGAAGCCGGACGAGGAGGTCCGCCCGGGCGACGTGGTCACCGTCGACATCACCTACGCGGCCCCGCACCACCTCCTGGCCGAGGGCCCGACCCTGACCGTCCGCCGCACCCGTGCCGGCGACGCCTGGGAGAAGCGCAACGCGGCCCCGTCCCAGCCGGCAGGCGTCATGCTCGGCATCCCCACCCTGGGCGTCCCGGCCCCCCTCCCGGCCGCCACGTCGGGCTGCGCGGCACCGCAGGGCTGACCGGGGGGACCGCGGCCCCCTCCAGCCTCGCCGGCGTTTGAGGCGCGGGGTCCGGGGCGGAGCCCCGGAAAGCCGGCGCAGCCGGGGCCGCTTGCGCCACGGCGCCGCACCACGGCCCCAGGAACCGGCGGAGCCACGGGCCCGGCACCCCCGCCCGCCCCGCGGCAGCGTTAGGCTGCGGATCATGCTCGTAGCCGCCGCCGTCTGCCCCGCCCCGCCGCTCCTCGTGCCCGAGGTCGCCGCGGGCGCCGCCGCCGAGCTGGGCGATGCCCGCACCGCCTGCTCGGACGCGCTCGCCGTGCTCGCCGCCTCCCGGCCCGACCTGCTGGTCGTCGTCGGGGCCGCCGACCGGGACCACCGCGGGCCCTACCCACAAGGCGCCCGCGGCAGCTTCCGCGGATTCGGCGTCGAGGCCGACGTACGGCTGGGCGAGGGCCAGGGCGTGGGCCAGGGCGAGGGCGAGGGCCCGGAGGGCGCGCGCCCGCTGCCGCCCGCGCTCGCCGTGGCCGCCTGGCTGCTGCGGCAGGCACGCTGGGCCGCCGCCCCCGTCGAGGGGCTCGGGGTAGGGGAGCCGCTGGACACCGCACGGTGCCTGGAAGCCGGCCGGGAGATCGCCGCACGCGCGTCCCGTGTGGCCCTGCTCGTGATGGGTGACGGCAGCGCCTGCCGGACCCTGAAGGCCCCCGGCTATCTCGACGAGCGGGCCGCCGCTTTCGACGCGGCCGCCGCCCGCGCGCTGGCCTCCGCCGACGCGTCCGCGCTCGCCGCCCTCGACGCAGAACTCGCGGCCGAGCTCCTGGCCGCCGGCCGGGCCCCCTGGCAGGTACTGGCCGGGGCCGCCGAGGGCGCGGGCCTCGACGGCCGGCTTCTGTACGAGGACGCACCGTACGGCGTGGGGTACTTCGTGGCGGCCTGGTCCTAGGGCCTGTCGTCACGGCAGCGCCGGCCGGGCGGTACTGGGACGACACGCCCTTGGGCACCCGGCGGGCCGCAGCAGCCCGGTCCGGGACAACGCCGAAGGGACGCGGAACCGGCCGGTGCCGGTTCCGCGCCCCTTCGAAGGACCGCGTCAGGAAGCCATCGGCGGCGTTGTCGGCGGCGCCGGTGGCGTCTGCCCGCCGGGGGCGTCCTTGTGCGCGATCTTGCCCAGGGCGTCCTTCGCCTTGCCCTCGACGCTGGTGATGCGGTCGCTGTACTTGCCCTTGGTCTTGGTGTCCACGACCTTGGCGACCTTGTCCAGACCTTCGCCGATCCTGCCCTCGTTCTTCTGGGCGAGATCGCCGACCTTTTCCTTCGCCGGAGCGAGCTTGGCCTTGAGATTGTCCAGCAGGCCCATGGGTCACCTTCCAATGGCGGGTGGCTACGTACGGGCGCCCTCGCCGGCATCACTGTCCGCGGCCACCTCGGCCGACTGCTGCTTCGGAATGTCCACGGCTTCCACCGCGGGAGTCTCCTCGACAGCAGGCGCGGCCTCGGTTCCTTCGGCCTCGGCAGACTCCGCCGTCAGGGTCTCGGCCACGGCCTCCTCGGTCGCAACCTCGCCCTTACGACGAAAAAACCGATCAAAAACGCCCATGTCTACTCCCATAACGTTACTCGTGCGAGTGAAGTTCCGCCTTGGCCGGACCGGCCTCCACCGGATTGGGGCCGGACGTGCGCCGGGCACACGCCGGGCCGGAACCTCGCCAGGGCAACGACCCCGCCCCCATCCCGTCACGTAACCCGATCGGGTACATGTCCGCGTCTTGACCTGGGGCTGAGAGACTGGGGCGGTGAGGAAAGCAGCCCCCGCACCGCGGGTCATCGCCGTCGTCGGACCCACCGCGGCCGGAAAGTCCGATCTGGGCGTCCACCTGGCCCGTCATTTCGACGGCGAAGTCGTCAACGCCGACTCCATGCAGCTGTACCGGGGGATGGACATCGGCACCGCCAAGCTGACGACCGCCGAGCGCGGAGGGGTCCCGCACCACCTCCTCGACATCTGGGACGTCACGGAGACCGCGAGCGTCGCCGAGTACCAGCGCCTGGCCCGCATCGAGATCGACAAGCTGCTCGCCGAGGGCCGTACGCCCGTCCTCGTCGGCGGCTCCGGCCTGTACGTACGCGGCGCGCTCGACGCCATGGAGTTCCCCGGCACCGACCCCGAGGTCCGGGCCCGCCTGGAGGAAGAGCTCACCCTGCGCGGCTCCGGCGCCCTGCACGCCCGGCTCGCCGCCGCCGACCCGGCCGCGGCCCGGGCGATCCTGCCCAGCAACGGCCGCCGCATCGTCCGTGCGCTGGAGGTCATCGAGATCACCGGCCGCCCCTACACGGCCAACCTGCCCGGCCACGAGTCCGTCTACGACACCGTGCAGATCGGCGTCGACGTGGCCCGGCCGGAGCTCGACGAGCGGATCGCGCTGCGCGTGGACCGCATGTGGGAGGCCGGGCTGGTGGACGAGGTCCGCGCGCTGGAGGCCCGCGGCCTGCGCGACGGAATCACCGCTTCCAGGGCGCTCGGCTACCAGCAGGTGCTGGCCGCGCTCGCCGGCGAGTGCACCGAGGAGGAGGCCAGGGCCGAAACCGTCCGGGCCACCAAGCGGTTCGCCCGCCGCCAGGACTCCTGGTTCCGCCGCGACCCCCGCGTGCACTGGCTCAGCGGGGGCGTCGCCGACCGCGGGGAACTCCCCGGATTCGCGCAGTCGTTGGTCGAACGAGCGGTCACAGCCTGATCACGTGATGGCATCGGGACGCCCCGGGCGCCCGTTCGGGGGCTCCGGGCGTGCCATCATCAAACTCCTGACGGTGCGGTCACCGGCAGTGAATGGCGGCGTACTGAGTCCGAGTGGGGAGGGCGCGTGGCGATGGAGGCCGGCCCTCGTGACACCGGGCGGGACAACACCCGGCGGGAAGCGGACCCGAAGCTTCTCGACCGGCCGGAAGGCCCCGGCCGAGCCGGCGGCCCCGGAGGCCCTGAGGGCCCCGACGGTTCCGCCGTTCTCGGGCTGCCCGCCGAGCCGGCGCGCCTGACCCCCGACGGCCCGGACACACCGGACTCCGCGGAGGCCGAGGCCGCCGCCGGACCGGAGTTCGAGGTGGAACTGCGTCCGCAGCGCCGCCTGCGCCTGTGGCAGATCGCCCCCATCGTGCTGCTCGCCGCCGCCGGCTCGCTGATGTTCGCCTTCCCGCTCGCCTTCGAGTTCGGGGACGGCGGAGCCGTCGTCGCCATGCTCGGTTTCCTGATCAGCTGCTGCGCGGGCGGCTGGGGGATGATGGCCGCCCGGCGGGTGGGCTACACCTGGCCCGGACTCCCGGCCCGGGGCAGCGGCCGCCGCCCCGACTGGCGCATGGCCGCGCTGTACGCGGTGGCCGCGCTGGCCGTCGTGGCGCTCGCCGTGTACCGGGTCGCCCGCCTGCGCTGAGCGGGCCGCGCCGCCCGGGATGTCCGGCCCGCGGACCGATCGGCGCCTCTGAGCAGGGGCTCGATACGATGGACGGGTGACGCACACCCCCCTCTCCTTCCTCAAGGGCCACGGCACCGAGAACGACTTCGTGATCGTCCCGGACCCGGACAACGCCATCGAGCTGCCCGCGTCCGCCGTCGCGAAGCTGTGCGACCGGCGCGCCGGGATCGGCGCGGACGGCGTCCTGCACGTCGTCCGGTCCGCCGCGCACCCCGATGCCGCTCACCTGGCCGGCGAGGCGGAGTGGTTCATGGACTACCGCAACAGCGACGGCTCGATCGCCGAGATGTGCGGCAATGGCGTGCGCGTCTTCGCCCGCTACCTCGAGTACGCCGGCCACGTCGAGCCCGGTGACCTCGCGATCGCCACCCGTGGCGGAGTCAAGCGCGTCCACCTGGACAAGACCGGCGACGTCACCGTTTCCATGGGCCGCGCCACGTTCCCGGAGGGCGAGGTCACCGTCAGCGTCGGGTCCCGCAGCTGGCCCGCACGCAACGTGAACATGGGGAACCCGCACGCGGTGGCGTTCGTTGAAAGCCTCGACGACGCCGGGAACCTGTACACCGCCCCGCCGTTCAGCCCCGCGTCCGCCTACCCGACGGGTGTCAACGTCGAGTTCGTCGTCGACCGCGGCCCCCGGCACGTCGCCATGCGCGTCCACGAGCGCGGCTCGGGCGAGACCCGCTCCTGCGGCACCGGCGCCTGCGCCGTCGCCGTGGCGGCCATCCGCCGCGACGGCGTGGACCCGGCGACCACCGGCGAGCCGGTCACGTACACCGTCGACCTGCCCGGCGGCACCCTCGTCATCACCGAACACCCCGACGGCCGCATCGACATGACCGGACCGGCCGTGATCGTGGCCGCGGGCGAGTTCGACGCGTCCTGGCTCACCGAAACGGCTTTCGCGTGAAGCTTCCCTCTAATGGGTGATCCGTTTCACGCTGTGCGAGAGGTGGACTGCGCCACGTGGTGGGGTCGGTAACATCAGGCACCGGCCCTGAGGGCTCACCCCATGCCCGCCACCGCCGGTCGAAGCCGCCGGAGGTGCCCATGAGTGCAGAGGCCACGAACCCAGAAGCACACCCCGAAGCGCGCCCTGAGCTCCGCAGACGCGGCCGGACCAGGCTCGATCTGCGCCGGCTCGGCCGCGCCGCCCTGCTCGGGCCCACGTCCCGCGACCGGCTGCCGGACGCCATCGGCCACGTCGCCGAGGCCCACCGCGCCCACCATCCGGACGCCGATCTGTCCATTCTGCGGCGCGCCTACCTGCTCGCGGAGACCTCGCACCGCGGCCAGATGCGCAAAAGCGGTGAGCCGTACATCACACATCCGCTCGCCGTCACCCTGATCCTCGCCGAACTCGGCGCGGAAACCACCACCTTGACGGCCTCTCTCCTCCACGACACCGTCGAGGACACCGATGTGACCCTCGATCAGGTCCGGGAGGAGTTCGGCGACGAGGTCTGCTTCATCGTCGACGGCGTCACCAAGGTCGAGAAGATCGACTACGGCGCCGCCGCCGAACCCGAGACCTTCCGCAAGATGCTCGTCGCCACCGGCAACGACGTCCGCGTCATGTCCATCAAACTCGCCGACCGGCTGCACAACATGCGCACCCTCGGCGTGATGCGTCCCGAGAAACAGGCCCGCATCGCGAAGGTCACCCGCGACGTCCTCATCCCGCTCGCCGAACGGCTCGGCGTCCAGGCCCTCAAGACGGAGCTGGAAGACCTCGTCTTCGCCATCCTCCACCCCGAGGAATACGAGCAGACCCGCGCGCTCATCGCGGCCCACGCCGGGGAACGCGACCCGCTGCCCGCCATCGCCGACTCCGTACGGACCGTCCTGCGCGAGGCCGGCATCGCCGCCGAAGTGCAGATCAGGCCCCGGCACTTCGTCTCCGTCCACCGCATCGCCCTCAAACGCGGCGAGCTGCGCGGATCCGACTTCGGCCGCGTCCTCGTCCTCGTCGGCGAGAACGCCGACTGCTACGCCGTGCTCGGGGAGCTCCACACCTGCTTCACCCCCGTCGTCTCGGAGTTCAAGGACTTCATCGCCGTCCCGAAGTTCAACCTCTACCAGTCGCTGCACACCGCGGTCGCCACGCCCGAGGGCCACGTCGCCGAAGTCATCGTCCGCACCCGGCAAATGCACCGCGTCGCCGAGGCGGGCGTGGTGGCGCTCGGCAATCCGTACGCCACCGGGACGGCGGACACCGCCGCGGATCCCGACGAGGAGCGGGTGGACCCGACGCGGCCCGGCTGGCTGTCCCGGCTGCTCGACTGGCAGCAGTCCGCGCCCGACCCCGACACCTTCTGGAGCGTGCTGCGCGCGGAACTGGCCCAGGACCGGGAGATCACCGTGTTCCGGGCCGACGGGGGCACGCTCGGCCTGCCCGCCGGGGCCAGCTGTATCGACGCCGCCTACGCCCAGCACGGCGAGGCGGCCCACGGCTGTATCGGCGCCCGCGTCAACGGGCGCCTGACCTCCCTCTCCTCCCCGCTGTCCGACGGGGACACCGTGCAGCTGCTGCTCGCGCAGGACGCCTCCTCGGGCCCCGCCGCCGAGTGGCTGGACCACGCGCGGACCCCCGCCGCCCGGATCGCCATCAGCACCTGGCTCGAAGCCCACCCCGACCGCGCGATGACCACCCCCACCGCCGCCCGGGCCCCGCTGTCCGTGGTCGGAGCCCGGGGCGGCGGGGGCAACGCCGTCGTCGACCTGCCGAACGCCACCGTGCGGCTCGCCGGGTGCTGCACCCCCGTACCGCCGGACGCCGTCGCCGGATTCGTGGTCAGGGGCGGAGCCGTCACCGTGCACCGCATCCACTGCGCGGCGGTGGCACAGATGCGCGCGGTGGGACGCACCCCGGTCGCCGTGCACTGGCGGGCGACGGCGGACTGCCGGGTCACGCTGGTAGCCGAATCGTTCGGCCGCCCCCACCTGCTGGCCGACCTGACCGAGGCCATCGCCCGCGAGGGCGTCGAGGTGGTCTCCGCGACCGTGGAACCCCCGGTCGAGCAGCGGGTCCGGCACACCTACACCCTCCAGCTCCCGGACGCAGCCGGGCTGCCGGCCCTGATGCGGGCGATGCGGGACGTGCCGGGCGTGTACGACGTGAAGAGGGCGTAGCCCTCGGGCGGCCTGTCCCCCCGGCCCTCGGCCGGCCCGACGCGGTCTGCCGGCCGCCGGCCGCGGTCTCCCGGCCGCCCGCCGCGGTCTCCCGGGCGGCCCGCGGGGCGCACTGCCGGTGGCTGCGGTGCGTAGGCCCGGTCGGCTCCGGAGGGTCCCGTTCGGGTGGACCCGTCGCGCGCCGTGCGCGGCCGCGAGCCGGCCCCTGGTAAGCGGTGGTGGATGCAGCTCACCTCCCCGCGCCTGCGCGCCTCCCTGCTCGCCGCGGCCTCCCTCACCCTCGTCGCCGCCGTGCTGCCCCCGCCGAAGGCGCTGGGCATCGGCGACCCGCTGTTCCCCGAGCTCGGGAACCCCGGGTACGACGTGCTCTCGTACGACCTCTCCCTCACGTACAAGGACAACCTGACCCCCCTCGACGCGGTCACCGTCATCGACGCCCGCACCCTGCGGCCGCTGGAGCGGATCAACCTCGACTTCACCCATGGCAAGGTGGCGTCCGTCGAGGTCAACGGCGAGCCCGCCCGCTTCGAGAGCGCCGGGGAGGACCTCGTCCTGACCCCGGCGCAGCCCGTCACGGCCCACGTGCCGCTGCACATCACCGTCCGGCACACCAGCGACCCGCGCGGCCGCGGCGACGGCGGCTGGGTGCCCACCGACGACGGCCTGGCCATGGCCAACCAGGCCGATGCCGCCCACCGCGTCTTCCCCTGCAACGACCACCCCGCCGACAAGGCCTACTTCACCTTCCGGGTCACCGCCCCCGAGGGGCTGACGGTCGTCGCCAACGGGGTCCCCGTCCCGGCCCTCCCGGCCCTGCGCACGGGCCCCTCGACCACGTGGACGTACAAGACCCTGCACCCGATGGCCACCGAGCTGGCCCAGGTCTCGGTCGGCCGTTCCGCCGTCGTCCACGACACCGGCCCGCACGGGCTGCCGCTGCGCCACGTGGTGCCCGCCGCCGACCGGCAGCGACTGGACCCCTGGCTGAAGAAGACCGCCGGACACATCGCGTGGATGGAGGAGCGGGTCGGCCGCTACCCCTTCGAGAACTACGGCGTGCTGATCGCGCGGGCCACGACCGGCTTCGAGCTGGAGACGCAGACCCTCTCGCTCTTCGAGCACAGCCTGTTCTCGGGCGAGGGCTACCCCGAGTGGTACGTCGAAGCCGTCATGGTCCACGAGCTCGCCCACCAGTGGTTCGGCGACAGCGTCACCCCGCGCACCTGGTCCGACCTGTGGCTCAACGAGGGACACGCCACCTGGTACGAAGCCCTGTACGCGGACGGCCTCGGCAAGTACTCCCTGGAGCGGCGCATGCGCGAGGCGTACCAGCGCTCCGACCAGTGGAGGGCGGCGGGCGGCCCCCCGGCCGCCCCGAAGCCCGCCGCCCCCGGCGAGAAGATCGGGCTGTTCCGGCCCGTGGTCTACGACGGGGCCGCACTGATCCTCTACGCGCTGCGGCAGGAGATCGGCGCCCCGGCCTTCGACCGGGTCGAGCGGCGCTGGGTGGAGCAGAACCGGGACGGGGTCGCCGGCACGGCCGACTTCGTCCGCCTCGCCTCGCAGGAGGCGGGACGGGACCTCGAGCCCTTCCTGAAGCCCTGGCTCTACGGGAAGACCACCCCGCCGATGCCCGGGCACC
The DNA here is from genome assembly GCF_044750905.1 of Streptomyces sp. NPDC088762. Taxonomy (NCBI): domain Bacteria; kingdom Bacillati; phylum Actinomycetota; class Actinomycetes; order Kitasatosporales; family Streptomycetaceae; genus Streptomyces; species Streptomyces sp. NPDC088762. Next base: position 67,725 of record NZ_JBIVKT010000009.1, read on the forward strand.
CGGAGTGGGGCGGGAAAAGCGTGTGACCTCCGGGGAACGGGCATGTCACCATCGACGGGGCCGTTCGGGGAATCCCCGGACGATGTGACACGTTGGACATGACAGCTAACGTGACAGGTGACGTGGCGGCTCACATGGCAGCTCACGTGCCCGTGCTATTCGAATCGACGTAAGGATCCAATGACCTCCTCTTCTTCCCCTTCCCAGGACGCGCGGGACGCACAGGACGTGCGCGAGGCGCAGAGCTTCACCGAGAGCCTTCGGGCCGATGCCCTGATGGAAGAGGACGTCGCCTGGAGCCACGAGATCGACGGAGACCGCGACGGCGAGCAGTTCGAACGCTCCGAGCGCGCGGCCCTGCGCCGCGTGGCCGGCCTCTCCACCGAGCTCGAAGACGTCACCGAGGTCGAGTACCGACAGCTGCGCCTGGAGCGCGTCGTCCTCGTCGGCGTCTGGACCTCCGGCACGGTGAACGACGCCGAGAACTCCCTCGCGGAGCTCGCCGCCCTCGCCGAGACGGCAGGTGCCCTCGTACTCGACGGCGTGATCCAGCGCCGCGACAAGCCGGACCCGGCCACCTTCATCGGCTCCGGCAAGGCCCGGGAACTGCGCGACATCGTCATGGAGAGCGGCGCCGACACCGTCGTCTGTGACGGCGAGCTCAGCCCCGGCCAGCTCATCGCCCTCGAAGACGTCGTCAAGGTGAAGGTGGTCGACCGGACCGCCCTGATCCTGGACATCTTCGCCCAGCACGCCAAGTCCCGAGAGGGCAAGGCGCAGGTCGCGCTCGCGCAGATGCAGTACATGCTGCCGCGCCTGCGAGGCTGGGGTCAGTCGCTGTCCCGGCAGATGGGTGGCGGCGGCGGTGGCGGCATGGCCACCCGAGGCCCCGGTGAGACCAAGATCGAGACCGACCGGCGACGGATCCGCGAGAAGATGGCGAAGATGCGCCGGGAGATCGCGGAGATGAAGACCGGCCGCGACATCAAGCGGCAGGAACGGCGCCGCAACAAGGTGCCCTCGGTCGCCATCGCCGGTTACACCAACGCGGGCAAGTCCTCGCTGCTCAACCGCCTCACGGGCGCGGGCGTGCTGGTGGAGAACGCACTGTTCGCCACCCTCGACCCGACCGTGCGCCGGGCCGAGACGCCCAGCGGCCGGATCTACACCCTGGCCGACACCGTCGGCTTCGTCCGGCACCTGCCCCACCACCTCGTCGAGGCGTTCCGCTCCACGATGGAGGAGGTCGGCGATTCCGACCTCATCCTGCACATCGTGGACGGCTCGCACCCGGCGCCGGAGGAGCAGCTGGCGGCGGTGCGCGAGGTGATCCGCGAGGTCGGCGCGGTGAACGTGCCCGAGATCGTCGTGATCAACAAGGCCGACGCCGCGGACCCGCTGGTCCTGCAGCGGCTGCTGCGCATCGAGCGGCATTCCATCGCCGTCTCGGCACGCACGGGCATGGGCATCGAGGAACTCCTCGCGCTCATCGACACCGAGCTGCCGCGGCCCGAGGTGGAGGTGGAGGCACTCGTGCCGTACACCCTCGGCTCGCTGGTCGCCAAGGCGCACGCCGAGGGCGAGGTGATCTCCGAGGAGCACACCCCGGAGGGCACCCTGCTCAAGGCGCGGGTCCACCAGGAACTGGCGTCGGACCTGGCTCCGTACGCGCTGGCGAAGCGGTAGGCGGCAAGCGGCAAGCGGTAAGCCGTCATCGCGCGCCGAGCGGCAAGCGGTGACGGAGAACGAATGACCGAGGGCCCCCTGCGGTGCAGGGGGCCCTCGGTCGTTCACCGTCGTTCCGTGACTACTTGAACTTGGCGCTCACGGCGTCGAAAACGCCCTTCGCCTCCGGGCCGAGCCGCGGACCGGCCAGCCAGCCCGCCTTGGCGGGACCGATGGAGGTGTTCGACACCAGCGCCGGCTTGCCGTCAGCGCCCGCGGCCACCCAGCCGCCGCCGGAGGAACCGCCGGTCATGGTGCAGCCGATGCGGTACATCACCGGGTCGGTCGCGTTCAGCGACAGCCGGCCCGGCTTGTCCGTGCACTGGTAGGCCTTCTGGCCGTCGAACGGAGCCGCCGCCGGGTAACCGGTCGCCGTCATGCCCGTGAGCTTCTGCACCGCCGGCGCGTTGAACTCCACCGGAAGAGCCGAACCGACCGTCTCCTCCAGCGACTTGCCGCTGCCCTTCTCGGGCGTCACGTGCAGCACGGCGAAGTCGTACGGGGCACCCGCGCCGCCCGTCGGACCGCCGGTCGCGATCCACTGGTCGGAGGTCTGAGCCCAGTCGCTCCACCAGACGCCGTACGGGGCGACCTGCTCCCGCGGCGCACCCTTGAGCTGCGCCGCCGGCTTGGCCGCGTTGTTGTAGGACGGCACGAAGGCGATGTTGCGGTACCAGCCGCCGGACTTGCCCGCGTGCACGCAGTGGCCCGCCGTCCACACCATGTTGGACTTGCCCGGGTGGGCCGGGTCCTTCACCACGGTCGCCGAGCAGACCATCGAGCCCTCGGGGCCGTCGAAGAACACCTTGCCGGACTCCGGAACGCTCTTGTGGTAGGGCGCGTTGGCCGCCTTGGCGCTCACCGGCGCCGGCGTCGGGTCGGTGACGCCCTGGTCCTTGCCCGCGTCGGGGTCGACGGACGGGCGCTTGGGCTGCTCGGCGTCACGCATGCGGTCCGGGTCCCACAGGCCCTCGATGATCGGGTTGATGTAGTCGCCCGCCTCGCGGAGCCAGTCCTCCCGCTTCCAGTTCTTCCACTCGCCCCCCTTCCACTTCTCCAGGTCGAAGCCGTGTGCCTTCAGCTTGTCCTTGAGCTGGTCGGGGATCTTGACCCCGTCCGTGCCCGGGAGGCTCGCCGCCACGGTGGGCTTGGCGTCGCCGCCGGCCTCCCCGTCGCCGGGGCCGCAGGCCGAGGCGGTCAGCGCGAGCGCGGCCGCGCACAGGAGCGCGGTGACCGGTCGGTTCGGTCGCATGTCGTTCGTCCCCCTGGTGTTTTCGAGGCGTGGAGTGCAGCCCCCCACTATGCCGCTGAGGTTGGGGACGGCACAGGCCGGGGCGGCGGTTCCTGCGTCTCGTCCCTTGGCGGGCAAGGATCTTGGGCCCACCCGTGATCCCGTGCCGTCACCGTCGTTGGTACGTACGGGGGATGGGGGAGCAGCGTTCGTGTTCGAGGCGCAATCCGGAAGAGAAATCCGTGCGGGAGGACGACACTCGTGGCTTTGACCGAGCCGGCCGCGGCTGCAGCCGCGGAGCAGATCCCCCACCAAGTACCGGCGCAGGGAGGCCGTGCACCGGGGCCGGGCGCTCCCGGCGGGGCCGCCGCCGCACCGGACGGCATCCTGCGGCGGCAGGCGCAGCGGGAGTCCGCCGCCCGGACCTACGCGCGCTCCCTGCCCATCGTCCCGGTGCGCGCCCGCGGGCTGACCATCGAAGGCGCCGACGGGCGGCGCTACCTCGACTGCCTCTCCGGCGCCGGCACCCTCGCCCTCGGCCACAACCATCCGGTCGTCCTCGAAGCCATCCGGGGAGTCCTCGACTCGGGCGCCCCGCTGCACGTGCTGGACCTGGCGACCCCGGTCAAGGACGCCTTCACCACCGAGCTGTTCGCCAACCTGCCGCCCGAACTGGCCGCCGACGCCCGCATCCAGTTCTGCGGGCCGGCCGGGACGGACGCCGTGGAGGCCGCCCTCAAGCTGGTGCGCACCGCGACCGGGCGCTCCGGGCTGCTGGCCTTCACCGGTGCCTACCACGGGATGACCGCCGGAGCCCTGGACGTCTCCGGCGGCGCCCCCGACGTACGGGTGACGCGGCTTCCGTATCCGCAGGACTACCGCTGCCCCTTCGGAGTCGGCGGCCCCGAGGGAGCCGAACTCGGCGCCCGCTGGGCGGAGAACCTCCTGGACGACCCCAAGGGCGGCGTGCCCGCCCCCGCCGGCATGATCGTCGAACCGCTGCAGGGCGAGGGCGGGGTCATCCCGGCCCCCGACGCGTGGCTCCGCCGGATGCGCGAGATCACCGCGGCGCGGGGCATCCCACTGATCGCGGACGAGGTGCAGACGGGCGTCGGCCGGACCGGCGCCTTCTGGGGGGTCGACCACGCCGGCGTCGTACCCGACGTGATGGTCCTGTCGAAGGCGATCGGCGGCAGCCTGCCGCTCGCGGTGATCGTCTACCGGGCGGGCCTGGACGCCTGGGCCCCCGGCGCCCACGCGGGCACGTTCCGCGGCAACCAGCTGGCCATGGCCGCCGGTACCGCCACGCTCGCCTTCGTCCGCGAGAACCGGCTCGCCGAGCGCGCCGGCGCGCTCGGCGAGCGCATGCTGACGGCCCTGCGGGGCCTGGCCTCCGACCAGCCCTGCATCGGCGACGTCCGGGGCCGCGGCCTGATGATCGGCATCGAACTCGTCGACCCCGCCACCGGCGCCGCCGCACCGGACCTCGCCGCGACCGTCCGGCAGGAGTGCCTCGACCGCGGCCTGATTGTCGAACTCGGCGGCCGCCACTCGGCCGTCGTCCGGTTGCTCCCGCCACTGACCCTGACCGACGAGCAGGCCGCAGCGGTCCTCGACCGCCTGGCCGACGCCATCCCGGCCGCCGCCCACCGGCCCCGCTGACCCGCCACCCCAAGGACCCGCGATGCCCGACGCGCCCCAGCCCCCGCCTCCCCACCACCCCCTCCCCACCACCCCCGGGCCGCTCCCACCCGTCGCCGACGCGGCCCCCCGGCCGCTCGCACCCACCGGCCCGGCCCACCGGCAGCTCCCATCCACCGGCCTCACCTCCTGGCCGCTCCCGGCCGCCGACCCGACCCCCGGCCCCCTCTCGGCGGCCGACCCGGCTGCCCGGCAGCTCCCACCCACCGGCCCGGCCCCCCGACCACTCTCGGCCGCCGACCCTGCTGCCCGGCAGCTCCCACCTACCGGCCCGGCCCCCGGCTCACTCTCGGCGGCCGAGCCTGCCGTCCGGCAGCTCCCACCCGCCGGCCTTACCTCTTGGCCGCTCCCGGCGGCCGTTGACGCGGCCCCCCGCCCGCTGTCGGCCGCCGGCCCGGCGCCTTGGCCGGGCCCGGATGCTCGGGATGGCCATCGCCCGCCGGTCCCCGGTGGCGACCCGGCCCAGCCTGGTGCGTGGCCCGGCCTGGAGCCGCCGCCGACTGGGCCGGTTCCCCAACCGCTGCCGGAGGCCCGGCCCGACGACCGCCCGGACGCGCCGGGCAGCGAGCGCCCAGCCTCGCCGGAGACGCGGCCTGGTCTCCGGTCGCTGCCCGCGTCCGCGCCCGCCGCCGAGCCGCTCCCACCCACCGGCCTCACCTCCTGGCCGCTGCCGGCGACCGCGCCCGCCCCCCAGCCGCTGCCGGATGCCCGGGATGGCCATCGCCCGCCGGTGCCGGGGGGCGATCCGGGCCAGCCGGGTGGGCAGTCGCTGTCGGCGACCTCGCCCGTGCCCCAGCCGCTGCCCGACACTCCGGCAGGCCACCGCCCGGCTGCCCCGGGTGGCGCTCCGGTTGCTCCGTCGGGCACGCGGACCCGGCTGGGGAGCGCGTCCGCCGCCCAGCCGCTGCCGGGCATCGCGGCAGGTCGGTCGGTGGTCCCCTCCCATGCCGTGGCCGGGGCCCAGCCGCCCCCGGCCGCGGCTTCGGAACCCGCTCCCGCGGCCGGGGCCGACGGAGCGCAGGACGGCCCCGCCGAGCGGAGACCGGCCGACGGGTTCCGCTCCCCGGCGCCGGGACACGCGGAGCCGCAGGCCGGCCCGGCCGCCGCCTTCGCGGCCGGTAGCGGGGAGGAACCCCCCACAGTGCCGCCGGCCTGGACGGTGGCGGTTCCCTCCGGCCTGCCTCGGGGGACGGAACCGGGGCAGGCGGCCGCCCCGGGGCCCGGTGCCGGCGAGCCCTGGGACGATCCGGACGACCGGGGTTCAGCCGCCCCCGCCCCCGCGCCCCGTCCCGGAGCACCGGAGGCAGCGCAGGCGCAGCCGGCCGTCGACCCCGCGGCCGAGGCGGCCGCCACGGTGCCTCGGCAGAAGGACGGCACGCCCGGATCCCGGTCGGCACGGGGCGGGTCCGCCGTACCCGGACCGAACGCGCTGCCCGACCTCCTGGACCACCCCGACGCGGCCGTCGCCGCCGACGCCGCGGCCGTCGAGAACCTGCTGCGGTGCTGGGTCCGCGAAGCCCGTATCCGCCGTCCCGACGGGCCCGCCGGGACCCTGCTGCGCATCTCCCTTCCCGCATCCGGCGCAGCCCTGCTCGTCGCCGTCCGCCACTGGTCCCTGGCCGGCTGGCACCGCTTCGGTCCCGTCCGCCTGGCCGGAGCACCCACCACCGCCCCGGCCGTGGACGCCGTGACCCTTGCCGCCCTGCTCGCCCGCGAGGGCCTCCGCACGGCCCCCGCCAACGGCCAGGGCAGCGCCGATCTGGTCGCCCGGGTCGCCGACTCGGCCCGCCGCACCGCCGAGTTCATCGCCGACCGCCGCCAACGCCCGGCCGCTCCCGCCCGCATCGGTGTGGACCGCTTTCTGACCGCCGAGCAGTCCCTCCTCCTCGGACACCCCCTCCAGCCCGACCCGAAGAGCCGCGAGGGACTCTCCGAGGCCGAGGCGCGCCTCTACTCACCCGAATTGCACGGCTCCTTCCCCCTGCACTGGTTCGCCGTCGACCCAGCCGTCCTCGCCACCGACTCCGCCTGGACCGAGCGCGGCCGCCCCGTCTCCGCCGCCCACCTCCTGGGCCGGCTCGCCCCCGGGATCCCGATCCCCGACGGCACCACCCCCCTTCCCCTTCACCCGTGGCAGGCCCGCGACCTGCTCCAGCGCCCCGCCGTCACCGCCCTCCGCGACGCGGGACTCCTGCACGACCTGGGCCCCTACGGCGCACCCTGGTACCCCACCTCCTCCGTCCGCACGGTCCACCGCCCGGGCGCACCCGCGATGCTCAAGCTCTCCCTGGGCCTGCGCATCACCAACTCCCGCCGGGAGAACCTGCGCAAGGAACTCCGCCGCGGAGTGGAAGTGCACCGGCTCCTCCGTACCGGTCTCGCCGAGCAGTGGCAGGCGGCCCACCCCGGCTTCGACATCGTCCGCGACCCCGCCTGGGTCGCCGTCGAGTCCCCGGACGGCACCCCCGTCCCCGGACTCGACGTCCTGCTGCGCCACAACCCCTTCCGCTCGGGCGACGACGCCGTCTGCGTCGCCGCACTCACCGCACCCCGCCCGTGGCCCGGCCGGACCACCATGAGCTCCCGGCTCACCGAGATCGTCACCGCTCTCGCCGCCGCCACCGGGCACACCACCTCAGCGGTCGCCGCCGAGTGGTTCCTGCGCTACCTCGACCACGTGGTCCTGCCGGTCCTCGCCTTCGACGCGCTCGCCGGTATCGCCCTCGAAGCGCACCAGCAGAACACCCTGGTCCTCCTTGACCCGGCCGGCTGGCCCATCGGCGGCCGGTACCGCGACAACCAGGGCTACTACTTCCGCGAATCCCGCCGCGCGGAACTGGAGCACCGGCTCCCCGGCATCGGCAGCGCCAGCGACACCTTCGTCTCCGACGCCGTCACCGACGAACGCTTCGCCTACTACCTCGGCATCAACAACGTGCTCGGTCTCATCGGCGCCTTCGGGTCCCAGCGACTCGCCGACGAACGCGTCCTCCTCGCCGCCTTCCGCCGCTTCCTCGGCAAGGCCGCGGGCCTCGGCCCGCTCCCTGCGAAGCTGCTCGACTCGCCCACCCTGCGCTGCAAGGCCAACCTGCTCACCCGCCTGGGCGGCCTCGACGAACTCGTCGGCCCCGTCGACACCCAGTCCGTCTACGTCACCATCGCCAACCCCCTTCACGACTGACGTGCCGGCCCCGACCCGGAGGAGAGCCCCCATGCCCACCACAGACGCCCCCGCCGACGCCGCCGGCTTCGCGACCGACGCCACCGACGCGCTCCACGCCCTCCACCACACCGCAGAACTGCGACTCACCGCCCAGCTGTTGCCGCTCCTCGCCGAGGCCGACCTCCTCGACTCCCCGGCCAACTGGGGCAGCGCCGACACCGCCGCCGGAGCCTTCCGCCTCGAACCCGTACGACCGGGACGCGACCTGGAGCTCCTCACCGGCTGGATGAACGACCCCGAGGTGGCCGCCTACTGGGAACTCGCCGGCCCCGCCGCCGTCACGGCCGCCCATCTGCGGGCACAGCTCGACGGGGACGGCCGCAGCATCCCCTGCCTCGGCCTCCTCGACGGCACCCCGGTGAGCTACTGGGAGATCTACCGGGCCGACCTCGACCCGCTCTCCCGCCACTACTCGGCGCGCCCCCACGACACGGGTATCCACCTGCTCATCGGAGACGGCACGAACCGCGGCCGCGGCCTCGGCACCACCCTGCTGCGCGCCGTCGCCGACCTGGTGCTCGACAACCGCCCCCGCTGCACACGCGTCATCGCGGAACCTGACATCCGCAACACCCCCTCCGTATCGGCCTTTCTCAGCTCCGGTTTCCGCTGGCACGCGGAAATCGACCTTCCCGAGAAGCGCGCCGCCCTGATGATCCGGGAGCGGGCGCTGCGCAATCTCCTCTGATTGCCGCCCCACAGCCGACCGCCGGGCCCCGACGCTCCGTCCGCCTCTTCGATCCGCACCTCTCCCTTCGAAAACTCTGCGTCACGCAGCAAAGTTCCCGATCTCCGAGGAGTCCCGTGCAGAATTTCGCCGCAGCCCCCGACTCCGCAGACCCCGCCGTGCCCCCGTCGCCCCAGCACCCCTGCACACCGCCCGAACTGAACGGTGCGACCTGGGACTTCGCCGCCCGCCGACTGCTCGCCAAGATGCTTGCCGAGTTCGCCTACGAGGAGATCGTCGTACCGGTCCCCGCCCCGGCCGCCGCGGGCGACGCGTGGACCCTGACCCTCGACGACGGCAGCAGCCTCGGCTTCCGGGCCCGCCGCCGCGCCTACGGCAGCTGGCACGTCGCCCCGGACACGATCACCCTCACCCCGCCGCCCCCCGCCACGGAACCAGCGACGGCCTTCGGCGACCCGTACGCCTTCCTCATCCGCTCCCGCGGCCTCCTGCGCCTCGACGGTCCCACCCTCGGCCACCTCGTCCGCGAGCTCAGCGCCACCCTCGCCGCCGACGCCCGGATCGAACACACCGCACTCACCGCCGATGTCCTCGCCGACCTCGACTACGCCGCCCTCGAAGGCCACCAGACCGGGCACCCCTGGCTCGTCCTCAACAAGGGCCGCATCGGACTCTCCGCCTCCGACACCACGGCCTGGGCCCCCGAGGCCCGTACCCGCCAGCGGCTGCCCTGGCTCGCCGCCCACACCTCCCTCGCGAGCTACCGCGGCACCGCCGGCCTGGAGGACCCCGCCCGCCTCTACTCCGCCGAGCTCGATCCCGTCACCCGCGCCGCCTTCGACCAGGCCCTGCGCGACCGCGGCCTTGACCCGCGCGGCTACCTTTACCTGCCGGTCCACCCCTGGCAGTGGGACGAGGTCGTCCTCCCCCTCTTCGCCCCGGCCCTCGCCTCGGGCGCCCTCGTCCCGCTCCCCGCCGATCCCGACGTGCGCCTGCCGCAGCAGTCCATCCGCACGTTCCTGAACCTCACCCGCCCCGACCGGCACAGCGTCAAGCTGCCGCTCTCCGTCTTCAACACCATGGTGTGGCGCGGCCTGCCCAGCGACCTGGCCCTCGCCGCCCCCGCCGTCACCGCCTGGATCCACTCCCTGCGCGACTCCGACCCCTTCCTGCGCGACGAATGCCGGGTCATCCTGCTCGGCGAGGTCGCCTCCGTCACCATCCGCCACCCCGTCTACGACCAGCTCCCCGAGGTCCCGTACCAGTACAAGGAGCTCCTCGGCGCGATCTGGCGCGAGCCCCTGACCGGCCGCCTCGCACCCGGCGAGCGCGCCCGTACGCTCGCCTCCCTCCTCCACACCGACCCGCGCGGCCGCTCCTTCACCGCCGAACTCGTCGCCCGGTCCGGACTGACCCCCACCGTCTGGCTTCAGCGCCTCTTCGCGGCGCTCCTGCCCCCGCTCCTGCACTTCCTCTACCGCTACGGCACCGTCTTCTCCCCGCACGGCGAGAACGCCATCGTGATCTTCGACGAGCACGAGGTGCCGGTCCGGCTCGCGGTCAAGGACTTCGTGGACGACATCAACATCAGCGCCGAAGCGCTGCCCGAGCTGGAATCCCTCCCCGAGGCGGTGCGCGCCGTCCTGCTCTCCGAGCCCGCCGACTTCCTGCCCCAGTTCATCCACTCCGGGCTCTTCGTCGGCGTCTTCCGCTACCTCTCCGCCCTGTGCGAGGACCGCCTGGGCGTCCCCGAGGAGGAGTTCTGGAACCTCGTACGCGCGGAGATCCTCCGCCACCAGGCACGCTTCCCCGAGCTCAAGGACCGCTACGAGCTCTTCGACCTGCTCGGCGAGCGCATCGGGCGGCTGTGCCTGAACCGGAACCGGCTCTACGAGGACGGCTACCGCGACCGGCCCGACCGCCCGCACGCCGTGCTGCACGGCACCGTGCCCAACCCCTTGTACCGGCCATGAATCCTCGCCGGTGCCGTCACTGTCGGTGGAGCCCCGTAGGGTTGGGAGTGCTATGACGAAGCCCTCCCTCCCCGACCTGCTGCACGCCGCCGTCTCCGCCGTCGGCGGCACGGAGCGCCCCGGCCAGGTGGCCATGGCCGAAGCCGTCGCCGAAGCGATCGACGACAACTCCCACCGGCTCATCCAGGCCGGTACCGGCACCGGCAAGTCCCTCGGCTACCTGGTGCCGGCCCTCGCCCACGGCGAGCGCGTGGTCGTGGCCACCGCGACCCTGGCCCTCCAGCGCCAGCTCGTCGAGCGCGACCTCCCCCGGACGGTGGAGGCACTGCATCCGCAGCTGCGCCGCCGCCCGCAGTTCGCCATGCTCAAGGGCCGCTCCAACTACCTGTGCCTGCACCGGCTGCACGAGGGCGCGCCGCAGGACGAGGAGGAGGGCCTCTTCGACCAGTTCGAGGCGGCCACTCCCACCAGCAAGCTCGGCAAGGACCTGCTGCGTCTGCGCGACTGGGCGGACGAGACGGAGACCGGCGACCGCGACGACCTCACCCCGGGCGTCTCGGACAAGGCCTGGTCGCAGATCTCCGTCTCCTCCCGCGAGTGCCTGGGCGCCACGAAGTGCGCGTACGGGGCCGAGTGCTTCGCCGAGGCCGCCCGTGAGCGGGCCAAACTCGCGGACGTGGTCGTCACCAACCACGCGCTGCTCGCCATCGACGCCATCGAGGGCGCCCCGGTGCTGCCGCAGCACGAGGTCCTGATCGTGGACGAGGCCCACGAGCTGGTCTCCCGCGTCACCGGGGTCGCCACCGGCGAGCTCACCCCGGGGCAGGTCAACCGCGCCGTGAAGCGTGCGGCCAAGCTGGTCGACGAGAAGACGGCGGACTCGCTCCAGACCGCTGCGGAGTCCTTCGAGCGGGTCATGGAGCTGGCGCTCCCGGGTCGCCTCGAGCAGATCCCCGAGGACCTCGGCTACGCGCTGATGGCGCTGCGCGACGCCGCGCGCAACGTGATCTCGGCGATCGGTGCCACCCGCGACAAGTCGGTCCACGACGAGGACGCGGTCCGCAAGCAGGCCCTGGCCGCGGTGGAGGGCGTGCACGGCGTGGCGGAGCGGATCACCAACCTCTCCGAGTACGACGTCGTCTGGTACGAGCGCCACGACCGCTTCGGCGCCACGCTCCGGGTCGCCCCCCTGTCCGTGTCGGGCCTGCTGCGCGAGAAGCTCTTCGAGGACCGCTCGGTGGTCCTGACCTCGGCGACCCTCAAGCTCGGCGGCGACTTCAACGGGGTCGCGGCCTCCCTGGGCCTGTCCCCCGAGGGAGTGGAGGCGGACGACGCCCCTGCCTGGAAGGGCCTGGACGTCGGCTCCCCGTTCGACTACCCGAAGCAGGGCATCCTCTACGTCGCCAAGCACCTGGCCACACCCGGCCGTGAGGGCACCCGCGGCGACATGATGGACGAGCTCGCCGAGCTGATCGAGGCGGCCGGCGGCCGCACCCTCGGGCTCTTCTCCTCCATGCGCGGCGCCAAGGCGGCCGCCGAGGAGCTGCGCGGCCGGCTCGACAACCCCATCCTGCTCCAGGGCGAGGAGACGCTCGGCGAGCTGATCAAGGCGTTCGCCGCCGATCCGAAGACCTGCCTGTTCGGGACGCTGTCGCTGTGGCAGGGCGTGGACGTTCCCGGCCCCAGCTGCCAGCTCGTGGTCATGGACCGGATTCCCTTCCCGCGTCCCGACGACCCGCTGATGAGCGCCCGGCAGAAGTCGGTCGAGGAGCACGGGGGCAACGGCTTCATGGCCGTCGCGGCCACGCACGCGGCCCTGCTGATGGCCCAGGGCGCGGGCCGTCTCGTACGCGCCACGGGCGACCGGGGCGTCGTCGCGGTCCTGGACCCCCGCCTGGCCACGGCGCGGTACGGGAGCTTCCTGCGCGCAACGCTGCCGGACTTCTGGTACACCACGGACCGCAACCAGGCCCGCCGCTCCCTGGCCGCTATTGACGCCTCCGCGAAGGCCGACGGCAATTAGCTTTTGGGGGTACGAACGGCACCATTAATTGAGCAACCCCAACGGCGAGCAACCACATCCGCGAGAGCGGCGCCGGTTTAGGCGCAAAATACAGCCCCCGGGACCGGCGCAGTGGGTCCCGAGGGCTGGATGGTGGCGGCAGGGTCGAACGGTCTGACCCGCCGGACGGTCAGACGCGGCGCAGGACCGCGACGACCTTGCCGAGGATGGTCGCCTCGTCGCCGGGGATCGGCTGGTAGGCGGCGTTGTGCGGGAGGAGCCAGACGTGGCCGTCTTCCCGCTTGAAGCGCTTGACGGTGGCTTCGCCCTCGAGCATGGCGGCGACGATGTCGCCGTTCTCCGCGACGGGCTGACGGCGGACCGTGACCCAGTCGCCGTCGCAGATGGCGGCCTCGATCATCGAGTCGCCGACGACCTTGAGGACGAAGAGCTCGCCGTCCCCGACGAGCTGGCGGGGGAGCGGGAACACGTCCTCGACCGACTCCTCGGCGAGGATCGGGCCGCCGGCCGCGATCCGGCCGACGAGGGGAACGTAGGAGGCGGCGGGCTTGCCGGTGGTGTCCGTGGGCTGCGAGCTGGGCTGGTCGGAGCCGCGCACCTCGTAGGCCCGGGGGCGGTGCGGGTCGCGCCGCAGGAAGCCCTTCCGCTCGAGCGCCATCAGCTGGTGCGCGACCGAGGACGTGCTGGACAGGCCGACCGCCTGGCCGATCTCGCGCATCGACGGCGGGTAACCCCGCCGCTGCACGGAATCGCGAATGACCTCGATGACCCTCCGCTGCCGGTCCGTGAGCCCCGAGCTGTCGGCGCGGATGCCTGGAGGTCGACCTGGCAGCGAGCGTGCGGGGCGTACCGGCTCCGCCTCCGGGTTCAGGTTTGCGTCGTTCATGGCATGCACCGGCTCGAGTCGGCTCTGGGAGCGGTTCTGGGCAGTGATGGTGGCACTGTCTGCGGTCGTGGTCACGTCGGCCCCTCTCGAAATGTTCTCCCTAGCTGGACAACGGTAGTTGCTTTCGAAAGGTTGCGCCAAACACACGTTCGAGTGAAAAATCGCAGATCGTCCTGTGTGGGCACAGCAGGGGGTGTATGGGCGATCGGATGACCGAACGCGGGTTCGGCTCGGCATCCGCTGCTTACGGTACCCTTCCCGGTCGGGTCGCCACCTGCCGGGTCCCCGGCCAGTGTGGCACCGCGGAGCCTCACATCCGGCTATCGGACGCCGCGACACGCAGAGCCGCGCAAATCCACCGCAACCCAAGATCTAGTGGTTGGATGAGCGCTGCCACCCAGAAGTTGTGGTCCCCGGTCTGCCGAGGCTCCCGGGATCGCATATGCTGGGGCCTGCTTCACGAGCCCCCGACAGAGCCTGTCTCTGTCGTTCCGGTGCCCCGTGGGGTGATTCAGTCGTGCCAAGAGGGAGGGTGAGGGAACCATGCACTGCCCCTTCTGCAGGCACCCCGACAGCCGCGTCGTCGACAGCCGCACCACGGACGACGGCACGTCGATCCGCCGGCGCCGTCAGTGCCCCGACTGCTCCCGTCGCTTCACGACGGTGGAGACGGCCTCGCTGATGGTGATCAAGCGCAGTGGGGTGACCGAACCCTTCAGCCGTACCAAGGTCATCTCGGGCGTGCGCAAGGCATGCCAGGGGCGGCCGGTCACCGAGGACGCCCTCGCCAAGCTCGGCCAGCGGGTCGAGGAGGCGGTGCGCGCCACCGGGAGTGCCGAGCTGACCACCCACGACGTGGGTTTGGCCATACTCGGCCCGTTGCAGGAGCTCGACCTGGTCGCGTACCTGCGCTTCGCGTCCGTGTACAAAGCTTTCGACACCCTTGAAGACTTCGAGACCGCCATCGCGGAACTGCGCGAGCGGCGGCCTCATCCCCAAGAGTGCGGGCCCGGGGGGACCGGTTCGGTCCCCGTGCCCGCCTCCGCCGCCGACTGACCGGACGGCCCGCTCCGCACGGCGTTCGGAGCGGCCGGTCGGCCCGGCGAAGAAGACGTAGATACAGAGACACAGCACCGTGCCGCGGAATAACGCTGGCACTTTAGGGCGTTTTTGCCCGCATATGGGAGGCCTGGCATGACAGAGACGGCGAGCAGCTCGGCACGTGGTTCCCGCGCCAAGGGGACCAAGGCCGCCAAGGGCGGCCTGCGGATCGAGCGCATCCACACCACCCCCGGCGTGCACCCCTACGACGAGGTGAGCTGGGAGCGCCGTGACGTCGTCATGACCAACTGGCGCGACGGCTCGGTCAACTTCGAGCAGCGTGGCGTCGAGTTCCCCGACTTCTGGTCGGTGAACGCCGTCAACATCGTCACCAGCAAGTACTTCCGCGGTGCGGTCGGCACCCCGCAGCGCGAGACCGGTCTGAAGCAGCTCATCGACCGGATCGTGAAGACGTACACGAAGGCCGGCGAGGACTTCGACTACTTCTCGTCGCCCGCCGACGCGGAGATCTTTGAGCACGAGCTCACCTACGCCCTGCTGCACCAGATCTTCAGCTTCAACTCCCCGGTGTGGTTCAACGTCGGCACCCCGCAGCCGCAGCAGGTCTCCGCCTGCTTCATCCTGGCCGTCGACGACTCCATGGAGTCGATCCTCGACTGGTACAAGGAAGAGGGGATGATCTTCAAGGGCGGCTCCGGCGCCGGCCTGAACCTCTCCCGCATCCGCTCCTCCAAGGAGCTCCTCTCCTCCGGCGGCAACGCCTCCGGCCCGGTCTCCTTCATGCGCGGCGCCGACGCGTCCGCAGGAACGATCAAGTCGGGCGGTGCCACCCGCCGCGCGGCCAAGATGGTCGTCCTGGACGTGGACCACCCGGACGTCGAGGCCTTCATCGAGACCAAGGTGAAGGAGGAGGAGAAGATCCGCGCCCTGCGCGACGCGGGCTTCGACATGGACCTGGGCGGCGACGACATCACGTCCGTCCAGTACCAGAACGCCAACAACTCCGTCCGCGTGAACGACGAGTTCATGACGGCCGTCGAGAACGGCACCAAGTTCGGCCTGCGTGCCCGCATGACCGGCGAGGTCATCGAGGAGGTCGACGCCAAGGCGCTCTTCCGCAAGCTGGCCGAGGCCGCGTGGGCCTGCGCCGACCCGGGCATCCAGTACGACGGTGTGATCAACAACTGGCACACCTGCCCCGAGTCCGGCCGCATCACCGCGTCGAACCCGTGCAGCGAGTACATGCACCTGGACAACACCTCCTGCAACCTCGCCTCGCTGAACCTGATGAAGTTCCTCGACGACGACGGCAAGGGCAACCAGTCCTTCGACGCCGAGCGTTTCGCCAAGGTCGTCGAGCTCGTCATCACCGCGATGGACATCTCCATCTGCTTCGCGGACTTCCCGACGCAGAAGATCGGCGAGAACACCCGCGCCTTCCGCCAGCTGGGCATCGGCTACGCCAACCTCGGCGCCCTGCTGATGGCCACCGGCCACGCGTACGACTCGGACGGCGGCCGCACCCTGGCCGCCTCGATCACCTCGCTGATGACCGGTACCGCCTACAAGCGCTCCGCCGAGCTGGCCGCGATCGTCGGCCCGTACGACGGCTACGCCCGCAACGCCGAGTCGCACAAGCGCGTCATGAAGCAGCACGCCGACGCCAACGCCGTCGCGCCGCGCACCGACGACCTGGACAACTCGATCTGGGCCGCGGCCACCGAGGCCTGGCAGGACGTCCTGCGCCTCGGCGAGAAGAACGGCTTCCGCAACTCCCAGGCCTCCGTCCTCGCGCCGACCGGCACCATCGGTCTCGCGATGTCCTGCGACACCACCGGTGTCGAGCCGGACCTGGCCCTGGTCAAGTTCAAGAAGCTCGTCGGCGGCGGCTCGATGCAGATCGTCAACGGCACCGTTCCGCAGGCCCTGCGCCGCCTGGGTTACCAGGAGGAGCAGATCGAGGCGATCGTCGCCCACATCGCCGAGCACGGCGTGGTCGTCGACGCCCCGGGCCTGAAGACCGAGCACTACGAGGTCTTCGACTGCGCCATGGGCGAGCGCTCCATCTCCGCGATGGGCCACGTCCGCATGATGGCCGCGATCCAGCCCTGGATCTCCGGCGCGATCTCGAAGACGGTCAACATGCCGGAGTCGGCGACCGTCGAGGAGATCGAGGAGATCTACTTCGAGGCGTGGAAGATGGGCGTCAAGGCGCTCGCGATCTACCGCGACAACTGCAAGGTCGGCCAGCCCCTCTCCGCGAAGAAGAAGGAAGAGGAGAAGGAGGAGGTCACCGCCAAGGCGGAGGACACCATCCGCGCCGCCGTCGAGAAGGTCATCGAGTACCGCCCCGTCCGCAAGCGCCTCCCCAAGGGCCGCCCGGGGATCACCACCTCCTTCACGGTCGGTGGCGCCGAGGGCTACATGACGGCGAACTCCTACCCGGACGACGGTCTCGGCGAGGTCTTCCTGAAGATGTCCAAGCAGGGTTCGACCCTGGCGGGCATGATGGACGCCTTCTCGATCGCCGTGTCGGTCGGTCTGCAGTACGGCGTCCCGCTGGAGACGTACGTCTCGAAGTTCACGAACATGCGCTTCGAGCCGGCCGGTATGACGGACGACCCGGACGTGCGGATGGCGCAGTCGATCGTCGACTACATCTTCCGCCGCCTGGCGCTGGACTTCCTGCCCTTCGAGACCCGCTCGGCCCTCGGCATCCACACCGCCGAGGAGCGCCAGCGCCACCTGGAGACCGGCTCCTACGAGCCCCTCGAGGACGAGCTGGACACCGAGTCGCTGGCCCAGTCGGCCCCGCTGACCGCGGTTCCCTCCGAGCCGAAGCCGGTCGCGGCCGCCTCGGTCCCGGCCCCGAAGACGGCGCACAGCAACGCCGAACTGGTCGAGATGCAGCTCGGCGTCTCCGCTGACGCCCCGCTCTGCTTCTCCTGCGGTACGAAGATGCAGCGCGCCGGCTCCTGCTACATCTGCGAGGGCTGCGGCTCCACCAGCGGCTGCAGCTGACGAACGGCGGTGAGGCACTGACGCCTCACCCGAAGGGGAGGCCACCCTCGGTGGCCTCCCCTTTGCCGTTCCCCGGCGGAGGCCGGGGGCGCCCTGTGTATTTAGCTAATTAGCTCATGTGCTAAAAAGGTCGTATGGCCGAGAGCATCGAGACCGACGACGAGGCCGGCGTCTTCCGCGCGCTCGCAGATCCCACGCGGCGACAGATTCTGGAGGATCTGCGCGGCGGCGAGATGGCGGCGGGGGAGATCGCCGGCCGCTTCCCCATCAGCGCCCCGTCCGTGTCACGGCACCTCGGGGTGCTGAAGTCCGCGGGGCTCGTACGGGAGCGGCGCGACGGCAACCGGATCCTCTACACACTCGTGGAGGAGCGGCTGGCCGCCTGCGTCGGCCGGTTCCTCAGCATGGTGTGCCCGGAGCAGATCGTGCTCCGGCACCAGCGGCGCAAGGGCGATTCGGGGGAGAGCGGGCAATGATCAGTCCGAAGATGGCGAGCGTCATCGAGCGAAGGCTGCTCGTGAACTACCGCGTGGAGCCGGAGGTGGCGGCGCGGCTGCTGCCGGCCGGAATGCGGCCGCAGCTCGCGGGCGGCTGGGCCGTCGCGGGGATCTGTCTGATCCGGCTCGGGGACACCCGGCCGCGCTGGGCGCCCGCCGGCACCGGCATGCGCAGCGAGAACGCCGCGCACCGGATCTCCGTCGAGTGGGACGGGCCGGACGGGGTCGAGACCGGGGTCTGGATCCCGCGCCGCGACAGCGGCTCCCGCGTCAACGTCCTTGCCGGCGGCCGGATGTTCCCCGGTGCGCACGGCTCCGCGGTCTTCGACGTACGCGAGAGCCCGGAGGAGATCGGGGTGGCGTACGAGACGAAGGACGCCTCCACGCGCGTACGGGTCGTGGCCCGGGTCGCCGGCGAACTGCGCGGCAGCCGGCTCTTCGGCGACCTCGCCGAGGCCTCCGAGTTCTTCCGCCGGGGCGCGCGGGGCTACTCGCCCGCGCGGGCCGCCGGCCGGCTCGACGGGATGGAACTGCGGACCGACGCCTGGCGTGTCGAGGCCACGGAGGTCGTCCGCGCCGAGTCCTCCTTCTTCGAGGATTCCGGGCGCTTCCCGCCCGGCACGGCGCACCTCGACTGCGCCCTGCTGATGCGCGGCGTACCCGTGGAATGGCATCCGCTGGACCCCGCCTCCGGTATGGAATGCGCCGCGCCGGCCGCGTGACCCGCCCCCAGCGGCAGTTCGCCGCGGACGAGCGGGAGTTCGGGTTTCGGCCGAGCGAGCGGGATGCGGCCGAACCGGTGCGGATCCGCCGCGCCGGGGACTGACCCGGGCCGCGCCGGGACCGTACGATGGCGCCGTGCTGGTCAAGTGGATTCGCTGCACGGTGACGGACCGACGCGGGTTCGAGCGTGGACAGCGCAAATGGGCGGGGTTGCCGGGCGAGCCGGGATTCCGGGGGCAGGGCGGCGGCTGGAGCCGGGGCCGGCAGGGGGTCGCGCATGTCTTCACCTTCTGGGAGAGCCGTTCCTTCTACGACTCCTTCATGGCCCGCGCCCACGACCGGCTGGCCGCCGCCCAGAACGGCACCTACACCGATCTGCGGGTGACCCTCTTCGACCACCGCTTCGACGTGAAGACCGGCTTCGAGCCGCGCTTCACCGACGCCGACGTGGTCCGGGTCGCGCACACCCGGGTCCGGGAGGGCCGGGTCGAGCACTTCGCCCTCATGCAGGAGAAGGTGTGGAATCCGGCCATGGCGGGCTCGCCCGGCATGGTCCGCGGCCTGTTCGGAGAGGCCCCGGGCCGGGAGTTCCTCGTCCTGTCGATGTGGCACGCGGCCGCCGAACACGGCAAGTACCGGCAGGAGCGGGTCGAGCGCCTCTCCCTGCGCGCCCAGCTCCAGGCCGACGTCGAGGCCCTCACCGGTGACGTCGTCGACCTCGAACCCTCCTGGACGGTATGACCGTACGACGATCGCTGGGCCCGACCGGCGTGCCCGGTCCGCAGGCCCTGCGGTGGCCGAATAGGGTCGTGGGATGGTTCGACCACGACGCATCGTCCTTGTCCGGCACGGGGAATCGGAAGGCAATGCCGACGATTCGGTGTACGAGCGCGAGCCCGACCACGCCCTGCGGCTGACGCCGACGGGGCGCGAGCAGGCCGCGGCGACCGGCGTACGGTTGCGCGAGCTCTTCGGTGAAGAAACGATCAGCGCGTACGTCTCCCCCTACCGCCGGACCCTCCAGACCTTCCGGGAGCTGCGCCTGGACCCCTCGCGGGTGCGGATGCGCGAGGAGCCGAGGCTGCGCGAGCAGGACTGGGGCAACTGGCAGGACCGGGACGACGTACGGCTGCAGAAGGCGTACCGGGACGCCTACGGTCACTTCTTCTACCGGTTCGCGCAGGGCGAGTCGGGGGCGGACGTGTACGACAGGGTCGGGGCCTTCCTGGAGAGCCTCTACCGCAGTTTCGAGGCCGCCGACCACCCCCAGAACGTGCTGCTGGTGACGCACGGGCTGACCATGCGGCTGTTCTGCATGCGCTGGTTCCACTGGTCGGTGGCCGAGTTCGAGGCCCTGTCCAACCCGGGCAACGGCGAATTCCGGGTCCTCATGCTGGGCCCCGACGGCCGGTACCGGATGGACCGCCCGTTTGAGCGGTGGACCACACCCGAGCCTTATGACCTGGACGGCTAGGGGGTGTCTTACGGATCAGGCCGGGCTCCCCTAGACCCGGACGACTAGAGTGGCCCGCGATGACCCCTGACTCCACTCCCGAACGGCGCTACGCACGCGCCCTGGCCAGCCTGCGCGGGCTGGCACTGGGGGACGCCCTGGGCTCCCAGTACTTCGTCCCCGTGAACTACCCGCTGCTCAAGCGGCGCGAACTGCCCGCCGCCGAGACCTGGCAGTGGACCGACGACACCGAGATGGCCTGCTCGGTGGTGGCCGTGCTCGCCGAGCACGGACGCATCGACCAGGACGCCCTCGCGAGCTCCTTCGCCCACCACCACGATTTCGACCGGGGCTACGGGCCCGCCGTGAACCGGATGCTGCGCCTGATCCGGGAGGGCGAGGACTGGCGCACGCTCGCCGCCGAACTGTTCAACGGGCAGGGCTCGTGGGGCAACGGCGCCGCCATGCGGATCGCGCCGCTCGGCGCCTGGTACGCCGACGACCCCGAGCAGGCCACGCACCAGGCGGAGATCTCCGCCTACACCACCCACCAGCACCGCGAAGCGGTGTGCGGGGCGATGGCCGTCGCCGCCGCGGCCGCGCTCGCAGCGGGCGCGGACGGCCCGCCGAAGGCCGCCGACCTCCTGGACGGGGTGATCGCGCTGGTGCCGCGCAGCGCGGTGGGCGCCGGGCTGCGGCGGGCGCGGGACATGCTGGACTACGGCGACGCGACCACGGTCGCGGCGGTACTGGGCTGCGGGCGGCGCACGAGCGCCCACGACACCGTGCCCTTCGCGCTGTGGTCGGCGGCCCGGGCGCTGGACGACTTCGAGCGGGCGTTCTGGACCACCGCGCAGGTGGGCGGGGACGTCGACACCACCTGCGCGATCGTGGGCGGAGTGCTCGGGGCGCGCGGCGAGGCGGTGCTGCCGGCCGCGTGGCTGGCGCGCACCGAGCCGCTGCCGGCCTGGGTGCCGGAGTCGGTGGCGCGTTAGGGGTTGCCGGCTGCGCCGTCCGTGGCGGGGCGGGGCGAAGGGTCCCGTTCCGATTGTCACGGTCCTGCCACAGAGGGCTTTTGATCCTGTTCAAAACCGGCTGGCATCGGCCTACGCTGTCCGCTTCGCCGCCTCCACCGGAACGCCGGGGGCGGCCGACAGGGGAGGGAACCGATGTCAGAGCACACCGACGGGGTGGACGGTACGGAGGCCGGAGCGGGGGCCGAAGCCGGGGCGGGGGCTGCCGGGGCGGAGGCTGCCGGGTCGGGGCCCGGAGCGCCTGCCGCCGCAGATGTCGCTGCCCCGGGCTCCGGTGCGCCGGCCGGCGGGCGGCCCGTTCCCGACGTCGCCGCCTGGCAGGAACGGCAGCGCAGCTACGCCACCGCCCGTGCCCAGGCCGCCCAGCCGGCCGCCTGGGTCGTGCTCGTCCGGCCCGCCGAGGCCGTCCCCATCCGGACCGGCACCCTCGTCGCGGCGCTCGCGGCCGGGCTCGCGGCCGCCCTGCTCCTCGCCGACGGCCTGGGCCTCGGCCTGCTTCTCGCCGTCGTACCCGCCACCGTCGCCGCGTACGTCGCCGCCCGCGCGGCCCGGCGCAGGGCCCGGCCCTGGACCGTGGTCTGGGCGATCGGCTGCCTCGCCCTCCTGGCCGTGCCCGCCCTGCGCGATTCCGCGTGGCCCGCCACCCTCGCGCTCCTCTCCGCCGTCCTGCTCGGCGCGCTGGCCCTGCACGGCAGCCGCACCTGGCCCGGCGTGCTGCTCAGCCCGCTCGGCTTCTTCGCAGCCGCCGTGTCCGGGGCCGGCTGGGGCTGGAGCGGACTGCGCTCCCGCAGCGGGGGCCTGAGCAAGGACCGCTGGCTCCCGCTGGCCAAGGCGGCCGCCGTCGCCGTGGGCCTCCTGGTGCTCTTCGGGGCGCTGTTCGCGTCCGCCGACGCCGCATTCGCCGATCTGCTGGGCGGCCTGACCCCCGACGTCTCCGTCGGGGACGGCCCCGTCCGGGTCCTGCTCTTCCTCGTCGGCACCCTCCTCGCGCTGGCCGCCGCCCGCGCCGCCGCCGCCCCGCTGCGCTGGGACCGGATCAAGGTGGCCCCCGGCAAGGCCAGGTCCCGCGTCGAATGGGCGCTTCCGCTCGTCGTGCTCAACCTGCTCTTCGCCGGCTTCAACGCCGTCCAGCTGGCGGTCCTGTTCGGCGGCTACGACAAGGTCCTGGCCAGCACCGGTCTCAGTCACGCCGAGTACGCCAGGCAGGGCTTCTGGCAGCTGCTCTGGGCCACCCTGCTCACCCTGGCCGTGATCGCGCTCGCCCTGCGCTGGGCCCCGCGCTCCGGCGCCGGCGACCGCCGCTTCGTCCGCGTCGTGCTCGGGGTGCTGTGCGCGCTGACGCTGGTCGTCGTCGCCTCCGCGCTGCGCCGGATGGACTTCTACGTGGACGCGTACGGGCTGACCAGGCTGCGCTTGTCGGTGACCGCCATGGAAATGTGGCTCGGGCTGGTCATCGTACTGATCATGGCGGCCGGGGTCTTCGGAGCCCGC
Organism: Streptomyces sp. NPDC088762; assembly: GCF_044750905.1. Classification (NCBI taxonomy): domain Bacteria; kingdom Bacillati; phylum Actinomycetota; class Actinomycetes; order Kitasatosporales; family Streptomycetaceae; genus Streptomyces; species Streptomyces sp. NPDC088762. The sequence continues at coordinate 90,456 of NZ_JBIVKT010000009.1, forward strand.
TGGCTGCCGCGCGCGGTCGCCGGCAGTGCGGCGGCAGCGGTCCTGGCCTTCGGCCTGCTGTCCCCGGACGGCATGATCGCCGAGCGGAACGTGGCGCGGTTCGAGGCGGACGGCAAGATCGACCTGGCCTACTTCCAGTCCCTGTCGGCGGACGCCGTTCCCGCCCTGGACAAGCTGCCCGAGCCCCGCAGGTCCTGCGCCCTGCGCGGGATCAACGACGAGATGTCCAGGGCCGGCGAGGTCCCCTGGTACGCGATGAGCCTGGGCGAGTACCGGGCCCGGCAGATCCTGCGCGAGCGTCCGGTGACGGCCCCGTACGAGGTCTGCTCCCGCCTGGGCGTCTTCGCCGACCGCAGCGAGCTCTGACGGAACCGCCTTACGGGGGCCCGGGCTCGGGAGGTGCTCCCGAGCCCGGGCCCCCGTACGGGCGGCGGAGGTCAGGCCACCGGACCGGCCTTCTCGGCGGCGCCGTTGAGGGCAGCCAGGTCGCTCTTGCGCACCCGGATCACCAGCAGCGCGGTGGCCAGGGCGAGGCCCGCCATGGCCACCGCGGCGGCGAACGCGGTCGAGATGCCCTGGGTGAGCACGAGGTCGCCCCAGGGGTCGGGCAGCCGTCCGCTCTCCTTGAAGGCGGCCAGCGCGCTGGGATCGGCCTGCGCCATGAAGGCCGGGACCTGCCGTTCGGCCTCCTCCCGGCTCGCCGTTCCGAACACCGTCACCAGGATGGACAGGCCGAGTGAACCGCCGACCTGCTGGCTGGCGTTGAGCAGCCCCGAGGCCGCGCCCGCCTCCTTCGTCGCCACCCCGGAGACGGCGGTGAGCGTGAGGGTCACGAAGTTGAGGCCCATGCCGAAGCCGAACAGGAGCATCGGCCCGAGCACCCCGGACGCGTACGAGCTGTCGGTCCGGATGAAGCCCAGCCAGGTCAGGCCGGCGCCGACGAGGGCGGTGCCGGTGACCATGAACGGCTTGGGCCCGAAACGCGGCAGGAAGCGCTGTGAGAGGCCGGCGGCCGTGACGATGGCGACGGTCACGGGCAGGAAGCCGAGTCCGGACTGGATCGGCGAGAAGCCGAGCACGTTCTGCACGAACTGGACGATGAAGAAGAACATGCCGAACATCGCGGCGGCCAGGCCGAGCATGATCACGTAGGTGCCGGCGCGGTTGCGGTCGGCGAACATCCGCAGCGGGACGATCGGTTCGCGGGCCCCGGACTCGATGGCCACGAAGAGCCCGAGCAGGACGACCGCGGCGGCGAACGAGCCGAGGGTCAGGGAGTCGCGCCAGCCGTCCTCGGAGGCGCGGATGAACCCGTAGACGAGCGAGGCCATGCCGCCGGTGGAGGTGAGGGCTCCGGCGATGTCGAAGCGGCCGGGGTGGCGTTCGGACTCGGTGATGTAGAGCGGGGCGAGGACCGCGATCAGCACGCCGATCGGGACGTTGACGAAGAGGACCCAGCGCCAGTCGAGCCACTCGGTCAGCATGCCGCCGGCGAGCAGGCCGATCGCGCCGCCGCCCGCGGAGACGGCGGCGAACACCCCGAAGGCGCGGTTGCGTTCGGGGCCTTCGGCGAAGGTCGTGGTGATCAGGGCGAGCGAGGTCGGGGAGGCGATCGCGCCGCCGACTCCCTGTAGGGCGCGTGCGGCGAGCAGCTGCCAGGGCTCCTGGGCGAAGCCTCCGAGGAGGGAGGCGAGCGTGAACAGCAGGATTCCGGCCATGAACACGCGGCGGCGGCCCAGGATGTCGCCGGCGCGGCCGCCGAGGAGCAGCAGGCCGCCGAAGGTGAGGGTGTAGGCGCTGAGCACCCAGGAGAGGTCGGTGGTGGAGAAGTCGAGCGCGTCCTGGATGTGCGGCAGGGCGATGTTCACGATCGTCGCGTCCAGGACGACCATGAGCTGGCAGGCGGCGATGACGGTGAGCGCCACTCCGGGGCGCCCCTCCCGGCGGGCCGCGCCCGGTATCCGGGGTGTGGCGAGTTGAGAGCTTGTCACTGAGGATCCCCCCAAAGTGAAATAGTGAACGCATCCGTTCACTGTGGGTCCCACGGTAGGAGCGGGCCCTTAGGGAACGCAAGCGTTCACTAAGGCTGAAAACGAGCGCGGGGGCCGTGTGGATCGGTCGGAGGATGGGGACATGGTGGGTTCGCGCTGGTCGGCGGCGTCACCGGGGCGCAGGCGGGGTCCCGAACTCGAACGGGCGATTCTCGACGCCGCGTTGGAGCAGCTGGGCACGGTCGGCTGGAACGCGCTCACCATGGAGCGCGTAGCGGCCGGCGCCCAGACCGGCAAGGCCGCGCTCTACCGGCGCTGGCCCTCGAAGGCGGACCTGGTGGCCGATGCGCTGCGCACCCGCCTGCCCGAGATCGGGGAGATCCCGGACCGCGGATCGATCCGCGAGGACCTGTACCTGCTGTGCGTGCGGATGCGGGACGTCATGCACTCGCGCGCCGGGCAGGCCCTGCGGTCCGTCCTTCACGAATGTGACCACGAGCATGCCGACCGCTTCCAGGGGGTCATCTGGTCCGGCCTGCACGAGCCGGCGCAGCGGCTGATCAGGGAGCTTGTGCGGCGGGGAATCGTGCGGGGCGACGTGCGAGCGGACGCTACTGGTCCGTTTGTCGTGGATGTCATTCCCGCGATGCTCATGTACCGCGCGAAGGTGTGCGGGAGCGAATGGACGGATCCGGACATCGGAGAGCTGATCGACGAGGTGATGGTCCCGCTGCTCAGGGGGTGAGACGCGGCCGCCGGTCTACCCGGGGCGGGGTGTGCAGGCGGCGCGGGGCGGCGTAACCTTGCTGGCGCCATGCCGTACGAAGCACCCACCCACGCCGTCGAACGCTCCCTCCGTGCAACCACCGGCGCCAAGGTCATCGCCGGGGTCGACGAGGTCGGACGAGGGGCCTGGGCCGGTCCCGTCACCGTGTGCGCGGCGATCACCGGTCTGCGCCGGCCGCCCGCCGGGCTCACCGACTCCAAACTGCTCACTCCCAAGCGGCGCGACGCTCTCGTCGGCGTCCTGGAGGACTGGGTCACCGCGTACGCCCTCGGGCACGCCTCCCCGGAGGAGATCGACGAGCTGGGGATGACCGCCGCACTGCGCCTCGCGGCGGAGCGCGCCCTGGGCGGCCTGCCGGTCCGCCCCGATGCGGTGATCCTCGACGGCAAGCACGACTACCTCGGCTCGCCCTGGCGGGTCCGTACGGTGATCAAGGGCGATCAGTCGTGCGTGGCCGTTGCCGCGGCTTCGGTCATCGCCAAGGTCCGGCGCGACCGCATGATGGCCGTGCTCGGTGAACAGGGCGGCGGGATCGAGGACTTCGCCTTCGGTGCCAACGCCGGATACCCCTCGCCCGTACACCGGGCGGCGCTGGAGGTGCTGGGGCCCACCCCCTACCACCGGCTCTCGTGGGCGTACCTCGACGCGCTGCCCCGGTGGCGCCATCTGAAGAAGGTGCGCCGCAGCGAGGAGGCATTGGAGCTGGAAAACGGAGGCCAACTCGGCTTCGATTTCTGATCGCACCCATGTGCCACCGACCGGTACGTTTCGTACCGGTGTTTGATAGACATCACGTCACGCCTCTCACCCCCGCCATCGAGGAGCCTCAGATTCACGAGAGTGCCCAGGGTCCCCGCGTCACGCCGGCCGCGAGCCGCACCGCGCAGACCCCCCGCCCCGTACCTGGTCCGCGTCCCGTAGCCGTACCGCGGCCCGGGCGCCCCGGTCCTGTCCGGCCCGCGCCCGCACAGCGTGCGCCGCAGGCCACCCCCGGACCCGTTCCCGCTGCCCCGGCAGCCCCCACCGCACCGTCCGTGTCGGCGGCCGTGCCGCAGATCCAGCTGATCCCGGCCTCCGCCGAGGGCGCCCTGGACGCGGCCGAAGAGGCCGTCGACCTGCTGCTCGACACCGGGCGCGCGCCCGGCGACATCCTGGTTCTCACCAGTGGCGACCCGCACCCGTGGGCCGCGCACGAGCTGTCCTTCGGCGAGGCCGCCTACTGGGCCCTGCACGACGCCGGGGACGACGTCTTCTACGCGGACGCGGCGCAGGTCCAGCGCGCCGCCGGCCGCCCGGTCGTGGTCTTCGCGGTCAACGGCGGACCGGTCGAGTCCGTCGCAGGCGCCCTGCCGGTCGCGCTCGCGCGGGCCGGTGCGCTGCTGATCGTGTGCGGCGACCCGAAGCAGATCAACTCCGTGCTGGGTGCGGGCGTCTGACGCCCCGTACCCCCGCACGGGCGAGGGGCGGGGCGGGCCTCGGGCCGGCCCCGCTGAAGCCCGGGGGCTGATCCGCCGTACGCCGTTCCGGGGTGTACGGCCGTGAGGCCTGCCCGCGGCCTTACGAGGGCCAGAGCAGGACGAGGGCCAGAGCAGGGCCGTACGAGGGTCGGCGTGCGGCCGTACCAGGACCAACGTGCAGTCGTACGAGGGTCAGCGCGCGGCGGTCCGGCGCAGGGCCTCGGCCGCCCCGCCGCCGGTGTGCAGCGCGAGCGGAGCGAACTCGGCCACCGTGTCGCCGAGTCGTTGGGGCCGCGATTCCGAACTGGGCCGCCGGCCGCCCCTGCCTTCGCCCAGCACCTGCCAGCCGCCGCGGGTCAGGGTGATGTAGGCGCCGCAGCGCAGGCCGTGCAGGGTGCAGGCGTCGCGCAGACCCCACATCCACGCGCCGTCCTCCTCGGTCCACCGCTCGTCGCCCTCGCGGCAGTAGAGCAGTACCGCGGTGCGGACCGGGGTCCTGCGCCGCAGGTCGTGCGGCAGGACCCGGCGGAGCCGGGACAGCAGGGCGTTGCGGTACTCCCAGCCGTCGGCCGAGACGGACCGCTGCACGAACGAGGCGCTCGCGACGAGCTGTTCCTCCGGACCGAGGACGGCGATGACCGCGGTCGACGGCACCGGGCTGTGCCGCGAGTGCAGTCCGCTGACGACCTCGCGCGGGTTGCGCAGCAGCGGAATGCCCGCCGCCGTCCACGCGGCGGGTTCCAGCAGTCGGCCGTGCCGGCTGGCGCCGCCGACGGCCGTTGTCAGGGACGTGGTGGAAGGCGGGGCGAATCCGAAGGTCACGGTCCTCCCTTCGGGTACACGCCCGCGAGCGGGCACGGCTGGAGTTGGGCGCGCCGCAGCGCGGCCCAGGGGAGTGCCGGGGAGCCGAGCGGGAGCACTCCGATTCTCGCGTGGCGTCCGAGCATGCGGCAACGAGCAATTGAAGCCGCCGACCGGAATTCGCCGGTATGCCGTTCATATCCTTGCCCCGCCACGCCGGAGATGACGCATTCCGCTTCTGCTGGGGCGCCGGCACGGGCGCGGACGGTCTCGTCGCGCCTGCCGACAGCCGGCCGCCGCGATCGGCCGGCCTCCGGCGCGAACACCTTGTGAAGGAGGTCCGTCACGCTGGGTGAATTGGGCGATTGCCCGGTGCATCGGGTTGCATGGAGGCATGGACAACCTGGAGCTCCGCGCAGAAGCCGATGCAGTCCTCGCCGAGCTCGTGGGCGCCGCGGGGGGTTCGGCGCGGCTGCGGGAGGACCAGTGGCAGGCGGTGGCGGCTCTGGTGGAGGAACGCCGGCGCGCGCTGGTGGTGCAGCGCACCGGCTGGGGGAAGTCGGCCGTGTACTTCGTGGCCACCGCCCTGCTGCGCCGCCGCGGCTCCGGCCCCACCGTGATCGTCTCGCCGCTGCTCGCTCTGATGCGCAACCAGGTCGAGGCGGCGGAGCGGGCCGGGATCCGGGCGCGGACGATCAACTCGGCCAACCCGGAGGAATGGGACGCCATCTACAAGGAGGTCGAGCGCGGGGAAACCGACGTCCTCCTCGTCAGTCCGGAGCGCCTCAATTCCGTGGACTTCCGCGAGCAGGTGCTGCCCGAGCTCGCGGCCACGACCGGACTGCTCGTGGTCGACGAGGCCCACTGCATCTCCGACTGGGGCCACGACTTCCGCCCCGACTACCGCCGGCTGCGCGCGATGCTCGGCGACCTCGCCCCCGGGGTGCCGGTACTGGCCACGACCGCGACGGCCAACGCGCGGGTCACGGCCGACGTGGCCGATCAGCTGGGCACCGGCGCCGACGAGGCCCTGGTGCTGCGCGGCCCGCTGGAACGGGAGAGCCTGCGGCTCGGAGTCGTCCGGCTGCCCGACGCGGCGCACCGGCTGGCCTGGCTCGCCGAGCACCTGGACGAGTTGCCCGGTTCCGGGATCATCTACACGCTGACGGTGGCCGCGGCCGAGGAGGCCACCGCCTTCCTGCGGCAGCGCGGCTTCACGGTGGCCTCGTACACGGGGCGCACGGAAAACGCGGACCGGCTGCAGGCCGAGACCGATCTGCAGGCGAACCGGGTCAAGGCCCTCGTGGCGACCTCCGCGCTCGGCATGGGCTTCGACAAGCCGGACCTGGGCTTCGTGGTGCACCTCGGTTCGCCGTCCTCCCCGATCGCCTACTACCAGCAGGTGGGCCGGGCCGGCCGCGGCGTGGAACACGCCGACGTGCTGCTGCTGCCGGGCAAGGAGGACGAGGCCATCTGGCGCTACTTCGCCGACACCGCCTTCCCGCCCGAGGCGCAGGTCCGCCAGACCCTCTCCGCCCTCGCCGATGCGGGACGGCCGCTGTCCGTGCCCGCCCTGGAGGCAGCGGTGGACCTCCGCCGCACCCGGCTGGAGACGATGCTCAAGGTCCTCGACGTGGACGGGGCGGTCAAGCGGGTGAAGGGGGGCTGGGAGAGCACCGGACAGCCCTGGGTGTACGACACGGAACGCTACGCCTGGGTGGCCCGGCAGCGGGCCGCCGAGCAGCAGGCCATGCGCGACTACGTGAGCACCTCCCAGTGCCGCATGGAGTTCCTGCGCCGGAGGCTCGACGACGAGGGAGCGGTCCCCTGCGGCCGGTGCGACAACTGCGCCGGCGTGTGGATCGACTCCTCCGTTTCGGCCGAGGCGCTGACGGGCGCCGCGAAGGAACTGGACCGTCCGGGTGTGGAAGTCGAGCCGCGCCGGATGTGGCCGACCGGCATGCCCGCCCTCGGCATCGACCTCAAGGGCCGCATCCCCGCCGGCGAGCAGTGCTCCACCGGCCGCGCCCTGGGCAGGCTCTCGGACATCGGATGGGGCAACCGGCTGCGCCCCCTCCTGGCGGAGAACGCGCCCGACGGCCCGGTCCCCGACGACGTCCTGCGGGCCGCGGTGGCCGTTCTCGCCGACTGGGCGCGCTCACCGGGCGGCTGGGCGCCGAACGTGCCGGAGGCCTCCGCCCGGCCGGTGGGAGTCGTCGCCGTGCCGTCGCTTGGCCGTCCGCACCTGGTCGGCTCCCTCGCGCAGGGGATCGCGACCATCGGCCGCATCCCCTTCCTGGGCACCCTGGAGTACACCGGGCCGGACGGCCCGCATGCGGCGCGGCGCAGCAATTCCGCCCAACGCCTGCGGTCACTGTCCGGCGCCTTCACCGTCTCCGAGGACCTGGCCGATGCCCTTCGGCGCTCTCCCGGCCCCGTCCTGCTCGTGGACGACTACACCGACTCCGGCTGGACCCTGGCGGTCGCCGCCCGGCTGCTCCGCCGGGCGGGCAGCGACCGGGTTCTGCCCCTGGTCCTGGCAGCGGCGGGCTGAGCACGCCGGCCGGCACCGGCCTTCAGGGCGCGATCTCGAACTCGGGCGGCTCGAGGCGGCCGAGGCACTCCTTCTTCGGCGCGGTCGGAGTGTCGAAGAACGAGAGGGTGATCTGCCGGCCGCACTTCGACGAGGCGAACACCACGTGCGGCTCGTACGGGACCGTGACGACGGTGGCGCGGCTCAGCGTGCGGGCGACGTACGGCCCGTTGTCCGCCCCGGTCTGGGCGTCGAACCCGCCCGACAGGGCGAGCGTGGGTATGTCGCTGCGCGTGGCGTCCCGGATCGAGCGCGGCGCCGCGGGGACGTTCCAGACCTCGCAGTCAGGGCGGAGGAAGGTGAGCTGCGGGGCCTGCTCCAGTACCGAGCGCGGGAACGACGGGTAGGCGTCCTCCCCGCCCTTGAGCGCTTGCGCCTGGCTCTCGTACGGCGTCCACTCACTGCAGAAGATGCCGTAGGCGAGACCGTGGGAGACGCTCCCGATCGCCTGCGGGTTGAGCCTCCAGCCCGCCCACTGCTGGGCGATCCGCTGCGGTTTGCCGTGGGCCAGCTCGTCCAGCGAGCGGGGCACCCCGGGCGCCACGTGGGTGGCGGTGGCCAGCCACGTCACCAGGGCTCCGCCGTCCAGGACGACCTTCACCGGCTTCGGCCGGCCCGGGACCGTGACCGTGGTGGTGACCGGTTTGGCTTCGAGGTCACGCACGAGGCGTTCGAAGGTGGCGGACAGGTTCGGGTAGCGGCGGTTGCACGCAGGCTGCTGCGCGCAGGCCTTGAACAGCCCGTCGAAGCCCTGCCGGGCGCTGCTCCAGGCCGTGGCCGAGCCGGCGTTGGAGGGCGGCAGGATGCCGTCGATGCCGACCGAGCGGATGCCTTCCGGGTGCAGGCGCATGTACGTGAGCGCCAGGTGGGTCCCGTAGGAGATGCCGAAGAGGTTCCACTCCCCGAGGCCCAGCGCGGTGCGCAGGTCCGCGTAGTCGGCAGCGCTCTCGGTGTCGTTGTAGGCACTGAGGTCGGCTCCGCCGGCGGCCAGTTTTTCGCGGCAGACCCGTGTCGCGTCGACGTGCGCGCGCTCGGTGGACGGGGCGTCGTAGACGAGGCCGATCACGCGCGCGTTGAACTCGTCGACGTTGGGGCAGGTGAGCGCCGGGTCGGCCGAGTACGTTCCGCGCTGGGACATGAAGACCACGTCGCGGTCGCGGTTCAGGCCGCCGTCGATCGCCATCTTCGCCTCCCCGACCGCGTCGTCGCCGGGTCCGCCGGCCAGCCACACGATGGGGTCGGGTTTCGGTTCGTCGGCGGCCGCCGCCACGATCGCGACACCGAGGGTGATCTTCCGGCTGTCCGGCTTGCTGCGGTTCTCGGGCACGGTGAGCGTGCCGCAGCGAGCCCCTTCGAGGGCGGCGATCGGTTCGGGAGTCCTGGGACAGGGGCCGGGCTCGAAGCGGGCATCGCCCACCGTCCGTGCGACTGTTCCGATCGCCGCTCCGGCGGCGCTGCCGGAACCCGCGTCGATGCCGTGCCGCGCGTGGGCGGGTGTGGTGATCAGGCCCGTGATGAGGACGCCGGCGGCCACCGCGGCCGACCTGGCGTGGAGCCGTCTCGCAGTGGGCCTGCGACGCGGCGCGGGGTGGGGAGCCATGTGCCCTCCCTGTCACTTCGGGACGAACGCGAACGGCGCGGGCTCGAGACGGCAGCGCAACCAGTCTCGGGCGCGCGGTCGGTGCCGAACCGATCATGTCGGGCAGGCCAGAGCTGCCGCGGCAGTCACCGCGTGGATCCTGTGCTTTGGCATATGGTCCCGTTCCTCTGCCGGCGATCGGCAGTTGCCCGGCCGGGCCCTGCCGCAGCGCATGGGGCGGAACGCACGTTTCCGACGTTACCGGGCGGGACGTGCGTGCGCATGTGGACAGTTGCCAGCATGCCGGGGGCCTGTGACATCGCGCCGATGCCGCCCCTGGTCTGTGGATGTCGAACCGTCACGTGGCCGGTCGCGTTCTGCGTGTTCTCCGTGGTCTGCGGCTGTGGTCCGCGTCCGCGGGCTGCGCCTTCTCGAAGTTATCCACAGGGGTTTCCGGATCGGATCGTGCACGGGACCTTCGTGACATGACGAACAACCACGAAGCACGCACCCCGTCCGACCGGCCGTCCATCAGCGCGGCCGGAACCACCGACCCCCAGATCACCCTGCGCAGCCCGGCCGAACTGGCCGACGCGCTGCCCTACATGCTCGGCTTCCACCCGACCGACTCCCTCGTCATGGTCGCCGTCCACGGCGAGGGCGGGCGCTTCGGCGGCCGGCTCCGCGTCGGCATCCCGGCCACCACTGCCGAGTGGGAGGACACCGCCCGGCAGGCCGCCGACTGCCTGATCCGGGGCAGCGAGCGGCGCGGCGGCAAGCCCGACGGCATCGTGGTCTTCCTCTGCCAGGAGCCGCGCGGCGAGGAGAGCGGCCAGCGGGTGATGACCCGGTTGCGGCCGCTCGCCCAGCGGATCCGCCTCGCCTGCGGGGCTCTGGACGTGCCCGTCCTGGAGGCCCTGTGCCTCTCCTCCGGCCGGTTCTGGTCCTACGTGTGCCCCGACGAGCGCTGCTGCCCGGCCGAGGGCAGCCCGCTGGCCGCGGTCGGGACCTCGGTGATGGCCGCCGCGGCCACCTTCGCCGGGCTCCAGGTCCGGGGCTCCCTCCAGGACATCGAGGGCCGGCTGGCACCGCTGCGCGGTGAGGTGGCGGCGCAGATGGAACGCGCCCTCGACCGGGCCGCCACCGCGCTCGTGCCGAAGATCCTCGACGGAGCCACCCGTGAGGAGGTCGGCGCCGAAACCCTCACCCTGGCCCGGTCCCTGATGACGCGGCTGACCCTCGCCCCGCCCGCCGAGGCCGGCCCCCACGCCGACGACTGGGACGATGCGCTGCTCGGCCACGAGGAGGCCGCCTCGCTGATCCTGGGCCTCCAGGACCGGGAGATCCGGGACATCGCCGCCGAGTGGATGGAGGGCGAGGAGGCGGCGCCCGCCCTGCGGTTGTGGCGGGCGCTCGCCCGGCGCTGCGTCGGGGCCTACGGCGAGCACGCCGCGGCACCGCTCACCCTGGCCGGCTGGGTCTCCTGGTCCACCGGGGACGAGCCGACGGCCCGGATCGTGCTGGGTCTGGCCCTGCGCGCGGACGCCGAGTACCGCTTCGCCCAGCTGTTGCACCACGCCTGCAACGAGGGCATCGACCCCGAGGGGCTGCGGCAGTGCCTGCGGGAGGAGCGGCGGCGCCGCGAGCCCCGGCGGGGGCGGCCGAAGGCGGGGAACCGGCCTCCGGGCCGCCCCGGCAGGACGGGCGCCCGCCGCGAGTCCCGGCGCACCAGCGGGAGCGGTCAGTGAGCCCGCGCCGGGGCCCGGATCGAGGTTCGGGCCTGCGTCGTCGGGGGCCGCGTCCGGGTGCGCGCGTGGGCCTGCGTCTGGGGTTCGGCATCGGTCTGGTGCTGAGTCCGCGTACGAGGCCGTGTGCGCCTTCGGGACCGCCCCGCTGTGGTGCCCCGGCGCGGCGGTTGTGGTGCGCCCTGGGCGCGGCGCTGCGGCGCCCGCGTCACCCCGGGCGCGCGCGGCCGGGGCCCGGGCCCGTGACCCGGGCGGGGGCGGGGGCGTTCAGCTGGGGGGAGGTGGGGCCCCGGCCGCGCCGCCGCCCAGTTGAACCGACCGGAGCGCAGACAAGGCGACACATGTCTCACCCCGCACCTCCCCGACCACCCGGCGTCCCGGCCGCCCGCAGGCCCGAACTGCCGCCCGTGCACGGCGCCGTCATCTGCGTGGCCGCGCCCTGCCTGGCCATCTCGCCGGAGCACGGCCAGCTCACCGGGCGGGGGATCGACGGGATCTACCGCTCAGGGCGCCGGCTGCTCTCCCGCTGCGTGCTGCGCGTGGGCGGGCGGGACCCGGTGGCCGTCCAGGGGCGCAGCCTCGGTGCGGACCGGGCCGCCTTCACCGCGACGGTACGCACCGGCGCCGACCCCGGCCCCGACCCGGACATCGGAGTGGAACGGGTCCGGCACGCCGACGGCACCGAGCGGGTCACCCTGCGCAGCTTCGCGGCCCGGCCGGTCCGCCTCTCCGTGGAGGTCCTGCTCGGCACCGACCTGGCGGAGCTGGCAGCCGTGGCCGCCGGACGGGCCGGTCCCGAACTGCCCGCCGGGGTGCACGCCGCCGGGCTGCGCTGGAGCACCGGCGAGGCCCAGGCCGTCACCGTCGCCGAGCCGCCGCCGGACGATGCCCTGGCCTCCTCCGGGCTGCTGCGCTGGCAGCTCGAACTGGGTCCCGGCGAGTCCCGCACGATCGAGCTGCGGACCACGCAGGACCGCGTCGCCCGGGCTTCCGCGGGCCAGGTGGCCAACCCGCTGGCCGAAGCCCGGGCCGAGGGGGACGACCCGCGCGTCGAAGTCTGGTTCCGGACCGGCGTCGAGGACCTGGGCGCGCTGCTGCTGCGGGATCCCGGCGAGCCGGGCGACGCCTTCGCGGCCGCGGGGGTGCCGTGGCGGCTGGGACTGGCCCCGGCGGAGTCGCTCTGGGCGGCCAGGATGGCCCTGCCGCTCGGAACCGGGCTCGCCGCGGCCACCCTGCGGATCCTGGCGCGGAGCCAGGCCGGCGGGCGGGACCCGGGTGCGGGGAAGATCCCCGGTCCGCTGCGCGGGGCGGGCCCACAGCTCCCGCCGGGCTGCACCGGCACGGAGGTGACCCTGGCCTTCCCGGCCGTGCTCGCCGAAGCCCGGCTGTGGGGCATGCCCGAGGAGGAGGTGGCCCGGCTGCTCCCCGCCGCGGAGCGGTGTCTGGACTGGCTGCGCGGCGCGTTCGGGGAGGACGGCTTCGTCGCCGATCCGGACCCGGGGCCGCGGCGCTGCGAGACCCAGGCCCACGCCCACCGGGCCGCGCTGCTCGGCGCCGACCTCCTGGCCGGGTGCGGGCGGCCCGGCGCCGAGGAGTGGAGGGAGCGGGCGGCCGCACTGCGCGAGCGGTTCCGGACCCGATTCTGGATCGACGGCCCCGACGGCGGCCGTCCCGCGGCGGCCCTGCACCCCAACGGCCGGCCGCTGCCCCGCCTGACCGGGGCCGCAGCACACCTGCTCGACACCGGGCTGCTCGGCGGCGGCAGGCTCGCTCCGGGGATCCTGGACCCCGTCCGCACCGAGCAGCTCGCCCGGCTGTTCGGAGCCCCCGCCATGGACTCCGGCTGGGGGCTGCGGAGCATGGCCGCGAGGGAGCCCGGGCACAACCCGTTCGGTCACCGCTCGGGGGCGGTGCGGGCGTACGAGACGGCCGTCGCCGTGGCCGGCCTGGCCCAGGCGGGCTTCGAAAAGGAGGCGACCGGCCTGCTGCGGGGCCTGCTGGACGCGGCGGAGAGCTTCGGCTACCGGCTCCCGGAGATGTACGCGGCCGAGCAGCGGACCTCCGGCAGCGCCCCGCTCCCGCACCCCGCGGCCTGCCGCCCGGCCGCGGTGGCCGCGGCCGCCGCGGTGCACGTCCTGACGGCCCTCGCCGGAATCCGGCCCGACGCCCCCGCCGGCACGGTCGCCCTCACGCCCCTGCCCGGCGCACCCCTCGGCGCACTCCGGCTCTCGGGCCTGAGAGTGGCGGGGGAGCCCTTCGCCGTCCGGGTCAGCCGGCTCGGCCTCGGCATGGTGGAGGAGGCCGCGGATGCGCTCCAACTGGGGGGCTGAAGGATGTCCAGGGGTCCACGGCGGACCGGGGCGGCCGGCTCCGGAGCACGGGCCGGGGCGCGAGCCGGGGCCCAAGACGGCCCCGGCCGCCGGATCGGTGCCTTCAAGGTCACCAAAGCGCTGTTTATCGTCAGGGAGACGACTATGATCGCGTCATGTCGCCCTACGACCCGTCGGCCTTCCCGCCCTTTGCCGTCACCGTCGACCTGGTCGTGCTCACCGTACGGCGCCACGCGCTCTGCGCGCTGGTCGTCCGGAGGGGTGAGCAGCCGTTCCAGGGTCGCTGGGCGCTGCCCGGCGGATTCGTCCGCGGCGACGAGGACCTGGCGGGGGCCGCGGCCCGCGAGCTCTCCGAGGAAACCGGACTGTGCGCGCACGACCCGGCCATACCCGGCGTGGGCAACGGGGCGCACCTCGAACAGCTGGCGACCTACGGCGACCCCAAGCGTGATCCGCGGATGCGCGTGGTCAGCGTGGCGCACCTGGTGCTGGCTCCGGACCTGCCTGCGCCCCGGGCGGGCGGGGACGCCAACAGCGCGCGCTGGGCCCCCGTCGACGAGCTGCTGGCCGTCACCGATGAGGCGTCCGCGGGCCTGGCCTTCGACCACGCCCGGATCCTCGCGGACGGCGTCGAGCGGGCCCGCTCGAAGATCGAGTACTCCTCTCTGGCCACCGCCTTCTGCCCGCCCGAGTTCACCGTCGGGGAGCTCCGCCGGGTCTACGAGGCCGTCTGGGGCGTGGCCCTCGACCCGCGGAACTTCCACCGCAAGGTCACCGGGACCCCCGGCTTCCTGGTACCCGCCGGCGGCACGACGACCCGTCAGGGCGGCCGCCCGGCCCAGCTGTTCCGGGCCGGCGGAGCCACCCTGCTCAACCCGCCGATGCTGCGCCCGGAGGTCTGACGCCCCGACACCGGCCCCGCCGCCACCGGTGGCGAGGTCGGTGCGGATATCGGCATCCCATCGGACCGGTTGCCCAGTAAATCGGACATATCGCGTTATCTTGCTTGCGGTACTCACCCTGCCGCAGAGCGGTCTCACCCCCCGCGAGAGAAGCGATGCTCCAGGCCATCGGACTCACCAGCGCCCCCCGCCACAACGCCCCGCCCCTGGTGGACGACCTCACCTTCGAGGCCCACCCCGGGAGCGTGACCGCCCTGCTCGGCGAGCCGGGCTCGGGCAAGACCACCGCACTGCGGCTGATGCTCGAACTCGAGCCGGGCCGCGGCGTCACCTACTTCCGAGGTCGCCCCCTGCACCGGATCCCCCACCCCGCCCGTGAGGTGGGCGTGGTGCTCGGCGACGTCCCCGGCAACCCGTCGCGGACCGTTCGCAACCAGCTGCGGATGCTCTGTGCCGCCGGTGGGGTTCCCACCTCGCGAGCCGACACCATGATGGAGGTCGTCGGTATCGCGGGCCTGAGGGACCACCGGCTCGGCTCGCTCTCACTGGGCATGGAGCGCAGGGTCGCACTGGCGGCGGCGCTGCTCGCCGACCCCTGCACCCTGCTCCTGGACGAGCCCGGCGCAGGACTCTCCCCGCGCGACCGAGGCTGGCTGCACGGGCTACTGCGCGGACACGCCTCCCTGGGGGGAGTGGTGCTCTTCACCACCGACGACGCGAAGGAGGCAGCCCGCAGCGCCGACCGCGTCGTCAGCCTCGAGGCGGGCCGGATCGTCGCCGACCAGGACGCGGCCGAGTTCGTCCGGACCCGGCGGCGCCCGCGGGTCGTCGTGCGCACCCCGCACGCGGCCCGGCTGGCCGACGTACTGGGGCGGGAGGCCCGGACCGCCCAGCGCGCGGTGGAGATCGTCGAGGAGAGCGGCACCCGGCTGTCGGTGTACGGAAGCAACTGCGCCGAGGTGGGCGAAGCGGCGTTCCGGCACGGGGTGCTGGTCCACCAGCTCGCCGACGAGACGGGTGACGGCGGCGCTCCGACGCCACCGGTCACGCACGCGCGTGCCGCGACCGCGCCCTCGGAGGCCTCCGCAGCCGCCGCAGGCAGCGCTTCCGAAGAGGCCGCAGCCGGACGGCCCCGGCGCGCCCGCTTCCGGCGGCCCGCCTCGTCGGTGCGCCGCGTCGGCGGCCCGCTGCGTCCGCTGCGCTACGAACTGCTGCGGGTCTTCGGCACCGCCACGCCCCTCCTCACCGCCGCGCTCCTCGTGGTCGTCTCCGTCCTGACCGCGCTGGTGCTGGCCAAGGCGGGGCACACCCCGCAGAACCGGTTGCTCGCCGCCTGGCCCGAGATCCTGCCGCTGCCGCCCGCCGCCCTCGGCGCGGGCCTGCTCGGTGCCCTGGCCTTCGGGGAGGAGTACCGCTACCCCGCGCTCGCCGCCGACCGCGGCACCGTGCCGCGCCGGATGGGACTGCTCATCGCCAAGCTCGGAGTCTGCGCCGTGCTCGCCCTGCTGATCGGCGCCCTGGTGGTGGCGGCCGACGCCGCGACCCTCGCGGTCGTCTTCGACAGCGGCCCGCTGCGCACCCCGGCGGAGTGGCTCTCCCCGGCCGCGAGTTGGGCGGGGCTGCTCATCGGCTGCGCCTGGGCCGGTGTCCTCGCCTCCGGCGTCTTCCGTTCCGCCACCGCCGGCCTGGCCGCCGTGATCGCCGTTCCGGTGATGGTGGTTCCGCTGGTGCGCAAGGTGCTGGAGGGCCCGTCCGCGTACCCGGTGACCGGGCTTGCCGCCCGGCTGCGGGGGCTCACCTGGGTGCAGTGGCCTCCGGAGGCGGACCGTCTGGTCCTGGGGGCCTTGCGGGTGATGGCCCAACCCGTCGGCACCGCGCTGGTCTTGTCGCTGATGGTCCTGTTGTGCGCCTATGGGTTCACCGGATTGCGCAGCCGGGTCGGTTGGTGATCGTTCCGGTACCGGAGATGTACCGGGGACGACCGTTGCGGTCCGCCTCGCGTGAAGCGGACCGCAACTCCCCGCAAAAGGCGCGGTTCTTTACGATAAGTCGTCAATTGCGCAGGTGGCACCGATCACCCTTTCGTGTGCTTTTCACCAAAGACCTCAAGGGCGGTGGAGACACGGCCGACAAAGGATTCGTGAGTACCCTTGCGCACACCATGATGACCGCCGCCCGCCATGCCGACTCCGGCCTCGCCGGCCCGGGCGAACTCGACCGCTACCCCTACGCGGAGACCCCCGGGCCCGACCGCGTCGCAGCGCCCCACTGGGACGGCGCCGACGTGGAGTTGAGCCGGGTCGGCCGCCGCGCCGCCGGCAGCCGGGGCCGCGGACTGCACGGCCAACTCGTCCAGCAGCTCGGCCAGATGATCGTTTCCGGCGACCTCGGAGCGGACCGTCCGCTGGTCCCCGAGGAGATCGGCCAGCGTTTCGAGGTCTCCCGTACCGTCGTCCGCGAATCCCTGCGGGTCCTGGAGGCCAAGGGCCTCGTCAGCGCCCGCCCGAACGTCGGCACCCGGGTCCGCCCGGTCGCCGACTGGAACCTGCTCGACCCCGACATCATCGAGTGGCGGGCCTTTGGCCCCCAGCGCGACGACCAGCGCCGCGAGCTGGGCGAGCTCCGCTGGACCATCGAACCGCTCGCCGCCCGCCTCGCCGCCGGCCACGGCCGCCCGGACGTCCAGCAGCGCCTGGCCGACATGGTCGAGATCATGGGGCACGCCCTCGGCCAGGGTGACTCGCTCACCTTCGCGCGTGCCGACAACGAGTTCCACGCGCTCCTCATCCAGGTCGCCGGCAACCGCATGCTGGAGCACCTCTCCGGCATCGTCTCGGCCGCCCTCCAGGTCTCCGGCAGCCCGGTCACCGCCTGCGACCGGCCGAGCGAGGCGTCCGTCGCTCACCACGCGCGCATGGTCGAGGCCCTCGCCGCCGGTGACGCGGCCGGGGCCGAGAGCGCCATGCGCCAACTTCTGACGGTGCATCCGGAGGTCGAGCGCGTGGTGCCCGCCCCGCGCGAGCACTGACGGGCGGACGCGCGGGGGGCGCGGGGGTGCACGACATGTCGCCGGGCCCGGTGGGGCCCGGCGACACCGGCGTGCGGGGCCGGTTCCCGGCGTGTCGGTGCCGCCGGACACACGCGTATGGCCGTATGACCGGCATTGGTGCATACGGGGTGTGACTCGGGCCACGAAGATTGGGCGTAACGCTGAGCGAGGTCACGCGATGACCTAAGAGGTGATGGCCGACGGAGGGAATACAGCAGCCCTTGCGGGTGCTGTGCAGCTCCCCGGCCCCTGCCCGCGCCCCCGGCCCATCCCCAGTCGGTGGTCGTCGGCTCCGGTCCAGCACCACGAGGCCCGGGGTCGGAAGCCGTTTCCATCGTTCCGAGAGGTTGTTCGTGTCGGCCAGCACATCCCGTACGCTCCCGCCGGAGATCGCCGATTCCGAGTCTGTGATGGCGCTCATCGAGCGGGGCAAGGCCGAGGGGCAGATCGCCGGCGATGACGTGCGTCGGGCCTTCGAGGCTGACCAGATTCCTGCGACCCAGTGGAAGAATGTTCTGCGCAGCCTCAACCAGATCCTCGAGGAAGAGGGTGTGACGCTGATGGTCAGTGCCGCGGAGTCGCCCAAGCGCGCCACCCGCAAGAGCGTCGCAGCGAAGAGCCCGGCCAAGCGGACGGCCACCGAGCCTGTCAAGAAGACAGCGGCGAAGACGACGGCTGCGCAGCCCGTCGCCGCTGCGGCCCCGGCGGCCGGGACGGCGGACCCCGACACCGTGGACGCTCCGGTGGAGGAGCTCGGCGCCGAGCCCCCCGCGAAGAAGACGGCGGCGAAGAAGACGGCGGCCAAGAAGGCCGCGCCCGCGAAGAAGACCGCCGCGAAGAAGACGGCGGCGAAGAAGACCGCCGCCAAGAAGGACGCCGACGAGGCCGGTGACGAGGCGACCCCTGACGAGGGTCCCGACGCCGTCAAGGCGGAGGCCGACGAGGAGGAGGAAGGCGGCGAGAACAAGGGCTTCGTCATCTCCGACGACGAGGACGACGCCCCCGCCCAGCAGGTCGTCGTGGCCGGCGCCACCGCCGACCCCGTCAAGGACTACCTCAAGCAGATCGGCAAGGTCCCCCTCCTCAACGCCGAGCAGGAGGTCGAGCTCGCCAAGCGCATCGAGGCCGGCCTGTTCGCCGAGGACAAGCTGGCGAACTCGGACAAGCTGGCGCCCAAGCTCAAGCGCGAGCTGGAGATCATCGCCGAGGACGGCCGCCGCGCGAAGAACCACCTGCTGGAGGCCAACCTCCGCCTCGTGGTCTCCCTGGCCAAGCGCTACACGGGCCGCGGCATGCTCTTCCTGGACCTGATCCAGGAGGGCAACCTGGGTCTGATCCGTGCGGTCGAGAAGTTCGACTACACCAAGGGCTACAAGTTCTCCACCTACGCGACGTGGTGGATCCGGCAGGCGATCACCCGCGCCATGGCCGACCAGGCCCGCACCATCCGCATCCCGGTGCACATGGTCGAGGTCATCAACAAGCTCGCCCGCGTGCAGCGCCAGATGCTCCAGGACCTGGGCCGCGAGCCCACGCCGGAGGAGCTGGCCAAGGAACTCGACATGACCCCCGAGAAGGTCATCGAGGTCCAGAAGTACGGCCGTGAGCCCATCTCCCTGCACACGCCGCTCGGCGAGGACGGCGACAGCGAGTTCGGCGACCTGATCGAGGACTCCGAGGCGGTCGTCCCGGCGGACGCCGTCAGCTTCACGCTCCTCCAGGAGCAGCTGCACTCGGTGCTCGACACCCTGAGCGAGCGCGAGGCCGGCGTGGTCTCCATGCGCTTCGGCCTCACGGACGGCCAGCCCAAGACCCTCGACGAGATCGGCAAGGTCTACGGCGTCACGCGTGAGCGGATCCGCCAGATCGAGTCGAAGACGATGTCGAAGCTGCGCCACCCGTCCCGCTCCCAGGTGCTGCGCGACTACCTGGACTGACCGGTACGCGGGCGACGGCGGGTGGCCGCGCGGGTGCGCCCGGCCACCGGGCATCCCACTCTGGGTGGAGTCATGCACACTCGGAGTCAGGAGGCCTCATGCGTCGTCCCTTTGCCCGTGCTCTGGCGGGAGCGCTGACCCTCGCGGCGGGAGCGGCCGCCGCGCCGCTGGCCCAGATGCCGCAGGCGGCCGCGGACAGCGTGGTGATCGGCGGGAAGCCGGTGAAGGTCGCCGACAGCCCGTGGGTCGTGGCCCTGGCCAGCCGTGACCGGTTCGGGGGTACGCGGGGCGGCCAGTTCTGCGGGGGTGTGATCGTTTCCCCGACCAGGGTGCTGACCGCGGCTCACTGCCTGGGCCGCGAGGTGCTCGGCGGCCCGGTCGAATCGGTCGCCGACCTCCGGGTGATCGCGGGGCGTACGGAACTGCGGGCGGGCGACGGTCGCGAGATCGCGGTGCGCGGGGCCCGCGTGAACCCGGCCTACGACCCGAAGACCAATTCCGGGGACATGGCCGTGCTGGAACTCGCCGAGCCCGTGCCCGCCCACCACGTCCTCCCGCTGGCCGAGGCGGGGCACCCGGCGTATGAGCCAGGCACCGAGGCGGCCGTGTACGGGTGGGGCGACACGAGCGGATTCGGTGACTACGCGTACGCGCTCCGGGCCGCGGGCGTGACCGTACTGGCGGACGAGGTGTGCGGGCGTGCCTACCCCGGGGACGCGGACGGGCAGTACCAGGCCGAGTCGATGGTCTGCGCCGGGGACGGCGGGGGAGGCAAGGACGCCTGCCAGGGCGACAGCGGGGGTCCGCTGGTGGCTCAGGGCCGGCTCATCGGGCTGGTGTCGTGGGGCCGCGGCTGTGGCCGGGCCGACAGCCCGGGGGTGTACACGCGGGTCGCGCCCCTCGTCGGCTTCGTGACAGCCCCGGAGAAGGACGCGCAGCCGGCCGGGGGCCCGGAGGCCGCGGCCGGTGCCCGCAGGGGCCTCGGACCGGCCGCAGGGCCCGTATGGGGGCACCGTACGGACTAGTGCCCGAGTCCGGCGGCGCGGGAGGGATCCGGTGGACGGTGTCGGAGCAGAGCGGAAACCGCCCTGGACCGGGAGAGGGGCGGTTCCGGACGTGAGGACGGGCGGCCACCCCTGGGTCGCAGGGGTGCCGCCCGTCGACCGGCCTGGCCGGTCCTGGCTCGTCGGATGTCGAGGTGCAGGCCTGTGTCAGCGGTCCTCGGGGTCGGCGGCATTGGCAGCCGGAGCGGACGTAAGCCGCTCGGTCTCATCCTGTATTTCCGCGGCGATCTTCTTGAGTTCCGGCTCGAACTTGCGTCCGTGGTGGGCGCAGAAGAGCAGTTCACCGCCGCTCAGCAGGACGACGCGCAGATATGCCTGGGCGCCGCAACGGTCGCATCGGTCAGCGGCCGTCAGCGGGGTCGCGGGTGTCAGAACAGTAGTCACGTCGCCTCTTCTCTAGCTCGACGAGCTGTCGTACCAGGGTCAACATCCAACCAGGCCGAAAACGTTCCCGCTCGCGGCTTTTCCTCGAAACTTCCTTCCGAAGCTGGCCGGCTGCTGCCGGTTGGCGGCGAAGGAGCCGTATTGCATTGCTTTACGGTTTCGCATGGTCAGTCGTTCGCTTCTTGCAGTTACATCCTCCCCGGCGTGAGCGCCAGGTTGTTCATGAGGACGTGCCCGAACCCTAAATGGTTCATGCGTGGAAGGGAACGTGATGTTTCTGTCACCCCCACGGGGGATCGAACATCCGTGCGGATCTGGACTAGGCTGAGGAACGCGCGAGGGTGGCGTTGCATCGGCTCTACCTGGCCTCGGTACCCTTCGACCGGCAACCGAGCCACCCCTGCGCCCCAGCGGGCCAGAAAAGAAATTCAGCGAGGAGCGAACTGCGTGACCGCCGACACGTCCGTGCCTTCCAGCGCGCTGCTGTCCGGAGCAGACCGGGACGGTTCCAACTACACCGCGCGGCACCTGCTCGTCCTCGAAGGGCTGGAGGCCGTCCGCAAGCGTCCCGGCATGTATATCGGGTCGACCGACAGCCGGGGCCTGATGCACTGCCTTTGGGAGATCATCGACAATTCCGTCGACGAGGCCCTGGGCGGCTACTGCGACCACATCGAGGTGATCCTCCACGAGGACGCCTCCGTCGAGGTCCGTGACAACGGCCGCGGCATCCCCGTGGACGTCGAGCCCAAGACCGGCCTGTCCGGCGTCGAGGTCGTCATGACCAAGCTGCACGCCGGCGGAAAGTTCGGCGGCGGCTCCTACGCGGCCTCCGGCGGCCTGCACGGCGTCGGTGCCTCCGTGGTCAACGCGCTCTCCGCCCGCCTGGACGTCGAGGTCGACCGGGGCAGCTCCACCCACGCGATCAGCTTCCGCCGCGGCGTGCCGGGCATGTTCACCGAGCAGGGTCCCGACAGCCCCTTCGACCCCGCCAACGGCCTGCGCAAGGTCAAGCGGATCGCCAAGGGCAAGACCGGCACCCGGATCCGCTACTGGGCCGACCGCCAGATCTTCCTCAAGGAGGCCCGGCTCTCCCTGGACACGCTCTACCAGCGCGCCCGCCAGACCGCCTTCCTCGTCCCCGGCCTGACCCTCGTCGTCCGCGACGAGCGCGGCATCGACGGGGCGGGCAAGACGGAGGAGGTCTTCCGCTTCGACGGGGGCATCAGCGAGTTCTGCGACTACCTCGCCCAGGACAAGGCCGTCTGCGACGTGCTGCGCCTGACCGGCACGGGAACCTTCAAGGAGACCGTCCCGGTCCTCGACGACCGCGGCCACATGACCCCCACCGAAGTCACCCGCGAGCTCGGCGTGGACATCGCCCTGCGCTGGGGCACGGGGTACGAGACCACCGTCAAGTCCTTCGTGAACATCATCGCCACCCCCAAGGGCGGCACGCACGTCTCGGGCTTCGAACGCTCGGTGACCAAGACCGTCAACGAGGTCCTGCGCTCCACGAAGCTCCTGCGCGTCGCCGAGGACGACGTGGTCAAGGACGACGCGATGGAGGGCATGACGGCCGTCGTCACCGTCCGCCTCGCCGAGCCGCAGTTCGAGGGCCAGACCAAGGAGGTGCTCGGCACCTCGGCCGCCACCCGGATCGTCTCCGCCGTCGTGGCCAAGGAGCTCAAGGCCTTCCTGACCTCCACCAAGCGCGACGACAAGCAGCAGGCCCGCGCCGTGATGGAGAAGATCGTCGCGGCCGCCCGGACCCGTATCGCGGCCCGCCAGCACAAGGAGGCGCAGCGTCGCAAGACCGCGCTGGAGACCTCCTCGCTGCCCGCGAAGCTGGCCGACTGCCGCAGCGACGACGTGGAGCGCAGCGAGCTCTTCATCGTCGAGGGCGACTCGGCCCTCGGTACGGCGAAGCTCGCCCGGAACTCCGAGTTCCAGGCGCTGCTGCCGATCCGCGGCAAGATCCTCAACGTCCAGAAGTCGTCCGTCTCGGACATGCTCAAGAACGCCGAGTGCGGGGCGATCATCCAGGTCATAGGAGCCGGCTCGGGCCGGACCTTCGACATCGACGCCGCCCGCTACGGGAAGATCGTCCTGCTCGTCGACGCCGATGTCGACGGCGCGCACATCCGCTGCCTGCTGCTCACGCTCTTCCAGCGGTACATGCGACCGATGGTCGAGGCGGGCCGGGTCTTCGCGGCCGTGCCCCCGCTGCACCGGATCGAGCTGGTCCAGCCGAAGAAGGGCCAGGACAAGTACGTCTACACGTACTCGGACAACGAACTGCGCCAGACGCTCCTGGAGTACCAGCGCAAGAACATCCGGTACAAGGATTCGATCCAGCGGTACAAGGGCCTCGGCGAGATGGACGCGGACCAGCTGGCGGAGACCACCATGGACCCCCGCCACCGCACCCTGCGCAGGATCAACATCGGCGACCTGGACTCCGCCGAGCAGGTCTTCGACCTGCTCATGGGCAACGAGGTCGCCCCGCGCAAGGAGTTCATCACGGGCTCCGCGGCCACCCTGGACCGCTCGCGCATCGACGCCTGACCCCGCGACCGGCACACCCGGGCTGTTCACTCCATCACCTGAAGGGGTGAACAGTCCCGGGACACCAGTCCGGAAAGGGGCCATTCCGCACATCCTTGTGGGCACGCGGCCAATGCGGCAGCGGACAAGGAGAGTTCGGTGGACAAGCACGAAGGTCGTGATGCCGGAACGATCCGGCTGGACGACCCCTGGTACGACGCGCTGGCCGTCGGCTGGGGCGAGGGCGGGGAAGCGTCCCCGTCGTCCCCGGTCCCCGACGACCGTCCCGCGCCCGGCGCATCCGAGATCTACCTCGAGGTGCAGCGCAGTGCCGCCTTCCAGGAGGTCCGCAGCCGCTACCGCGGGTTCGTCGTTCCCGCGACCGTCGGCTTCTTCCTCTGGTACGTCGCCTACGTGGTCGCCGCCACCGCCGCACCGGGCCTCATGGCCCGGCCCGTGGCCGGCGCCGTCAACGTGGCCATGCTGGCGGGCCTCGGACAGTTCCTCAGCACCTTCCTGCTGACGTGGGCGTACGCCCGGCACGCGAGGCTGCGCCGGGACCGCGCCGCGCTCGACCTGCGCTGGACCGTCTTCGAGCAGGAGCGCGGCCAGGAGCGCCACCGGGCGAGGGGGAGCGGCAGGTGACCACCGAGCACCAGACCCTCGCGCTGATCCTGTTCAGCGTCTTCATCGCCGTGACCCTGGGCATCACCACCTGGGTCAGCCGCAACCGGCACGGTTCGGCGGAGGAGTTCTACGCCGGCGGGCGGCTGTTCTCCCCTCTGGAGAACGGTTTCGCCATCGCGGGCGACTACATGTCCGCCGCTTCCTTCCTCGGCATCTCCGGGCTGATCGCCCTCTTCGGCTACGACGGAATGCTGTACTCGGTGGGCTTCCTGGTCGCCTGGCTGGTGGTGCTGTTCCTGGTCGCCGAACTGGTCCGCAACTGCGGGCGCTTCACCCTCGCCGACGTGGTGGCCGCGCGGATGAGCGAGCGGCCGGTGCGGATCGCGGCCGGCACTTCCTCGGTCGTCGTCTCCGTGCTCTACCTCGTCGCGCAGATGGTCGGGGCGGGCAGTCTGGTCGGCCTGCTGCTCGGGAGCTCCGGCACCGCGGCACGGACGCTCACCGTGATCGGCGTCGGAGCGCTGATGGTGGTGTACGTGTCCTTCGGCGGGATGCGGGCCACCACCTGGATCCAGATCGTGAAGGCAGTGCTGCTCATGGGAGGGGCCATCACGCTGACCGTGCTCGTGCTGCTGCGCTTCCACGGGAACGTCGACCAGCTGCTCACCAGCGCCGCCGAACGCAGCGGGCAGGGGCCCCGGTTCCTGAGTCCCGGCCTCAAGTACGGCGGAGACTGGACGGCCCGTGTCGACTTCATGAGCCTCGGTCTCGCGCTCGTCCTCGGGACCGCCGGGCTGCCGCACATCCTGTCGCGCTTCTACACGGTGCCCACCGCCAGGGCCGCGCGCCGGTCGGTGGTGTGGGCGATCGCGCTGATCGGCGGCTTCTACCTGATGACCATCGTGCTCGGCTTCGGAGCGGCGGCGCTGGTGGGCCCGGACGCGGTGCGGGCCTCCAACGCCTCCGGGAACACGGCGGTTCCGCTGCTCGCCGCCTTCCTCGGCGGCGGCGCCGAGACCACGGGCGGCGCGGTGCTCTTCGCCTTCGTGGCCGCCATCGCCTTCGCCACCATCCTCGCCGTGGTCGCCGGGATCACCCTGGCGTCGTCGGCCTCCGTCGCGCACGACCTGTACGCCTCCCTCAAGCGGCGGCACGCCAGGCAGCGCAGCGAGGTCACCGTGGCCCGGGCCGCGGCTGTCGGCATCGGGGCGGTCGCGATCGCCCTCGGGCTGCTCGCCCAGGACCTGAACGTGGCGTTCCTGGTGGGACTGGCCTTCGCGGTGGCGGCCTCGGCGAATCTGCCGGTGCTGCTGTACTCGCTCTTCTGGCGCGGGTTCACCACGCGGGGCGCCGTCTGGGCGGTGTACGGCGGCCTGGTCCCGGCGGTGCTGCTGGTGCTGCTCTCGCCCGTGGTCTCCGGGAGCCCCGAATCCCTCTTCCCGGGGGTGGACTTCCAGTACTTCCCGCTCCAGAACCCGGGGATCGTCTCCATTCCGCTGGGCTTTCTGGCGGGCTGGCTGGGCACCGTCGTCTCGGGAGAGGAGGCGGACGAGCGCAAGCACGCCGAGACGGAGGTCCGGTCGCTCACGGGGGCCGGGGCCGTCTGAGCGCGCCTCGGCTTCCCTCCGGTCTTCTCAGCCCGGCGTCCTCGGCCCGGCGTCCTCAGCCGGTCCCTCCGAGGGGAGCCAGGTGTAGCGGTGCTCCGGGCGGCCCGTCTCGCCGTAGCGGAGGGCGAGGGTGACGCGGCCCGAGCGTTCGAGGAGCTTCAGGTAGCGCTGGGCGGTCTGGCGGCTGATGCCCGCGCGGTCGGCGATCTGCTGGGTGGACAGGGGGCCTTCGGCGGAGCGGAGGACCTGGCGGACCAGTTCCGCGGTGGTGGGGGAGTGCCCCTTGGGCAGCTCGTTCGGGGAGCCGGCGGCGGCGAGGGCGCCGAAGATCCGGTCCACGTCCGCCTGTTCGGCCTCGCCCCCGGTGTCCAGGGTGCGGCGCAGCGTCCCGTACGCCTCCAGCTTCGAGCGCAGGCCGGCGAAGGTGAAGGGCTTGACCAGGTACTGGAGGGCGCCGAGGCGCATGGCGGCCTGGACGGTGGCCAGGTCGCGGGCGGCGGTGACCATGATCACGTCGGTGCTGTGGCCGAGTTGGCGCAGGCGGCGCACCAGGTCCAGGCCGTTCTCGTCCGGGAGGTAGTGGTCGAGGAGGATCAGGTCCACGGGTCGGGTGGTGAGGAAGTCCAGGGCTTCGGCCGCGGAATGGGTCTGGGCGACCACCCGGAAACCGGGAACCTTCGCCACGTACGCCGCGTTGATCCGGGCAACGCGCATGTCGTCGTCGACGACCAATACGCGGATCGGGGTCTCGTTCACCGCAGGGCCTCCGGGAGTACGACGGAGAACTCCGCCCCTCCGTCCGCTGTCCCGCCGGCCCGGGCACTGCCGCCCTGCCGCTCCGCGAGGCGGCGTACGAGGGCGAGGCCCAGCCCGCGCTCGCGGTGGGCCTTGGCCTCTTTGGTCGACCAGCCCTCCGTGAAGATCTCCTCGCGGCGATCGACGGGGACGCCAGGGCCGCTGTCGCGCACGCGGAGCACAGCGGTCCGGCCTTCGGCGCGCAGCTCCACCTCCACCAGGGGTGCCGCCGAGCCGGCGGCGGCGTCCAGGGCGTTGTCCACCAGGTTGCCGAGAATCGTGACGAGGTCGCCCGGGTCCACCAGGCGGTCGGGGAGAAGGGTGGTCCCGGCCAGCCGCAGGGGGACGCCGCGCTCCGCCGCGACCGTCGCCTTGCCCACCAGGAGAGCCGCCAGCAGCGGGTCGTGGACCTTCTCCGTGACCTGTTCGGCGGTGGTGCGGTGCACCCCGACGACCTCCGTCACGAACTCCACCGCCTCCTCGTGCAGCCCCAGCTCCAGCAGGCCGAGGAGGGTGTGGAGGCGGTTGGCGTGTTCGTGGTCCTGGGCGCGCAGGGCGTCGATCAGGCCACGGGTGGAGTCGAGCTCGCGGCCCAGGTGCTCGAGCTCGGTGCGGTCGCGCAAGGTGGCCACGGCGCCGCCGTCCTCGGTGGGCATCCGGTTGGCGACCAGGACCCGGGGGCCCTGCACGGTGACCAGGTCGCGGCCGCTCACCCGGCCGGCGAGGACGTCGGCGGTGCGCCCCGCGCCGAGGACCTCGTCCAGCGGGCGTCCGGCGAGGATGCCCGAGGGGCCCGCCGCGTCGGGCGTGAGGCCCAGCAGCCGGGCGGCCTCGTCATTGACGAGCCGGACCCGGCCCGCCCGGTCGAGCGCGATCACGCCCTCGCGGATGGAGTGCAGCATCGCCTCGCGCTCCGCGAGCAGGCCCGCGATGTCGGAGAAGGCCAGGTCCCGGGTCTGCCGCTGGATCCTGCGGGACACCAGGTAGGCGGCCAGGGCGCCCGCGGCCAGAGCGCCGCCCGCGTAGGCGAGCAGGCCGGGGATGGCGCCCAGCAGCCGGTCGTGGACGCTGTCGTAGGCGATGCCGACCGAGACGGCGCCGACGATCTCCCCGTCGGCCGCCAGGAGCGGAACCTTGCCCCGGGCCGAGCGGCCGAGGGTGCCCTCGTCGATCTCCATGACCTCGCGGCCCGCCAGGGCGTCGCCCGGGTCGGTGGAGACCGGCAGTCCGATCCGTGCGGGGCTGGGGTGCGAGCGGCGGATGCCGTCCAGGTCGATGACGACGACGTACTCGGCTCCGGTGGCCCGGCGGATCCGCTCGGCCGAGGCCTGCACCGGGCTGTCCGGCGAGGCCCCGGAATCCAGCAGGTCGGCGGCCAGCGACGGGTCCGCCGCGGCGCTCTGGGCGATGGCCAGGGCGCGCCGCATGGCCTGGTCGTCGAGCTGCGCGCTCAGCGGTGCCAGGAAGAGCCCCGTGGCCAGCACGACCACCCCGCCGGCGATGGCCAGCTGGGTCAGGAGGATCTGGGAGACGGCCCGTCTGGGCAGCCCGAGGCGCCGAGCGCTCATGAGGAGGAACCGCATGAGGAGCAACGGTAGGTCGGATCGGGCACAAGCGGAACGTCCCTCTTCCAGGTAAAAGGCTTCGTGTTCGGGAAGCCCGTACTGAGAGACGAGGGCCTAGGGGGCGTGCTGATTTACGGGTATTCCACCCGTTCTGGGGGATTATCGCGACCGTGCCCGGGCCCACGCCTCGCTGCGGGTGAAGTAGGTGTCGTAGAGCTCCTGTACGTCCAGCAGGGATTCGGGCGGCACCTTCCCGTAGGCGATCCGCTCCAGGTGGCGGAAGTACTCGAACCGCTCGATGCCCGGGGTGATCACGATGAGGATGTCGGCGTTCTCGCCGGGCGCGGCCGCGAAGGCGTGCTCGGTGCCGGGCGGCACGACGACGAGGTCGCCGCTGTCGGCGGTCACGACCCGGTCGCCCGACAGGAACTGTGCGGTGCCGTCGAGGAGGTAGAACATCTCGGCGGACCCGGCGTGATGGTGGGGCGCGGCGCCGTCCGCACCGTCCAACAGGCTCACGCGCTGCGTGGAGAGCGCCCCACCGGTGGCGCTGCTGTCGGCGAGGAGGCGGATGGTGTTCGGGGCGGCGCCGATCGTCTCGGCCTCGGCCGAGCGCACGATCACGGATGCGTCGAAGGAGGGCACGATCAGGGACATCGGGGTCTCGCTCTCTCAGCGGGTGGGGACGGCGGAAGGGGAAGCCGGGGCGGGGGCGGGCACGACCGGGCGCTCCCGCAGCAGCAGACCGGCGGTGACGGCGACGGCCAGCGCGGTGAATCCGTGGACCCCGTACGCGGTGCCGGCCGGTCCTCCGCTGGTCAGGACGATCACCATGTCGCCGGCGGGGGCGAAGGTGATCGCCGCCATCGCCCAGCCCAGCGCCCGCCGGTGTCCGGTGAACAGGAGCGCCAGGATGACCAGGCCGGTCGCGATGTCCCGTACGCCCTTGACGTAGAGGAAGGCGGCGCCCTCGTTCCGCGGCCAGGACGGGATGCCGAAATCGGCGGCCATGGCCTGCGGCGCGAGGAGGTAGCTGCAGCCGATGTAGAGGATGAACGCGGCGCCGATCGCGGCCAGCGCGGTGGTGACGTGCTTGAGGGACATGGGAGCTCTCCAGAGGACGGTGATCAAGGAAGGGGGGAAGGCGGGGGACCGTCAGCGCGCGCCCTGGCGGATGGCGCGCACCCTGCGGAGGTAGGCCGGGTGCCCGACGGCGTGCCAGAGCAGCCGCGCCGGGAGCGGCAGGCCGCCCAGCATCGAGGCGCGTTCGGCCGGGTCGGCTTCCTCCAGGGCCATGCCGAGGAAGAACAGGAGCTTGGGCTTGGGCGTGCTCCTCATGAAGTGCTCGCCCATCGCGTCCCATTCGCGGGCGGACAGGTGCCGTGCGGCGAGCGGAAGGAGCGACTCCTCCTCGTCGTCGAGGTGTTCCACCAGGACCGACCGGTGCTCGGCGAGCACCGCCACCAGCGCGTCGCGCTCCGCCTCCCCGGCCGTGGCCTCCCAGGCCGGAACGGCCGCCTCGGCCGCCGAGAGGGTCGCGGCCACCCGTTCGTGCTGGGCCTCCATCCGCAGGACCAGGTCGGCCTCGAGGTCGACGCGGGAGAGCAGCGGCGGCCACATGTGCTCGTCCTCGCCGTGGTGGTGGTTGTGCAGACCGAGGCGGTAGTCGCGGAAGTGGTCCGCCAGGACCCGCGCCCGTGCCCTGTCGCCGGGGGCCACTGCGGCGATCAGCTCGACCAGCAGGCGCGCCTCTCGGCGCAGGCCCCGGTGGACGACCACCATCTCGTGGGTGTCGGGCCCGGAGCTGCGGGTCTGCGTCCGCGCGGCCCGCGCCGTCTTCGGCGTCGTGGTCGGCTTCGTCGTCTTCGTCGTCTTCATGGGAAGAGACTCGCCGCGGGCTCATGGAACGCTCTTGGAACCCACTTGGAGCTCGGCGCCCTCGCCATCCCGCCGTCCACGGACCGAAGTTGATCGTCATCGATTACGTTGGGCGCGTCATGGTGTACATACGCGTACTCGGCTCCCTCGCCGCCGAGCGGAACGGCGAGGCGGTCCCCCTCGGAGGCCACCGCCAGCGTTCCGTCCTGGCCCTGCTGGTGTCGGCCCGCGGCCGGGTGGTGTCGGTCGACCGGATGATCGAGGAGCTCTGGCAGGGGGCGGCGCCCGCCCGTGCGGTGGCCTCGCTCCAGGCCTACGTCTCCAACCTGCGCCGGCTCCTGGAGCCGGGCCGGGCCCCGCGCACCCCCGCGCGGCTGCTGGTGAGCGCGCCGCCCGGGTACGCGCTGCGGCCGGCCGAGGACGCCGTCGACGCCTGGCGCTTCGAGCGGCTGCTGGGCCGGGCCCGCGAGCTGCTCCCCGGGCAACCGGACACCGCCCGAGGGCTGCTGCGCGAGGCGCTGGCCCTGTGGCAGGGGCCGGCGTACGCGGACACGGCCGACGAACCGTGGAGCCACGCGGAGATCATGCGGCTCGGGGAGCTCCGCCTGGCCGCCCGCGAACTGGACATCGCCGCCGGGCTCCGGGTCGCCGACATCGCCGGGGCTGTCTCCGAAGCCGTGCTGCTGACCCGCGAGGAGCCGTTGCGGGAGGAGGGCTGGCGGCTGCACGCCCTCGCGCTGTGGGCCGCCGGGCGGCAGGCCGACGCGCTGTCCACGCTGCGCCGGGCCCGGGAGGTGCTGGCCGACGAGGTGGGGCTGGATCCCGGCGCCGCGCTGGTCGAGCTGGAACGGGCGGTTCTGGCCCAGGACGACCGGTTGCTGCGCGAGGCCACGGACGGTGCGCCGTCCGCCCCCGGCGCACCGTCCCGGCCGGGTTCGCCGCCGGCCCCGCCGCCCCCGCCGGCCGCGCCCGTCGCGCCATCGGACGCCGGGGCCGAGCTGTTCGTGGGCCGCGAGGAGGAACTGGCCGTACTGGTGGCGGCGGCGGACCGGGCGCTGACGGCCGGCCCCGCCGTCGCCCTCGTCACCGGCGAGGCCGGGCTGGGCAAGTCGGCGCTGCTGCACGGGCTCGGTGACCGGCTGCGGGCCGAGGGCTGGCTCGTCGCCCTCGGCCGTACCACCGGCGCCGAGGGCGCGCCGCCCGCGTGGGCCTGGGTCGAGGCACTGCGCACCGTCGCCGCCGCCGTCCCGCCCGCACCCGCGGCCTCGGCCGTGCTGGCGCCGCTCCTCTCCGAGAGTGCGCCCGCCCCCGTCCCGCCGGCTCCCGGCGAGGACGTCGCCGCCGGGCGGTTCCGGCTGCACCGGGCGGTCTGGGAGTGGCTGGCCGACGCCGCACGCGGGCGGCCCGTGGCGCTCGTACTGGACGACCTGCACTGGGCCGACGCCGAGACCCTCGCACTGCTGGCGGGGGTGGCCGACCTGTCCCCGGGAACCCCGCTGCTCCTCGTCGGCGCCTACCGGCCGGACGAGGTGGAACGGCGCCTCGGCGACACGCTCGCCGGTCTGGCGCGGCGCTCACCGGCCCGGGTCGCCCTGGGCGGGCTGGCGGAGGAGGCCGTGGCTGAGGTGGTCCGGGCGGTGGGCGGCGGCACGGTGGACCCCGAAACGGTGGCGGCGCTGGCCGAACGCACCGGTGGGAACCCCTTCTACGTACGGGAGAGTGCGCGGCTGCTCGGCAGCGAGGGGTCGCTCGTGGCGTTGTCCGAGGTGCCCGAGGGCGTACGGGACGTGCTGCGCCGGCGGCTCGGCCGGCTTCCCGAGCCCGTGGTCTCCGTCCTGCGGCTGGCCGCCGTCGCGGGACGGGAGGCGTCCGTCGAGGTCCTCGTCGAATCGGCCGACACCGACGAGGACGCCGTACTGGACGCCCTGGAGGCCGGCTTGCTCGCCGGGCTGCTGGTCGAACCGGCGCCCGGGCGGATCCGGTTCGCGCACGCCCTGGTCCGCGACACCTTGCTGGCCGATCTCAGCCGGCTGCGCTCGGCGCGGATGCACGGCCGGATCGGGGCGAGCCTGGAGCGGCTCGGCTCGGACGACGTGTCGGCGCTGGCCCACCACCACGTGCACGCGGCCTCCTCGGCGACCGCCGCCAAGGCCGTGGACTACTGCCTGCGGCGGGCCGCGCTGGCCGAGGCCCGCTACGCGCATGACGTGGCGGTCTGCGCGCTGGCCGATGCGGTGGCCTGTGCCGGACGCGTCCCGGCGGACCCCGGCGCCGACCGGGACGCCGAACAGGTCGAACTGCTGGGCCGGCTGGCGCGGGCGCAGGTCCGGGCGGGGGCCGTCACGGCGGCCCGCGAGACCCGGCGCAGGGCGATCGACCGGGCGGTCGGCGCGGGCCGGGACGATCTGCTGATCCGGGCGTTCACGGCGTGGACCGAGCCGACGCCCTGGCAGACCCGGCCCTACGGCATGGTCGACCGGCCGGTGGTGGACCTGCTGGAGCGGCTCCTCGCAAGCACCGATCTGCCACCAGCCGTACGGTGCCGCCTGCTGGGCGCGTACGCCGCCGAGCTGTCCGACGCGAAGCTGGCGAGCGTACGGGCCGCGGCCCGCGAGGCGCTGGCCCTGGCCGAGGGCCTCGGTGACCCCGTACTGCGGGCCGGGGCGCTCGCGACGCTGGCCAAGGAGCTCGACGCCGACCGGGAATGGCGCGAACGGGCCGTGCTCGGGCGGGAACTGGAACGGCTCGGAGCCGCGCACGACCTGCCCGCCCACCGGTGGTACGGGATGTTCATCCGCTCCACCGCCCTGGCCGCCGAGGGGGACGTGGCCGGCGCCCAGCGCCTCATCGCGCAGTGGACGGAGTTCGCGCGGGCGTACCGGATGCCCGGTCCGTCGGCGGTCGGCGAGGGGGTGGCAGCGACCATGGCGCATGTGGAGGGGCGGGTCGAGGAAGCGGAACGCCGGTACGCGCAGGCGGCGGCGCAGATGGCCCGGCAGGGATCGCCGCACGCCGAGGGGCACCTGGCGATCGCGACCGCCACGCTGCGGGCGAGCCAGGGGCGGCTCGCGGAGTCCCTGCCGTGGGCCCGCCGGGTGTACGCGGCGTTCGGGCCGCAGGCGGGGGACCTGCTCGCGGTCGCGCTGGCCGCGGCGGGGGAGGAGCGGGAGGCCCGAGAGGTTCTCCGCCTGGCGGGACCGCTGCGTACGGACTACCTCTTCAAGGTCTTCGCGACCTTCCGTGCCATGACCCTGGTCCTGCTCGGCGAGCGGCAGGGCGCCGAGGAGCTCTACGCAGCGCTGCTGCCCTACCGGGACGCCCCGCCGCCGACTTCGGGGTTCACGGTGGCCGTCCGGCCGGCGGCCCGGACCCTCGGCGAGCTGGCCGCGCTGCTGGGCCGCGAGGAGGAGGCGGCGGCGCACTTCGCCCGCGCGGCGGAGATCGCCGAACGGTGGCGCAGCCCCTGGGCCGCCGCCCCGTGGCCCCGTGCGTGACCTCTTGGCCAGGGCGTCTTCGTGGGCCAAACAGGCCGCCCTCGAACCGGCACTTCTTGCGCTACCCGGCGTTCACCGAGGTCATCGGCGGTGCCCTCGCCCAGCAGGGCGCCGTGAGAACGACCCGCGGCTGCGCCGGCCCGCCGACTGGCGCTCACCCGGCCGGCCGGCCTGGCTACGATCGACCGGGTGAACAGCAGGCAGCCCATCCCCGTCGTCGTCCTCGCCGGATTCCTCGGATCCGGCAAGACCACCGTGCTGAACCACCTCCTCAAAAACCGCGGGGGCACCCGGATCGGAGTCGTCGTCAACGACTTCGGGTCGATCGAGATCGACGCCATGTCGGTGGCCGGCCAGGTGGGGGACTCCATGGTCTCCCTCGGCGGCGGCTGCCTGTGCTGCGCCGTCGACGGCAGCGAGCTGGACGCGTACCTGGAGAAGCTCTCCGCGCCCGTCCACCGGATCGATGTGATCGTCATCGAGGCGAGCGGGCTGGCCGAGCCCCAGGAGATGATCCGGATGCTCATGGCCAGCGAGAACCTGGACATCCGCTACGGCGGCCTGGTCGAGGTGGTGGACGCGGCCGAGTTCGACGCGACCCGGACCAAGCACCCCGAGACGGACCGCCACCTGGCCGTCGCGGACCTGGTGGTGCTCAACAAGACCGACCGGGTCGACGCCGCGGAACGGGCCCGCATCGAGGGGGAGCTCGCCGCGCTGTGCGCGCCGGGGATCCCCGTGGTCGGCGCCGACCACGGACGGATCGACCCGGAACTGCTCTTCGACCGCCGCCCGTGGACCGAGACCCGCGGGCAGCTCTCCTTCGAGGACCTGATCGCCGAGGCCGAGGACCACGAGGACTCCGCACACGCGCACGCGGCGTACGAGAGCACCGAGTTCGTCTCGGAGCAGGCCCTCTCCCCCCGCCGGTTCATCGACTTCCTCGACCGCAGGCCCGCCGGGCTCTACCGCGTCAAGGGCTTCGTCCACTTCGGCGTCCCCGGGCACGAGGAGCGGTACGAGATCCACGCGGTCGGCCGGTTCCTCCGCTTCGCGCCGCAGCCCTGGGGGCGGGGGGAGGCACGCCTGACGCGGCTCGTCCTGATCGGCTCCGGCACCGACGGACCGGCCCTGCTGCGCGAGCTGGAGGCCTGCCGCGAACCGGCCCCGCACCTGCTGGGCCCCGAAAGCATGTGGGGCGTGCTGCGGTACGTGGCCCGGCCCGCCGGTGCCGAGGACGACACCTCGGACACCCCCTAGGCCACCTCCACCCCGTACTCCCTCAGTAGCGCCTCCAGGCCGCCCCGGTAGCCCTTGCCGCCGATCACGAAGTCCCAGTCGCCGTTCGCCCGGCGCCGGAACGAGCCGAGCACCAGGGCGGTCTCCCCGGCCCGGCCGTCGGACACGTCCAGTCGGCCGAGTTCCTCGCCGCCGGCGGACAGCAGTCGGATGTGGGCGTCCGTGAACCCGGCGAGATCGGCATGGGGATCGACTTCCGGATCGATCGCGGCCACGAGGACCAAGCGGTCCGCGGACGTGGGCAGGGCGTCGAAGGAGACCTCCAGCGCTGCCTTGTCGGGCGCCGCGTGGTCGCGGGACCGAACCGAACCATCCGGGGTCCGCGGGTTGTTGAAGAAGACGAAGTGGTCCTCGCTCAGCACGCTGTTGCCCGTGCAGACGAGGGCGCACACGTCCAGGGCGACCGAACCGGACCAGGACATGCCGAGCACGTTGTGGTCCGCAGGGGGAGCCGGCTCGGGGGCCCGCCGGGCGGGGGCCGCCGTGCCGCCGCCCAGTCGGCCCCGCAGCCCGTACTGGTGGAGCAGTTCCACGAGCTTGTCCCCGGGAACCAACTCCAACGGCTTGCCGTTGGAAAAGGTGTACGAGCCCGGCCCGAAGGACGCGGTGGTGACCAGCACCCCCTTGTTCGCCCCCTTGTCCTGGACCGTGCCATACAAGTCCCGTACCGCCGTGGGCGACACGGTGTTCCGGTAGCGCTTGACCTGCACCACGATCCGTCCGCCCGTGATCGGGGAGGGGTCGTTCGCCTCGATGTCCACCCCGCCGTCGCCCGACCGCTGGGTGGTCAGCGCCTCCATGCCCATCGCCCGGAAGAGCTCCGCCACCAGGTTCTCGAAGGCGATCGGGTCCATCTCGAACAGGTCAGGTTCGTCCTCGTCGCCGCCCGCGTGTCCGCCGTGGCTGACGACCCCGCAGCCGACCTCCTCGGGCCGGCGCGCTGGGCGCACCGCCGTCAGCTGGTCGGGGCGCGTCGACAACTGCCCGCCCAACCCCGAAATCAGACAGTCCACCGCGCTGACCTGCTCCAGCCGCAGACCGGCGAAGACGCCGCGAGCCGCCGGCACCGTGGCGAGCACGAACCGTGCCTCCTGCCCCGTCACCGGATCGTGGCAGTCCACGAAGCCGTTGACGACAACCGAGTCCAGTGCGCCGAACTCGTCCGCCGCGTAGAGCTCGTGCACCACCAGCAACATGCACTGGGCCAGCAGGTCCCGGTACAGCCCCCGTCGTTCCGTGACGGGGCGGGGCTTCACCTTGTCCTGATCCGTGCTCGGCAGGTACTGCACCGCCCGGGCCTCGGGCACCACCGCGTACCCCGGCAGCTCCCAGTCCAGCACCAGCTGTCGCGCTACCGGGTCGTACGCGGCCGCCACGTGCCTCGGCAGCGCCTCGGGCCACGCCGTCGAGGCGTACAGAGCGGCCGAGAAGTACTCCACGGCCGCCTCGGGATCGCCCGCGCGCAGTGCGTGGGCCAGCTCGGTGAGCCCGCTGTTGTGTGCTCGTACCCCGGCGACCTGCTCCGCTGCCCACCGGTCGTACTGCTGTCGGTACGCGGCCAGTTGCTGTCGGCGCTGCGCCTCCGCGGCGTTCGCGGCCTGCCAGGCCTGCGTGTACCGGGCGTGTGCCTCCCGCTCCGCCTGCGCCCGGTGGTTCGAGCCGAGCGTCCAGCCGCTGCTCTGCTGCTGGAAGTCTTCGATGCGGGGCATCGGCACCGGGTGCGCCAGAGCCCCGGGGTCAAAGGGTTGCAGCTCGTCGGGTCGGGCCAGGGCGGATATCCGGAACGCCGGTGCCCGGCATCCCGTGGCCAACAGGCCCTTGAGAGCGTCGACCTCGGCATCGAGCTGCGCGGTACGACGTAGGGCCTCGGCTTCGCGGTACTGCCGGTGGCTCCGGGTAGCGTCCCGTTCGTACGCGTGCTGCCGACGCTCGGCCTCCCGCTGCTGGATCAGCTGCGTCTGTTGCTGACGGCGCTGCGCCTCCGCCCAGTTCCCGATCAGTCCGCTGCCCGCTCGACGACTCATCAGCTGTGTACTCCCCCCCACCAACACCAAGAGGGAAAACACTAGTCGGCATTCGGGTGGTACGTCCCCGGGGTCGCACCACCCGAATGCCCTCGTACGTCCTACAGCGCGGCCCCCGCCAGCGCCGCCACGGCCGCGGGCAGCGCGGCCCCCGAGCCGTCGCGGCGCGGGTCCACGGCAGGCAGCTCGGCCGGAGCGCCGTTCGCCGTCGCCGCCCGGACCGGCGCATTGCCCGCCCAGGCCAGCACCAGCACGTCCTCGCCCTTCAGGAACCGCTGGCAGCGCACACCACCGGTGGCCCGGCCCTTGCGCGGGTACTGGTCGAAGGGGGTCAGCTTCCCGGACAGCACCGAGTCGTCCAGCGTCCCGTGCGAGCCCGCCACCGTGAACACCATCGCGTCCCGGGCCGGGTCCACCGCCGAGAAGTGGATCACCTTGGCGTTCTCGGCGAGCTTGATGCCCGCCATACCGCCCGCCGGGCGGCCCTGCGGGCGCACCTGGCCCGCCGGGTAGCGCAGCAGCTGGGCGTCGTCGGTGAGGAAGACCAGGTCCTCCTCGCCCGTGCGCAGCTCGACCGCGCCGACGATCCGGTCGCCCTCCTTGAGGGTGATGACCTCCAGCTCGTCCTTGTTCGCCGGGTAGTCCGGCACGACGCGCTTGACCACCCCCTGCTCGGTGCCGAGCGCCAGCCCCTGCGAGGTCTCGTCCAGCGTGGTCAGGCAGATCACCTTCTCGTCCGCCTCCAGGCCGGTCAGGAACTCCGTGATCGGAGCTCCGCCCGCCAGGGCCGGAGCGGCCGCCGTGTCCGGCAGCTGCGGCAGGTCGATCACGGACAGCCGCAGCAGGCGCCCCGCGGAGGTCACCACCCCCACCTCGGCCCGCGCCGTCGCCAGGACCTGCGAGACGATCAGGTCGTGCTTGGCCCGCTTGCCGTCGGCCTCGGGCAGCGGCTCACCGGTGACGGTGCGTGCCAGCAGGCCCGTCGAGGACAGCAGGACGCGGCACGGGTCGTCCGCGACCTCCAGCGGAACCGCCGCCACCGTGGTGCCCGCCGACTCCAGCAGGACCGTACGGCGCTCGGTGCCGAACTTCTTCGCGACCGCCGCCAGTTCCGTGGAGACCAGCTTGCGCAGCTCGGTGTCCGACTCCAGGATCCCGGTCAGCTCGTCGATCTCGCCGGTCAGCCGGTCGCGCTCGGACTCCAGCTCGATCCGGTCGAAGCGGGTGAGCCGGCGCAGCGGGGTGTCCAGGATGTACTGGGTCTGGATCTCGCTCAGCGAGAAGCGTTCGATGAGCCGCTCCTTCGCCTGCGCGGAGTTGTCGCTGTCCCGGATGAGCCGGATGACCTCGTCGATGTCGAGCAGGGCCACCAGCAGGCCCTCGACCAGGTGCAGGCGGTCGCGGCGCTTGCCGCGGCGGAACTCGCTGCGCCGCCGGACGACCTCGAAGCGGTGGTCGAGGTAGACCTCCAGCAGCTCCTTGAGCCCCAGCGTCAGCGGCTGCCCGTCCACCAGCGCCACGTTGTTGATGCCGAAGGACTCCTCCATCGGCGTCAGCTTGTACAGCTGCTCCAGGACGGCCTCCGGGTGGAAGCCGTTCTTGATCTCGATGACCAGGCGCAGGCCGTGCGAGCGGTCGGTGAGGTCCTTGACGTCGGCGATGCCCTGCAGCTTCTTCGAGCCGACCAGGTCCTTGATCTTCGCGATGACCTTCTCGGGGCCGACCGTGAAGGGCAGTTCGGTGACGACCAGGCCCTTGCGGCGCGCCGTCACGTTCTCCACGGTCACCGTGGCGCGGATCTTGAAGGTGCCGCGGCCGTTCTCGTAGGCGTCCTTGATGCCCGACAGGCCGACGATCCGGCCGCCAGTGGGCAGGTCGGGACCCGGCACGAAGCGCATCAGCGCCTCGAGGTCCGCGTGCGGGTAGCGGATCAGGTGACGGGCGGCCGCGATGACCTCGCCGAGGTTGTGCGGGGGCATGTTCGTGGCCATGCCGACCGCGATCCCGGAAGCGCCGTTGACCAGCAGGTTCGGGTAGGCGGCGGGCAGCGCCACCGGCTCCCGCTCCTGGCCGTCGTAGTTGGCGGTGAAGTCGACGGTGTCCTCGTCGATCGACTCCGTCATCAGCGACGTGGCGTCGGCCATCTTGCACTCGGTGTAACGCATCGCCGCCGGCGGGTCGTCGTTGCCGAGCGAACCGAAGTTGCCGTGGCCGTCGACCAGCGGAAGCCGCATCGAGAAGGGCTGGGCCATGCGCACGAGGGCGTCGTAGATCGACGCGTCGCCGTGCGGGTGCAGCTTGCCCATGACCTCGCCGACGACACGGGCGCACTTCACGTAGCCGCGGTCGGGGCGCAGCCCCATCTCGTTCATCTGGTACACGATGCGCCGGTGCACCGGCTTCATGCCGTCGCGGGCGTCGGGCAGGGCGCGGGAGTAGATCACCGAGTACGCGTACTCGAGGAAGGAGCCCTGCATTTCGTCGACGACGTCGATGTCGAGGATCTTCTCCTCGAAATCCTCCGGCGGCGGGGTCTTCGTGCTGCGGCGGGCCATCGCTGCGCGGCTCCTTAACCAAGAATGGGTGTGCTGGGGGTCTGACTGCGGACCATTGTGGCCCGAGGCACCGACAACGCCGACTCCGACCCCGGGGGTCCCCCCAGACGGACTCTGGGGGAGTGACCCGGGAACTTATCCGGCAACCGACGCGCTTGCATACAGTGGCAGGTCTGACAGAAATCTCTGCATCGCGATCGAAGGGACCACATGCCCATGGGTCACACGGCCACCGCCCAGGCCGGCTCCGGCGGCCTGACAGCGACCGAGCACCGGCTGGCCAACGGCCTGCGCGTGGTGCTCTCCGAGGACCACCTGACCCCGGTCGCCGCGGTCTGCCTCTGGTACGACGTCGGCTCGCGTCACGAAGTCAAGGGCCGTACCGGCCTGGCTCACCTTTTCGAGCACCTGATGTTCCAGGGCTCGGCGAGCGTCCCGGGCAACGGGCACTTCGAACTGGTCCAGGGCGCCGGCGGCTCCCTCAACGGCACGACCAGTTTCGAGCGCACCAATTACTTCGAGACGATGCCGACGCACCAGCTGGAGCTCGCGCTCTGGCTGGAGGCGGACCGCATGGGCTCGCTGCTGGCGGCCCTGGACGAGGAGTCCATGGAGAACCAGCGCGACGTCGTCAAGAACGAGCGCCGCCAGCGGTACGACAACGTCCCCTACGGCACCGCGTTCGAAAGGCTGACCGCGCTGGCGTACCCCGAGGGCCACCCGTACCACCACACCCCGATCGGCTCCATGGCCGACCTGGACGCGGCCTCGCTGGAGGACGCGCGCGCCTTCTTCCGTACGTACTACGCGCCGAACAACGCGGTGCTGTCCGTGGTCGGCGACATCGACCCGGAGAAGACGCTCGCCTGGGTCGAGAAGTACTTCGGCACCATCCCCGCGCACGACGGCAAGCAGCCGCCCCGCGACGGTGCGCTGCCCGACATCATCGGCGAGCAGCTGCGCCAGGAGATCGTCGAGGAGGTCCCGGCGCGTGCGCTGATGGCCGCCTACCGGCTCCCGCACGACGGCACCCGCGAATGCGACGCCGCGGACGTGGCGCTGACCATCCTGGGCGGCGGGGAGTCCTCGCGGCTCCACAACCGCCTGGTACGCCGCGACCAGACGGCCGTCGCGGCCGGCTTCGGGATGCTCCGCCTGGCCGGCGCGCCCTCGCTGGGCTGGCTGGACGTCAAGACCTCCGGCGGGGTCGAGGTGCCCGACATCGAGGCGGCCGTGGACGAGGAGCTCGCGCGGTTCGCCGCCGAGGGCCCCACCGCCGAGGAGATGGAGCGCGCCCAGGCGCAGCTGGAGCGGGAGTGGCTGGACCGGCTGAGCACGGTGGCCGGCCGCGCCGACGAACTCTGCCGCTTCGCGGTCCTGTTCGGCGACCCGCAGCTGGCGCTGACCGCAGTGCAGCGCGTCCTGGACATCACCGCAGAGGAGGTGCAGGCCGTGGCCGCGGCCCGGCTGCGCCCGGACAACCGCGCGGTGCTGGTGTACGAGCCGCTGGCCGGCGCCGCCGACGAGCACGCCGAGAACGACGAGAACGAGGGGGCGGAGCAGTGAGCGACACCGCAGCCGTCACGATGACCTTCCACCCGCGGCCGCAGGCCGGCGAGCCGCAGCCGTGGGCCTTCCCGGCCCCCGACCGCGGCTCCCTGCCCAACGGCCTGACCCTGCTGCGCTGTCACCGCCCCGGCCAGCAGGTCGTCGCCGTCGAGGTCAACCTCGCCGCCCCGCTCGACGCGGAGCCCGAGGGCCTGGACGGCGTCGCGACCATCATGGCCCGCGCGCTGTCCGAGGGGACCGACAAGCACTCCGCCGAGGAGTTCGCGGCCGAGCTGGAGCGCTGCGGCGCCACCCTCGACGCGCACGCCGACCACCCGGGCATCCGGGTCTCCCTGGAGGTGCCGGCCTCCCGCCTGCACAAGGCGCTGGGCTTGCTCGCCGAGGCGCTGCGCGCCCCCGCCTTCGCCGACGCCGAGGTCGGCCGGCTGGTGCGCAACCGGCTCGACGAGATCCCGCACGAGCTGGCCAACCCGCAGCGCCGCGCCGCCAAGCAGCTCTCCAAGGAGCTCTTCCCGGCCTCCCTGCGGATGTCCCGCCCGCGCCAGGGCACCGAGGAGACGGTCTCCCGGATCGACTCCGCGGCCGTACGCGCCTTCTACGAGGCCCACGTGCGCCCCGCCACCGCCACCGCGGTGGTCGTCGGCGACCTGACCGGGATCGACCTGGACGCCGTACTGGCCGACACCCTGGGCACCTGGACGGGCAACTCCGCCGAAGCCCTGCCCGTGCCGCCGGTGACCGCCGACGACACCGGCCGCGTGGTCATCGTGGACCGGCCCGGCGCGGTCCAGACCCAGCTGCTGATCGGCCGCATCGGGCCCGACCGGCACGACCGGGTCTGGGCGGCCCAGGTGCTCGGCACCTACTGCCTGGGCGGCACCCTCACCTCCCGCCTGGACAAGGTGCTGCGCGAGGAGAAGGGCTACACCTACGGCGTGCGCGCCTTCGGCCAGGTGCTCCGCTCGACCGCCGACGGCAAGGGCGCCTCGATGCTCGCCATCAGCGGCTCGGTGGACACGCCGAACACCGGCCCGGCGCTGGAGGACCTCTGGAAGGTGCTGCGCACCCTCGCGGAGGGCGGCCTGACCGACGCCGAACGGGACGTGGCGGTGCAGAACCTGGTGGGCGTGGCCCCGCTGAAGTTCGAGACGGCCGCCTCGGTGGCCGGCACGCTGGCCGACCAGGTCGAGCAGGAGCTGCCGGACGACTACCAGTCCCGGTTGTACGCGCAGCTCGCCGCGACCGGGACGGTGGAGGCGACTTCGGCGGTCGTGGCCGCCTTCCCCGCGGACCGGCTGGTCACGATCCTCGTGGGCGACGCCTCGCAGATCGAGGCACCGGTGCGGGCGCTGGGGATCGGCGACGTGAGCGTCGTCACGAACTGACGTACCGACGGGCGTCCAACTGACGTACCTCCGAAGGCCAATTGGCGTTCGGCGTGAGGGGTTCCGGTGGCTTGCTCCACCGGAACCCCTTTTGTCCGTTTGGCGGCATGGTTGATCGTATGGGGTGTGGCGTACGCAACAAAAGCGCGTCTCTGTTTGGCGATTGACTGATGATCCGCCTAGCGTCGGCCGTGCTGTCCGTCAGTTGTGCCAGCCGCATCCGCGGCACCGGGCAGCGATCGCCGAGTCCCCGTCAGGCGCGAGCCTGGGGAGCCGGGGACCCACATCAGTCCCTGGGGTGAATCGGACCGCCTCGCAAGAGGAGGCCCGTAGGAGACCTTCCTGCTCCGAACCCGTCAGCTAACCCGGTAGGCGAGAGGGAAGGAAAGGATCAGCCCCTTCATGGCGTTTGGCAGTCGTGCCGCCGGTAAGCACCGTGGTTCCAGTCGTCTGAGCCGCAAGACCGCCGGTTACGCCGGCATCGCCGCCCTCGCCACCACCGGCGTCGTCGGCACCCTGGCCGCCCCGGCCTTCGCCGCGGACAGCGGCAGCGGCAACTCCACCCAGGACAACGCGCTCGGCGCCGTCGTCGTCGCCGACGAGCTCGCCGGTGACATCGAGGACCAGGCCGCGTCCCAGCAGCGCGCCGCCGAGCACGCCGCCGCCCAGGCGCAGGCCGAGGCCGACGCCAAGCAGCGGGCCGCCGAGGCCAAGCGCCTCGCCGAGGCCAAGGCGAAGGCCGAGCGCGAGGCCGCCGAGCGCGCCGCCCGCGAGGAGGAGCGCAAGCGCCTCAACACCTTCGTCGCCCCGGTCGACGGCTCGTACGTCAGCACGCAGTACCACGCGGGCGGCGGCATGTGGTCCTCCGGCAGCCACACCGGCATCGACTTCCACGCCGCCTCCGGCACCTCCGTGCACGCCGTGGGCGCCGGCACGGTCGTCGAGGCCGGCTGGGGTGGCGCGTACGGCAACAACGTCGTCATCAAGCACAACGACGGCACCTACACCCAGTACGGGCACATGTCCTCGCTGAGCGTCTCCGTCGGCCAGCAGGTCACCCCGGGCCAGCAGATCGGCCTGTCGGGCTCCACCGGCAACTCCAGCGGCCCGCACCTCCACTTCGAGGCCCGCACCGGCGCGCAGTACGGCTCGGACATCGACCCGGTCGCGTACCTGCGCTCGCACGGCGTCAGCCTCTGACCCGAAGGCGCCCGCGTACGCGCACGGCACCGCCCCCGTCTCCACCCAAGGCCCCGGCTCCCCGAGCCGGGGCCTTGGGCGTTGTCCGCGTGCAAATGTTTCGTATTTTCGACCGCTCTCGGAAATTGTCGTGTGTTGCAATAGAGTCGCAGCACGCGCACGCGTGACCAATGAGGGTGAGAGTCGGAAATAGGCGGAGGTTCGGTCTTGCGTATTCCTGCGCACGCGGTATGCACGGCAATTCGCGATGACATCGTCTCCGGGGTCTTCCAGCCGGGCAGCAGGCTCACGGAGGAGGTGCTGGCCCGCCGCTACGGCGTCTCCCGCGTACCCGTCCGCGAGGCACTGCGCACCCTGGAGTCGGAGGGCTTCGTCACCACGCGGCGCCACGCCGGTGCCTGCGTGGCCGAGCCGACGGAGCAGGAGGCCGCCGACCTGCTGGAGCTGCGGATGCTGCTGGAACCCCTCGCCGCGGCCAGGGCCGCCCGGCGGCGCACCGAGGCCCACCTCAAAGTGCTGCGCGGGCTGGTCAGGCTGGGCCAGGAGCGGGCCAGGCGGGGGCAGGGGGAGGACCTGCGGTCCCTGGGCGGCTGGTTCCACGAGACCCTCGCCCAGGCCTCCGGGAGCCCCGGGCTGATCGCGCTGCTGACCCAGATGCGGCACAAGGTCGCGTGGATGTACGTGGTGGAGGCGCCGGCCCGGCCGGTGGAGTCCTGGGCGGAGCACGGCGCGATCGTGGACGCGGTGGCGCGCGGGGACGCCGAACGGGCCCGGGCGCTGACGGCCGTGCACGCGGACCGGGCGGCGGGGGCGCACCGGCCGCGGCTCCGGCCGGTGGTGAGCACTTCGCAACCTGCCGTAAACACGTCGGGCGGCCGGCATTAACAAAGGCCGTATACAAAGGACCGGTATCGGTGC
Source organism: Streptomyces sp. NPDC088762 (assembly GCF_044750905.1). Taxonomy (NCBI): domain Bacteria; kingdom Bacillati; phylum Actinomycetota; class Actinomycetes; order Kitasatosporales; family Streptomycetaceae; genus Streptomyces; species Streptomyces sp. NPDC088762. Next base: position 134,538 of record NZ_JBIVKT010000009.1, read on the forward strand.
GAATTCGCCGCCCGGCCCTGCCCTGTTCCTGAAGGGCGCGAATTCCCGCGGCCGTATCCGGCGGAATTCCGGCACCGCCTGCGTCCCGCCCGGCCGGATATGACGCGAGCAGTATTTCTGCCCGACCGGATCCTCGGGCCCCATTCCGTCGCGGAAACAGCGGAGCCGTGGTCCCCGGAGTTCCCGGGGCCACGGCTCCGCCGCCCGCACTGCGTGGGGTCGAACCCGACCCGAAGGGTCAGACGGTCTCGGGGAGCTCCTCGAGACCCTCGGCGACCAGCTTCGCGAGGCGGTCCAGCGCCACCTCGGCACCCTCGGCGTCGGACGCGAGGATGATCTCCTCGCCGCCCTGGGCGCCCAGGCCCAGCACCGCGAGCATGGACGCGGCGTTGACGGGGCTCCCGTCGGCCTTGGAGATGGTCACCGGGACGCCGGAAGCGGTCGTCGCACGGACGAAGATCGAGGCGGGACGAGCGTGCAGGCCCTCGGCCCAACCGACGTTGACGCGGCGCTCTGCCATGGTGATGCCCTTCAGGTTCTTACGGTTGTCTAGACCAGTCTCTCACGACGCTCCGAATGCTCCGACCGACCTTCGGCCCGGACCGTCCGCCGTTCGGCCTTCCCCAGCTTGCACTGATTTGCTCCAGCTTGTCTCATGCGCCGCGCAGGAGCTATCCGGCCGGTCATGGCCTTAAGATCGCCGCATGACCATCGAGTCGGATCCCTCGTACCCGGCCCACTGGGAAGCGGACGTCGTCCTGCGCGACGGCGGCACCGCCCGGATCAGGCCCATCACCCCCGCGGACGCGGGCCGGCTGGTCAGCTTCTACGAGCAGGTCTCGGACGAGTCGAAGTACTACCGGTTCTTCGCCCCCTACCCCCGGCTCTCCGACCGCGACGTGCACCGCTTCACGCACCACGACTACGTGGACCGCGTCGGCCTCGCCGCGACCATCGGCGAGGAGTTCATCGGCACCGTCCGCTACGACCGCATCGGCGCGGACGGCCGGCCCGCCACCGGACCCTCCGACGAGGCCGAGGTCGCCTTCCTCGTCCAGGACGCCCACCAGGGCCGCGGGGTGGCCTCCGCGCTCCTCGAACACATCGGCGCGGTGGCCCGGGAGCGGGGCATCCGCCGCTTCGCCGCCGAGGTGCTCCCCGCCAACACCAAGATGATCAAGGTGTTCACGGACGCCGGCTACCAGCAGAAGCGCAGCTTCGAGGACGGCTCCGTCCGCCTCACCCTCGACCTCGAACCCACCGCCGAGTCCCTCGCCGTCCAGCGCGCCCGCGAACAGCGCGCCGAAGCCCGCTCGGTGCAGCGGCTGCTGGCCCCCGGCTCGGTGGCGGTGATCGGCGTCAGCCGCTCGCTCGCGGGCGTGGGCGCGGCGGCCCTGCGCAACCTGCGCGACAGCGGCTTCCACGGCCACCTCTACGCCGTCAACGAGGCGGTCACCCGCGACCTGCTCGACGGCGTGCGCGCCTACCCCGCCATCGGCGCGATCGGCGCCCCCGTCGACCTCGCCGTGATCGCGGTCCCCGCCGACCGCGTCCCGGAGGCGGTCGCCGCCTGCGGCGAACACGGGGTGCAGGGGCTCGTCGTGCTGTCCGCCGGCTACGGGGAGAGCGGCCCGGAGGGGCTCGCCCGCCAGCGCGAACTGGTGCGCCAGGTGCGCTCGTACGGGATGCGGCTGATCGGTCCGAACGCCTACGGGGTGATCAACACCGCGCCGGAGGTGGAGCTCAACGCCTCGCTGACCCCCGCACCGATGCCGGTGCGCGGCCGGACCGGCCTGTTCACGCAGTCCGGGGCGATCGGGATCGCCCTGCTCTCGGCCCTGGTGCGGCGCGGGGAAGGACTGTCCTCCTTCGTCTCGGCGGGGAACCGGGCCGACGTCTCCGGAAACGACATCCTCCAGTACTGGTACGACGACGAGGCGACGGACGTCGCCCTCATGTACCTGGAAACGCTCGGCAACCCGCGCAAGTTCACCCGCCTCGCCCGCCGCACGGCCGCCGTCAAGCCGGTGGTCGTCGCCAAGGGCGGCCGCCACACGCCGGCCGGCCACGTCGTCCCGGACACCCGGCTGCCGGACGCCACCGTCTCCGCCCTGCTGCGCCAGGCCGGCGTGATCCGGGTCGACACGGTGACCGAGCTGGTGGACGTCGGCCTCCTGCTGGCCTCGCAGCCGCTGCCCGCCGGACCCCGCATCGCGATCCTCGGCAACTCCGAGTCCCTCGGAGTCCTCACCTACGACGCCTGCCTCACGCAGGGCCTGCGGCCGCTGCCGCCGATCGACCTGACCACGGCGGCCGCCCCGGCGGACTTCCGCGAGGCGCTGACCACGGCGCTCGCCTCCGACGACAACGACGCGGTCGTCGTCACCGCGATCCCGTGGGTGAACGAGCAGGCTCCCGCGGACGACCTGGCCGACGCCCTGCGGGAGGCCGTGGCCGAGGTGCCGGGCAAGCCGGTGGCCGTCGTGCACGTGGAACTCGACGACCTGGTCGAGGCCCTGTCCGGGTTCCCGGCCCCGACGGCGATCGAGGCGCTCGTCGGGGCGGAGCCGCGCCCCCGCACCAGGATCCCGAGCTACCCCGCCGGGGAGCGGGCCGTCCGCGCCCTCGCCGAAGCCGTGCGCTACGGGCAGTGGCGGCGGGCCAACGCCGAGGCCGGCCAGGTGCCCGAGTACGAGGACATCGACGAGGCCGGCGCCGCCGCCCAGCTCACCGCGCTGCTCGCCGGCGTCGACGGCGAAGCCGTCCACACCCTGACCGACTGGGACGCCCGCGAGCTGCTCGGGCGGTACGGGATCCGCGTCCAGCCCACCCTGCCCGCGCCCAGCCCCGACGCGGCGGTCAGGGCCGCCGGGATCCTGGGCTACCCCGTGGCCCTCAAGACCACGGCCCCCCACCTGCGCCACCGCGCGGACCTGGGCGGCGTACGGCTCGACCTGCGCGACGAGGCCGAGCTGAGGCTCTCGTACGAGGAGCTCACCGACGCGCTCGGGAAGCCGGCGGAGCTCCAGCCGGTGATCCAGCCCATGGTGCCCCGCGGGGTGGACACGGTCATCCGCTCCGTGATCGACCCGGCGGCCGGCGCCGTCCTGTCCTTCGGGCTCGCGGGCGTGCCCTCCGAGCTGCTCGGCGACACCGCCCACCGGCTGGTCCCGGCCACCGACCGGGACGCCGCCGGGCTGATCCGGTCCATCAGGGCCGCCCCGCTCCTCTTCGGCTGGCGCGGCAGCGACCCCGTGGACACCCCGGCCCTCGAGGAGCTGCTCCTGCGCCTCTCCCGGCTCGTGGACGACCACCCCGAGGTCGTCGGCGTCTCCCTGGAGCCGGTGGTCGTCGCCACCGAGGGCCTCTCCGTGCTCAGCGCCACCGTCCGGGTCGCCCACCCGCCCGCCCGCGGTGACCTCGGGCCCCGGACCCTCCCCAGTTACTGAGCGGGTACGGCGAAGGCCGGGGTGCCCCGTACGGGCCTTAGGATGGACCTCATGGCGAAATCCGGTACGACGACCCAGGGGCTGCGCACGGCGATCGAGCGCAGCGGCTACTACCCCGCCCTCGTGGCCGAGGCCGTGGAGGCCGCGGTGGGCGGCGAGCCGATCTCGTCGTACCTGGTCCACCAGGAGACGACCTTCGACTCCAACGAGGTGCGCCGTCACGTCACCGTGCTGGTCCTGACCGGGAACCGGTTCATCGTCAGCCACACCGACGAGCAGGCCGCCGACGCCGGGTCCCCGTCCCCGTACGCGACCACCTCCACCGAGTCGGTCAAGCTCTCCAGCATCTCCTCCGTGGTGCTCAGCCGTGTCGTCGCCAACCCGGAGTCCTACACACCGGGCACCCTGCCCCGCGAGGTCGTCCTGACCATCGGCTGGGGCGCGGTCTCCCGGATCGACCTGGAGCCGGCCGCCTGCGGCGACCCGAACTGCGACTCCGACCACGGCTACACCGGCAACTCCACCGCCGACGACCTCAGCCTGCGGGTCAGCGAGGCGGGCGACGGCCCCGAGGCAGTGCGCCAGACCCTGGCCTTCGCGCAGGCACTCAGTGAAGCCACTGCGGCCACCTCCTCCCCCTCCGCCCGCTGATGGCACACCCTGCGGCGCAGAACTGGCAGGACTGGCAGGACGAGCCGGAGCTGCTGGACCTCGCCGCCGTGCCCGTCCCCGAGTACGGCACCGGCTCGCTCGCCGACCTGCTGCCCACGCTGGTGGCGGGCCAGGGCGTACCCGGCTTCGAGGCCTCGATCGCCGAGCTGACCCCGGCCGACCGGAACTGCGTGTTCCTCGTCGACGGCATGGGCTGGGAACAGATCAAGGCCCACCCGGACGAGGCCCCGTACCTCACCTCCCTCCTCGGCACCTCGCGCGGCGGCACCGGCCGCCCGATCACCGCCGGCTTCCCGGCGACCACCGCCACCTCGCTGGCCTCCGTCGGCACCGGCCTGCCGCCCGCCCGGCACGGCCTGCCCGGCTACGCGGTGCGCAACCCGGCCACCGGCGAGCTGATGAACCAGCTCCGCTGGCAGCCGTGGACCCCGCTCAAGCCCTGGCAGCCGTACCCGACCGTGTTCGAGCTGGCCGACAAGGCCGGTGTGGCGACCGCGCAGGTGTCCTCGCCCGCGTTCCAGACCACCCCGCTCACCAAGATCGCACTGAGCGGCGGAACGTTCCTCGGCCGGATGACCGGCGAGGAGCGGATGGACCTCACGGCCGACCGCCTCGCGGCCGGCGACCGCTCGCTCGTGTACACGTACTACAGCGAGCTCGACGGGGCCGGCCACCGGCACGGCGTGGACTCCGACGCCTGGCGCGGCCAGCTCATGTACGTGGACCGGCTCGTCCAGCGGCTCGCCGAGCAACTCCCGCCGCGCACGGCCCTGTACGTGACCGCGGACCACGGCATGGTCGACGTCCCCTTCGACGAGGACGCGCGCATCGACTACGACGAGGACTGGGAACTGGGCGCGGGCGTGGCGCTGCTGGGCGGCGAGGGCCGGGCCCGGCACGTGTACGCCGTCCCGGGCGCCGAGGCCGATGTCCTGACGGTGTGGCGCGAGGTCCTCGGCGACCGGTTCTGGATCGCGAGCCGCGAAGAGGCCCTGGAACTGGGCTGGTTCGGCGCGCCGGGGGAGTGCGACGAGCGCGTCCTCGGCCGGATCGGCGACGTCGTCGCGGCCGCCCAGGCCGACGTCGCCGTCACCGCCTCGCGGAGCGAGCCCAACGAGTCCGCCCTCGTCGGCATGCACGGCTCCATGACCGCGGCCGAACAGCTCGTCCCGCTGCTCGAAATCCGCACCTGACCCGCCCTCGGTCCCGTCCCCCTCTCCCCGCCCCGCAGCCCATGACCCGAAAGGTCCCGTACTTCCCATGCCCGAGCTGGTGTTCTTCTCCGGAACGATGGACTGCGGAAAGAGCACCCTGGCGCTCCAGATCGGCCACAACCGGTCTGCGCGCGGTCTGCAGGGCGTGATCTTCACCCGCGACGACCGGGCGGGCGAGGGCAAGCTCTCCTCCCGTCTCGGCCTGGTGACGGAGGCCGTCGAGGCGGCCGTGGGCATGGACCTGTACGCGTACCTGGTGAACGAGCTGTCCAAGGGCGGCAAGGCCGACTATGTGATCGTGGACGAGGCCCAGTTCCTCGCCCCGGAGCAGATCGACCAGCTGGCCCGGATCGTGGACGACCTCGACATGGACGTCTTCGCCTTCGGCATCACCACGGACTTCCGCACGAAGCTCTTCCCCGGCTCCCAGCGCCTGATCGAACTCGCCGACCGCATCGAACAACTGCAGGTCGAGGCCCTGTGCTGGTGCGGCGCCCGGGCCACGCACAACGCCCGTACGGTGGGCGGCGTGATGGTCGTGGAAGGCGAACAGGTCGTCGTCGGCGATGTGAACCGCCCGGCGGAGGAGATCGGCTACGAGGTCCTCTGCCGCCGCCACCACCGCCGCCACATGACCAGCGCCGCCGCCCACGCGGGCGCCCTCTCCCCGGACGTCCTCCCGGTCAACCACTCCTGACCACCGGCTTCGTGGTGTGAACCGCCGCGATCCGGCCGGAGCCCGGTCAGTACTGGGACTCCGCGTAGAACCCGAACGCCCGTGACAGACCTGCCCGCACGGCGCCGCGCCGGGTGAGGGTGGCTCTGTCGACGCCGCCGAAGAGCGCCGCGAGCGTGATGTCGGCGCCGAGTGCCCGGCCCGCCACGCTCACCGACAGCCGTTTGCCCTTCCCGAGGCCGGACTGCTTCACCCTGACGGCAACTCCCGGGTCCTCCGTGTCCGCAGCCCTGGTCAGGGTGTATTCCTTGCCGTTGACCGCCGTCAGCCGGTACCGGTCTCCGCCGTACCCCAGACGCAGCGAGCGCCCCCGGTGAGCCTCGGACCAGACGTGCAGTACGAACGGCGCCGTGGTGGTGTGCATCTCTCTCCCTGGCCGGCCGATGGGGCGGAGGCGCCGCGCAGCGCACTCTTGTCGGAGCCGGGGCGGCCTCTTGGGGGCCCTGGGCTCAGGGCCATCGGGTTTCGCCGTGGAATTCCGGTGGGGGTGCTTCCCGGGGGTGCTCGTGTGGCGTGGGGTGGGCAGGTCGCCGGAGGTCCGAGTAGTAGCCGGCGTCCGGGGTGAGGGCCGCGGCCTGGCGGGCTTCCTCGGTCCAGCTGTGGGCGAGTTCCAGGCCCGGCGGTACGGGGGCCGGGCCGTGCGGGGATGGGGCGGGCGGAGCGGACTCCGTCGCGCCGGCCGGGACCTGGAGGCTGCCGTAGCGCTCCATCCGCTGCCAGCGCAGACGGGAGCCGGCGATGGCGGTGAAGACCGACTGGATGACCACGAGGTACATGAGCTGGCGGTAGACGAACTGCTGGAAGGGCAGGCTCCAGAGCGGTCCCGGCCGCTCCCCGTCGAGGCGGAAGGCGTAGAGCCCCATCAGCGCCTGGAGAAGGAGGAACGCGGTCCACAGGCCGAGGATCCGCAGCGGATCCAGGAAGACCAGGCCGTAGACCGCGAAGACGTCCACGACGGGGGCCAGCAGGGGCAGCAGGACCTGGAACGTCAGCAGGTAGACCAGACCGCGGCGGCCGAGCTTGCCGGCCTGCCCGCGCTGGGTGAGCGCGCCGCGGTGCTTCCACATCGCCTGCAGGGTGCCGTAACACCAGCGGTAGCGCTGCTTCCACAGCGCGCCGAGCGAGGCGGGCGCCTCCGTCCAGGCCTTGGCGCGCTCCTCGTAGACGACGCGCCAGCCGCCCCGGCACAGGGCCATGGTGAGGTCGGTGTCCTCGGCGAGGGTGGTGTCGCTGACGCCGCCGACGCGCAGCAGCGCTTCGCGGCGGAAGGCGCCGACGGCGCCGGGAACGGTCGGCATGCACTCGGCGAGGTCGAACAGGCGGCGGTCGAGGTTGAATCCGACGACGTACTCGATGTGCTGCCAGCGCCCCAGCAGGCCGCCCCGGTTGACGACCTTGGCGTTGCCCGAGACCGCGCCGACGCGGCGGTTGGCGAAGGGCTGGACGATCATGCGCACGGCGTCCGGTTCGAAGACGGTGTCGCCGTCGACCATGACGAGCAGGTTGCAGGACGCGGCGGTGATGCCGGTGTTGAGCGCGGCGGGCTTGCCGGCGTTCTGCTGCCGGATGACCCGGACTCCCGGCAGCCGGAGGGATTCGACGAGGTCGGCGGTGCCGTCGGTGGAGCCGTCGTCGACGACGATGACCTCGACGGGGTGGTCGGAGGCCAGGAGGGAGCGGACGGCCGCCTCGATGCCGGCGCTCTCGTTGTAGGCGGGGACGATGACGCTGACGGGCTCGGTCACCGGCGCCCCCCACGGCCTGCGGCGCATCCGTACGTGGCGCCGGGCCGCGACGAACACGGCGACGGCACGCAGCAGGCTGATCGCGCCCGCCGCCCACAGCAGCCAGGACAGGGCTTCGAGGATCCCGTCACTGGTCCGGAGCGCGGTGATCAGCGCGAGGCCCTGCCAGTGCTCGGCCGTCCCCGCGGGCTGCACCGCCGTGGGGAGGGAGACCGCGTCGCCGACCGTGGCGAAGGTGAACCCGGCGGCCTTGAGCCGGGGCAGCAGTTGCTCGAGGGCGGCGACGGTCTGCGAGCGGTCACCCCCCGCGTCGTGCATCAGCAGGATCTGTCCGCCGGTGCCCTTCGGGGTGGCGTTGGCGACGATCCGCTCGACGCCCGGCCGGCGCCAGTCCTCGCTGTCCAGGGACGTGAGGACGGTGAGGTAGCCCTCCTGCCCGGCCTGTACGACGGCCTCCCAGTCGGCGTCGGTGAGTGCGCTGTTGCCGGAGGAGTACGGGGGCCGCAGCAGGGGGGTGGTGACACCGGTGGCGCCGGCGATGACGAGCTGCGATTCGCGGAGCTCGAGGGAGCGCCGCCAGGGGGAAGCGGTGCCCAGATCGGTGTGGGTAAAGCTGTGGAGTCCGATCTGGTGGCCGTCTTCGACGATCCGGCGGGCGAGCTCCGGGTTCTCGGCGACCCGGGTGCCGACGGTGAAGAACGTGGCGCGGACGCCGTTGCGCCGCAGGACGTCGAGGACCTTCGGAGTCCACACCGGGTCGGGGCCGTCGTCGAAGGTCAGCGCGATCGTACGAGCTGCCGGACCGGCGGTGCGGCCCGCGGCTCCCTCGACCACCGGGCCGCCGGAGGCTATCTGCGCGGGTACGGAGGAGGCCGGGCCCCGGCCCCGAGGCGCGCCGTCGGCGGTGGTGTCGAACATGTGCCGGGTGTAGCCCTGGAGCAGCAGGGCGGCCGAGAGGGTGAGCACGAGCGTGGTGAGCAGCAGCCAGTGCGTGCGCAGCGGAACGTTGCGCACGGTGCTGCGCCGGCCGTGGGACGGCGCCGGGCGGCGACGGTTCTTGGACAACGAAGGTGTTTCCTGCCTGCTGCGCTCGGGGGGAGGGGCGGGGGCGGTGGGCTTACGGGTGGGAGGTGGGCTTGCCGCCGCCGTGGCCGGGTGCGGTGGTGGGGCGGCCGCGCGCGGTGTTCGCCGCTGCCGGGGAAGCGCCGTTCCCCTGGGTCGCCGCGGGCGTCGGGGCGGTGACGGGGGCCCCGGTCGGACCTGGCACGGCCGTCGGGCCGGCCGCGGGGGCCGCCGCCGGGGACGGGGCGCCGGACCGGGTGGGCTTCGCGGCCCCCGCCGTGCCGGAGGACGGGCTCGGGGCGCGCTCCGCGGCCGGGGAGGCGGGGGTGTGCGGTGCCGGGGCCGTGGGGAGGAACGGCGAGCGAACCGTGGGGCCGCCGAGCAGGGTACTGATGAGCAGAACGACGTAGGCGGCGGCGGGTATGACGAGCAGGCGCCCGGCCCGGCGCACCCGGCGCTGCCTGCGACCGGAGGCGTCGACGAAGACGGGGCTCGGGTCGGGAGCGTGCGGCGGAGCCGTCCCTGCCCGGCCCGGGTCGCCTTCCGTGGCGCGCGGGATCGGCACGGTGTCCTCGCTCAGGGTGCTGCCAAGGCGCTCTTGCATCGGTGGGGGCCTCAAGGGGTAGCGGGTTCAGGGCCGGGCGGTCGGGGAGCGGTGGGGTGGGGCGGGGTGCCGGTCACCCCTTCGGGTGCGTGGCGGCCGGGGCGTCCGGCCGGCGGTCCGGAGGGACGGTCTGGTGGCTGCCGGGGCCGTTCGGCGTGTGGGTCTGGGCCGAACCCGCCGGAGTGGTGGGCCGGTTGCCGGTCCCGGCTCCGGGCGTCGGATGGCCGCTCGGCCGCCCGGCCGGGGGACGGCCCGTCGGGGCCGTCGGCCCGGGGCTCTGGCCACCCGTGGTGGCGTCCAGCGCCGGCGCGCAGTAGCGGGGCACGTTCTCCGGGTTTCCGGCCGCCGCGACCAGAACGGCGAAGCGCTCCTGCGCCGGCGTGCGCCCGGGATCGTCGCCGATCGCCTGGAGGTAGGCGCGGCACAGCTCCACCAGATCCGCGGGTACGGACGTGGTGGACCTCCCGGTGACGGCGGGCGGCACGGCGCCGGACGGGGCCGGGGAGGAGGTCACCGCCGGCCGCGGCTCGCTGCGGGCGGGACCGCCGCCCAGCCCGGCGGGCAGATGGCCGGTGCCGGCCGCGACGGCGACGCCGCCGAGCGCGGTGGCGGCGGCGACGGCCGCGACCTTCGCACCCAGGAGCTTCGCCGTGGGCGTTCGCATCGGCCGCCTCCGGGGGTGGGGCTGAGGGACAGGGTCACGTGCGAGGCGAGCGGCCCGGAAGGCGGCCAGCGCCGCCCGTTCGCCAGCCAGCTCGCCTTCCGCGGCGGGAGCGGCGGCGGCGCTGAGCAGGCGCGCGAGGGCGTCGTGGCCGCCCGTTGACGTGGCAGGGCCCCGGCCGAGCAGCTGCTCGGCGGTGCGCTGGTCGATCCGACGGGGACGGTTGGTGCTCATCTCATGCCCTTCAGCGTTCGTGCCGTCGTCGGTGTCACTCCCTGTGCGGAAAACTTTTCCGGCGTCGCCGGCGGATCCGCCGCCGTCGCCGCTCCTGTGGCCGGTTCCGGGCCGGGAACAGGGTCCGGTTCCGGGGCCGTTCCCCTCCGCCGCCGCGGTCCTGCGAGCCGTGCCGCGAGCTTGCGCAGGCCCCGGTGGGAGGCCATCCGTACCGCGCCCGCCCGCTTGCCGAGCACCCGAGCGGCGGTTTCCGCGTCCAGATCCATGACCACCCTGAGCAGCACGGCCTCGGCCTGGTCGCGGGGCAGCGTGGCTATGAGAGCCAGCGCGGCCGTCGTGTCCACCGTCGCCAGGGCCGAGGCCTCGGTGTCGTCGTCCGTCGGCCGGTCGCGGAGCAGGTCCTCCGCCGGCACCCCGCTGACCGGCCGCCGGCGCTGCGCGCGCAACAGGTCCATCGCCCGGTTCCGGCCGATCGTCGCCGCCCAGCCGCGGAACCCGTCGAAGTCCCCCCGGAACGAACCCAGGTCCCGGGCGATCTGCAGCCACGTCTCCGAGGCCACGTCCTCGGCGTCCGCACCGACCAGCACCGTGAGGTAGCGCAGGAGGCCGGGCTGCACGGCGCGGAACAACGCCCCGAAGGCGGCTTCGTCCCCGTTCCGGGCCGCTTCGACCTGCTCGGACATCTCCGCGGCGCCGTGTGGGGCGGTCACTTCGGGTTTCTCCGTCTCGTCCGCGGCCTCGCCGGACCGCTCCGCATTCTGCACCGGGTCATCATGCGGTACGGCCCGCCCGAAGCGGGTGCGTACGAGGCCTGGCCAAGGCGGGGGGGCGTACGCAATGATCACGCCCCATCACCTGTCATGCGCACCACATCCCAACCCGGAGGATGTCCATGGACCGCCGCACACCCCGCGGCCTCGCCGCCACCGCCACCGCCACCGTGGCCCTGTTCGCCCTGGCCGGACCGGCCACGGCCTCGGGCTCGGCCGCGACCGGGGCTCTGCCCCAGGCCCGTATCTTCATGGTCAACCCCGTCCAGTCCTCGGGCGACCAGACCCTCACCGACGCCAAGGACGCGGCGGACGCCGTCCCGTCGTCCGCCTACACCACCGCCGCGCTGCGCAACCTGGACGCGAGCGGCGGGCTCTCGGGGAAGTGGGCCTACGTCAGATCGGACACGGGCGCCTCGGCGAACGTCGCCGGCGTGGGCGCCCTCACCCGGGCCGACGACCAGTTCGAGCAGGTCATGGCCTACTTCTGGGTCAACGAGGCGCAGGAGTACCTGCAGGGCCTCGGCTTCGGCACCGAACTGCCCGGCGCCAACGACCGGGCGCAGCCCGTCCGTATCAACCAATGGGGCGCCGACAACTCCTTCTTCACCGACAAGAAGGCGGAGATCCGCTTCGGCAAGGGCGGAGTCGACGACGCCGAGGACGCCGAGGTGATCGTCCACGAATACGGGCACGCGGTGCACAATGCCCAGGTCCCCGGCTTCGGCACCTCCCCGGAGGCCGGCGCGATCGGTGAGGCCTTCGGCGACTACCTGGCCGTCGAGGTCGGCTCGCACGCGCAGGCCGCCTACGGGTGGCCGGCCAAGGCCGACCCGGCCTGCGTCGCCGACTGGGACTCGGTCACCTACAGCCCCGCCCCGCACTGCCTGCGCCGCGTCGACGGGAACAAGGTCTACGCGGACCGGGTCGGCGAGGTCCACGCCGACGGCGAGATCTGGTCCCGCGCCCTCTTCGACATCCGGGGCGCGCTGGGTGCGCGGACCGCCGACCGCATCATCGTGAACGCGCAGTTCGGCTTCGCGCCCGACACCACTTTCCAGGACGCCGCACTGACGACGATCGCCACCGCCCAGCGCATGTACGGCAAGAGCGCCGCGGACGCGGTGCGCCAGGCGTTCAAGGCCCGGCAGATTCCGGGCATCCAGTAACACCCGCCCCGGTAACGGGCGGCGGGGTCCCCGTGCGATTCGGCCGATGGGCTCACGTCAAGGGGATGGTTCGCCTATCTTGCTGACGTGGACCAGTTGATCGCCGGGGACCCGACCCGCATAGGCCCCTACCGTGTCATCGCCCGGCTGGGCGCGGGGGGAATGGGCCTGGTCTACCTGGGCCGGTCCGAGGGCGGCCGTACCGTGGCCGTGAAGGTCGTACAGGCCGAACACGCCGGACACGCGGAGTTCCGCAGGCGCTTCGCGCGCGAAGTGGCCGCCGCGCGCCGGGTGGGCGGGAGCTGGACGGCGGATGTGCTCGACGCCGACCCCGAGGCCGCCGTGCCGTGGGTCGCGACCCAGTACATCCCGGGGCCCGATCTGCAGACCGTGGTCGCGAAGGACTTCGGGCCGCTGCCCGAGCACTCGGTCCGCACCCTCGCCAACCGCCTCGCCCTCGCCCTCCAGGCCGTGCACGGGGCGGGTCTGATCCACCGGGACCTCAAGCCCTCCAACGTCCTGGTGACCGTCGACGGCCCGCGCGTCATCGACTTCGGGATCGCGCGGGCGATGGACAGCCTCGGCGGGGACAGCCTGCTCACCCGGACGGGCACGCTGATCGGCTCGGCGGGCTTCATGTCGCCGGAACAGGTCCGCGGCCTCGAACTCACCCCCGCCAGCGACGTCTTCTGCCTGGGCGCCGTCCTCGTCTACGCGGCCACCGGGCGGCTGCTGTTCGGGGCCGGGGACACCGGCCTGAACGCCCATCTCTTCCGGGTCGCCGAGGAGGAGGCGGACCTGACCGGCGTACCGGAGACGCTGGTCGACCTCGTACGCGCGTGCCTGGAGAAGGACCCGGCCAGGCGGCCCACCCCCGAGCAGATCGCCGAGCGTACGGCGGCGGACCAGGCCGGGGAGTGGCTGCCGGGCGCGGTGCTGGCACAACTGGGCCGCCACGCCGCGCAGTTGCTGGACTACGCCCCGGAAGTGCCCGCAGGGGCCTTGGCGGGAGACCCCGCCGGGACGCCCGCCGAGCCGCCGCCGCAGCCCCGTACCGCGCCGCCGCCCCCACCGCCCGCGTACGCCCCCACGGCCCCGGCCCACTTCGTGCCCGGCCAGGGCTTCGGCCCGCCACCGGACGCCGGTTCCCCGCATCCGAGGCGGTGGTGGGGACTGGCGGTCATCGCCGTGGCCCAGTTGATGGTGCTGCTGGACGCGATCTCCTTCACCATGGCGGCGCCGTTCGTCCGGAGCGACCTGCATCTTGACTTCGATGACGTGGTCCTCTCGTTCAAGGCCTACGCGCTCGCCTTTGGATGCGTGCTGCTGCTCGGGGGTTACCTCGCCGACCTCGTGGGACGCAGACTCACCTTGATCATCGGCCTGGCCGGATGCGCGGCGGCTTCCGCGCTCGGCGGCCTGGCGCCGAATTCCGGCACGCTGGTCGCGGCCCGCGCCCTCGAGGGCGTCTTCGCCGCGCTGGTCACGCCGTCCGCGCTGGCCCTGGTGGCCGGGGGCTTCACGGATCCGAAGGAACGCGGCCGGGCCTTCGCGATCTACGGCGGGATCGCCGGCGGTGGTGTGGCGCTCTGGGAGCTCACGGGCAGCCTGCTCATGGAATTCCTGTCCTGGCGCGTGTCGCTGTACACCGGCGTCCTCCTCGCCGTGATCGCCCTCATCGGTGCGCTCACCCTGCTGCACGACCGTCCGGGACCCGTCGGCGCCCGTGTCGACGTACCGGGACTGCTGCTCGGCACCGGCGGGCTCGGCGCGCTCACCTACGGCGCCACCGAGGCGGGCTGGCGCGGCTGGATCGACCCCCTGACCCTGGTCCTGTTCCTGGCGGGCGCCGGCCTGCTGGCGGCCTTCCTGTGGTCGCAGACGAGGACGTCGGGGCCGTTCCGCTCGCTGTCGGCGGTCCGGGGCCGGGACCGCGTCGGCTGCTTCCTCGCCCTGCTCCTGGCCGGCCTCGGCATCACCGCCGCGTTCCCGCATCTGTTCTTCGCCATCGACAACGGCCTCCTTTTCCTGCCCTTCGTCGCCGCGATCGTCATCGGCTCCGCGCAGTCCGCCCGGCTGCTGCGCCGCGCGGCGCCCCGTACGCCGATCGCGGCGGGGCTGGTGTGCGCGGCCGCCGGACTGGCGGTCCTCACCGGTTTCGGGCCCGGCAGCCCGGCCGTGGTGGTGCCCGGCATGCTCCTCACCGGCTTCGGCACCGGGCTCGCCTTCGTGCCGCTCTTCGCCACCGCGACCGCCGATCCTCAGCACTCCGGGGTGCGCTCCGCGACCGTCACCGCCGCCCAGCACGTCGGCGGCGCGATCGGCCCGGGCCTGCTCGCCCACGAAGGCCTGGACGCCTCGCCCTGGTGGGCGGTCGGCGCCCTGCTGCTCGCGGGCCTGATCGGCGGCCTGATGGTCACCGCCAGGGCTCCCGAGGCCGACGCAGCGCCGGTGCTCAAGGGGGGTTGGTGACCGGCGTCATGCCGCGTCAGGCCCCCGGTCGGTCGACCTGACGAGGGCGAAGACCGCCCCTTCCGGATCGGCGACCGTGGCCACCCGGCCGCTCGGCCCCTCCCGGGGCGGATCGATGATCCGCCCGCCCAGGTCGGTGACGCGGCCGGCGGCCTCGTCGGTGTCCTCGACCTCGAAGTACGTCATCCAGTGCGGGCCCCGGTCGTGCGGGAGCGAGCGGCCGACACCGTGCACGGCCGCCACCGGGCGGCCCTCGAGGCGGAGCGTCAGGTAGTCGAAGTCGTCGGAGGCCGTCGCGTGGGTCTGCGCCTCGTGGCCGAAGACGTGCTCGTAGAACTTGCCGACGGTCGAGGTGTCCTGGGTGACCAGCTCGTTCCAGACCGGGGTGCCCGGCGCGCCGTGCAGCCGGGTCCCCATGTGGGTCTGCGCCTGCCACAGCCCGAAGATCGCGCCCAGTGGGTCGGAGCAGATCGCCACCCGCCCCGCGATGCCGGCGTCGAGCGGCCCCACCGCGACCGTCCCGCCGCACGAACGGATCGTCTCGGCCGTGGCGTCGGCGTCGTCCGTGGCGAGGTAGGTGGTCCAGGCGACCGGAAGATGCCGGTCCGGCGGCATCTCCCCGATGCCGGCCACCTCGCGTCCGTCCAGCAGGGCGCGGACGTACGGACCCAGTTGCTCGGGCCCCGGCACGTACTCCCAGCCGAACAGATCCGCGTAGAAGTCCTCGGTCGTCCCGAGGCTGTGCACCATGAGGCTCACCCAGCACGGGGTACCAGGCGTGCGCCGCATTGCTTCCGCTGCCTCGGTCATGTCAGCCGTCTCCTCCGTCGCCTCGCCTGCCGGTGCTGATGCTTCCACTCCGGAGGGCTCGCCGCGCCCGGACCGCGCCGGATCGCCGGGCCCCGGGACAGAGATGACCGGATCGGTGCGGCCCGCCGATGACGGTCTTGTTACGGGGGGTGTGGGCGGGGAGGAAGATGGCCCACATGACTGCGAATCCTGCGATCCTCTCCGTCGCCGATCTGAAGAGCGAGCTGGCCGGTTCCCGGCCGCCGGTCCTGCTGGACGTCCGCTGGCAGCTCGGCGGCCCCGACCAGCGGCCGGCGTACGAGGCCAGGCACCTGCCCGGCGCGGTGTACGTCGACCTCGACCGCGAACTGGCAGGTCCGCCCGGGTCGGGCGGCCGGCACCCGCTGCCGGACCCGGAGGCCTTCGGAGCGGTGATGCGGCGGGCGGGGGTCTCGGCGGACGTGCCGGTGGTCGTGTACGACGGCGGCCAGGGATGGGCGGCGGCCCGGGCGTGGTGGCTGCTGCGCTGGACGGGCCATCCGGACGTGCGCGTGCTGGACGGGGGCCTGGCCGCGTGGACGGCCGAGGCGGGTCAGCTGTCGGCCGAGGGGGTGACTCCTGCGGAGGGTGATTTCAAGCCAACTTCGGGACCGGCCGGGCTGCTGGACGCGGACGGGGCGGCGGCGCGGGCGCGCGAGGGGGTCCTCCTGGACGCGCGGGCGGGGGAGCGGTACCGCGGGGAGGTCGAGCCGATCGACCCCGTCGGCGGCCACATCCCGGGCGCGGTCTCCGCGCCGACCACGGAGAACGTGGGCCCGGACGGCCGCTTCCTGCCGGCGGACGCCCTGCGGGAGCGCTTCGCCGCACTCGGCGTGTCCGCCGGGAGCCCGGTGGGCGTCTACTGCGGGTCGGGGGTCTCCGGCGCGCACGAGGTGCTGGCCCTGGAGGTGGCGGGCATCTCCGCGGACCTCTACGCGGGCAGCTGGTCGGAGTGGTCCGCCGACCCGGACCGCCCGGTGGCCACGGGCCCGTTGCCGCAGTAGCGACCGGGCCGGCTGGGCGGGCGGTCACCGGTCCGCGCGGGACCCGCGCGGGCGGTCACCCGCCCGCGCGCTACTCCTGCTTCTTGCGGCGCGTGCCGAAGACGATCTCGTCCCAGCTCGGCACCGCCGCGCGGCGGCCGGGGCGGACGCCGTCGGCCTCGGCCTGCCGGTCGGTGGTGCCCGTCAGCCGGTCGCGGTGTCCCGCCACGGTGCGCGGCATCAGGACGTCGGCGTAGGCGGCGCCCGCCCCCGCGGAGGCGGCCGGGGCCGGCGGTTCCTCCACCTCGGTTTCGTCCGCCGGGGGTTCGGTCCGGTCCGTCCGGTCCGGGACCACCATGTCGCCGCGGAAGTTCGGAACCGCCTCCAGGAGGCTGGTCAGGGTGTCCCGTTCCTCTTCCGGCTCCGGCGGGGGCGGCGCGGCCCGCTCCAGCTGACGGTCGAGGGCGCGGTCCAGCGGCCGGTCGCGCGGCAGCCGCGCGATCCTCGGTACGAAGGGGAAGCTCGGCTCCGGCGTGGCCGGCAGGTCGTCCGCCTCGCCGATCAGGGAACGGGCCTCGTCGTCCACGGCCACGACCAGCCGGCGCGGCGGGTCGTACGTCCAGCTCGCCGAGTGCGGCTCACCGGCGACCCGGTAGACGAGCAGGACCTCCCAGGTCCCGTCGTCGCGGCGCCAGGAGTCCCACTGGACGGATTCCTTCTCGGCCCCGCGCAGGGTCAGCCGTTCCTGCACGGCCTCGCCGAGCTGCGGCCCGGTGTTCTCGCCGGGACGGCGTACGGGGGTCTTGCGGGCCCGCTCGGCCATGAACGCGCGCTCGGCGAGCACGGGGCCCTCGAAACGGCGGACGCGGTCGACGGGGATGCCGGCCATCTGAGCGACCTCCTCCGCGGAGGCACCGGCCCGTATGCGGGCCTGGATGTCGCGGGGGCGGAGGTGGCTCTCCACCTCGATCTCGATCTGGTTCAGGCGCGCGCGGTCGTTGCGCACGGCAGCGCGCAGCCGCTCGTCGATCGGAAGCGTGTACTCCGTGCTGTCCCCAGCCTTGAGCACCAGTCGTGTGCCGTCATTTGAGACGGCCACGACACGCAGTTCGGGCATGGGGACCTCCCGGGTGGTGCCTGCCGACGTCACGTGCGTCGCTGCTTCCGCTAGTCGAGTGTGGCCTGCCCGGGTGCAGCCTGCCACAACCTTGCCGAGTTAAACCGGCGTGTCGGGCATGCGCCCTTGATCGCCGTTATGGCACGGTTACCTGTTGGGCACGCACAGTGACCGAACGGTTACTGTGCGCAGCAGGAGCCCGTGCGATACCGCGGCATCACCGGTCTTTGAGTGCCGTTTTCCATCCGTCGGCCCCCTCTCCCGAGTCCGGACATCCGTAAGGAAGGACGGCCCCAGGGCTCGCCACAGTACTCCATTCGGGCCACCTGGGTGGACCGCCGCGCCGCCGAAGTTCTCCCGGACGGCGGGACTTGGGCTGCCCTCGGACGGGCACCATCGGCACTCTCGCCCGATTCGTGGTGTCTTGCTTCACGCAATCCCCGGAAACGGAACCATCCCTCCGGGCCCCGGACCTCCCGGCCCCTCGCACCCGCCCGGCGGCGGCGGCCGGAGCCGGGCGGACCCGGCCGCCGGGTCGCTCACTCTCCCAGGACGCGCCGCAGGTAGTCGTTGCCGAACACCCGGTTCGGGTCCAGCCTGTCCCGGAGCGCGGTGAACTCGGCGAAGCGCGGGTAGACCCGCGCGAAGTACTCGGCGTCCCGCGTGTGCACCTTGCCCCAGTGCGGCCGGCCGCCGAGCTCGGTGAAGATGCGCTCGGCCGCGGTGAAGTAGGCCTGGTACGGGGTGCCCTTGTACATGTGCACCGCGATGTACGCCGTATCGCGCCCGGAGGCCGTCGACAGCGGGATGTCGTCCGCCGGGGCCGTCCGCACCTCCACCGGGAAGCTGATCCGCAGGCGGGAGCGGTCGACCACCGCGCGCAGCTCCCGCAGCGCCTCGACCACGCGCTCGCGCGGGAGTGCGTACTCCATCTCCACGAACCGCACCCGGCGGGGGCTGGTGAACACCTTGTACGGGATGTCCGTGTAGGTGCGCGCCGACAGGGCGCGGCTGGCGACCCGGGCGATGGAGGGGATGGTGGCGGGGACCGCGCGGCCCAGTGAATTGACCGCCTGGAAGAGCCCGTTGGAGAGCAGCTCGTCCTCGATCCACGCGCTGACCGGTCCGGGCGGGGCGGCGGGGCCCTGGCTGCGGTTGTTCCGCTTGGTGTTGCAGTTGCCGGTGTGCGGGAACCAGTAGAACTCGAAGTGCTCGTTCTCCGCGAAGTGCTGCTCGAACTCCGCCGTCACCCGGTCGAAGGCCATGGGCTCCTCACGGGCGGTCAGCAGGAAGATCGGCTCGACGGCGAAGGTGAGCGAGGTGACGATGCCGAGCGCGCCGATGCCGAGCCGGGCCGCCGCGAAGACCTCGGGATTCTCCTTCTCCGAGCACGTCAGCACCCGGCCGTCGGCGGTGACCAGCTCCAGGGCGCGGATCTGGGCGGCGATGGAGGCCGAGTCGCGGCCGGTGCCGTGGGTTCCCGTGCTGGTGGCTCCGGAGACCGTCTGCTCCATGATGTCGCCCATGTTCGTGAGCGACAGGCCCTCTTGTGCCAGGGCCGCGTTCAGGTCCTTGAGGACCGTGCCCGCAGCCACCGTGACCGTGCCCGCGGCCCGGTCCACGGCCTGGATGCCGGCCAGCGCCTGCGGGCGAACGAGCACCCCGTCGGTCGCGGCGGCCGCGGTGAAGGAGTGACCGGTGCCGACCGCCTTCACCCGCAGGCCCTGCTCGGCGGCCCGCCGGACCGCCTCCTGAAGCTCCCCGACCGAGGCCGGGGTCACGATGCGCGTGGGCTGGGCGGACACGTTGCCCGCCCAGTTACGCCACGCGGTCCGGCTGTTCGTTCCTGCTGTCGCCGTCCCCATCGGTAGCTCGCTCCTCCCCTTGCGCCGGCCTCGTCAGCCGGCGGTAACCCGCGAACGCCACCGCCGCCGCGGCCGCCCCCGACGCGATGGAGACGACGTACCCGCGCTGCGCGCCGGCCGCGTCGATGACCAGTCCGGTCACGGAGGAGCCGATCGCGACGCCGACCGCGAGGCCGGTGCTGATCCAGGTCATGCCCTCGGTCAGCTTCGCGCGTGGTACGTGCGCCTCGATCAGGGCCATCGTGGTGATCATCGTGGGAGCGATGGCGAGGCCCGAGACGAAGAGCGCCACGGCCAGAAACGGAAGGTTCCCGGCCAGTAGGAGGGGGATCATACTCACGGCCATCGCACAAATGCCCAGTACCCACCGGCGTTCTGTCCGGCCCTTGAGATGGAGCAGGCCGAAGACGATCCCGGCGATGCAGGACCCGAGGGCCCAGATGGCCAGGATGTAACTGGCGTACGACTTGTGGCCCTGTTCCTCGGCGAAGGCCAGGGTGGACACGTCGATGGAGCCGAAGATCGCTCCGGTGGCCACGAAGGTGGCCGTCAGCACCTGGAGTCCGGGTGAGCGCAGCGCCGAGGTGCGGTCCGTGTGCTCGCCGCGCGGGTGCGGTGCGGGCTCGGTGGAGCGCTGCGCGGTGAGCAGCCAGACGCCGGTGGCCAGGCAGAGGGCGGCGATCAGCGGGCCGGCCTCGGGGAACCAGGTGGTGGACAGGACGATGGCGATGATCGGGCCGAAGATGAAGCAGACCTCGTCGATCACCGACTCGAAGGAGTAGGCGGTGTGCAGCTCGCGCGGGGATTCCCGGTAGATCACGGTCCATCGGGCACGGACCATTGAGCCCACGCTCGGTACGCAGCCCGCGATCGCCGCGCACGCGAAGAGGGTCCAGTCCGGCCACCCGTTGGCGGCGGCCACCAGCAGCACCGCCACCGAGGCCACGGAGACCGCCGTCGCCGGGCGCAGCACCCGCCGCTGGCCGTACTGGTCGACCAGGCGCGAGACCTGCGGGCCGATCACTGCGGCGGCCAGGGCGAGGGTGCCGGTGAGGGCGCTCGCCATCGCGTAGCGGCCGGTGATCTCGGAGATCATCGTCAGGATGCCGACGCCGACCATGGAGATCGGCAGTCGGCCTATGAGGCCGGCGGCGCTGAACCCCTTGGTGCCAGGGGCCGCGAAGATGGCGCGGTAGGGACTGGGCAAGGGCTCTCCGTAAGGGACGTCATCGGCCAGTACAGGTTACGACCGCCGACCGGGCACCCGCACGTGGAAAGTTCCGCACGGAACTTAGGTTTACCTTACCTGTGGCGCGGTGCCGCTCCCGGGCCGGTCCGGTTCCCGCGGGCGGGGGCCGGGTGGCAGGATTCGATGCATGTCAGACCAGCTCCTCCCGCCCGCAGGCGGGCCCGCCGCCCCCTACGACGCCCTCCTGCTGCTGTCCTTCGGCGGCCCCGAGGGACCCGACGACGTCGTGCCGTTCCTGGAGAACGTCACGCGCGGGCGCGGTATCCCGCGCGAGCGGCTCAAGGAGGTCGGACAGCACTACTTCGGCTTCGGCGGGGTCAGCCCGATCAACGCGCAGAACCGCGAACTGCTGGACGCGCTGCGCAAGGACTTCGCCGAGCACGGGCTGGACCTGCCCGTCTACTGGGGCAACCGGAACTGGGCCCCGTACCTGACCGACGTGCTGCGGGAGATGGCCGCCGACGGGCGCCGCCGGATCGCGGTGCTCGCGACCAGCGCCTACGCCTCGTACTCGGGCTGCCGCCAGTACCGCGAGAACCTCGCCGACGCGCTGGCCGCGCTCGCCGAGGAGGGCGTCGCGGAGCTGCCGAAGGTGGACAAGCTGCGGCACTACTTCAACCACCCCGGCTTCGTGCAGCCCATGATCGACGGGGTGCTGGACTCGCTGGACTCGCTGCCGCAGGAGGTGCGCGCCGGAGCGCACCTCGTCTTCACGACGCACTCCATCCCGAACGCCGCCGCCGACACCTCGGGGCCGGTCGAGGAGCACGGCGAGGGCGGGGCGTACGTCAAGCAGCACCTGGACGTCGCCAAGGTGATCGCGGACGCGGTGCGGTCGGAGACGGGCACGGAGCTGCCCTGGGAGCTCGTCTACCAGTCGCGCAGCGGCGCCCCGCACGTCCCGTGGCTGGAGCCGGACATCTGCGACCACCTGGAGGCCCTGCACGGGGCCGGGGCCCCGGCGGCGGTGATGGTGCCCATCGGCTTCGTCTCGGACCACATGGAGGTCCTGTACGACCTCGACACCGAGGCGACGGCGAAGGCGGCCGAGCTGGGCCTGCCGGTCGCCCGCTCGGCGACGGTCGGGGCCGACCCCCGGTTCGCCGCGGCGGTACGGGAACTCGTGCTGGAGCGGGCCGCGGCCGAACGCGGCGAGCCCGTCGAGCGGTGCGCGCTGGGGCTGCTGGGCGCGAGCCACGACCTGTGCGCCGTGGGCTGCTGCCCGGCGCGCGCGCCCCGGCCGGCGGCCGCCGGCGCCGACAGCCCGTACGCGTAGGGAGGGGGACCGTGATCTCCGAGGAACTGAAGGCCGAACTGCTGGAGGTGGGCCTGGAGGCCGCCCGGCAGGCCGGAGCCCTGCTGCGGGACGGTCGGCCGGCCGACCTGTCGGTG
This sequence comes from Streptomyces sp. NPDC088762, assembly GCF_044750905.1. Lineage (NCBI taxonomy): Bacteria > Bacillati > Actinomycetota > Actinomycetes > Kitasatosporales > Streptomycetaceae > Streptomyces > Streptomyces sp. NPDC088762. The sequence continues at coordinate 156,760 of NZ_JBIVKT010000009.1, forward strand.
GCCGCCACCAAGAGCAGCCCGATCGACGTGGTGACCGAGATGGACATCGCGGCCGAGAAGCTGATCACCGGCATCCTCGCGGAGCGGCGGCCCGAGGACGGTCTGCTGGGCGAGGAGGGGGCGGACGCCCCAGGCACCAGCGGGGTGCGGTGGGTGGTCGACCCGCTGGACGGCACGGTGAACTACCTCTACGGGCTGCCGAGCTGGGGGGTGTCCATCGCGGCCGAGTACCGGGGCGAGACGGTGGTGGGCGTCGTGGCGGCGCCGATGCGCGGGGAGACGTACCACGCCGTGCTCGGGGGCGGGGCGTGGCTGGGTACGGCGCGGCTCGCCTGCCGGGCGGCGGCGCCGCTGGACCGGGCGCTGGTCGCGACCGGCTTCGCGTACGTGCAGGCGCGGCGGGCCCACCAGGCCGATGTCGCGCAGCGGATCATCCCGCTGGTACGGGACATCCGGCGCGGCGGGTCGGCGGCGCTGGACCTGTGCGACGTGGCGGCCGGGCGGCTGGACGCGTACTACGAGCGCGGGCTCAACCCGTGGGACCTGGCGGCCGGCGAGCTGATCGCCCGCGAGGCGGGCGCCGTGACCGGTGGCCGGCCGGGGACGGCGGCCTCCGGGGAGCTGGCCCTGGCCGGGACGCCGGCCGTCTTCGCCTCCCTCCAGCCGCTGCTGGAGGAGGCGGGGGCCTGGCACGACTGAGCTCCCGCGCCACATGACGGAACCCCGGCCGCCCGAAGGGGCGGCCGGGGTTCGGTGTGCAGGTGGGTGGTGCCGGGTCAGCAGACCGGAACGGACACGGGTACCCCGTGCTCGGCGGCGAGGCGCTGGAGGTCCTCCAGCTCCGCCTGTTCCACTTCCGCGAGGAAGTCGTCGCCCGACTGGCGGGCCTGCTCGAGGTCCGACTGCGTGGCCCTGATGCGCTGCAGGAGACCCGCGGTGAATGCGTCCATGGTGGGTTCGCCCCCTCTTCGTGGGTCGGCGGCGGCACGTGGCAGACCGCCGTCAGGGAGTGGATGGGGTGTTCTCTCGTCCTCCCCGGCCCTCTGTGCGCAGAAACCTCGGGAAGCCGGGGAATCCTCACTTCCGCCCCGGCAGCACCGTGCGAGCGCCGTCTTACAGCCGGTTTACGGCCGAAACGGGCAGGATGGACGACGCAACAGACGTGTGCCCTGACGGGCTCGGAGGAAGGAAACGACGTGCGCGTACTCGTCGTCGAGGACGAGCAGCTGCTCGCCGATGCGGTGGCCACCGGACTGCGCCGGGAGGCCATGGCGGTGGACGTCGTGTACGACGGTGCGGCCGCCCTGGAGCGGGTCGGGGTGAACGACTACGACGTGGTCGTCCTCGACCGGGACCTCCCGCTCGTGCACGGCGACGACGTGTGCCGGAAGATCGTCGAACTCGGCATGCCCACGCGCGTGCTGATGCTGACCGCCTCCGGGGACGTGAGCGACCGCGTGGAGGGCCTGGAGCTGGGGGCGGACGACTACCTGCCCAAGCCCTTCGCCTTCACCGAGCTGACCGCCCGCGTACGGGCGCTGGGGCGGCGCACCACGGTCGCGCTGCCGCCCGTACTGGAGCGGGCCGGCATCAAGCTGGACCCGAACCGGCGCGAGGTGTTCCGGGAGGGCAAGGAGGTGCAGCTGGCGCCCAAGGAGTTCGCGGTGCTGGAGGTCCTCATGCGCAGCGAGGGGACCGTCGTCTCCGCCGAGCAGCTGCTGGAGAAGGCATGGGACGAGAACACCGATCCCTTCACGAACGTGGTGCGGGTGACGGTCATGACCCTGCGGCGCAAGCTCGGGGAGCCGCCGGTCATCGTGACCGTGCCCGGTTCGGGATACCGGATCTGACGCGCGTGGCCCCGACCCCGGCGCCACCGGCGGCGCCACCGAAACCGACCTGGGACCCCGGCCAGCCCGAGGGTCCCTTCCCTTGGCTGCGGCCGACGATCCGCATACGTCTCACCCTGCTGTACGGCGGAATGTTCCTGATCGCCGGAATCCTCCTGCTGTCGATCATCTACCTGCTGGCGGCGCAGGCGCTGCGCGAGGGCAACGCACTGCCGTTCAAGATCGTCGGTGGGCAGAACATCCAGGTCAGCTCCACGACCTGCGCCGGCGTGGCCAACGACCAGTCGTACGACCAGTTCTACTCCGCGATCACCCAGTGCATCCTGGAGCAGCGCAAGCACGCCCTGGACGACCTGCTCAGCCGCTCGCTGATGGCCCTGCTGGGGCTGAGCATCATCGCCTTCGCCTTCGGCTACGCGATGGCCGGACGGGTGCTCTCGCCGCTCGGCAAGATCACCCGGACCGCCCGCCGGGTGGTCGGCTCGGACCTGACCCGGCGGATCGAGCTGGACGGGCCGGACGACGAGCTGATGGAGCTCGCCGACACCTTCGACGAGATGCTCGACCGGCTGGAGCGGGCCTTCACCGCCCAGCAGCGGTTCGTGGCGAACGCCTCGCACGAGCTGCGGACGCCGCTGGCCATCAACCGGACCCTGCTCGAGGTGCACCTCTCCGATCCCGGTGCCCCGGTCGAGCTCCAGCAGCTGGGCAAGACCCTGCTCGCCACGAACGAACGCAGCGAGCAGCTGGTCGAGGGCCTGCTGCTGCTCGCCCGCAGCGAGAACCAGATCGTGGAACGCAAGCCCGTGGACCTGGCGGAGGTCGCCTCGCGCGCCCTCGACCAGGTGCGCGAGGAGGCCGAGGCCAAGGGGGTGGAGATCAGGGGCGAGCGGGCCCTCGCCGTGGTGCAGGGCAACGGCGTGCTGCTGGAGCGGATCGCCCTCAACCTGGTGCAGAACGCCGTCCGGTACAACGTGCCCGAGGACGGCTGGGTGGAGGTGACCACGGAGGTCCAGCACGGCCAGGCGGTCCTCCTGGTGTCGAACACGGGTCCCGTCATTCCCGCGTACGAGGTGGACAACCTCTTCGAGCCCTTCAGACGGCTGCGTACGGAGCGAACGGGCAGCGACAAGGGTGTCGGGCTCGGGCTCTCCATCGCACGCTCCGTGGCCCGCGCACACGGCGGCAGGATCCAGGCGATCCCCCGGGAAGGCGGTGGCCTCGTGATGCGTGTCACTCTTCCCTTGTGAGGCCGCCACCCCGTGTTCGCTTTCGGCTGAATACTTGGCTCATGAAGACAGTCGGGCCTGTGTGATCGATCACAGTGCCGAGTGTCGGTGCATGTGCGTTCAGTGACTCCTTCGCGGTCGGAACGCCCGGGAAGTCCGGGTTTCCGGCCCCTCGGATGGCGGGAAATACACGGGGTGGCGTTTGTGCAAGACGGCCCCCGGACCGTGTACGGTCCCGGTCGTCATCCCAGCCAATCGCCGCCTCAGGCGGGCGGCTGGGTGTCGATTGAGTAACAGACCTTGATGTGAGGCAAAATCTCCGCCTCAGGTCGGGCACAAGTCCGGCCTCTCGCGCGTTACGTGCGCTGAGACACCGCTAACACCCAGAGGGGGAGAGCGAACAATGGCAACGGACTACGACACCCCACGCAAGACGGACGACGACGTCGACAACGACAGCATCGAAGAGCTGAAGGCCCGGCGTAACGAGAAGTCCACCTCGTCCGCGGACATGGACGAGTTCGACTCGGTCGAGAGCATGGAGCTTCCGGGCGCGGACCTCTCCAACGAAGAGCTCGCCGTCCGGGTCCTGCCCAAGCAGGCCGATGAGTTCACCTGCATGAGCTGCTTCCTGGTGCACCACCGCAGCCAGCTGGCACGCGAGAAGAACGGCCAGCCGATCTGTCGCGACTGCGACTGAGAGGCGCTGGCCGTGGCTGGCTCGACACCTTTCCGGAAGCGCCGCTTCCGGACATCGGGTGATCCGGCGGAGACGCAGGCGGGAACCACGGACCCGGCAACGGGTCCTGGAGCCCCCGGCGGCCCCGCCTTCGAGGAGAGTGCCGTGCCCTCCACAGAAGTCGACGAGGTGTCCCGGCAGCGGTCCGGGGCTCGTCGGCTGCAAGCCGTCAAGAACGGTGTACGCAAGGGCGGCGGAAGTGTCAGGGACGCCGCCCTGTACATCACCGACATGGTCATCGAGAACGCACCGCGCGTTCCGGTTCGGGACCTCGCGACGCTGCGCGCGCAGTTCCCGGGCCTCAATCCCGAGCAGCTCGCCGACAAGCTGATCGCCGGCGCCGCCCACGCCACGTCCGCCGTCGGTGCGGGCGTCGGAGCGGCGGCCATGCTGCCCGTCCCGCCGGCGATGCCGGCCGAACTGGCCGCGGAGATCACCGGGGTCGCGGCGATCGAGCTGAAGCTCATCGCCGAGCTCCACGAGGTCTACGGACTGCGTCCGCCCGGCTCCCTCAGGGAGCGCGCCCTCTCCTACCTCACCTCCTGGACCGAGGAGCGCGGGGTCGACCTGACCAAGCCGACGACGCTGAACGCGGCGCTCGGCGGTCAGATGAAGCGCGAACTGCGCCAGCAGATCACGAAGCGGATGTTCCGCAACCTGCCCAGCCTGATGCCCTTCATGGTGGGCGCGGCCGTGGGGGCGGTCATGAACCGCCGGGACACCAGGAAACTCGCCGAGAAGGTCCGTGGCGACCTGCGGAGGCGAGCCGTGGCGTGGGACCGGCTTTCGGAGCTGCCGGGGCTTGAGCAGCCCACCCAGCCCCTTCCCGAGGCCACCAGGGCCGCGCTCGAGGGGCCGGAGACCGGCAAGCACGAGGGCTGAGCCCCTGCGGGGGCTCCGGCCCGGGATCCGGGACTCAGACCGTTTGCCCGCGCGCCGCGCGGAGGGCGGCGGCCAGGGCCTCGGGCTCGCGCGTGGAGACGTAGACGTACGGGGTGGGGTCCGAGGGGTCGGTGACCTCGATGCGCACCGCGGTCGGGACGTAGCTGCGCAGCAGCATGAAGGCGCGGGGGTCGGCCTTGTACGTGCGCCAGGCGCGCGACTCCTCGGCGTCCAGGATCTCGGGCTCGCCCAGCGCCGCCACCGGGATGCGGGCGTCACCGGCCGCCAGCGCCCCGTTCACCACGCGCACGCGCGCGGAACCGTACGAACTCACCAGCAGCCCGGACAGCGCGGCGCCGCCGACCAGGCCGGCCAGCAGCGGCAGCGTGCCCAGCGGCAGCAGCATCAGCGCGCAGGCCAGGCCGACCAGTACGGCGATGCCCCACCAGGAGCGGGGGGCGGTCAGACGTTCGTCGTGGTGCGCGGGGGAGAGCTGCATGCGGTCAAGCCTGCCACGAGGCGACCGGCGGGTAGCCGCGCGGGTAAGGTCTGCGCCTGTGAGTGGACGAAACACAGCGTTGACGCCCCCGGCCGATGCCGCCGCGCCGGTCCGGCACCCCGATGCCCCGGCACCCGGAGAGCTCCTCGGCGCGCACTACGAGCACTGTGTGGGCTGTGGTGAGGGCCAGCCGCACGGACTCCACCTGGAGGCCCGGGCGGGCGACGGCGTGCGCGTCACCGCCGAGTTCACCGTCAAGCCCGCGCACCAGGGTGCACCCGGCCTCGCGCACGGCGGCGTCCTGGCCACCGCGCTCGACGAGACGCTGGGCTCGCTGAACTGGCTGCTGCGCGTCATCGCCGTGACGGGCCGGCTGGAGACCGACTTCCTGCGGCCCGTACCCGTGGACACCGTGCTGTACCTCGAGGCCGAGGTCACCGCCGTCGCCGGGCGCAAGATCTACTCCACCGCCGTCGGCCGCATAGGCGGGCCCGAGGGCCCCATCGCCGTGCGCGCCGACGCGCTCTTCATCGAGGTGAAGGTCGACCACTTCATCGACAACGGTCGGCCCGAGGAGATCCGGGCGGCAATGGCCGACCCGGACCAGGTCAGGCGCGCACGCGCCTTCGAGGTGAACCCCTGATGGCTGTCCACAACCCCAACAACCCGGCGCCGGTCGACGTGCTGATCAAGCGGATCGACCCCGAGGTGCCCGTCCCCGCCTACGGTCACCCCGGCGACGCCGGCTGCGACCTGGTCACCACGCAGGCCGCCGAGCTGGAGCCCGGCGAACGCGCCGTGCTGCCCACCGGCGTGTCCATCGCACTGCCCGACGGGTACGCCGCCTTCGTGCACCCGCGCTCGGGCCTGGCCGCCCGCTGCGGGCTCGCGCTCGTGAATGCCCCGGGGACGGTGGATGCCGGGTACCGTGGAGAGATCAAGGTGATCGTGGTCAATCTCGACCCTCGCGAGAGCGTCCGGTTCGAGCGTTTCGACCGCATTGCCCAGCTGGTTGTCCAGAGGGTCGAGAAGGTGCGCTTCCACGAGGTGGCGGAACTTCCCGGCTCGGCCCGGGCCGAGGGGGGTTTCGGCTCCACCGGCGGTCATGCGGCCGTGGCCGGATCAGGCGCTGGTCAGCAGGGTGGGAATGGCTACGCTTCGGTCGTAACCGACCGGGAAGGACAGTGACGTGTTCGGACGTCGCAAGAAGAACGACTCCGCCAAGGACGGCGGCGCGGCCGAGCAGGTCGTCGACAGCGCCGGTACGGACGAACTCGACGCCGCCGAGGAGCTGCCGCGCCGCGTGAACCTGCCTCCGGCTCCGCGTCCCGACGGCCCCTGGGACGTTTCCGAGGTGCCCGGCAACCCGGCCGACGGCCGGGTCGACCTGGGCGGCATCCTCGTACCGGGTGTCGAGGGCATGGAACTGCGCGTCGAGGTCGCCGGTGACGCCATCGTCGCCGCGACCGTCGTCCTGGGCGACAGTGCCGTGCAGCTGCAGGCCTTCGCCGCGCCCCGCAAGGAAGGCATCTGGGGCGAGGTCCGCGAGGAGATCGCCGCGGGCATCATCCAGCAGGGCGGCATCATCGACGAGGCCGAGGGCCCGCTGGGCTGGGAGCTGCGCGCACGGGTGCCCCGACAGCTCCCGGACGGGCAGATCGGCGAGCAGCTGGTCCGCTTCGTCGGCGTCGACGGTCCGCGCTGGTTCCTGCGCGGGGTCATCTCCGGCCAGGGCGCGGTGCGCCCCGAGTCGGCGGGTCTCCTGGAGCAGATCTTCCGCGACACCGTCGTGGTCCGCGGCGACGGCCCGATGGCCCCCCGCGACCCGATCGTCCTGAAGCTGCCGAACGACGCCCAGATGGTGCCGGAAGGCGTGCAGACGGAGGACCAGGAAGGCTCCCGTTTCGGCGGCGGCATGGGCCAGCTGGAGCGCGGCCCGGAGATCACCGAGGTCCGCTGACCCGGCTCCGGCCCCCTCGCGCCGGGCGCAGGCAGTGCCCGGCGCCGGCAGGCGTACGTTTTCGGCCGGTGGGCCCCACTCCTTCGGGGGTGGGGCCCACCGGCTTTCGCACGGGCGGCGCCAGGATGCGTCAGGGATGCGTCAGGGATCTCTGCGCGGGCCCGCATCGGTGCGTGGTCACGGCGGACGTCCCAGAGAATGGGCGCATGGGACGCGGCAGGCTAAGGATCTATCTCGGCGCGGCACCCGGTGTCGGCAAGACGTACGCGATGCTCTCCGAGGGCCACCGCAAGGTGGAGCGGGGCGCCGACTGCGTCGTCGCCTTCGTCGAGCACCACGGGCGACCGCGCACCGAGGTCATGCTGCACGGCCTGGAACAGGTGGACCGCCGGGAGCTGGCGTACCGCGGCGCGGCCTTCACCGAGATGGACGTGGACGCGGTCCTCGCCCGCAGGCCCGCGGTCGCGCTCGTGGACGAGCTCGCGCACACCAACGTCCCCGGCTCCCGGAACGCCAAGCGCTGGCAGGACGTGGAGGAGCTGCTGCGGGCCGGCATCGACGTCGTGTCCACCGTCAACATCCAGCACCTGGAGTCGCTCGGGGACGTGGTCGAGTCGATCACGGGGGTGCGGCAGCGGGAGACCGTGCCCGACGAGGTGGTGCGGCGGGCCGACCAGATCGAACTGGTCGACATGTCCCCGCAGGCACTGCGCCGGCGGATGGCGCACGGGAACATATACCAGCCGGACAAAGTGGACGCGGCCCTGTCCAACTACTTCCGCCCCGGCAACCTCACCGCCCTGCGCGAGCTCGCGCTGCTGTGGGTGGCCGACCGCGCGGACGAGTACCTCCAGCAGTACCGGGGAGAGCACGGCATCCGCTCCACCTGGCAGGCGCGCGAGCGGATCGTCGTCGGCCTCACCGGCGGTCCCGAGGGGCGCACGCTCATCCGGCGCGCCTCCCGGATCGCGGCCAAGGGCTCGGGCAGCGAGATCCTCGCCGTCTACATCGCGCGCAGCGACGGCCTGACCGCCGCCTCGCCGAAGGAGCTCGCGATCCAGCGGACCCTCGTCGAGGACCTTGGCGGAACGTTTCACCATGTGATCGGCGACAACGTCCCCGACGCCCTGCTGGAGTTCGCGCGCGGGGTCAACGCCACCCAGATCGTGCTCGGCTCCAGTCGCCGCAAAGCCTGGCAGTACGTCTTCGGCCCCGGCGTCGGCGCGACCGTCGCCCGGGATTCCGGGCCCGACCTCGACGTCCACATCGTCACGCACGAGGAGGTGGCCCGCGGGCGCGGCCTGCCCGTGGTCCGCTCGGCGTCCCGGCTCGGGCGGCCCCGGATCGCGGCGGGATGGCTGGTGGGCGTGGTCTTCCCGGTGCTGCTGTGCCTGCTGCTCACCCACATCGAGGCGGACCCCGGCCTCGCCAACGACATGCTGCTCTTCCTGGCGCTGACGGTGGCGGCCGCACTGCTCGGCGGGCTCTGGCCGGCCCTGGCCTCCGCGGCCTTCGGCTCCCTGCTGCTGAACTACTTCTTCGCCCCGCCCCTGCACCGGTTCACCATCTCCGACCCCAAGAACATCGTGGCCATCGCGGTCTTCTTCGCGATCGCGGTCTCGGTGGCCTCGGTGGTGGACCTGGCCGCCCAGCGCACCCACCAGGCCGCGCGGCTGCGCGCCGAGTCGGAGATCCTCTCCTTCCTGGCGGGCAGCGTCCTGCGCGGGGAGGCCACGCTGGACGCGCTCCTGGAGCGGGTGCGCGAGACCTTCGCCATGGAGTCCGTGGCCCTGCTGGAGCGTGCGAGCGAGCTCGAGCCCTGGCAGCCGGCCGGCAGCGTCGGACCGCGGCCCGCCGGGCGGCCCGAGGACGCGGACGTGGACATGCCGATCGGGGACCACATGGCGCTGGCCCTGTCCGGGCGGGTGCTGCCCGCGGAGGACCGCCGCGTGCTCGGTGCCTTCGCCGCCCAGGCCGCCGTGGTCCTGGACCGCGAGCGGCTGGTCGGGGAGGCCGAGGAGGCCCGCCGGCTGGCCGAGGGCAACCGGATCCGGACCGCTCTGCTGGCCGCCGTCAGCCATGACCTCCGTACGCCCCTGGCCTCCATCAAGGCCTCCGTCAGCTCCCTGCGCTCCGAGGACGTGGACTGGTCCGAGGAGGACCGGGCCGAGCTGCTCGAGGGCATCGAGCACGGCGCCGACCGCCTCGACCACCTGGTGGGCAACCTGCTGGACATGTCCCGGCTGCAGACCGGCACCGTCACCGCGCTGATCCGCGAGATCGACCTGGACGAGGTGGTCCCGATGGCGCTCGGCGGCGTACCGGAGGGCAGCGTGGACATGGAGGTGCCGGAGACGCTCCCGATGGTGTCGGTGGACCCGGGGCTGCTGGAGCGCGCCGTGGCCAACGTGGTGGAGAACGCCGTCAAGTACAGCCCGCCCGGGCAGCGGGTGCTGGTCGCCGCCAGCTTCCTCGGCGACCGCGTCGAGGTGCGGGTCGTCGACCGCGGGCCGGGCGTGCCCGACGAGGCCAAGGAGCGGATCTTCGCCCCCTTCCAGCGGCACGGGGACGCCCCGCGCGGAGCCGGCGTGGGCCTCGGGCTCGCGGTGGCCCGCGGCTTCGCCGAGGCCATGGACGGAGCCCTGACCGCCGAGGACACCCCCGGCGGCGGGCTGACCATGGTCCTCACCCTGCGCGCGGTGAGCCGTGGCGGGGCGCCGCCCCGGGACACGGTGGACGGCGAAGGCCGCCGCCCCGCGGGTGACGAACCCGTGGATCTCGATCTCGACCGGATACGACAGAAGGCAGGACCTCAATGACCCGGGTGCTCGTGGTGGAAGACGAGCCGCAGATCGTGCGAGCCCTCGTGATCAATCTGAAGGCGCGCAGGTACGAGGTCGACGCGGCCGCCGACGGAGCGGCCGCCCTGGAGCTGGCCGCCGCCCGGCACCCCGACGTGGTCCTCCTGGACCTCGGCCTCCCCGACATGGACGGCATCGAGGTGATCAAGGGCCTGCGCGGCTGGACCCGGGTCCCGATCCTCGTCCTGTCCGCCCGCCACACCTCCGACGAGAAGGTCGAGGCCCTGGACGCGGGCGCCGACGACTACGTCACCAAGCCCTTCGGCATGGACGAGCTGCTGGCCCGGCTGCGCGCCGCCGTCCGCCGGGCCGAGCCCGCCGCTGGCCCGGGCGGGGGCGAGGTGATCGTGGAGACTCCGGCCTTCTCGGTGGACCTGGCCGCCAAGAAGGCCGTCCGCGAGGGGCGCGACGTACGGCTCACGCCCACCGAATGGCACCTCCTGGAGGTCCTGGTCCGCAACAGCGGGAAGCTGGTCAGCCAGAAGCAGCTGCTCCAGGAGGTCTGGGGGCCCTCCTACGGCACCGAGTCGAACTACCTGCGGGTCTACATGGCGCAGCTGCGCCGCAAACTCGAGGCGGACCCCTCGCATCCGCGGCACTTCATCACCGAACCGGGCATGGGATACCGCTTCGAGAGGTAGCGGGCGCGCCGGTACGCTTCCTGTTATGAGTGCTGAACCGCGTCCCGAGAAGCCCGCGAAGCCGGCCCGGCCGGCGGGCCGGTTCCGCCGGATGATCGAGCGGCTGTCCACCTCGCAGGAGGAGCTGCATTCGGCGGAGCTGCAGGAGGACGCAGAAGCCGCGGGGTGCACGCGGATCTGCGACTGCCACGACCGCCAGATAGTCAAGGTGACCGGGACCCTGCGTACCGTCACCCTGCGGCCGCGGGCGGGCGTACCCGCTCTGGAGGCGGAGCTCTTCGACGGCTCCGCCGCGCTGGACGTGGTCTGGCTCGGGCGTCGCTCGATCGTGGGAATCGAGCCCGGTCGCCGCATGATCGCCTCAGGGCGTATCTCCATGACCCACGGCCGTCGGGTGCTCTTCAACCCGAAGTACGAACTCCGCCCGCTCGGACAGGAGCATTGACCGGTGACGTCATTCGACAGACCGACCACCCCGCCCGACCCCGCCGCGACCCCCTCCGAGGACCACAAGGCGGTGACGCAGGCGGCGCTGTTCGACGCCTTCGGTGGTATCCGGGGCACCGTGGAGACGATGCTCCCCGGGCTGCTCTTCGTCATGATCTACACGATCAACAAGGACGTGAAGATGTCCGCCATCGCGGCGGGCGCCCTGGCGGTCCTGCTGGTGATCGTGCGGCTGCTGCGCAAGGACACGGTGAAGCACGCCTTCAGCGGCGTCTTCGGGGTGGGCGTGGGCGTGGCCTTCGCCCTCTTCACGGGCAGCGCGAAGGGCTTCTACCTGCCCGGCATGATCTACGGGGTCGGCCTGGGGGCCGCCTTCACGATCTCGGCGCTGGTGGGGTTCCCGCTGCTGGGGGTGATCCTGGGGCCGGTGTTCAAGGAGAACCTGTCCTGGCGGACCCGCAACCCCGGGCGCAAGAAGGCGTACACCAAGGCCAGCCTGGCCTGGGGGATCATCTTCCTCGCGAAGTACGCGATCCTGTTCCCGCTGTACTGGTGGGGTGACGCGACGCAGCTGGGCTGGGTGCTGATCGCGCTGAAGCTGCCGCCGATGGTGCTGGCGGTGTACTTCACGTGGGTGTTCCTGGCGAAGGCGCCGCCGCCGATCAACGTGATCGCGGAGTGGGAGGCCAAGGAGGCCGCCGAGGCCGCGGCCGCTGCCGCGGGGGAACGCAAGGCCTGACGGAGCGAGCGAGGGGCGGGGTGACCAGTTGGTCACCCCGCCCCTCGGGCGGCAGCATCCAGCCTCGCCGGCGTTTGAGGCGCGGGGTCCGGGGCGGAGCCCCGGCAGCGGCGCCGCACCTGCCGAACGGACCCTGCCCGGGCACCCGTCGAAGCGTGCCCGCAGGGCTACCGGCGGGCCTGGAGGAGGACCTCCAGCTGTTCCTCGCGGGCCTGGGCGGCCACGAAGAGGAGTTCGTCGCCCGGCTCCAGGGTCTCCTCGGCGTGCGGGGTCAGGACCCGGTTGCCGCGGATGATCGTGACCAGGGAGGTGTCCTCCGGCCAGGTGATCTCGCTGAGCTGGGTGCCCGCGACCGAGGAGTCGGCCGGCAGGGTCAGCTCGACGAGGTTGGCGTCGCCGTGGCTGAAGCGCAGCAGCCGTACCAGGTCGCCGACGCTGACGGCCTCCTCGACCAGGGCCGACATCAGGCGCGGCGTGGAGACCGCGACGTCGACGCCCCAGGACTCGTTGAAGAGCCACTCGTTCTTCGGGTTGTTGACGCGGGCCACGACGCGCGGGACGCCGTACTCGGTCTTGGCCAGGAGGGAGACGACCAGGTTGACCTTGTCGTCGCCCGTGGCCGCGATGACCACGTTGCAGCGCTGGAGCGCCGCCTCGTCCAGCGAGGTGATCTCGCAAGCGTCGGCCAGCAGCCACTCGGCCTGCGGCACCCGCTCCACCGAGATGGCGGTCGGGGCCTTGTCGACCAGGAGCACCTCGTGGCCGTTCTCGAGCAGTTCGCCCGCGATGGAACGTCCCACCGCGCCTGCCCCGGCGATCGCGACCCTCATGCGTGTGCCTCCTCGGGCCCCTCGGCGAAGGCGGCCTCCACCTTGTCGATCTCGTCCGTGCGCATCATCACGTGGACGAGGTCGCCCTCCTGGAGGACGGTCGCCGACGTGGGCAGCATGGCCTCGCCCAGGCGGGTGAGGAAAGCGACCCGCACGCCCGTCTCCTCCTGGAGCTTGCTGACCTTGTGCCCGATCCAGGCGGCGGAGGTGTGCACCTCGGCGAGCTGGACGCCGCCGCTGGGGTCGCGCCACAGCGGCTCCGCGCCCGAGGGCAGCAGCCGGCGGAGCATCTGGTCGGCGGTCCACCGCACGGTGGCGACCGTCGGGATGCCGAGGCGCTGGTAGACCTCGGCGCGCTTGGGGTCGTAGATGCGGGCGGCGACGTTCTCGACGCCGAACATCTCGCGGGCCACGCGGGCGGCGATGATGTTGGAATTGTCACCGCTGCTGACGGCGGCGAAGGCGCCCGCCTCCTCGATTCCGGCTTCCCGGAGGGTGTCCTGGTCGAAGCCGACCCCGGTGACGCGGCGACCGCCGAATCCGGCTCCGAGCCGGCGGAATGCGGTGGGGTCCTGGTCGACGACGGCGACTGTATGCCCCTGCTGTTCCAGGGTCTGGGCGAGGGCGGAACCCACTCTTCCACAGCCCATGATGACGATGTGCACGGCCGTCCTTCCGGCTGTCAGCGACTCGCTGGTCCCAGCCTCATTGCATGCTCTGGCTTAACAGGGTCTCAGACCATGGCCCAAGCTACACACGGGCGGTCACCAGTGTGACCTCTTGTGGTGCAGCCGGGGTCCAGTCGGGGTCCAGTCGGGGAGGAATTGCGGCGGGATTGCAGTGTGAGGGGGTGGGGGGTTCGTCAGCCTGATTTCGAACGCTTACGATCCTCTGCGTGTCCAAACTGACCGACGTGCCCAAACGGATCCTGATCGGCAGGGCGCTGCGCAGCGACCGCCTCGGGGAAACACTCCTCCCCAAGCGGATCGCCCTTCCCGTCTTCGCCTCCGACCCGCTCTCCTCCGTGGCATATGCCCCCGGCGAGGTCCTGCTGGTCCTGTCGATCGCGGGTGTGTCGGCGTACCACTTCAGCCCCTGGATCGCCGTCGCGGTCGTCGTGCTGATGTTCACGGTGGTCGCCTCCTACCGGCAGAACGTCCACGCCTACCCGAGCGGCGGCGGCGACTACGAGGTCGCCAACACCAATCTCGGGCCCCGAGCCGGTCTCACCGTGGCGAGCGCCCTGCTGGTCGACTACGTCCTGACGGTCGCGGTCTCGATCGCCTCCGGAGTCGAGAACCTCGGCTCGGCCGTGGACTTCGTCGTGGAGCACAAGGTGCTTTCGGCGATCGTGATGATCCTTCTCCTGACGCTGATGAATCTGCGCGGTGTGAAGGAGTCCGGAAAACTCTTCGCCATTCCGACGTACGTCTTCGTCGCCGGCGTGTTCATCATGATCGCCTGGGGTGCCTGGCGGGGAATCGTCCTCGACGAGACCATGAAGGCCCCCACGGCCGATTTCGAGATCAAGGCAGAACATCAGGGACTGGCCGGCTTCGCGCTGGTCTTCCTGCTGCTCAGGGCCTTCTCCTCGGGCTGTGCCGCACTCACCGGCGTCGAGGCGATCAGCAATGGCGTCCCCGCGTTCCGCAAGCCCAAGAGCAAGAACGCGGCGACCACGCTGGCACTCATGGGCGCCCTGGCCGTCACCATGTTCTGCGGCATCATCGGCCTGGCCATGACCACCAACGTGCGCATGGCGGAGAAGCCGGCCGTCGACCTGCTGCAGAACGGCACCCCGGTCGGTCCCGGATACGTCCAGAACCCGGTCATCTCGCAGGTCGCCGAGGCCGTCTTCGGCAGCGGCAGCTTCCTCTTCATCCTGCTGGCGACCGCCACCGCGCTGGTGCTCTTCCTGGCCGCCAACACCGCCTACAACGGCTTCCCGCTGCTCGGCTCGATCCTCGCCCAGGACCGCTACCTGCCGCGCCAGCTGCACACCCGCGGCGACCGGCTCGCCTTCTCCAACGGCATCGTGCTGCTGGCGGGCGCGGCCATCCTGCTGGTCTGGATCTACGACGCGGACTCCACCAAGCTGATCCAGCTCTACATCGTCGGCGTCTTCGTCTCCTTCACCCTGAGCCAGATCGGCATGGTCCGGCACTGGAACCGGCACCTGAAGGCCGAGCGGGACCCGGCGGTGCGCCGCAAGATGATCCGCTCCCGGGCCATCAACACCTTCGGCGCCTTCTTCACCGGCCTGGTCCTGGTCGTCGTGCTCGCCACCAAGTTCACGCACGGCGCGTGGGTCGCCCTGCTCGGCATGGTGATCTTCTACGGAACGATGACCGCGATCCGCAAGCACTACGACCGGGTCGCCTCCGAGATCGCCGCCGCCGAAGGCCCCTCCGAGGACAGCATCCGGCCTTCGCGCGTCCACTCCATCGTCCTCGTCTCCAAGGTCCACAAGCCCACCCTGCGCGCCCTGGCCTTCGCCAAGCTGACCCGCTCGGACACCCTGGAGGCGCTGAGCATCAGCGTCGACCCGGCCGAGACCAAGGCCCTGCGGGACGAGTGGGAGCGGCGCGGGATCAACGTTCCGCTCAAGATCCTCGACTCCCCGTACCGCGAGATCACCCGCCCGGTGGTCGAGTACGTCAAGGGCCTGCGCAGCGAGAACCCGCGCGACGCGGTCAGCGTCTACATTCCCGAGTACGTCGTCGGACGCTGGTACGAGCACGTCCTGCACAACCAGAGCGCGCTGCGCCTCAAGGGCCGGCTGCTCTTCACGCCCGGCGTGATGGTCACCTCGGTGCCCTACCAGCTGGAGTCCTCGGAGATCGCCAAGAAGCGGGCCAAGAAGCGCCAGGAGTGGAACGCTCCGGGCGCGGTGCGCCGAGGTCCCGTGAACACCCCGCGGCCGCCGAAGGACCCCGCCGCGAAGGGCTGAGCCCCGCTGCCCCGGGTGGTGAACGGCCGGACGAGATCCACGTAAACTGGTGGGTCGGTCGTCCGGCCGTTCTTTTCTTTCTCTCTTTCTTTTCCATTTCCATTGACTTTGGAGCCTCCCCACCATGACCGAGCAGAACGAGAAGCAGTCACTGGTCGGGGAGGAGTACGAGGTCGAGGTCGGTCCCGTCGCACACGGCGGGCACTGCATCGCCCGCACCGCCGACGGCCGGGTCCTGTTCGTCCGCCACACCCTGCCGGGCGAGAAGGTCGTCGCGCGCGTCACCGAGGGCGAGACGGACTCCCGCTTCCTGCGCGCCGACGCGATCACGGTCCTGACGGCCTCCAAGGACCGCGTCGAGGCCCCGTGCCCGTACGCCGGCCCCGGCAAGTGCGGCGGCTGCGACTGGCAGCACGCCAAGCCCGGTGCCCAGCGCCGGCTCAAGGGCGAGGTCGTCGCCGAACAGCTGAAGCGGCTCGCCGGGCTCACCCCGGAGGAGGCCGGCTGGGACGGCACGGTCATGCCGGCCGAGGGCGACAAGCTGCCCGCGGGCCAGGTCCCGCAGTGGCGCACCCGGGTCCAGTACGCGATCGACGAGACGGGCCGTGCGGGCCTGCGCAAGCACCGCTCCCACGACATCGAACCGATCGACCACTGCATGATCGCCGCCCAGGGCGTTTCGGAACTCGGCATCGAGAAGCAGGACTGGCCCCAGATGGCGACGGTCGAGGCCATCGCGGCGACCGGCTCCCAGGACCGCCAGGTCGTCCTCACCCCCCGCCCGGGCGGCCGGCTGCCCCTGGTCGAGCTGGACAAGCCGGTCTCGGTCCTCCGGGTCGAGGAGAAGGACGGCGGCGTCCACCGCGTCCACGGCCGCCCGTTCGTCCGCGAGCGCGCGGACGGCCGCACCTACCGGGTCGGCATGGGCGGCTTCTGGCAGGTCCACCCCCAGGCCGCCGACACCCTGATCAAGGCCGTCATGCAGGGCCTGATGCCGCGCAAGGGCGAGATGGCCCTCGACCTCTACTGCGGCGTCGGCATCTTCGCGGGCGCCCTGGCCGAACGCCTCGGCGAGACGGGCGCGGTGCTCGGCATCGAGACGACGAAGCGCGCGGTCGAGGACGCCCGGCACAACCTTGCCGACTTCCCTCGGGTCCGCATCGAACAGGGCAAGGTCGAGCAGATCCTCCCGAAGACCGGCATCACGGAATGCGACCTGGTCGTCCTGGACCCGCCCCGCGCAGGCGCCGGCAAGCAGACGGTCCGCCACATCGCGGGCCTCTCGGCCCGCCGCATCGCCTACGTGGCCTGCGACCCGGCGGCCCTGGCCCGCGACTTGGGCTACTTCCGAGAGGCCGGCTACAAGCCCCGCACCCTGCGCGTCTTCGACCTCTTCCCGATGACGCACCATGTCGAGTGCGTCGCGATCCTTGAGCCCGCTGCAAAGGGCCTCTGATCTGCAAGTTAGGTCAAGGTGCGTTATGGGCCCTGTGTGTTGTGGGCGATATCTTGACGCTCGTGACGCACTTTTGACGCACACGGTCGCAGACTCCTGATGGGTCATCAGTCATGGAGGGGCGCCTCGCACGGCAAATCGTGATCTTGCCGCGGGAGGCGCTCCTCTTTGCAATGGGCGACTGGGTCTGGCTCTGTCAGCCCCAGCGCTCCACCTTTCTCCTCCGACCACGCTCTGTGACCGCTCGGCGAGGCCCGCTGCGCGACGCCAAGTCTTTTCTTGCGCTTCCCGTCGCTCGATGCGGACTGCCTCGGCGTAGGCGATCTTTGCCTGTTCCATCGCGGCTTCTCACCGGAGCCGCTTCTCCTGTGCCGCCTCCAGGTCGGCCAGCCGTTTGCGTTCGGCAGCTTCCCCCTCGGAGTCCAACCTCCTGCACGATTTCGGCGAGCTGGTCCTCAAGAGGTCGCGCGGCCGTGTCGGCCCACTGGTCAGCCCGGTGCCGTGACCCGCCGCTGAGGCAGATCCTCAGACGTTCAGCGGGGGAGTAGTTGTACCGAGGAATCCGGACCCATGAGTGCTTCTCGGCGTCCGAGAGTTCCTTCTTCGTGGGGATGTGGTCGGCCCGGTCTTGTTCCTGCAAGATCAGGCAATCGCATCGCTGACCCTGGGCTGTGATGGTGAAGTGGGAGAGCCGCCTCGCCGGCGATGCGGGGCGGGGGCACTATCGGCCGTACCGAACGCGCTGGCATACCCCAGCTTCTGCGTGGCGGTGAGCAGCGCGTGGATGAGGCGGAAGGCTCCGCCCTGCACGGCTTTGGTCAGTGCCATGGCTGGGGATGAGCCTGCAGAGCTTTGACCACGGGGTGTGGAGTGGAGAGCCGTGCCGGTATGGGAACGGGCGACAGCACGGCCAAGCGTCAGGCTGGGGTGTCGACTAGCCGGATTTCGTATCCGTCGCGGCACAACCCTGCGTGCAGTTCCTTGGTTGCAGAAGTCTTCCCCGACCGCCGTGCTGCGGCAACACGGATCGGCCATTTCTCGGTCTCCCGACCTGTGGCTTCCCGTTTCACGTTTCGGCCGCTGGCTTCGGCGAGTTCCTCCAGGAGCTGCTCGGTGACGGTCTTGGTCTTTTTCGCGGGAGCGTGCTGGTTCCCGGCGATGACTCAGGCGCGGCTGTCTTGACCCTGGACTTCTCGACCTCGGGCACATCAGGTAAATGGATTCCAGCCCGTGGCGCGGGCACGGTGTCTCTGCTGCCAGGCTGATCGGGCGGAGGCGGTCCGGGGTCCAGGTATTGCTGGCCGGCCTTGGTGAGGGCGACGGACCACTGCCCCTGACGCCTAGAGACTTTGACCAGTCCCCGACTGTGAAGGGCTTGGCAGCTGAGCTTGTGTGCGGTCCCCTCCCACACGCCGTCAGGGCAGCCTTGCCCGACCCATTGCAGCACCTGTGGCTGCCGTTCGTTTAGCTCCCACGGCACCTGAACTCCCGACCGTTCGAAAAGTCTCACGGACATGCTCTCAGCCGCCATCCGCCTTACGGGAGTGGAAGACGTCAAAGGGTTGCAGGCAGCGACGAAACTTCGGACAGGCGCAGGCGTGGCCGCCTGCGGTGCCTAGGCTCGCAGGCATCCGTTGGTGGCCGCCGGGCCGCTCGGTTGCACCCAAGAGGGGATTGGCGAGTGGATCATGTGGATGTGGGTCGCTCGTGCTTCCGGCGCTGGGTGCCTGAGAGGGCTCTCGATGAGGCGTTGTCCGCACGTGACGACGACTGATCTTCTCGATCGTCGGAGGCGATGGCCCTGGGCGGGCTAGCGTTTGGACACCTCGCGACCTTGCGTGCCCCATGGGCGTGATTGTCAGAGCGGTTTGGTAGATCTGTGGGTGGCGGTGACCGGCACGCGATCACCGCAAGGGGATGGGGATCGACATGACCGGGCAGCCTGTGTTTCTGCTGGGCGAGGAGCTGAATGCGCTGGAGCCCGCGGCGTTCGACACCGAGGTCGAGTTCCAGGACCTGCTGGCACGGCACCCGCGGATCCTGGATTTCGGGACGCTGGCGGACGGCCGACCGCTCCGGCTCTTTCTGGTGGCCCGAGAGATGAAGGTGCCCACCGAGGGCGAGAGCGCGTCTGCCTTCTGGCTCGACCACCTGTTTGTGGACGCCGATGGCGTACCGACCTTGGTAGAGGTGAAGCGTGCCAGCGATACCCGCATACGCCGGGAGGTCGTGGGGCAGATGCTCGACTACGCGGCCAATGGCGCGCGCTACTGGCCTGCCGCACTACTTCAGCGGACTTTCGAAGAGACGTGCGCCGATGACGGCGCCGCCATCTCGGATGTGTACGGGGAGCTGCTGGACGGCCAGTCGCCCGACGAGTTCTGGGCGACGGTGGAGGAGCGGCTGGGGGCGGGCCGGATGCGCCTGCTGTTCGTAGCCGACCGGGTACCGATGGAACTGAGGGCTGTCGTCGAGTTCCTGAACCGGCAGATGCGTCAAGTGGACGTGTACGCGGTTGAGCTGACTCAGTACCGGGGGAGAGGTGATCACCGTGTGCTCGTCCCGAGGGTTCACGGTGAGGTGGCCACGGCCGCAAAGACGCGGTCCCGGTCCGCTGGGGCCGGCCAGAAGTGGACGCGGGCGGACGTGGACGCAGCCCTGGGGAGCCGCAGTTCCGAGGATCGGCAAGCGGGCCTCACCCTGCTTGAGCACGCGGACGCTCTGGGACGACCGGTGGCCAACAAGGCTGCGTATCCCAGCATCTCGGTGTACTTCCCAGCCACAGGGAAGCAGGTGCCGGTCTGGACGCTGTCCCTGCGAGACAGCCCGGGGAAGGACGATCTTGCCTTTAGTTTCCAATCGATCACCCACCACTTGGGCCGCGATGCGGCATCCGCATTCGCCGATGCCCTCCCGGATGTCGGCGGACTCGGGCAGAAACTCGCAGTCCAGCGGGAGAAAGGCTTCACAGGCTGGCCGTCTGTGCCGCTGTCTGCATTGTCTGCGCAGCCCGAAGCCCTGCGACAGGTGTGCGCGGCCGTGGAGCGGTTGATGGACGGCGGTGAGGGCTGACCGGCTGCCCTCCTTCGCCAACCGCACCGGTCTGCCATGAGCGGTAGGGTCTACCAGGTGGTTTTTGCCCGTAGGGACGGGTACGGGGTGTGATGGAGGCTTGAGCGTGACAACAGCAGGGGGAAAGCCCGCACCGAAGCCTGCCCCGCCGAAACCCGCACAGCAGTGGTTCCAGGAGAGACCCTCGCCCTACCCGTGGGAGCAGGACGCGCTGGATCACGTCCGGCGCCTGCTGCCCGCCGCCGAGCCTTACCGGGCCTGGGCCACGTTCTCCTTCACCGCGCAGTCCGGCCGCATCAACGAGTGCGACCTCCTCGTCGCCGTGCCGGCCGGCCTGTTCCTGATCGAGATCAAGAGCCACCCGGGGGAGTTGCACAACACTGGCTCCACCTGGAGCTTCCGGGGTACCGACCGTACCCGGACGCTCAACAACCCGCTGCACTTCAACGACGTCAAGTCGAAAGAACTCCGCAGCCAGCTGCGTTGGGCCGCCCGCAAACTCAAGATCGACGAGCGGGAGGTGCCGCGGATCGAGCCCGCGGTCTTCCTGTCGTCCCCTGAGCTGGTCAGCCACCTGGACGCCATCCAGCGCATCCGGGTCTACGGGCGCGATGACGGCGCCAGCGGGCTGAGCCGTGTCTGGCAGGACTTCCTCGGTCTTCCCCCGGACCGCCCCGACCGCCGGATCACCCCCGAGTTCTCGAAGAACACCCTGCCGCGGCTGCTGCGGGCCATCGGTATCCGGCAGTCCACCGGGCATCTGCGCTTCGGCGACGCCTGGAAGCTGCGCCCACACCCCCTGGACGCCGGAACCACGTGGGAGGACCGTCTTGCCGTCCGCGACGACGGCCTCGTGCAGGAGGAGGGCAGAGTCCGTATCTACCTGGTCAGCCAGGGTGCGACCGAGGCCGCCCGGAAGTCCACCGAGCGCGCCGCCCGGCGCGAGTACCAGGTCCTCCAGGGCATCACCCACCGCGGCATCGTCGATGCCGTCGAGTTCCGTGAGCATGAGGCGGGCCCGGCGATCCTCTTCCGGCACCGCAAGACGGACTTGCGCCTGGACCAGTACCTGGATACTTACGGTGGCAAGCTCACCCCCGAGACTCGCCTCGACCTGGTGCGTCAGCTCGCCGAGGCCGTCCGCTACGCCCACAACAGGTCCCTGTACCACCGTGCCCTTGCCGCGCGTTCCGTCTACGTTTCCTTCCGGGGCGACGGCGCTGCCCCTGAGCTGCGGATCACGGACTGGCAGACCGCCGCCCGCGACTTCGACAGCAACGCGACCTTCTTCCGCTCGATCGGCGGCTCGGCTCTCGACGCGGCCCTGATCGAGGACGAGGCACTCGTCTACCTCGCGCCCGAGACGGACCAGCCCTACGCCGACCCGGCCGATCTCGACATCTTCGGCCTGGGTGCAGTCGCCCACCTCGTCTTGTCCGGGCAGGCACCCGCGCCGCAGCGCAGCGTTCTCGTCGAGCGCCTCCGCGTCGACTCCGGGCTGCGTCTGTTCGCCGTCGCGGACGGAGTGTCCGAGGCTCTGGACAATCTGATCTTCCAGGCCACGCGCTCCGATGTGAACGACCGGCTGAGCTCGGCAGAGGCATTTCTCGACCTGCTGGACGAAGCGGAACGGGTAGGTGTCCTGCCCGACTCCGCGGACACGGCTGCCGCGGATCCGCTGGAGGCCATGCCGGGTCAGGCCCTCGACGAGGAATGGCTGGTCCGACGGGTTCTCGGTACTGGTGCCACCGCCCGCGCCCTGCTCGTGGAGCGCGCGGTCGAGGACGAGGACGGCGACGTCCGGATCGACGAGCACGTCTTCAAGGTCGCCCTCGACGAGGAGAAGGCAGAACGGCTGCGCGCCGAGGCCCGTGCGCTGAAACTCGTCGGTGGTGGCGCCGTGGTCCAGCTGCGCGGACAGGAGCTGCGGGAGATCGGCGGCCGGACGGTCCTGGAGCTGGAGTACGCAGGAGAGCAGTCCCTCGGAGCACGCCTGCGCGGCCAGGGGCGGCTCACCTATCACGAACTTGAACGCTTCGGCGAGGACCTCTTCCAGGCACTCGACCAGCTCGCCGCCCACGGGGTGCGCCATCGGGACATCAAGCCCGACAACCTCGGCATCCATCGCCGTAAAGACCGCACCTGGCAGCTGAAGCTGTTCGACTTCTCCCTGACCGATGCCTCCGACAGGGATGTAAAGGCGGGCACCCGCGGTTACCTCGACCCGTTCCTCGGTTCGGTGCGCCGACCCCACTACGACGACCACGCCGAGTACTACGCGGCTGCCGTCACCTTGCACGAGATGGCCGGCGGAGAACGGCCTCTATGGGGAGACGGCCAGGTCGATCCGGTCACCAACGACTCCGCTGAACTCCACATCGCCGACGACCTCTTCGAGCCGGCTCTCCGGGATGGCCTGCGGTCCTTCTTCGAGCGAGCGCTGCACCGGGAGATCGAGCGGCGCTTCGACACGCTGCGCCAGATGAAGGACACCTGGCAGGACATCTTCCGGGCCGCCGACGCCACCCGCCCCACCACCACTCCGTCGACGGTCGGCAGCGCGGCAGAGGACACCGAGGAGGCGCGCGACGGCGCAGCCGAGGCGGCGGACGAAGAGACCTTGCTGGAAGCCGCCGGGCTCTCCCCCCGGGCGGTCTCCGTGGCGAACGGTCTCGGCGCCACGACGGTCGGGCAGCTGCTCAGCGTCCAGCCGTATGCGATCTCCAAAGCCCGGGGCGCCGGAGCCTTGGTCCGCAAGGAGCTGAACCGGCGGCGCAAGCAGTGGGCCACTGCCTTGCGCACCAAGCCGAGCGCCGGAACACCGGCAGGCCGCCAGGCTGCGTCGGTCGCCGGAGCTGTGGCAGCTCAGGGCGGCGCAGATGACTCAGGTACGGAGGGACTGCGCCTCCTGTCGATAGATGACATGGCTGCCCTGCTGGCCCCCGGTCCCGGGCGTAAGGGATCGAACCGAGAGCCCGTCATCCGGCTCACTCTCGGCCTTCCTCCCGAGGAGGGTGGGCTGTCCCCCTTGGGTTCCTGGCCCGTGCAGGCACGCGTCGCCGAGCACCTGGGGATCAAGCAGCCGCCTGTCTCCCGACACCACCGCATCGAGATCAAGCAGTGGGCCGAGGCGGAATGGCTCAAGGCCGTGCGCACCGAACTCGCAGAGATCGTCGCGGCGCCGGGCGGGCGGGTGATGACCGCCACCGAAGCGGCGGCCGAGCTGCGAGCGCGCCACGGAGCCGCCGACGACACCCCGCCTCGGACCCTGGCCCGCGCCCTGGCCGTCGTACGTGCCGCTGTGGAGGCGGAGACCGGTGACGAGGCCGAGGGACATGAGCCGCGGCTCGCCGTCCACCGCCGCGGCGACACCGTCCTCATCGCTGCCGAATCCCTGCCCGGCACCGACGACCCCAGCCCGCGTGAACTGGCCGACTACGCCTCCGCGCTGGGCGACGCAGCTGAGAAGCTCGCGGTACAGGAGCCGTTGCCCGGCCACGCCGAAGTGGTCAGGGAACTCCGGGCCGTGCCGCCCCCGGAAGGGTTCGTGCCGCTCGCCGACACCCGCCTCGTCACCCTTGCCGCCGCCATGGCTCCGGCGGTCGCCATCACCCAGCGCCTCGAGCTGTACCCGCGTGAGCTGGGACTGGAGCGCGCCCTGCGCATCTCCCAGGCCGGCGCAGGGGTACGGGCCGAGCGCGGAATCAGCCCGGCGGAACTGGTGGCCCGGATCCGGGCCCGATTCCCCGAGCTCCAGGCCCTCGCCGGGGGACGTGAGCCCACACACGTCGAGCTGGAGGACGCCCTACGCGCCGCCCGGTTCGAGCTGCGCTACGACCTGGACACCGACACGTTCCGGCTGCCCACAGCCCGGACCGCGCACACGTCAACCGGCTCGGGCGGTCTCACCAGCCTCCTGCCGCCGCCGCGTGCCAGCCGCGCCGACCGGGCGGACCCGCACGGCGCGGTCCGTGAACGGCTCGAGGAGCGGGTCCGGCGAGGCGGCTTCCTCGCGCTGACCGTCAAGGGCGTCCGGCTGCCCGGCACGGCCGAGGCGGTGGCCGCGGCCTTCCCCGTCCTGGCGGTGGACCTGGGCGAGGTCTTCCTGGCCGAGTTCCAGCAGCTGGTCGCGGAGAAGGGCTTCGACTGGCAGGCCGTACTGCGCGCCGACGGAGCCTCGGAACCGGGCCGCATCAAGCCTGGCCTGGCCAGCTTCGTCCGCGTCGTCTGGCAGCGCGTCGCCGAGGAACTGCGCGACCGCTGCGCGGCCCCGCGTACGGTCCTCTTCCTGCACGACGCTGGTCTGATCGCGCGCTACTGGGATGAGGGCGGCCGAGCCTTCCTCGTCGCCCTTCAGGGCGCGGCCCGCCGGCCGGCAGAGAACCCGCACGGCCTGTGGCTGCTCTGCCCGATGGAGGCCCGTGCGGCGCAGCCGCTGCTGGACGGACGCACGGTGGAGGTGATCCCCGGGGACGGAGAACTGGCTTACCTGGACGGGGCTTTGCTGGAGGCGCTGGGCAGGGTGTGAGACGAGAGAGGTTCTCTCCTCGGCCTACGGCCGATGAGAGAACCTCCGTCGTTCTGCACATCAAGCCGGTCAGATGACGGGCTTGCGGGCCACGCCGCCCTTGCGGCCGATGTTGAAGGCGAGTCGGTAGATGTCCGGCAGATCGATCGCCCCGTTGGTCCGCTCGGTCATGACACCAAGGTCCAGGAGTTCACGGATGACCTCCGCATGGACGAGTGCCCCTTCCCCATCGCGCCCTCGGGGACCGCTGCCTCGTTCACCGTCGGCCACCAACTGGCTGATGGCCGTCCGCAGCCCTTTGCTGTCCCAGGCAAACCGAACGGCGGAGCGCTCCATCGGCACTTGTGTTCCGGAGAGAGCTTCGACAGCGGCCGCTGCCCAACCGATGTCGTCCTTCAGCTCATCTACCCTGAGGGATGCCGAGTTGCTGAGGCTCTCGCGTATGGCGTCGTAGTGCAGCGGGGTCGGGTGACTGGCCCACTTCTCGGCAGTGAGCTCCGCGGACCGAAACAGGGTGAGGAGCCAGGTCCGCGGGCTGACGCGTCCCAGGCCGTCCTGGAGGTGGTTCGGGACCCAGGTGTAGGTGTGGCCCTTGCGGCGGTCGGTCCCCATGAACTGGCCGGCCAGCTTGATGAACTCCTGTTCCTGGCGCTTCTGGTCAGCGATTACGTCAACGGGCGCGACATACCGGCCGGGCCCCTCGAGGCTCCAGGTGCCGGTGTCGCGACGGAATTCCTCCGCCTGCTTGCTGGTGTGGTTGCCGAGTCGGTGGAAAAGCAGCCCGTACAGGTTTTCCCGGCTCCAGCTCAGGTCGGTCGCATTGGCGCCCAGCTTCGAAGCGTCCGCAAAGTCCCGCGGCGCGCTGTCGTACATGTCGGGCCGTACGAAGATCTTCGCGCGCAGGGCGCCCGTCGTCAGCCGCAGCTCCAGGGCGACCTCGAACAGTCCTGCCAGCAAGAGATCGAGTTGTCGGCGGTCGTGGTGCAGGTGATCGAGCGTGTCGAACAGAAGGATCAGGGTCTGCTTCTGGTCCCGTGCCTCGCGGTCCGCTCGGCGGAGCGCAGCTTCGTACTTCTCACCGTTGTGTCGCGTCCATTCGATGCGATCGGTCCACGTCTCCAGTCCTTGGACTTCGGGCTGGCCGAGCGCCATGAGGACAACGGCGGACCACAAGTCGCGGGGTTCGACACCGGCCTTGACAAGGTCGGCGATGGTCCGCTTGCCGCCGAGTACCGGATCGGTGCCTCCGAACGCGGTGATCACATCGGTGCGTTCCAGGCGCGGCATCATGTACGACTTGGCGGCGACCCTGCGAAGGTCGGGATCAGTGAGGGCTTTCGCCCAGTACGTCTTGCCGGTGCCGCGTGCACCACGGACCACGGTCACATCAGGGTCCAGCGCGAGACGGTGCGAGGACGGCGTGAACATGGTGCGCAGGTCCGGCGTGCTCGTGTCCGCGTCGGGCGCGGGCGCCAGAGCCTCCTTCAGCAGGTTCCGGGTTGCCTGGACGGCCGGGTCGTTCATGACTGTTCCTTGTACATGTCCTGCACCAGGGTCTCCACTGTGTCGACGAACTCGCGGTACGCGGCACGCACGAACGGCAGCTCAGGCCACTTCCTGCTGCGCAGCGGGTCGAGGCCGACCAGGTCATTGCCGAACAGGATAGGGATCGGGGCGTACGGCTTGTCGTCGACGTCGCCCTTAGTGGGGAGGAAGGGCTCCTCGTCCTCGTCGCCAGGCAGGTTGTAGAGCGTCTTCATGAAGATGTCGTAGGCGTTGCGGCGCAGGATGCTCAGGCGATCTATGTCACCGGCGGAGTGGAACATAGCCGCCACGATCCGGATACGGTCGCGCAGCAGCCGGGCCTGTGCGGGCTGGCGCCGCCACTGCTCGAAGAGCATCCGGTAGCCCTCCCAGGTGGACGGGTTGTCCACCGCGAAGAGCAGTGCCTGGTCGCAGAGCCTGGTCAAGGTGACTGCTGCGATGTCGTGGATTCCGGCCCGGCTGTCGAGCAGGACGACATCGGGGCGCCGCGCCTTCTCCTCCACCTGCGCCTCGCAGGCGGCGATCGCCTGCTCAAGGCGGGCGGCGAACGGCGTGGGTGCTCCGCCCAGGACGGCTGCCGGCAGGTCGGTATAGATCCGGTTGAGCTTGGCGAGGTAGTCGTACCCGGGCCGCGTGGTGCCGGCGGCCGGAGCGAGCCAGATGTCGCCGTTGCCGAGCTTGGGGGAGTCGAGGGAGGCTCGTGCCACGAGCTCCAGGTCCTCCGCATTGCCGACGGCAGACTCCACCAGGTGATCCACGACGCCGTACGCGGGAGTGGCGCCAGGCTCGGCGAGCAGGTTCGACACACCGGGGGATTCCAGGTCGAGGTCCACGACGAGTACGCAGAGGCCCCGCTCGGCCAGGCTGCGGGCGAGCACGGTGGTGGCGGTGGAGCGTCCGACGCCGCCCTTGAAACCGTAGAGGGCGATGCGGCGAGTCTGGCGGGTCTGGGGCGGCTCGGACTCGGTACCCGTGACCGTGGCCCAGTCGCCGCCGACGACCGTCCGCTCCAGGGTCGAGACGCGCCCTGAGCCCTCGTGCGGGGCGGTCACTTCGACGAGCTCGGGAACATCGAAGAACAGCTCCGGTGCGAACAGCTCACTGGCAGTCTGGAGCGGGTCGAGACCGGTGAAGGGGTGGGTGGCCTCACTGAAGGCTGTCGCCGCCTCCGCGAGCCCGGGAGCGTCGGCCGGCAGGGGCGCCTCGCGGTCGTCGATCAGGAGCGAGGCCCGGCCGAGCAGGTCACGGGTGAGGACGACGTCCCTGTTGTGCTCGGCCGCCAACTGGGCGGCGTGCGTGAGCGCTGCCTGCCACGCGGTGTCGAAGCGGTTGGCTGGTGTGCTCATGCGATTCTGCCGGTTCCTAGTTTGCGGGCTTGTTCGTGGGCGGCGATGAGGATGCGGGCCGCCTGGAGGTGCTGGGCGAGGAGTGCCTCGGTGATCTCGGCATCATCGCAGTACCGGTGCGCAACGTCCCAGCCGTCGAACGGGTTCTGCCCGAGCAAGGTGCTGAAGTCCGGACCGGCACTGCGGGCGTGGCGTCGTTGGATCACGGAGGTGAAGTGGCCCCACACATCAGGCAGGTGGCCATGCCAGTAGTCCTTCTCGGGCATCTTTTCCAGGCCTTCGCTCTCCATCCGCTTCTTCGCGTCGGCCTTCAGGTCCGGGTGGTACGCCTTGCCGGACTGCTTGATCACGGATCCCAGGTAGTCCACGAGGATGGCCTTGATCGCGCACTCTGCCGCGATCCCTGCCAAGTGATCGGCGGATATGCGGAGCTGCCTATCGCTGGCGAGTTTCGCCGTGTCGAAGTGGTGCCTGCTGGCCGCGAGGAACGCGGGAGGGCGCGGGGGCGTAGAGGTGGCAGCCGTCACGTTGATCACCTTATCTACGTGATCAACGGGGTGGGGGAGTTTCGCGGTGAGCGTGGGCCCTGGAGGCGGGCCGTAGGCTGGCAGGATTGGTATCCCCAGCGCAGGCCATGCGACTGGGTGACGCAGTGGGGCGAGAAGGAAGCGGACAGTGACGGATATCGCGGCCAGTGGGGATCGGGCGGAGCGCCTGAAGGATCTCGTCAAGGATCTGAAGCGGCTGGTCGTGGGCCTGGAAGACGACCTGCGGGAGCGCACCGAGTCCGAGTCCGAGATCCGTGGGCGGCTGAAGGCCGAGTACCAGCAGGCGCTGGAGTCTCGGCGTACCGCGGCACGGTACGAGTCCTGGCGCGATGAGCGGGTCACTCAGTCTGCGGCGGCGTGGGTGCTGGCGTGTGTGTTCGTGCGCTTCTGTGAGGACAACGGCCTGATCGACGATCCGTTCATTGCCGGCCCGGGGGAGCGGCTGGCGCTGGCGGAGGCTCGGCACGAGGCGTACTTCCGCGAGCACCCAGAGAAGAACAACCGAGACTGGCTGTTCGCGGCCTTCGAGCACCTGGCGAAGACGAACAAGACGACGGCCGGTCTGTTCGACCCTGCGCACAACCCGCTGTGGGACATCACCCCCGGGTACGAGGCGGCTACGGAGCTGCTGTCCTTCTGGCGTCGGTGGGGCGCGGACGGCGAGATCCGCTACGACTTCACCGACCCCGAGTGGGACACCCGTTTCCTGGGCGACCTGTACCAGGACCTCAGCGAGCACGCGCGCAAGACGTACGCGCTGCTCCAGACTCCGGAGTTCGTAGAGGAGTTCATCCTCGACCTCACGCTGGAGCCGGCAGTCGCGGACCACGAGTTTGGTCTTGACCCGGCGTGGACGGGCCCGGACGGCGAGGAGCGCAGGGGCCTCCGCACGATCGACCCGGCATGCGGCTCGGGGCACTTCCTGCTGGGCATCTTCCACCGCCTGATGGCGAAGTGGCGCGCTGCCGAGCCCGGCACCCCGGTGTGGACCCTGGTCCGCCGCTCCCTGGAGTCGGTCCACGGCTGCGACAAGAACCCGTTCGCCGTGAGCATCGCCCGGTTCCGGCTGCTGGTAGCGGCGATGCGGGCCGCTGGCGAGCGGCGCTTGGCTGACGCACCGCCGTTCCCGATCAACGTGGCTGTGGGGGACTCGCTGCTGCACGGGCGGGATGCGGCAGGTATCCAGACGGACATGGACACCTTGTTCGCAGAAATGTCGGACGGGCGAGAAGAGGGGGCGTTCGCATACTCGACGGAGGATGTCCGGGATTACGCGCAGCGTGCGGACCTGTTGGGGCGGGGCTCGTACCACGTGGTGGTGGGAAACCCGCCGTACATCACCGTGAAGGACAAGCAGGAGAACGAGAATTACCGGCTGTCCTTCGACGCATGCTCAGGCAAGTATGCGCTGTCGGTTCCTTTCGCGCAGCGGTTGTTCGAGCTGGCCGTGAAGGGCGCGGGCGGCGCGAGGGGCGGTGGCGGGTTCGTCGGTCAGATCACCGCCAACTCCTTCATGAAGCGAGAGTTCGGAAAAAAGCTCATCGAGAAGTTCTTCGCTGGAAGGGTTGAGCTTTCGCACGTGATCGACTCGTCTGGCGCACACATTCCCGGGCATGGGACGCCAACGGTGATTCTCATCGGTCGGAACAGGATTCCGAACCCTGATCGGACTGTCCGTGCCGTTCTGGGTGTTAGTGGAGAGCCGTCCCAGCCTGAGGACGCCGCGCAGGGCGCAGTTTGGCGAGCGATTGTGACACAGGTAGCGGACCCCGGAAGCGAGTCCGACTGGGTCTCGGTTGAGGATTCCCAAGCCCTAGGTTTTGCAACCCATCCTTGGTCGTTGAGCGGCGGTGGTGCTGGTGCGCTCTTGGCTCAGATTGAGAATGCGGCGTCGAAGCGGCTCGCGAAGGTCTCTGACTCGGCGGGGATCACGGCGGTTACTGGAGAGGATGACCTCTTTCTTCTGCCTGCCAATGGGGCGGCTCGGCGACTCCACGTGACGGCGACGCGGCCCATGGTCACGGGTGATGTCATCCGTGACTACTCGGCCAGGCCAGAGCTCGAAGCTGTATGGGTCTACGGCGATGATTTTGAGACGCTGGCGCTAGACGCGATTGGCGATTCGGCTCGCCTGCTTGGGTCGTACAGAGCGGCAATCTCAAAGCGTCGACGCTTCGGAATCCCGATGCTTGAGCGGGGAATGCAGTGGCATGAATGGCAGGAACTCTACCCCAATAAGCTTCGGTCGGAGTTGTCGATCACCTTCGCTTTCGTGGCGACACATAACCACTTTGCGTTGGACCGGGGTGGAAGGGTATTCAAGCAGTCTGCTCCGGTCATCAAGCTTCCGGCAACTGCTGGAGAGGATGAGCACCTTGCGTTGCTGGGGATCCTCAACTCATCAGCCGGCTGCTTTTGGTTGAAGCAGGTTAGCCATGATAAGGGTAATCGTGGCGAGGGCGGAGGGATCACGAGCTCGGCGTGGGAGCGCTTTTATGAGTTCACCGGGACGAAGGTCCAGGAGTTTCCATTGCCTGGAGCGCTGCCGAGCGATCTCGGCAGGCAGCTTGATCGGCTCGGGCAGCAGGTAGCAGCAGAAGAGCCATCTGCCGTATTGGGATCGATAGTGCCTACACGCCCAGCTCTTGATGAGGCCCGTGCTCGGCACTCCCGCGCCCGCCGTCAAATGATCGCGATGCAAGAGGAGCTGGACTGGCAGACGTACGGCCTTTACGGGCTGTTGAGCAGTGCGGAAGTTGCGCGGACCACTGTGCCAGAGGTCAAGCTCGCCGCAACTCCCGAAATTCAGCTCGGAGAGCGCGCCTTCGAGATCGTGATTGCGAAGCGAGTCGAGACGGATTCGGCCGTACGGGAGTGGTTCAAGCGTCACGGATCCGTGTCTATCGTCGAGATCCCGGCCCATTGGCCCGACTGGTACCGCGAGATCGTCCAGGCCCGGATCGACGTTATCAACCGCTACCCCAAGGGCATCGGCATGATCGAGCGGCCCGAGCATAAGCGGCGTTGGTCCGCCGAGCCATGGGAGAAGAAGGAAAAGGCCGCACTCCGGACCTGGTTGCTGGACCGGATGGAGAGCACCGACGTCTGGTATGAGGTGCGCGACGGGCTGAGGCGACCGCGGCCCATGACTGTCAACAACCTGGCCGACCGGCTCAGCGCGGATGAGGACTTCACCTCCGTGGCTGCCCTCTATGCCCGCGATCACCTCAAGAAGCCGGACCTGCCGCTCACACAGGTGCTGTCAGAGGTCGTCGCGGATGAGCACGTGCCGTACCTCGCCGCCATGCGCTACAAGGACTCCGGTCTGCGTACGCGCAAGGAGTGGGAGGACGTCTGGGAGTTGCAGCGCAAGGAGGACCGGACCGGGCAGCGTCTCGACATCGAGCCGCCGGCCAAGTACAAGTCCTCTGACTTCCTCAAGCCGTCCTACTGGGCGAACCGCGGCAAGCTCGACGTGCCCAAGGAGCGGTTCATCTCGTACCCCGAGGCCGGTCCAGACGCCGACTCGACGCTGATGCTCGGCTGGGCCGGGTGGGATCACAAGGACCAGGCGGAGGCTCTGTTCGACCTGCTCAAGGCGCGTGACGTCCGCGACGCCTGGGACACCGAGCGCCTCGTCCCGCTGCTGGCGGGCCTGCGTGAGGTGATGCCGTGGGTCGTCCAGTGGCACAGCGAGGAGGACGAGGAGTGGGGTGCCTCCCCGGCGGAGGAGCTGACGGCGGAGTACGACAGGCAGCTGCGTAAGCACCAGGTGAGCGAAGCCGAGTTGATTGCCTGGCGTCCGGTGAAGAAGGCCGGCGGGCGGAAGGCCGTGCGCCAGGCGTCGCTCGACGAATAGTTTCCGCGGGAGTGGGTGGGGAGGCGCCGTCTGCGTGCTCCTCACCCCGGCGGAGCGTCTTCAGGAGATGCGTGCGTGCGCGGTGAAGGCCGACCAAGACTCGTGGGACACCGCAAGCGGTTGCAGTTCGGCGTCCTTGGAGTCCCGTACGAGGACGGCTTCAGAGCAAACGGCAACCTCCACGCAGTTGTCGCCGTCCCCGCCGCTGTAGCTGCTCTTGAACCAGGCAAGTTCAGTGGTGCTCATAGCGCTCCTCGCATCTGCTCCAACAGGCTCGCAGTGGCCTGACGGCTCAGAGCCTGTGAGCGCATCTTGCCATAGCGCTGAAGCATCGAGCTGACAGCTTTGGTGTCGCTGATGACGGTGCTACTGCTGTGCCCTTCGACGTATCCGAGCCACTGGTGTGAGGTGGTCTCAGCGAGATACATGGAGCCGTCGTAGCCCGAATGGTCTTCCTGCCGAAGGGGCATGACCAAGATCTCCACATTGCGTCGCCTTCCATGCTCCAGCAGGCAGTCCAGCAGATCCCGTGTCACTTCGGTTCCGCCGAGACGACGCTCAAGCAACGCCTGCTCGATCATGAAGCAAAATGCGGTGTTGGGCCGTTCCACCAGCAGTTGCTGCCGCGCCAGTCGCGCGACAACCTGAAGTTCGAGCTGATCCTCCGCCAGTGGCGGGAGGCGTCGATCGAAGACGGCACGAATGTACGACTCTGGCTGCAACAGCCCAGGAATCACTCGGCACTCGTACGCGTACAGTGACACCGCCTCTTCCTCGATACCCGCCCACTGGTGGAACCGCGACGCCAACCCCGCCTTCCGGGTTAGACTCCGCGCCGCCGCCCCCAGTACCCGCCCCGCTGCGACCCCCAACGGCTCCTCCGCCCGCTGCGCCAAGTCGCCTGGCGGGAAGCGCTTCCCCTGCTCAATCTTGGCGATGTAGTGCGCCGAGTACCTCACCCGGGGCGCGAACTCTTCCTGTGTCAGTCCCGCTTCGTCTCGCAGGGCCTTCAAGACCGCCCCGAAGGTCTTGAGGCTGTCCGAGAGTTCCGGTTCACCGTTGATGCCGCCGCCGTTGTCCAAGGTCATGACACAGCCGCCCTCCGCACACACGCCACCCACCCACCCGACACCCCATAGTCACGGCCAGTGACATACCCAGTCCAGCGCGTGAACCAGTACAGGGCGATCTGTACCAGTGTCGGCCCTGCCGACCAGTACCCGCGCCCGGAACGCTGACTTCCATGACGCATTCCGCCACCCAAGTGCCCGTCACCGTACGTACGTTCACCCAGCGCTTTTCCGCCACCCGGCGCGGGCGCGCGCCTCGCCCGGCTGCTCGCTTCGCAACAGGCTGCCGACTGGGGCATTCCGCGAGGCTCTGCGGCCTTTGACGCGCTCACGCTCGTCGTCGGCGAACTCAGCGCCAATGCCGTGCTGCACGGCCGCGTCCCCGGCCGTGACTTCGAGTTGAGGCTGCTCCTCGATGCCGAGGCTGTTCAGGTGCGGGTCGAGGTGTCCGACACCCACCCCCGGCGGCCCGCGCCGGATGCCGCGGCCGCCGGCGATGCCGACGGCGGCCGGGGGCTGGTGCTCGTCGAGGCGCTCGCCACCCGGTGGGGAGTACGGGACCGGGTCGGCCCGGGGAAGACCGTCTGGGCGGAGTGCCCGGTGCGCCGCCGATGAGAGCGGCCTGCTCAGCGCCCCCGCCCCAGGCGGATGTTCTGCGTCCAGGCGTTCGTCCCGCCCTTCGGCGTGGTTTTGCATGCGGTGGCGTAGCAACGCCAGAACCAGGTGTCGTTCTGCCTGCGCCGGATCTCGATCTCCGAACCGTTGCAGCGTCCGCACTTCGGCGGGGTCGCGAAGGTCTCCGCGTGCTGGTGCTCCAGCAGCTTCCGGGCGAAGTGCGTGCCCCGCATCGTCAGCATGACCTCCCGGGTCCAGCTTTGGGAGAGGGCGTTGAGGCTGCCGAGCATGACCGTCCGCTCGTCGATCACCGCGATCTTCTGGTGCATGACGTTCATCGGCACGACCGTGTGGGCCACGGCGCGCAGGTCGGCGATCAGTGCCTGGTTGGCCGGCTTCTTCTGGAGCTGGTCCGTGTTGTCGCGGATGAAGACCGTGATCCGCACGCCCCGGTCGGCCGCTGCCTGCAGCTCAGGCAGGAGGGAGTTGACCCGCTTTGCGACCCAGGGTGCCCAGAGCCACAGGGACTGCCGCGCCTGGCGGATCTCCCCGGTGAACGTGCGGTAGAAATCGCGTTCGTCGTCGATCTCCGTTACCTCGACGTGCCGGCTCAGTACCTCGGCGAGCGCTTGGCCGAATTCGCCCCGGAAGGTCGTAGGCGCGTGCGGCGGAGTGATCAGCGTCTTGGCGTGCAGGACCCGCACGCCCGCGGTGCCGATGAGCGCGGCGAGCTGGGCCAGGGCGGTCCCCGGCTTCGCGTTCTTGACGCGTTCTCCGCTGGCGACGACGTAGAGCCGGGTCTTGACCCGGGTGACGGCGACGTTGAAGAGGCGGAGGCCGTCGCGTGGCCAGCTACTGGCAGCTGGCTGGCGATGGGCGTTGGCCATCCACAGCTCGCGGTTGCCGCTGTCGCCCTCCACCGTGTCGAAGACGACGATGTCGAATTCCCGGCCCTGGAACTTGTGCGCCGTGCCGACCTCGGCCAGCGCGCGCCCTCCCGGTCCTTCGGCGTCCCGCAGTGCCTCCAGGGTGGCGTCGGACTGGACCCGGTAGGGCGTGACGATGCCCGTCGTCTCGCCCTGCTCGCGGTGCAGCTCCACCAGGGCCCGCGCGATCAGCGAACCCGCAGGCCACCAGCCGCTGCGGCGGCCGGTCAGGTGGGCCCTGGCGAGTTCGTGAAGCCCGTCCGTGTCGATCAGCACGATCTCGGGATCGTCGGCCGGGCGCCCTGCAAGCGTCTGGCCGCCTCCCGTGAGCACGCCGCCGTACGCGAGGTCGTTCGCCAGCCGCATCACGGCCGGGCCGAAGCGGTGCTGCTCGGTGAGGCTGACGCAGGCTGGGTGCGCTTGGGCGTCGGCGGGTTCGGCGATCCCTACGTGCTGGAAGACGTCCGGGAGCAACCAGCGTGTGATGTCCGGGCGCTTCTGATCCTTGAGCTCGCGCGGGATGACTGCTCCCAGCTGCATGAAATCCCCGAGCAGGACGGCGGCCCGGCCGGCCTTTCCGGTGGCGAGCAGAACCTCCGGCAGGGTGGCGGCGCCGGCCTCGTCGACGAGTACGACGTCGTAGGGGCCCTCGAAGACCGCACGGTTCGTCCGGAACCGCGCCAGGGTGGTGGCGACCAGCTTGGCGCCCTTGATGATCTCGCTCTGGGCGTCGCGGGCCAGGCGCTCGTACTCCTCCTGGACCTCTTGGTACTGCTTCTCCAGGGCGGGGCGGCGGGCGGTGTCGGAGGTGACGGCCGGACGCAGGCGGCGGGCCAGGTCGTACTGGGCGGGCCAGCCCTTCCTTTCGGCCTGCTGGGTCAGGTCGCTGGTCTGTTGGGCGCGCTCCGCGGCTTCGGTCGCGCGGGTCACATGGAGTTTGCAGTTGTCCCAGTGGTGCGCTGCCTCCTGCTCCGCCGCTGCCCGGGCGGCTGCGTCGGCTTCCAGGCTGCTGATCTGCTCCCGGGTGAGCGGGATGGCGTCGACCAGGGCTGTGATGCGGGCGCCTAGCGTCGCGACGTGGGTGGTGGCCGTAGAGCGGGCTTCCAGTGCTGCTTGCTTGGCCGATGAGGCAGATCGCTCGGCGTCGTCCAGCCGCTGCTGGAGCGTGACGATCTTCTCGCGCAGCCGCCACTTCGCCATCGAGCCCTTGGTTTGGAGCTCTGCCAGCTCACTGCGCAGGGGGTGGCAGCGGCCTTCCGCCAGCAGGGCGGCGGCCTCGCGGAGCTCCGCTGCCTTCCGTACCTGGACCACTTCCTCGGACAGTCGGTCCACCTGCTGCCACTGCGCCTGGGACGACTCGGCCGCCTTGTGGCGCGCCGCGGCTGTCTCGGCCGCCGACAATGCGGCCCAGAACTGCTCATCGGCCTCAGCCAGCCGCCGATGGGCGTCCTCCGCCCGCGACTGCGTCGACGCGAGATCCTCGCCGGGCGTGCGCAGCAACTTCAGGGCCGCGAAGTAGGAGGAGGAGTCGAAACCAGCCAAAGTACTGTCCAGGGCGGCGAGCTGCTCCGCCCGGTGCTTCACCGCGACGAGCTCGGCTTCGACTGCACTGCGCCGACCGGCGGCATCCGCCAGCCGCGCTCTGACCATCAGCGGCAGGGACACCGTGGGGTCCTCGGCCACCTCCCGCAGGTGCGGCGGGCCCACCCGGACGATGTCACCGGGGCTGTGCCGTTTCTCCCGCACCACCCCGAGCAGGGCGTTGTCCACGGCGATGTTGGTGGCCGATACCAGCAGCACCCGGTCGCCCCGGGCGATCAGATCGCCGATGGCTCGCTTGAGAACCGTGGTCTTCCCCGTCCCCGGCGGGCCCCACACCAGGTGCACGCCCTCGCCGAGGCAGGCGCGGTAGGCGTCTCCTTGCGCGGGGTGGAAACCGGGCGGGTCCACAGCCCTGCCCGGGGGCCCGCCGATGCTCCCGGCCGCCAGCGCGGCGGCCAGCGGGTGCTCGCCCAAGCCGGAGATGCCGTCGCGCAGCGCCTCGATCAGGAAGGTGGGCGGCTGTTTGAGGATCCACAGGTGAGGGTCGGCGATATCTGCGAACTCGGCTACTCGTAAGGTCAGCAGGGAGCCGTTCTGTACCGTCTCCGAGACCGCGAAACCGCCCGCATCGATGTTGTCGCTCTCCGGTCCGGCGAGCCGCAGGCTGTCGAGCTGGTCGGGCCCGATGTCAGAGCCGCGGAGGTCGATCGAGTATTGGCCGGCCTCTCCGGTGCGGGCTGCCCGGCCGACGCGCTGCCAGCGGGGCTGCTTGCCCGCGCCGCCTTCGACGCTGATCCATTCGCCGAGCGCCGTGACGATCTCCTCGCGCCACCCCACGTACGCGTCCCCCTGTCTGCGGCCCCCGCATCCGGAGCGGCAAATCTACCCAGCGCCATGAAGTGACACACAGGCAAGGAGGCGTGACCGGGTGTGCGGGGACGGGGATGGTGTGGATCTTGCCGGGTCCGGGTTCAGGGCACCGACG
This sequence comes from Streptomyces sp. NPDC088762, assembly GCF_044750905.1. Lineage (NCBI taxonomy): Bacteria > Bacillati > Actinomycetota > Actinomycetes > Kitasatosporales > Streptomycetaceae > Streptomyces > Streptomyces sp. NPDC088762. Next base: position 193,879 of record NZ_JBIVKT010000009.1, read on the forward strand.
ACCTGGCAAGATTGAGGTGCGCCAAACGGCGCACGCCATTCGACCGTGCCGCCACCGACCGAGGGACTGATCGCCTGATGCCCATGAGCGAGCTCTTTCTGAAGGATGTCATCGACATCAAGGAAGACGTCCACGCCGGCGACTTCAAGATCGAGCTCTCCCAGGGATTCAGCGAGACCGACGCGCGGGTCAGCGAGTACGTCGTTACCGAGCAGCTCCAGGGGGCCTTCCGGCACGCCCTGAGTATCGTCTCGAACGCGGTCCGGACCGGTAATTCGCACGCTGCATACCTGCACGGCTCCTTCGGCGCGGGTAAGAGCCACTTCCTGTCCGTACTGCACGCGGTGCTCAACAACCACGAGGCGGTCAAGACCAAGCCGCGCCTGATGGAGGTCGTCGCGCCCCACAAGGAGTGGTTGGACCACAGCAGGTTCCTGATGGTCCCGTACCACCTGGTGGGCTCCACCGACCTCGATTCGGCTCTGCTGGGCGGTTACGTGCACACGGTGCGCGAGCTACACCCCGACGAGCCGCTGCCTCCGGTCTACCGGGCCGACGCGCTGCTCGCCGATGCCCAGACGCAACGGGAATTCCTCGGCGATGATGCGAAGTTCCTCCAGTGGCTCGGGAAGGGCGCCGTAGCCCTCGGTGTCACCGACGCAGCACCGGCGGAGACGGATCCCGACGACATTCCCGCCTTCGACGCCGGGGAGGGGGCGGCCCCCACGGGCGGAGGTTGGACCGGCGCGGACTTCGACCGGGCGTTCAATGCGACGGCCGTGGACGACCCCGACCGGATGAAGCTGGTCTCCGCATTGCTGGCGGGGCCCATGGCTTCGTACGCGCAGGGTGTCCGCGGCGAGGCAGGGGCCTTCGTGCCCTTGGAGAACGGCCTCAAGATCATTTCCGAGCACGCGCAGTCGCTCGGCTACACCGGCGTAGTCCTCTTCCTGGACGAGCTGGTGCTGTGGCTCCAGGCGAACATGGGACGGCATGACTTCGTCCGAAGCCAGGTCCAGCAACTGGTCAAGCTGATCGAGTCGGGGGACAGCGGACGCCCCGTGCCGATCGTGTCGTTCATCTCCCGCCAGCGCGACCTGTCCCAGCTCATCGGCACCGATGTCGCGGGAGCCGACATCGAGAACCTCGAGCAGCAGATCGAGTACCTTGCCGAGCGGTTCGACGTGGTCGACCTGGAGGACAGTAACCTCGTCGAGATCATCAAGCACCGCGTCCTCGCGCCCAAGCCGGGCATGGAGTCCGTACGCGACGACGCCTTCAAGATCGTCGAGTCGTCCAATGACGAGGTGCGCCAGGTGCTGCTCGACGCCCAGGGCCGCACCGAGGCGACCTGGGACGACTTCCGCGAGCTCTACCCGCTCTCGCCGGCCCTCCTGAACGTACTCGTCGACCTGTCGGGTGCCCTTCAGCGCGAGCGCACGGGACTGAAGCTCGTACAGGAGCTCCTGCGACGGCGCCGCGAGGACCTCAAGCTGGGCGAACTGATCCCGCTCGGCGACCTCTACGACGTCATCGCGGACCGTACCGGCGCGGCCTTCACGCCGAAACTGCGCCGCGAGTCGGAGATTGCGCACCGCTTCCACCAGCGGGTGCGCGACACTCTGCTGGAGAAGTACCAGTCGACGGACGACAAGCGTTTCAAGACCGACGACCGGCTCGTCAAGACGCTGTTGCTGGCCGCCCTGGCCCCTCATGTCCCGGCGCTGACCCGGCTCACCGGCGGGCGGCTCGCAGCCCTCAACCACGGCGAGATCCGTACCCGCGTTGGTGACGCCGGATCGGTCGCGGTCAAGCGGCTGAGGGACCTGCAGGTCGACTACGACGGCGAGCTGAGGAGTGAGGGCGACAGCGGCGACCCCGTCTTCCACCTCCACTTGTCTGACCTGGACGTGGAACCCCTCCTCGAAGAGGTTCAGGGAGTCGCCGACCAGCTCGGCTACAGGCGCCAGTGGATCAAGGACCAACTGTGGCGGGCACTCGGCATCCAGGACACCCAGGCGTTCGTCTGCGAGCGGGAGATCGTCTGGCGCGGTACCAAGCGAACGGTGGAATTCGTCTTCGGCAACGTACGCGACCGGCACCTGCCGGACGAGGAGTTCAGCCCCGAGCAGAGGGCCCACATCCGCTTCATCTTCGACTACCCCTTCGATGACGGCGAGCACGGGCCGAACGACGACCTCGACCGCGTCGACAAGCTCCTGCGGGCGGGACGCAACGAACCCGTTCTCGTCTGGGTGCCGGACTTCTTCTCCGAGCAGACTGGACGGCAGCTCGGCCGCCTGCTGAAGATCAACTATCTGCTGGAGCGGGACCGACTGGAAGACCACACGGCCACCCGGCCGGCCGAGGAGCGCGTCCAGATCCGCAACCAGCTCAAGGCGTCCCGCGACAGCCTCACCGAACGCCTCACCGAGGCGCTCCTCCAGCTGTACGGCATCAACAAGGCCGAGCCGGGAGTCGTCGGTGCCCAGGTACACGAGGGGCAGCACCTGGTCTCGCTCCAGCGAGGCTTCGAGCGGACCAAGCCGGAGCCGGCGGTCGGTTTCGAACAGAACCTCTTCGTGCTCGCAGACGAGATGTACGCCGCGCGCTTCCCCAAGCACCCCGATTTCGATCCGCTGGGCAAGCGCGAGGCCATCACCCTTGGCGATCTGAAGATCACTCTCGAGTGGATCACCCGGGCCATGGCGGACGGTTCACGCCGCGTAGTGGTCGACAGTCACCACATCAAGAGGGTCCGCAAGATCGTCCACGGCCTGCGCCTTGGGGAGGTACACGACGGGCCGCTCAACGTCAGCAACGACTGGCGGCTGCGCATCAACAAGCGCGCCGCCGAGACCCAGGACCCCAGTGACGACCTCGCCGTGGAGACCATCCGCGGCTGGATCGACGACATGGGCTTCGAGGGGCTCGACCGCCACGTCGCCAACCTGCTCATCGCCACCTATGCCCTGCTCGACGACCGCACCTGGATCTACCAGACCTCCACCCTCCCCAAGGCGCCCGAACTCGACAAGATCGGCGCAGGCTACGGGCTGCGGGCGGTCGTGCTGCCGGACGATGAGACCTTCCACACGGCGCTGCGGCGCGCCGCGGTCATCTTCGGCAAGCAGGTGCCGCCGGTCCTCTTCGCCAGGAACGTTGCCCAGCTCACCACCCAGATCCGCGAGGTCGCTGAAGGGCACAGCAAGGCCGTGGCAGACGCCCGCGACCTGCTGCAGCGCCACGCCGGCCGGCTGGGTCTGGCCGGCCCGGGTGGTGCAGAGGCGCCACGCATGCAGTCCCTGAAGGCGGCGGCCGACGTGATCGCGCGCGTGGTGCGCCCAGGCAGTGACCCGACCCTCGTGCTCCAGGACCTCGCGCGAGCCACGTACACGGTGGCCGATGATGAGATCGGCGCCGCTCTCAAGCAGGCTCCCGCGGTCCGGGATGCCCTTGCTGATGGGGAATGGCCGCCGTTGCTCGACACCGTGCATGAGCTGGCGACCCGTGACGACTCCGTCGGTGACCGGGCTCGCGCCCTGGTGACCAACGTTCAGCAGACGGCCAACCGCCACGAGACCGCGGACGAGCCGCTGGCGCCGGTTCTCGGTGGTATCCAGAGCTCGGCCATGCTCCTGATGCGGGAGGCCACCCGCCTCGCTCAGGCGGCGCAGCCGGCCGCGCCCCAGCCGCCCGCCACCATGCCGCCAAGCCCCGCGGAGCCGACTGCAGAGGACGTTCGGCTAACGACACACGGCAACCCGTCTGTCCCCGCTGTGGAGCAGCAGAGCGGGGGCCAGCAGGCGGCCGTAACCAACGCCGGACCCGTACAACACGCTGGCCCGCAGGGACCGGTTGCGCCCCTCGCCGGGGCCAGCTACCTGGTCGAGCCGACCCGGCTGGAAGCCAGCCTCGCCGCGACCGTCGCGGACCTCAGCGCCGATCTGCGGACCTATCTCGCAGACCACCCCGGTGCCCAGGTCCAGATTTCCTGGCGGGTCGTCGAGGCCGGGTCCACCGGGGCCGACACCGAGGAGACCCAGTACTGATGGCCCCATCCCTGCCACAGGTCGGACGGCGCACCGTCGAAGCGCTTCTGGAACGGAATGCTTCTGCACTGCGCGACCGCTCGCTGGTGCTGGTCCACGGCACGTACGCGACGGGGGCGGCCGCCGAGTTCACAGCCACCGTGGCCGGGCAGCCGCGCAGGGTCAGGGTGCGAGACGAGTCGTCCGTGCTCGGGCTGCTCAATGCATGGCGCGAGCACCGTGCCCAGGAGGTACCCGGCAGCCTGCTCGTTCTCACCACGGGAGTCGACGACGCACAGCTCGGCTGGGACCTGCGCGGCCACGCCGTCCGCAGGCGCACGCTCACGGTGAACAAGGCCGAGATCGTCCTGCAGCGGTTCGGCGCGGCCGGGCTCGACATGCGGATGTACCGCGAGGACTGGCTGCTGGATGCACTCGTCGATGCCGAACCAGCAGACCGCGGCTGGCCGCGGACTGCCGGAGTGCTCACCCGCGACACGGCGGTGCGCGCCCTCGTCGTCGAACGTCTCGGACTGCACCGCGAAGGCGGCACAGCCCCTGGCCGAGAGACAGCACTCGACCCCGACTCGCTGCTGGCCTGGTCCCGTACGGGCGCGGGGCCTCAGCGCTTCGCCGAACTGGGCGAGACCGAGCGCTCGGAGCTGAAGAAGTGGCTTGGCGAGATCGCGGGTCCGGCCGTACCCGTCTTGCTCGCGCTGGCCGAGGCGGGCCGTGGCGCAGATGCGATGGCACTCGGGCTGCTCGGTGCGACCTTGCGTGATCCGGCTGTCAGTCCAGACACCGTCCTTGCCGTTGGTGGCCTCTTCGGGCAAGCGCGGCCGCGTCGTGCCGAACTGACGGCTTTCACCGACGCGGTGGAAGGATCCATGCTCCGCTGGATCGCCGAAGTACGTGGTAACGACAGCGCCAGGCAGCGTGTGTTCGCCATCCTCGACCGGGCTGATGAACTGGCTCGTGACGCCGGACTGACAGCTGCCCTGGCCACGAGCCGCTTCCTTCCCGCCGGTTTCGCTGCGCATCTGAGTGCGACGATCGAGGCGGCCCGGCAGGCGCCGGACGGCGGCGAAGCGGAACTGGCCGAACTGACCGGGCATGCGCTGGTCTCTCTTTACCCCGACCGGGTGCGGGTGGCCGAGATGGCCGTCCGCCTCGCCCGCTGGCTGCGCCTGCCCACCCCAACCGTCCCGAGTGTGGCTGGCGGAGTGGCTGAGCATGCCGCTGACTGGGGGTGGGTGGACCGGGCGCTGACGGTGCTCTGGGCCGGCGACCCCGGGGGTGATCCGGAGGCGGCACGGCACCTGAGGGCGCTGTACGAGGACGGCCGGGCCCGTCGCGAAGCGCTGGATGCGGAGTTCGCACGGCACCTGGCGGACTGGGCAGTCCATGCCACCGCCCAGCAGCCCGGTGATTGCCTGGTCGTAGAGAAGGTCATGGAGACCGTCGCGCGTCCCCTGGCGGCAGGAGCGTCCCCTCTTCTGATCGTGCTCGACGGCATGAGCAGCGCGGTCGCCGCACAGCTCGGTGAGGACGTGGAACGCGAGGGCTGGCGGGAGGTCGTGCCGCGCCCCAGGCTCGGTGCAGGGCCGAGACGGCTTGCTGCGGTGTCGGCATTCCCCTCGGTGACCCAGACGAGCCGGGCCTCTCTGCTCACCGGAGCAGCCACCTCTGGCGGTCAGTCGGTTGAGGAGGCGGGCTTCAAGGCTTTCTGGCGCAAGAAGCGAAAGGGCGCCCGGCTGTTCCACAAGGCGTCCATCGGAGGGGAGGCGGGCCATTTCCTCGCTCCGGAGCTGCTGCTCGCACTCGCCTCGGACGCCGTTGTCGGAGTCGTACTCAACACCATTGATGACGCCCTTGACTCCGGCCAGCAAGGCCAACGAACTGCCTGGTCCCTGCACGACGTGACATACCTGCGCGAGCTGCTGGCCGCGGCCCGCAGCTATGGTCGGCCCGTCGTGCTGGTCTCCGACCACGGTCATGTACTCGATCGCGAACCGGGGAGGGCCGCGGCGGAAGTGGCGGGACCCGTCGAGTCCGCGCGTTGGCGGACCGGCACGGATGCGGGACCGGGCGAGGTGTCCCTGCAGGGCCCCCGAGTCCTGGCTGGAAACGGATCGATCACCGTGCCATGGCGCGAGAACATCCGGTACTCGGGCCGACGAGCCGGCTACCACGGCGGCGCAGCCCTCGCTGAAGTCACCGTGCCGGTGCTGGTCCTCGTACCCTCGGTCGGCGAGGTACCTGATGACTGGGACCTGTTGCCCAGGGAACAAGCGGCACCTTCATGGTGGAGTGCGACGTCCGCAGCATCGACGGAAGCGGCGCACCTGGTTGTGGCTCCGGCAGAAACTGGGATCAAGGCGAAGACCAAGACGGCCAAGCCGCGACAGCAGTCCGAGGAACTCTTCACCGACGCCGATGTCGTGACATCGGAGAACTCCGCTGGTGCGCAGTCTGTTGCTGCGAGGGACAGCCTCGGCGACCGCGTGGTGGCGAGCGAGGTCTACGAGGCGCAGAAGGCGTACGTCCGAAAGGCACCGGAAGCGGCGGTCGTGGCTGCGGTCATCAACGAGCTGGTCGGGGCAGGCGGCACCATGTCCCCGGCTGCTCTGGCCGCGGCGATCTCCGCGACAGGCCGGGTGCGGCGCAATATCGAGGGCTTCGTCGCCACCGTCCAGCGACTGCTGAACGTCGAGGGATACCCCGTCCTCGGCTTCATCGACGGAGGACACACGGTGAAACTCGACGAGGCACTGCTGCGTGCGCAGTTCCTTCCGGCCGAACGGGACGCCCGGTGACCGCCGGTCCGGCCGCTGGGAGCGTGGTCCGCCGGCGTGAGGTGATCGACGCGCTCCGGCGCGGCACTGTTCCCCAAGCCGGCCTCGACCTCCTCGCCGTCGGACTCGGGCGCTTTGAGGAGGCGCTCGACGACGACCTCTCGACCGTGGCCCGTGGCAGTGCGGCCTTTCACGCCATCCGCGGCGAATACGGGTCGGGCAAGACTTTCTTCGCCCGGTGGCTGGCCGAACGGGCGAAGCGGGCCGGGTTGGCCGTGGCCGAGGTGCAGATCTCCGAGACAGAAACGCCGCTGCACCGGCTGGAGACCGTGTACCGCCGGCTCACGGAAAGACTGACCACGGCGACGCACCAGCCGAGCGCGCTGCGGGCGGTGGTCGACTCGTGGTTCTACACGCTTGAAGAGGAAGTTCTCGACGCGGGTGAGGTCGACGAGGACGATGAGACGGCGCTCGGTGCTGCAGTCGACACGCTCATGGAGCGGCGGCTGGCCGATGTCGCCCGGACCACGCCGGCCTTCGCCGCAGCTCTTCGCGGCTACCGTGCAGCTGTCGCGGCCGGCGATGGCGCGACCGCAGAAGCACTGATCGCGTGGCTCGGCGGGCAGAAATCCGTGGCTGCCGCCGCCCGCAGGGCGGCGGGCGTTCGCGGGGATCTCGACCACTTTGCCGCGCTCGGATTCCTTCAGGGATTGCTCACCGTGCTGCGGGACTGCGGGCATCCCGGCCTGCTCCTCGTCCTCGACGAGATCGAAACTCTCCAGCGGGTGAGGGGCGACGTACGCGAGAAGGGTCTCAACGCCCTGCGCCAGCTGCTCGACGAGATCGATGCCGGACGCTTCCCGGGACTGTTCCTCGTCATCACCGGCACGCCCGCCTTTTACGACGGGCAGCAGGGCGCGCAGCGGCTCGCCCCTCTCGCCCAGCGCCTGGCGACCGATTTCACCACTGACTCCCGCTTCGACTCGCCTCGCGCGGTCCAGCTCCGCCTACCCGGATTCGACCTGCCTCACCTTGGAGAGTTGGGTCGCAAGGTACGGGGGCTGTACCGGGACGAGGCCCGTCACCCGGAGCGAGTCCAAGAGCGGGTGGACGACGCGTACGTGGACGAGCTGGCCGCGGCCGTCACCGGAGGCCTCGGGGGCAAGGTCGGTGTGGCACCCCGCGTTTTCCTGCGCAAGCTGGTCGCCGATGTGCTTGACCGCGTGGATGACTTCGCCGACTTCGACCCGCGGAAGCACTACGCGCTCACTCTGAAGGCTTCCGAGCTCACCGAGACCGAACGCAACGCGGCAGCGGGAGACGCAGGCGACGTCCACCTGGAACTGCCATGAGCGCCTTCGACGAGCTGGAACCCGTCCTGGCCCACCACGTCGTCAACACGCTGGGCTGGAGTGGGCTGCGGCCCCTCCAGCAGGAGGCGATTTCCCCGCTGATCGCAGGTGACGATGCGATCCTCCTCGCCCCCACCGCAGGTGGCAAGACCGAAGCGGCCTGCTTTCCGCTGTTGTCCAGGATGGCGAAGAACCGCTGGACCGGCACCTCGGTTCTTTACGTCTGCCCGCTCAAGGCACTGCTCAACAACCTCCTTCCACGGCTAGAGGCCTACACCTCCTGGCTCGGGCGCAGCGCAGCCCTGTGGCACGGTGACACCACCGCCGGTGCCCGGAAACGGATCTTGGCGGCCCGTCCCGACGTGCTGCTCACGACGCCGGAATCCCTGGAGGCCATGCTGGTCAGCGCGAACGTTGACCACGCAGCGTTCTTCTCCGGGCTGAGGGCCGTCGTGATCGACGAGGTGCATGCCTTTGCCGGCGACGATCGTGGCTGGCACCTGCTTTCCGTACTGGAGCGGATGCAGCGGGTCGTGGGCCGACCACTGCAGAGGGTGGGGCTGTCGGCGACGGTGGGCAACCCGGAGGAGCTGCTGACCTGGCTCCAGGGCTCAGGCGCAGGGAAGCGCCCGGCCAGAGTTGTGGCCCCGCACCTGACGGAGCCGGCAGAGGCCGGTGGCGGAGCGGCTGCGCCCATGCCTCCCGGCGACATTCAACTTGACTACGTGGGCTCCCTCGACAATGCGGCCACTGTCATTGCCGCGTTGCACAAGGGAGAGAAGCGCCTGGTGTTCTGCGAGTCGAGGCGCTTCGTCGAGGAGGTCGGCGAGAAGCTTCGCGCGAAGGGCATCACCACCTTCCTCTCCCACGCCTCCCTGTCACTTGACGAACGTCGGCGGGCGGAGGCAGCGTTCGCGGAGGCACGCGACTGCGTCATCGTCTCCACGAGCACGCTCGAACTCGGCATCGACGTGGGGGATCTCGACAGGGTGATCCAGATCGATGCCCCGTCCTCGGTTGCGTCCTTTCTACAGAGGCTGGGCCGGACGGGGCGCAGACCGGGGACCTCCCGCAACTGCCTGTTCCTGGCCCTGGACGAGCCCGGTCTGCTGGAAGCGGCGGGGCTATTGCTTCAGTGGTCGCGTGGCTGGGTGGAGCCGGTGACGGCGCCGCCGGAACCGCGGCATATCGTTGCGCAACAACTGCTGGCGCTCTGTCTTCAGGAGCACAGGGTCGGCGAGAACCTTTGGCAGGAGTGGTGGGGCGGCCTCGGCCCCTTCGGGGGCGGGGCCGAACCGATCGTGCGTCACCTGGTCGATGAGGGCTATCTCGACCGTGACGGCGGTCTGCTCTTCATCGGACCCGAAGCCGAACGGCGCTTCGGACAACGCCATTTCATGAACCTCACCGCGGTGTTCACTGCGCCTCCGCAGTTCACCGTGCTCTACGGCAGGTCGGAGATCGGCCGGACCGATCCCAGCCTGCTGACTGAGCGGGTCGATGGGCCCCGACGGCTGCTGCTGGGCGGCCGGAGCTGGCTCGTCACCTACATCGACTGGAAGCGCAAGCGCTGTTTCGTGGAACCCGTGGAAGGTGGGGGGAAGGCGAAGTGGAGCGGCGCCGGATTCGGAATGGGGGCATCCTTCGAGGTGTCGCGCGCCGCGCGTGCAGTGCTTCTGGGGACCGATCCGCCCGTGAAGCTGACTCCAAGGGCGACGAGGGCTCTGAGTCAGGCACGTGACCACTTCCTGGAGCGCGTGCACCCAGGTGGCACCCTCGTCATCAGGGATACGGATGGCCGTACGCGCTGGTGGACATGGGCCGGCCACCGGGCCAATGCGACTCTGGCGGCCACGCTCGACGAATTGACGGTGCCGGGGCAGCGCATTAACGACCACTGGATTCGCTTGCGTGAGGATGTCACTCCGGTGGTCTGGAAGGCGCGGACTGCGGGAGCCGCTGCCAAGCTCTGCCTTCCCGCGGTGGACGAGCGCGCTGTGCAGGGGCTCAAGTTTGCCGAGGCCTTGCCTCCAAGGCTGGCGGAAGCAACGCTTTCGGCCCGCTTGGCGAACCTGGAGCAGGCCGCAGCCGTACTGGACGAGCCTGTGCGATTCGTTGCTGTCTGAGCGGCAGGGATCGTGCGGGGCATGACGAGCTGCCCTGTGGGCTCAGCATGAAGGGCGCCAAAAGGGCAGCCGTCAGGATCGGTGACTATCCTGGTGAGCAGGTCCGGGGCGCAGCTCGGCGTGTGTGCCTCGTCAGGGCAGGGCGAACGGCAGACCCGTGCGCCGTTCCACCTGGCTCACCCTGAGGTCCGCACCTCTGTGGCAGGGCTGACCAGCGAGCGGAGCTTTTCGCGGGTTTCCGGGTCGGTCGAGTAGATGATCGTTCCGATCATGCCGCGGGTCAGCAGCACCTTGTAGGTATTGCGGATCAGGCGGTCGACATCCTCGTCGGGGGTGGCCTTGGTGAAGGATGGGTCCTTGGACGCCATACGGTCGACCACCCAGCGGTCGGTCCGCCAGACGAGGTCCGGGCCCATGATCACGCCGGACCAGTCGTACTCGAAGCCCTGCGCTGTGTAGACGCAGCCGACCTGTCCGAAGCCCGCGGGGTCGGTGGCCCAGAGCGGCGCCGGAGGTGCACCGAGCAGCGAGCGGTCCCCGTACAGGTTCCAGGGTTTCGCCCAGTCGCCGACAATGACGTCCTCCGGCAGTGAGTTCATGCTCGGAGTGATCTTGGTCGTCCACTTCCAGCAGTAGCCCGCTGACATCCGCGCCTCATAGCCCTGGGTCCGTTGCGCGGACAGGAAGTCCTCCAACTCCTGCGGAGTGTCAGCCGTCAGCAGGCACACCTTGTCGTCCGGCTCCCACACGGTGGGTGCGTTCCCCTCGAGGCCCAGTAGGTCGACCACCCAGCGGAGGTAGGCGTCGCTGCCACCACAGCGGAACTGGCTGTCCAGCTCGACCACTGTGCACTCCAGCCCCTGTTCGGCAGCCGCCTCCCGGATCTCTTCCACCGTCCCCATCTCGCCCGGACGTACCACCTGGTGCTGGTCCAGGAGGAACACCGGCACCCTGGCGGCGTCGATCAGTTCCGCCACCTGCGCGCGGCCGGTGCGCAGGGCGGCCTTGGTGTAGCGGTTGGCGGAAGTCTTGCGGAGGCGGTGTGCCTCGTCGCAGACGAGCACGTCCAGGTCGTTGGGCTCGGCTTCCATGAAGCTGTTGAAATAGCGGAAGAGCTTCTGGACCTCAGGCTTGCGGGCTCCTGCGACCCTGCGCATCGTCTTGGTGAAAGATTGTGATCCGGTGGCGTGCAGGGCGGGCACCCCGCGCCGGTAGAGATCGCCCAGCAGGGACAGGGCGATCACGCTCTTGCCGGAGCCCGGACCGCCGGCCACCACGACCACCTGTTTGTGGTTGGACCTCCGAGCCTTTCGGACTGCGGACATCACCGTCTCGTAGGCGAGTCGCTGCTCGCCCAACAGCACGAACTGCTCCCGGTTGCGGACCTCTTCGGCGGCAACGGCCATCAGCTGCTTGGACGGTCTGACCTTGCCCTGGAGCAGGGCGTCGGCCGCATCGGCACCAGGCTTCGGTGCCAGCACCGAGCACAGGTAGTCCAGGAAAGCGCCGCGCTGCTCACCGGTGAACATCCGGCCTCGACGGTCTTCCGTGACGCCCCGAAGGCCCGCCACTCCGAACTCAGTCGCGTTGTGCAGGTATGCCACGCCGGCGATCGATTCCGGTGACTGCTCCAACGCCCCGTTGAATGAGACCAGGTAGTCGCAGTAACCACGCACCTGTTCGATCGGGTTCAGAACGGGCCCTGGGTACGCGTCGATGCGGCACCGCAGGGGGTCTCCGTCCTCCGGGTGAGCGTTACTCCACTGTTTGAGTTCGACCACCACGTACGAGGGCCCGCCGGTGGCCGGATGAACGCCGGCCAGTATCACGTCCGCGCGCTTGCTGGTCAGGGGCAGTCCGTACTCCAGCAGCATCTCCACTTCTCCGAGTCCCGCTTCGACCAGCGCGTTGGTGAGCGCCGGGATGCTGCGTTCCCAGGAGCGCACCTCGGATGGGTGGGGCCGGTGGCGGTGCTTGTGCAGGAAGTTCTCGCTCAGGAGCTGTGCCAGCCGTCCTTCAAGGTGGGTGCGGGTGGCCAACGACGCCGCGGACTCACGGAACAGCAAGAAAATGCCCCCAGGCAGCACGAAGTAGCTCGTGCGGGTGGGGGCATGTCCTTCAGTTTCCACGGAAGTGGAGCGGAAGCCCGGCGGGCCGCTGAGATTGTCATCGCCATCCTAGAACAGGCCGCGGATCACGTGCCCTGAGCTGGCGGCAACATGTGTGTGAGGACTGGTGACGCTCTTTCGACGCATGCTGCCGACTCTGATGGATGGTTGATGGCTTGAGCTGCGGATTCGCTGAGCTCTCTATCCTCGTGCCGACTCCAGCGGGCCGGTCCGGCACTGACGGTCGCGGTACCGACGTCGTGCGGGTCGGACCTGGGGTGTCGTGCCCGTGCGTGGCTCACTTCCCGACTGGTGCGGGGGCCCCTTTCGCCCGGGCTTGAGGTGACAATCAGCGTCAGTACGCTGCTCACACCGCCCACTCCGCATGTAATGCACACCGGCAGCCTGTCTGATTTGCGCAATCATGGCCTCTGACCTGCGGTTTTCCTTAACCTGTTTTTGCTAGACCTTATTTCGATGACGCACTGCGTGGAGTGCACGGCGATCCTTGAGCCAGTGGTAAAGGGCGGCGGACGTAGTCTGTCCGGGTTGTGGGCGGGGACGGGGAGTTGGGCTCGGCCGTCCCCGCCTTGGGGGGGTGGGGTCAGGGGGTGGTGAGTTCTGCTCGGATGAGCCACAGGCGGTTGGCGTGGCGGCGGTCGCGGGGCTGGACCTGGTAGGGCCAGCGGCCTTCGCCGGCGCCGGGTTCGCCCGGCTCCTTGAGGTCCGTGATGTTCCAGCCGTTGGCGGTGAGGAACTCCTCCGGCTGGTCGGTGCCGAAGATCCACGGGGTGCCGTCGGCCGCCAGGGTGTCGAGGAACGGCTTCGAGAAGGGGCTGCGGAGCAGCGCCTTGCCGAGGATGTCGAAGGCGAGCCGGCTGCCGGGTGCCGAGGCGGAGGCGAGGAGCCGCAGCAGGCCGGAGGCCTGCTCCTCGGTCAGGAAGAAGGTGAGGGCCTCGGCGATCCACAGGGTGGGGCGGGTGGGGTCGAAGCCGGCCTTCTCCAGGTCGGGCAGCCACTCCTGGGTGAGGTCGGCGGACACCTCGCGGCGGTCGGTCGTGGGCTTGGCGCCGAGGGCGTCCAGGCGGCGCCGCTTCTCCGCGATGAGGGGGCCGTGGTCCACCTCGTAGACCTCGGTGCCCTCGGGCCAGTCGAGCCGGAAGGCCCGGGTGTCCATGCCCGCGGCGATCAGGACGACCTGCTGGATGCCGCCGTCGGCGAGCAGGTCGCGTATCGCGTCGTCCAGGAAGCGGGTGCGGATGGAGATGAACGGCAGCAGGCCACCGCCCACGTAACGGTCGATCAGCTCAAAGCCCTTGGGCTCCGCCAGGTCGCGCGCCAAGGGGTCGACGAACAGCGCGTCCTCGCGCTCCGATTCCAGCGCACGGGCGGCTGCCATCCACTGGGCCGTGTAGGAAACTGCATGCATCGTGGGATGTCCCTTCTCGGGTCGGACTGAACAAGGCGTACGGGTCGCGGACGGCGTCAGTTCCTGATCACCGTCTTGCTGCGCATGAGGAAGTCGGCGAGGAACCCGTCGTGCGGGAGCCCCGGCGCTATTTGGTACGTCGGCTGGTCGCCCACGTAGAGGTTGCCGATGCCCGGTTCCGCGAGGAGCCGGTCGACGAGCTCGTCCCGGTGGGTGATCACGGTGAGGACGAGGCTGTCCCGCAGGGGGGTCAGTCCGTCCTCCGGGGTCCAGGGGGCGACCCACACGCACGGGAACGGCAGCTCGATCCCCAACTGCGGGGCGTCGGCGCGGTCGGCCTGGTGGACGGCGGGGCGCAGCACGGCGCTGCCGTCACCGAGGTCGGCCACGACACCGGTGCTGCCGAGCCACGGCCGGGTGCCTTCGGCCCGCCGGCCGAGGTACGCGGCGATCGCCCGTGCGCCGGCCGCGGACTGGACCGGCAGCACCGCCTTCTCGTCCTCGGGCGGGAGGGTGGGCAGCGCCGCCAGCCGTTCGGCGAGCGCCGCGCAGAGCGGCGCGGGGTCGCCTTCGACGAGGACCGCGGTGGTGTTCACGCACCCGGTGCCTCCGTGGTGGCTCACGGAGGCGACGATGGTGTCCAGGTGCTCGCGCCAGTCGACGTCGGAGGTGAGCAGGATCTTCGAGCGCCCCGGCCCCTGGAGCAGCAGCGTCGGGTCGGCCGCGTATTTGCGGACCACGTCCGCGCCGCCGTAGACCATGCCGAGGTCGGCGCCGCGCAGGACGTCGTCGGCGCGTTCGTGGTCGGTGGGTAGCAAGACCACCTCGTCGTCGCCGAAGCCGGCCGTCCGCAGGGCGGTGATCAGCCGGTGCGGGGTGAACGGGTCACGGCGCGACGGGCGGACCGCGACCCGGTAGCCCAGGGCGAGCGCCTCCGGCCACAGGCTGTGGGTGCCCGGATGGTTGCCGGCGGCGTGGACCGCGAAGACGTCCCCGCGCCGGGTCCAGACGGCGTGTCCCGTGCGGGTGAGCGGGTCGCGCCAGTCGTCCGCGGCTCCCCGGGGCTGCGCCTGCCGGACGCTGTAGTGGGCCATCTTGAGCCGGGTCGCGATCGACCCGGTGGCCGTGCGGACCACCGTGAGGGGGATGCCGCCGACCCGGCTGACCGCGTGCTCGTACTGCGCGACCGACTGGCCGTTCACCGTTGCGGTGGAGAAGATCTCGGCGGCGCGGGCGATGGAGTCGATCCGCTCGTCCACCGGTCGGCCGACCGCCCCGCGCAGTGCGGTCATCGTACGGTTGACGAACAGGGATGGTACGAGGCTCAGTTCGGCCACGACCGCGCCCGACACGTCGGTGATCGCCTCGCGGTTGCGGGCCCGGAAGGCCCCCTTGGCGCCCAGAGCGTCGAGGTGGATGGGGTCGGTCGGGTCGGTCGGTTCGGTCGCGGCAGGGTCGCCCGCCATCAGTAGACCCCTTCGATCACGGGCTCGTTCTCGAACCGCAGGACCGGCGCGATGTCGGCGACGGAATCCCCGAAGGCGCCGTCGAGCGGTTCCACCCGGGTGGCCAGGTCCCGTTCGAGGTTGTTGGGCAGCAGGAACGACTTGCTGACGTGGTGTGCGAGGACCCGGCCGCGTTCCCCGTGGTCGACGGGCTTGAGGCTCTGCGGGTCCACGACGGAGAAGGTCACGTACGGGCTGAGCGGGTCGAACACGCACGGGTCCGCATCGGAGAGTCCCGGCCGCTCCCCGGCGAAGCCGAGGATCATCGTGCTGCCGTAGTTTCCGCTGAGCACGACGTCGGGGAAGACCTCGCTCTTGTAGAGGAAGCGGGAGTCGGCGTCCATCTGCGTGCCACCCCAGCGGATGGCGTGCACCTTGGCGTTGACGAGGTCGACGAGCTCTTCGCGCCGGGCCAGCCGCTCCAGCAGTGGCGGGGTGATGGTCAGGACCTCGATCCGCTGCGAGCGCAGCACCTCGGCGGCCTGGTCCACCAGGTGCTCGGCGTAGGCGTTGGCCTCGCCGGCCCGGCCCTCCGCGATGACCCGCTTGACCCAGCGCGGGTCCAGGTCGACCGAGAATCCGTGGACCCCGTGCGTGGTGGCGGAGCGGCGGAAGTACTCGCCGACGATGTGCGGCCCGGAGGGAACCACGCCGAGCCAATGCGCGCCGCGCCGGAAGCCGTGGGCGTCGAGCTGGGTGTTGCTCCACGCCACCATGCGGTCGAGCCAGTCGCGCAGCAGGACGACCCGCTTGGGGGCGCCGGTGGTGCCGCCGCTCTCGAAGACGCCGACCACATCGGGGTTCTTGCCGTAGCCGCGCGGGATCAGGTCCTCGACGGGCACGTCGCGCAGCTCGGCGGCGACGTTCGGGAAGAGCGTGAGGTCCGCATGGGTTCTGACGTCGTGCCGCGGGTCGAAGCCGAGGGTCGCGGCGCGCTCCAGCCAGAAGCGGGAGCCGGTGTCGGGATGGAAGTGCCACTCCATCGCGGCACGGACCAGCTCGTCCGGGTCGGGCCGGACGTCGTGGGGCAGGTCGAGGATCCGAGTCAGGTCGAGCGTCATGATCTCCCAAGTCCCAGTGCGAGGTGGAGTGGTGGACGGCCCGCCGTGCTCAGGCGGTGTGGGTGGAGGAGGCCAGCGCGACGGGGTTGCCGTCCGGATCGGCCACGTAGGCGATCCGTTCGCCCCAGGGCATGTCGACGGGTCCGCGCAGCCGGGGCGTCCCGTCGGCGGCGAGCTTTTCGAGGGTGGTGTCGAGATCGCCGACGAGTACGAACATCTCGAACCGCAGCCCTTGGCCGCCGGCCGTGCCGCCGTACTGGTCGGCCGGCCAGGAGGCGTTGACCACGGCGATCTCCGCGGTACCGCGGCGCAGTCCGACGTACGTCGGCTCGCCGGTGGGCGGGTTGCGGCTGTGCCGGGTGAAGCCGAGCTTCTCGTAGAAGGCGGCCGTGTCGGACACCCGCTCCGCGAAGATCAGCGGGAAGGCACGCTCCGGAACGGCTGCGGGCTCGCCGCGATCGGGTGCTGCGGTCATCTGGTCCACCGAACGTGATCGAAGGGATGTCGAGGGGTCTCGAGGGACGGGGGTACGGGCTTCCGGAGGCGGGAGTCCCGCGGGAGGCGCCGCACGGCGGAGCCTCAGGGCTGGAGGCGGGAGGTGCGCCACCCGGCACCGTCCCGGTCGTAGCGCAGCCGCTGGTGCAGCCGGTCGGAGCGGGCGCACCAGAACTCCACTTCCGCCGGCTGCAGTACGTAACCGACGAACCGGGCGGGCCGCTCCAGCGCGGCCCCGGTCGCGCCGAGGCGCTCGGCCTCGGCCCGCAGCGCCGCCGGGTCGGGCAGCTCCTCGCTCTGCCGGGACGCGGTCGACATGGAGTGCAGCGGGATCGGACGGGCGTTCCAGATCGCCTCGCACTCCTCGTCCGCGAGCGGTGTGACCGGCCCGGAGAGGATGATCTGCCGGCCGGTCTCGCGCCAGTAGAGCAGCCCGGACGCCCATGGGTTCGCGGCCAGGTCACGAGCCTTCCGGCTGGTGCTGTGCGTGGTGAACAACAGCCCGCGCCCGGCCACCTCCGTGATGACGACGATCCGGCTGGAGGCCCGCCCCCGCCCGTCCGCAGTGGCGAGCGCCAGCGCGCGCGGTTCGCGGACGCCGCGCTCGACGGCTGTCTTCAACCAGCTCTGGACGAGCTCCATGGGCCCGGCCGGTGGGTCTTCGTACTCGGGGAATTCGAGATCGGTCTCCCCGGTCAGGCTCTCGAACTTGCTGGCCGACATACGAGTCTTCCTAGACGTAGAGGGTGCCGCGCGCGACGAGGATGCCGTGTCCGCCGACCCGTACGGTCCGCACGTCGTCGCCGGCGCCGTCGACGGTGGCGAGCATCAGCGACGGGCGGCGCATTTCGACTCCCTGGAGGATCTCCAGGTGCTGTCCGTACGCGGCGAGTCCGTGCCGGGCGAGATGGATGCCCAGAGGTCCGGCCGCGGAGCCCGTGGCGGCGTCCTCCACCACTCCGTAGGCCGGGGAGAACATCCGCATGCGCCAGTTCAGGCCTTCGCCCGCGAAGCAGATGGCCGCCATGTCGGGGAAGGCGGACAGCGCACGGTGGTCCGGGTGCAGGGCCGACAGCGCCGGAACGCTCCCCAGCCCGACGAGCACGTGGCGGGGGCCGTTGCGGTACGCCTCCACCGGCACGGTGGAGGAGTCCAGGCCGAGCGCCGCCAGGAGCGCGTCGGCGTGCTCGTACGGTTCCCAGACGGGGATCGGCTGCCGCATGCGGACGGACAGGGCCCCTTCGGTGCCGGCGGCGCCGCCGACCGCGCCTTCCGGGGCCTCGACGGCGACGGGGATGACACCCATGGCCGTCTCCAGCCGCAGCCGGTCCTGCTTCATGGTCAGGCTCAGCGCCACGGCGGTGCCCAGCAGCGGATGCCCGGCGAAGGGCAGTTCGTTCACCGGGGTGAAGATCCGGATCCTGGCATCACCGCCCTGCTCGGGAGGCAGGACGAAGGTGGTCTCGGACAGGTTCGTTTCACGGGCGATGCGCTGCATCCGCTCCGCGCTCAGGTCGCTCGCGTCGAAGACGACGGCGACCGGGTTGCCCTCCAGCGGTGTGCGGGCGAAAGCGTCCACAACCATGTAGTCGTGCATGAGCGGTACCCCCTGGTCGTTGGTGCGGAAGGTGGTGCGGACGTGCCTCAGTCGGCGAGTGCGGCGCCGAGACCGTGCAGGGCGGTGAACGCGTGCGCCCCTTCCGCCACGGCCTCGGCCTCGAAGCGCAGGCGGTGGCCGGGCGGGCGGCCGATCAGTTCGGCCGCCCGGTTGGGCGGCAGTGCCTCACCGGCGGGCCGGTCGTCCTCCCACACCATCACCGCGCCCCAGCGGTTGCGCTCGCGGTCCGCGATCCAGAACTTCAGGCGCAGGCCGGGTACTTCGGCCCAGGCGTCCACGGTGCCGTCCCGCAAGTGCTCCCGCAGGGAGTCGATGGTCTGGGGCGCGCCGTCCAGGTCCCACCAGGCGATGTCGACCCTCACCGGCCCAGCACCCCCAGCACCGCCTCGGCGATGAGCCGGGGGCCGTCGACGGTGAGCACCGATTCGGCATGGAACTGCATGGAGGCGAAGTGCGGTCCCCGCAGGGCGTCCACCACCCCGCTCTCCCCGTCCCGGCTCACCTCCACCAGGCCGATGCCCGGCACCTCGCGCTTGTCCTCCGTACTGACGGCCGCATAGGTGTTGTAGAAGCCGACCCGCTCGCGCGTCCCGAAGAGACTGATCTCCCGCTGGACACCCTGGTTGGGCACCGGCAGCCGAACGAGCTCCAACCCCAGGCGCAGGCACAGCAGTTGGTGGCTCAAACAGACCGCGAGGAAGGGCACGCGGCCGGCGAGGAGGGTCTCCAGCGCCGTGTTCACGGAGGCGATCTTGGGGTCGTCGGCCGCCCGGGGATCGCCCGGGCCCGGCCCCATGACGACCAGGTCGAAACCGTCGAAGCCGTAGGGTTCGTCGTAGCGGCGGACCTCGGCGGCGAGGCCGATCGCGGCGAGCTGCTGGACGATCATCGCGGTGAAGGTGTCCTCCGCGTCGACGATCAGCACCTTCCGCCCGGTCAGCCCGGCCACCGCCGAATCGCCGGCCGCGCGCTCCTTCAGCCAGAAGTCCGCGATCCCCGCGTTGCGGCGCTGCAGGGCGGTCCGCACCTCCGGATGTGCGCCGAAACGCCGTGGCCCGCCCGTCTCCAGGGCGCCGAGCAGGACCGCCGCCTTGGCCCGGGTCTCCGCGGCCTCGGAGACGGGGTCCGAGTGCCGTACGAGGGTGGCCCCCACGGCGATCCGGACCCGGCCGGCCTCGTCGATGTCGGCCGTCCGGATCAGGATGGCGGAGTCGAGTGCCCGCTCGCCCGCGGAGTCCCGGCTGATCAGGGCGGCGATCCCGCTGTAGTAGCGCCGGCCCTGGGGCTCGTAGCGGTGGATGACCCGGGCCGCGCTTTCCAGCGGGCTGCCCGTGACGGTCGGGGCGAACAGCGTCTCGTAGAGGATCTCCCGTACGTCGCGGTCCGTCCGCCCCTCGATGAAGTACTCGGTGTGGGCGAGCTGCGCCATCTCCTTCAGGTAGGGGCCGACGACGCGGCCGCCCGCGCCACAGATCCGGGACATCATCTTGAGTTCCTCGTCGAGGACCATGTAGAGCTCGTCGGTCTCCTTGCGGTCCTCCAGGAACTCCGTGATGCCCCGCAGTGTCGGGCCGCCCTCGGGATAGCGGTAGGTGCCGCTGATGGGATTCATCACCGCGGTCCCGCCGTTCACGGAGATG
Organism: Streptomyces sp. NPDC088762; assembly: GCF_044750905.1. Taxonomy (NCBI): domain Bacteria; kingdom Bacillati; phylum Actinomycetota; class Actinomycetes; order Kitasatosporales; family Streptomycetaceae; genus Streptomyces; species Streptomyces sp. NPDC088762. The sequence goes on from NZ_JBIVKT010000009.1 coordinate 214,039, forward strand.
TGCCGCTCGGGGGTGGCGCCGACGAAGGTCTGGCCGTCGACGCTGATGACGAAGGTCCAGTACGCGCCCTGCTCGCGCTCGATCAGCCGGCGGAAGAGCGACAGCGCGGCGTGCGGGGTGTAGTCGCCGATGTCGGCCAGCAGCGTGCGCTTGATCACGAAGTTGGCGCCTTCACCGGTGCCGATCTCGTCGCGGACGACTCGGCGCACGGTCTCGGCGTACTCCTCGTCCGAGACGTCGAAGTGCTGTCCCGACAGGGTGATCGCGCAGTCCGGGACACGGCGCACGACCTCCGACAGCGGCAGGCTCGCCTGCTCCGTCACCGCCAGGGCGAGCAGCGGCGCACCGTCGTCGGGTGCGGCGAACCCGCGCTCGGCGAGCTGCCGGTACGGGACCACGACGAGGACGTCGTGGACCGTGTCCGCGCGGTCGACGGGCCCCGCGGGCAGCGGGACCTGTGCCAGCGAGCCCGGCCTGCTCACCTCGCCGACCAGGACGTCGACGACACCCGGCGTGCCGCTCTCCGGCCGGTACAGCAGCGCGAAGGAGGGCGTCTCCAGGGCCAGGATCCGCTCGAGGAGGTCACGGCGGGCCGTGGGGACCTGCCCGGTCACGCGAACACCTCCTCACCGAGGACGGACATCCCGCACCGCCGTGCCACGTAGTCGACGGCCAGCCGGTGCTCGTCGGCGCTGAAGTCCGCGACGGCGTCGGCCACGAGGAAGGGCTGGATGTCGTGGGTGAACGCGTCGATCGCGGTCGCCAGGATCCCGACGTGCGCGTAGACGCCGCAGATGACCAGCTGGTCGCGGCCCGTCGCCCGCATGCGCTCCAGCAGGTTCGAGCGGAAGAAGGCGCTGTACCGCCACTTGGTCAGCGTCCAGTCCCCCTCCTGGGGGGCGAGTTCGGGCACCACCTCCCGGTCGTCGGGCGCGGTGCGCATGCCGGGCCCCCAGAAATCCCTCAGCAGCCCCCGCTGATCCTCCGTCATGCCGCCCGGCTGCGCGGTGTACGCCACCGGTACGCCGAGGCTCGCGGCCCGCTTGCGCAGCAACGCCGTGTTGTGGACCACCGCGGACCGCAGCGGTTCGGGGACCGGCCGCAGGAAGAAGTGCTGCATGTCGTGGATGACGAGCACGGCACGCTCCGGGCGCAAGGTCCAGTCGGCGGTGTTCTCGGGCAGGCTGCCCCTCGTTGGCAGGGGGTAGGGCGCGATGGCGGGTATGCCGGCCATGGGTCGTCGGTTCCTTCCAGGCGGGAGCGCGGTGGACGGCGGCGTTCAGAGGGAGTCGGACCAGGCCGATACGAGGGCGGCGGCCTGGCGGGGGTTGAGCCGCGGGTCGCAGAAGGTGGTGCGCCGGCCGCCGGCCGAGCCGATTTCGGAGACGTCGGCCACGCATTCGGTGACGTCGTCGGGCGTGGTCTCCAGGTGCAGTCCGCCGGCGACCGCGCCGGTGACGGCCATGACCCGCAGGAAGCCGTGGAGCTCCATGAGCATGCTCTCCACGAGGCGGGTCTTGTTGCCGTCGGGAGCGGTGATCGTGTTCCCGTGCATCGGGTCGCACAGCCAGATCACCGGGTGGCCCGCCGCCCGCACCGCCCTGACGAGCGGCGGGAGGCGGTCGGCGAGGACGTGGGCCCCCATCCGGCTGATGAGGGTCAGGCGGCCGGGATCGCGCCCCGGGTCGAGCTGCTCGCACAGGGCGGTCACTTCGGCCGGGGTGGTACCGGGGCCGATCTTGCAGCCGACCGGGTTGACGACGTCGGCGAGCAGTCGGACGTGTGCCCCGTCCGTCTGCCGCGTCCGCTCGCCGATCCACGGCCAGTGGGCCGAACCGAGCCAGCGGTCGCCGCCGGGGCTCTCGCGGACCATCGGGACCTCGTAGTCCAGCAGCAGGGCCTCGTGGCTGGTCCACACCCTTCTGGTGGGCGGCCGGGCGGCGTCGCGCAGGTTCAGTTCGCGGGTGATGCCGGCCGCCGCCCGGTAGCCGGTGAGCATCCGCCCCGGGTCGGGCCTGCGCCGGTGCGGGTCCGGTTCGGGAGCGTTGACCATGTGGCCACGGAAGACCGGCAGGGTGAGCTCGCCGATCTGCTCGAAGCGCTCCGAGCGAGGCTTGGCGAACTGTCCTGCCATGCGGCCGACCCGGACCACGGGCTTGCCGGCGGCGCCGCCCAGGATGTCCGCCAGCCGGTCGAGCAGCGCCGTCTTCCTGTGGACGTCGGCCCGCGAGGACTCCGCCGGATCCTCGGCGCAGTCCCCTGCCTGGAGTACGAGGGCCTCGCCGGCGGCCGCGCCGGCCAGCAGGGTCCGCAGTTCCCCCACGGCGTCCGCCGTGACCAGGGGCGGGAGGGACGCCAGGGTCTCCCGTACGCGCCGCACCTGCGCGGCGTCTTCCCATTCGGGCTGTTGGAAGGCTTTCAGTTCGTGGAGATTCGGGACGAGCTGCCTCACGATGTCCCCCGCGAGATGAATGGCGGAATGGAGCCGGCGGTTCGCCGGTGCCGGCCGCGGTTCCGTCAGGTCGGAATGCCGGCCCGCTGGACCGTCGGCACGTCGATACCCAGGGCCCGGAACTGCTGGCACGGGTTCATGAATTCACGCTGCCGCTTTATCTTCCCGTTCTCGAACAGGAACGAGTGCAGGAAATGGTTCCGGTAGTGCCCGTCCGGGTATCCGGGGAAAAGGATTTGACCCTCGCCATCGCACTCCACCCAGAACTGGTTGGGGTCCTGGGTGTCGAAGATCTCGACATTCGTCCAGACCCAGTCCGGGAAGCATTTCAGCGACCATACGGCATGGTCGCCCAGTCGGTCACGGCCGGTGATGACGATGGGCTCGCCGGTCTCCGTGGTCCACAGACCGCCGATTCCGTCCTCGGTGAAGAGGAGGTGGCGCCGCAGGCGGTCCTGGCCGCGGGTGTTCATGTACTGCGCCACGACGGCGCGGTTCTGCTCGCGTACCTCGTTGTCATCGGACATGGGAAGTCTCGCCTCCGTGAGGTTCTGCCGAGGATCTGTCAGGGAAAGAGCAAAGGAAGGGGGTGGGGCCGGCGTGGTGGGGGCCGGTCAGACCAGGAGGCTGATGTCGCGCGGGTTCTTGCCGACCAGCGCGCGGCCGTAGACCTGTTCGGGGATGCCCATGCCGAAGCCGGCGTGCCGGCTGCCCACGTTGATGTCGCGCCAGATCCGCTGGAGCGGGTTCGACTCGCTGAAGGCCGACGAACCGTAGACGGTGACCAGCAGGTCGATCGCTTCCCGGCACTGCTGCGCCACGTGGGTGGAGTCCATCCGGCCCCGGGCCCGGGTGGCCAGGTCGGGGTTCTCGCCCGCCCGGGCGTGGCTGTCAACCGTGTCGGCCAGGCGCCGTGCGTGCAGGAGGGCGGTGTCGACCTTGACCGCGGCTGCGGCCAGGTCCAGTTGGGTCGTGGGGGAGTCCGCCTGGTGGGCGTAGGTGGAGCCGGCCACGGGACGCGTGTGGACCTGCTCCCGTACGTATTCCAGTGCCGCCTGCGCGCCGCCGATGAGCGCTCCGATCAGTCCGATCGAGAACACCCCGGTCATGCTGTTGCGGTAGGCGTGGCTCTCGGGAACCAGACCGTCCGTCTCGCCGTTGAGGACGGGCAGGTAGGGCAGCAGGCGGTGCTCGGGGATGAAGATCCGGTCCGCCACCACGGTGTTGCTGCCGGTACCGCGCATACCGGCGAAGTGCCAGGTGTCCTTGATGCTCACGTCGGCCACCGGCATCAGCGCGAAGTACGTCTCGGGCCTGCCCGGTTCGCCGCCGGTCGCGATGAGGGCGCCGACCCACTCCGCGTGCAGCGACCCCGAGGCGTAGCCCCACTCCCCGCTGACCAGGACGCCGCCGTCGGTCTCCTCCACGGAGAACGCCGGCCGCCCCAGGATCTGCGCGGTACGGGCGTCGGCGTCGTCGCCCCAGACCTCGTCCTGGACCCGGTCCGGGAAGAGCGAGACCACGAAGTTTCCGGCATTGAGCACCCCGGTGACCCACGCGGCCGAACAGCAGCCGCGGCCCAGCTCCGTGGCGACGTCCAGCAGGGTACGCACGCCGGTCCCGTGGCCGCCCAGCCGCCGGGGTGTGAGAAGCCTGGTCAGGCCCGCCGCGGTGATCTTCCCGATGACGTCGTCCGAGAGCCGGCGGGTCTGCTCGCTCCCCGGCGAGTCCCTGCGCAGATCGTCCCGCAGCGCGGTCGCCCGGGCCACCAGCTCGTCGTGCAGGACGTCGTCGGGGACAGCGGTGCTGAGAACAGAATTGTTCATTCCCCTTAATTCCTTCCGGCTTGATCGGGGCAAGGGGGCCCGATGAAAGGGATGCTCCGGAGGTTTCCGGCCCGTACTTTCCCGGGCCGACCGGAAGGTTACGTCCTCCTGCCGACCGCAGCCACCCGCGTCGGACCGGTGCACACCGGCCCCGTGCCCCGTCGCGTTCGACTGAGGATTTCCTCAGTCGAACGTCGGCGCCCGGGACGAGACCAAGCGGGCACCGCGGCGCTAACGTGACCCCGCTATCCGTGCATACCTTCTACGTGCCGGTGCCGCGTTCCCGGCATTTCTTCACCGGAGGAGAGTTCGTATGAGCAGCAGCACCGACAAGCCCTATGATTTCGCCGCCGCGGACTTCAACGCCGTCTACCGAGGCGGGGAGCTGCTCGCGGACGCGGAGATCAGCAGTGTTCCGTGGGACATAGGCGAGGCCCAGCCGGGCGTGATTGAATTCGAGACGCTGGGACGCATTCGGGGCGAGGTACTCGACATCGGATGCGGTCTCGGGGACAACGCCGTGTTCCTGGCCGGCCGTGGTTACCGGGTGACGGGCGTCGACGCGGCCTCGGCGGCGATCGAGCAGGCCGCCGAGCGCGCCAAGGGGACGGACATCGAGTTCGCCGTCGCCGATGCCACCAGCCTGGCCGGGTACGAGGGCAGGTTCGACACCGTGCTCGACAGCGCGCTGTTCCACACCTTGGACGCGGAGTCCCGGCGCCGCTACGTCGCCGCCCTGCACCGCGCCACCAAGCCCGGTGCCTGGCTCGACATGCTGTGCTTCGCCGACGTTCCCGGGGGCATGCCCGCGCCGCTGTCGGTCTCCGAGGCGACCGTGCGCGAGGTCCTGGCCGAGGGTGGCTGGGCCGTGACGGACCTGCGCCGGACCGTGTACTGGGGCGTGGCCGCCGCGACGAAGACGTTCCTGGCCAAGGTCGGGTCGAAGGTCGCGATCGACGACAGGGGCCGGACCCAGCTTCCCGTGTGGACGGTCCAGGCCGAGCGGGTCTAGAGAGCCGGCGCGGCCCGTGCTCCCACCGAGTGACTTCTGAAGGAAGGCCCTGCCGATGCCAAAGACGATCAAGCCGCTGACCCTCGAACTCGACCGGCTCGAGGCGATGGCGGAGTCGGACTACTACAACCCGTACACGATCTTCGAGTGGCCCGACGCGCTCGAAGAGGACCGCCCCTGGATGAGCGAGGACCTGGTCACGCTCGCCGGCACCGAGCACTGGGACGCGCTGACGCGTGAACAGCAGCTCGCGCTCACCCGGTTCGAGGCGGTCAACTTCTTCAGCCTCAACATCCACGGCATCCGTGAGCTGCTGAGCGAGGTCGTGCTGCGCATCCACACCAAGACCTACGCGGACGCCTCGGAGTTCCTCCACCACTTCATCGGTGAAGAGAACGAGCACATGTGGTTCTTCGCCGCCTTCTGCCTGCGCTACGGCAAGAAGGTCTACCCGGCCGGTCCGGCCGTCGGCGTCAACCGGATCGAGGGAGTCGGCGAGGCCGCCGGCGAGCTGGTCATCTTCGCCCGCATCCTCATCTTCGAAGAGATCGTCGACTACTTCAACGCGAGGATGGCGACCGATCAGGCCCTGCCGCACATCGCGCGGGAGATCAACAGGGTCCACCACCAGGACGAAAGCCGGCACGTGGCCTTCGGCCGGTACATCTTCACGCAGCTGCTGGAGCAGGTGAAGGAGAACCACCCCGAGGACATTCCCGTCCTCGCCAAGTACCTGGATGCGTACCTCGACTACAGCATCCGGAGTCTGTACAACCCGGCGGTCTACCGCGACGCAGGGCTGGACGATCCGCTCGAACTGCGGCGTCAGCTGCTCGAGCACCCGGCCCGCCGGCTCGCGCACGACCGCATCCTCAACCGTACTCGGAAATTCCTCGAGCGGTCCGGTCTCGGAGTCCAGGGGGCAAAGGCATGAGCGACAAGATCACTGCGGTGCTGGAATTCATCACGACGCGCAATCCCGCTGTGGGCGAGATAGGTCTCGACGACGACCTGATCGACCGCCGGGCGATCGACTCGCTGGCGTTCGTCGAATTCCTCTACCTGCTGGAGGAACTCGGCGGTGAGCCGATCGACCCCGAAGACATCGACGTGGACGACTTCCGGACGCTCCGCAAGATCGACGCGCGCTTCCTCGCGCGCGCTGCGAACTGATGGGGACCGCCACCGGACGGACGGACAGCGGGCTCGGGGTGCTCGGCGCCGACGAACTGCGGCTCATCCGGGCGTTCGACGCGCTGATCCTCTCCTGGGCCGAGCGGCTGCGGGCCGATGAGCGTCGCTACCCGGTGCTGCTGCGGGCGGAGGACCTCGAAGGGATCGACTACTACGAGAACTTCCCGCACCTGGGCCTGGCCGTCGCGACGGCCGACCCGGAGCGGCTCACCGCGCTGCGGGCGGCCACGGACCGGCCGCTCACCGCACTGCCGGCCGAGGTGCTGAACGAGGCACGGCTCGGCCTGCCGTCCGCTGCCTGCTACTCGGTCTACTTCGACCTGCGCGGACAGACCCTGCCCTCCGAGGCCAACCGGTTCACCACGGTGGCCACCTGCTACCGCAACGAGACCCGGTACGAGGGCCTGCGGCGCCTCCTCGGCTTCTCCATGCGGGAGATCGTCTTCGTCGGCGACGGAGACGGCGCGAAGGAGCATCTGTCCGGTGCCAAGGAGCTGGTGCTCGGCCTCGCCGGAAAGCTCGGACTGGACATGAAGACCGAGGTGGCCACCGACCCCTTCTTCGACAGCAACGGCTCACGGGCCAAGATGCAGCTGCTGTTCCCGGTGAAGGAGGAGTTCGTCGTCGACGGCCTGGCCGTCGGTTCGGTGAACTACCACCGCAACTTCTTCGGGGAACGCTGTGAGATCAGCCTCCCGGACGGCGGGCCGGCGCACACCAGCTGCCTCGCCTTCGGGCTGGAGCGCTGGGTGCACATCCTGACCGCCCGCTTCGGGGACCCGAGGTCCGCCACCGAGGCGGTTCTCGAAGCGCAGTGACATCAGCCGGCCCCGTATGCGCCGGCCGGTCTTCCAGCTGGAGATGAACCGATGACAGACACGACCGTCCACGATTCCATCGAGACCGGCACGGTCCGGGTGAACGACGACATCGAAATCGCCTACGAGCGCCGCGGAGACGGCCCCGACATCGTCCTGATCAACAACTTCTTCATGGACCGCAAGTCCTGGCGGTCGTACACCGCGAACCTGGCCGGCGGCGCCCGGCTCCTCTCCTACGACCTGCGCGGTCAGGGCGAGTCGACCCCGCAGACCGGCGAGCCCGTCTGGGAGGACCACGTCACCGACCTGAAGGCGCTGCTGGATTCCCTGGGGATCGAGAAGGCGTTCCTGCTCGGCACCTCCTTCTCCACCCTGATCTGCCGGGACTTCGCGGTGGCGTACCCGGACCGGGTCCACGGCCTGATCTTCGCCGGTCCGGCCATGAGCCCCTACGGTGGCCAGCGCCTGCGCCGCATCACCAAGTCCTGGCTGAAGACGCTGGACACCGGGGGACTGGGGGTCATGTACGACCAGCTCTATCCCCTGGTCTCGGGCGACTACGCGGTGGAGACCGCCGGCCCGACCGGCTTCATCGGCCGCAAGCAGAACTTCCTCGGGATCCACACCCAGGAGTCGCTGCGGGCCGGACTGGCGGTGTCCGTCAAGGCACCGCTCGAACCCGAGCTGCTCACCAAGGTCACGCAGCCCACCCTGCTGTTCGTGGGCGGCGACGACTTCTCCCTCGGGTCCGACGGGGCGGAGCAACTGGCCCGGCTGCTGCCGGACTCGGAAACCGTCACCGTGCCCCGCGGCGGGCACCTCGCCTTCCTGGAAGAACCCGAGTGGTTCCAGAAAGAGGTCGTGGCCTTTGTATCCCGGGTCCTCGGAGCGGATGACTGAGTCCGCCCCGAGCGACGGCCGGCCCGCGGGCATCCTGCTGGAAGTCGCGCGGGTCGACCCACCGTACGGCCCTGCCGAACAGCGCCGTGCCGGCCGTGCCGCGGCCGGCACGGCGCTCCGGCGTGCGGGCTCCGCCGTGCTGACGGTGGGCCGCCGCTGCGACGGAGCTCCGCTGTTCCCCGCCGGGTTCGCCGGCGCGATCACGCACACCCGGTCCTTCGCCATAGCGGCCGTCGCCCCGGGAGCCGGCGGCATCGGGGTGGACCTGGAGACGGACCACCTCGCCCCGGGGCGGGAGCGCTTCCTCCTGGACGACGCCGAGCGGGCACTGCTGTGGCCGGACCGGAGCCGGGAGACGCTGCGCCGCCTGTTCGTCGCGAAGGAGGCCGGATTCAAGGCGCTCTCCGACTGCCGGCAGTCCCACGGCGGTCTCTTCTGGCGGGTCCGCCTCAGCCGGTCCGACGGCCTGCTGTGGGCCCGGGCGGGAACAGAGCGGGCTCTCGTGGTGGAGGGCGGGACCAGGGCGTTCGCCTTCGCGGTCGCCCTGCGGCATCCGACGACCCCTCAGGCATAACCAACGGTTCTGGAACCCACAAAAACCAGGTCTTGGACTTCTGGTGTCCGGTTGGGCGAGCATGCAGGTGCGACACCGTGCGCCCGCCCTCCGACACCATCCCCCGCTGGCGGAGGGCGGGTACCCCCCTCCGCCACCGGGCCCCACGCTGCGCGCCCACCGAGAGGAAACGACCATGGACACCGGGCATGACGTGCCTGACCCCACCGCCGGCGCGGGACCGGAGACCGGGGAACTGGCCGGACGCGTGAGCGGCCCGGTCCTGCTGCCCGGTGACGAGGCGTACGACGGGGAACGCACCGGGTACCAGACCTTCGGCGTCCACCGCCCGGCCCTGGTCGTCGGCGCCACCTGCGCCGAAGACGTACGCGCCGCCGTGGAGTTCGCCGCCGCCCGCGACCTGCCCGTAGCGGTCCAGGCCACCGGGCACAGCCCCGCTCAGACCGCCGAGGGGGGACTGCTGATCACCACCCGCCGGATGACGGACGTACGGATCGACCCCGCGGCCCGCACCGCGCGGTTCGCCGCCGGAGTCACCTCCCGGCAGCTGATCGAGGCAGCCGCCCCACACGGGCTCGCCCCGCTCAACGGGAGCGCCCCGGGCGTCGGAGCCGTCTCCTACATGCTCGGCGGCGGACTCGGCCTGATGGCCCGCCGCCACGGGTACGCCGCCGACCACATCCGCGCCATCGACGCCGTCACCGCCGACGGCCGGCTGCGCCGCGTCACCGCCGACAGCGAACCCGACCTGTTCTGGGCGCTGCGCGGCGGCCGCGGCAGCCTGGGCGTGGTCACCGCCCTCGAAGTGGACCTGTTTCCCGTCGAACGGCTCTACGGCGGCGGCCTCTACTTCGACGGCGGCCTCGCCGAACAGGTCGTGAACGGCTATCTGCGCTGGACCGCCACCGTCCCGGACGAGATGACCTCCTCCATCGCGCTCGTTCCGCTCCCCGACGTCCCGGCACTGCCCCCGCCGCTGCGGGGACGGTACGTGGTGCACGTGCGGGTGGCGTACCTGGGCGACGCCGCGACCGGCGAGCGGCTGGTCGAGCCGCTGCGGGCGCTCGGCCCGGCCCTGGCCGACTCCGTGCGCGAACTGCCGTACGCGGAGTCCGGCACGATCCACAACGACCCGGTCCAGCCGGCCCCGTACATCGGGACCAACGCCATGACCCGCGACCTCGGCGAGGACACCGTCAAGACGGTGCTCGAGCTGACGGGCCCCGGGGCCCCGGTCACCTGCATCGTGGAGATCCGCCACCTCGGCGGCGCCCTGGCCCAGCCTCCGGCGGTGCCCAACGCGGTCGGCAACCGGGACGCGGCGTACATGCTCGCCGTGCTGAACCGGGTGACTCCCGACGACCTCGAGGCCACGCGCGCCGCGCACGCCCGGCTGATCGCAGCCCTGGAACCCGTCACGACCGGGCGCTCCCTGAATTTCCTGTACGGCGAGAACGCCACCGCCGACCAGGTACGCATGGCCTACGACCCCAAGGACTACCTGCGCCTGACGGAAATCAAGGCCGTGTACGACCCCGCGAACCTGTTTCGCCTCACGCACAACATCCCGCCGATCAATGTCCAGAGCATCCGCTAGCTCGGCCGGCAGAAGGAAATGACATGGAAAAGAAGTGGTGGACACTGTTAGCGGTGTGCGGGGGCACTTTCATGCTCCTGCTGGACACGACGATCGTGTACGTCGTGATGCCCCCCATCCAAGAGGATCTGCACGCGAGTTTCGCCGATCTGCAATGGGTCATTGACGGCTACTCACTGGCACTCGCCTCCCTGCTGCTGACCAGCGGAACGCTCGCCGACCGGTTCGGCCGCAAGCGGCTGTACGGCATCGGCGTGGTCGTCTTCACCCTCGGCTCACTGCTCTGCGGACTGGCCCAGTCGCCCCTCATGCTGGTGTTCTCCCGCATCGTGCAGGGCATCGGCGGCTCCGTGATGTTCGCGACCGGCCTGGCCCTGCTGGCGGGCGCGTTCCGCGGCAGGGAACTCGGCACCGCTTTCGGGACCTGGGGCATGGTCACCGGCCTCGCCTCCGCCATCGGCCCGGTCGCGGGTGGTCTGATCACCGCCGGGATCAGCTGGCGGGGCATCTTCCTCATCAACGTGCCGATCGGCATCGCGGTCGCCGCGATCGTGATGCTGCGGGTGGACGAGGCGAAGTCCCCCTTCGCCCGCAAGCTCGACTGGCCCGGATTCATCCTGCTCACCGGTGGTCTGGCCGCGCTCGTCTACGGCCTCATCCAGGCCGGTGAGGCCGGCTGGAGCGACTCGAACGCGCTGACCTTCCTGATCTCCGGCGCAGTCCTGCTGATCGCCTTCCTCGTCGTCGAGTCGAGGGTCGAGCAGCCGATGTTCGACCTCGGACTCTTCCGGATCCCCACGTTCCTCGGCGGGGCCGTCGCGGCATTCGCCATGAACGGCTCGCTCTTCGCGATGTTCCTGTTCCTGGCGATCTACTTCCAGGAAGTGCTCCAGTACTCCTCGCTGGAGACCGGGCTCCGGCTGCTCACCGCCTCGGTGGCGATGCTGCTGGCCTCGAACGTCGCCGGCAGGCTCAGCAGCAAGCTTCCGGCGCGGGCCCTGATCGGCGGCGGCCTCATCGTGGTCGGTGTCGGCCTCCTGCTGATGGGCAACGTGGACGCGGAAACGGGCTGGACCCACTTCATCCCCGGCTTCGTCCTCGGCGGCATCGGCGCCGGCTTCGTCAACCCGCCGCTGGCTTCCACCGCGATGGGCGTGGTCGACATGTCCAGGTCCGGGATGGCCGCCGGTACGAACAGCACCTTCCGCCAGCTCGGCGTCACGGCGAGCGTCGCCGTGCTGGGCTCCATCTTCGCCGCCATCATCGGGGACAAGCTCACCGACGGGCTGCGCGGCACCCCGGAGCTCGCGGGGCGCACTGCCGACCTCACCGCCCAGGTCCGGGGCGGCGACATCGAAGCCGCGGTCGCCTCCACCCCCGAGCGGTTCCACGAGCAGGTCAACGAGCTGGCCGTGTCCGGATTCGTGGACGGCATCAACACCCTGCTGGTGATCGGGGCCGGACTGGCCCTGATCGGCGGTGTGCTGGCCCTGCTGCTGATCCGCGCCAAGGACTTCGTGGCCTACCAGCAGCCCAAGCCCGCTCCGGCGGCGGACTCCCCGGGACAGCCCGTGGCAGCCGAGGGCTGATACGGCGTTCCGTACGGCCGGCCCCGGCTCACCGAGCCGGGGCCGGCCGCGTTGCCCGTACGGGGACCGCTCAGCCGGCGGCCAGGTCGGCCGTGACCGGAACCTGCCGCTTGACAGGCTCGCCGAGGAAGGCCTGGCGGCAGTGGGCCACCAGCTCCAGGAGCGCCGCGCTCTGGCCCGCGTTGTAGACGACGGACAGCACCGCCAGTGTCTGGATATCGTCGATGACGAGCGTCTGCAGACCTTCGTACTGGACCGCCATGGACTCGGAGAGGACGGCGACGCCGAGGCCGCGCTGGGCGAGATGGGCGACCGTGCTGGGCGCACTGGCCTGCAGCGCGATGTTCGGCCTGATTCCCCGGGCCGCGCAGGCCTGGTCGAACACGGCCCGGATACCGGTGCCTTGGGGCAGGCAGACGATCGGGTAGGCGCTGATGTCGTCGAGCGTGACCCGTACGGGCTCGGCCAGGGGATGGCCGAAGGGAACGGCTGCGACCAGGCGTTCACTGGTGATCGGCATGGCTTCCAGGCCCTGCGGCGGCTCGTCGGCCGTACCGATCAGGGCCAGGTCGGCGACACCGCTTCGGATCTGTTCGATGAGCTCGTCGGAGTTGTCCTCCACCAGCGCGATCTCGACTCCCGGATGGGCCCGGTGGAAGGAGGCGAGGGCGTCGAACAGCGGGGTCACCATGCACGCGGTGACCATGCCCACGGTGAGCCGGCCCCGCAGCAGTCCGTTCACCTCCGCGACCGCGTGACGCGCCGCCTCGGCGGCCGCCAGAGCTGCCCGGGCGTGGCCGAGAACCGCCTCTCCTACGGAGGTCAGGCTCGCGCTGCGACCGGATCGATCGATCAAGGTCGCACCCAGGTCGTGTTCCAGCTGGCGGATCTGCGCGCTGATCCCGGGCTGGCTGATTCGCAGCCGTTCCGCGGCCCGGGTGAAGTTGGATTCCTCTGCAACCGCGATGAAATACCTCAACTGCCTGAGCTCCATAGCTGCTCATTATAACGCCGATCAGGTTGATTGATTGGACTTGTGGAGATGCGGCGTTGGAGACTGGCATGGACGAAAGCCAGCCATGCACGGAAGGACCCCTGTGTCGGAGAACGAGAAGGCGTTGAAGCCGGAAGACCTCACCCGTCTGTTCGTCGAGCGCGCCAATGCCGGTGATGCGGCCGGTATCGCCGCCCTCTACGAGGAAACCGCTGTCATGGCCTACCCTCCGGGCAGTGTCACGGTGGGGCGTGAGGCAATTCGCCAGCTTTGGGAGAAGGTTCTGACGCACGCCCCGAAATTTGAGCAGGAGGCTCCGCTTCCGACTCTGATCAGCGGCGACATCGCCCTGACCTCCACGCCTCCCAAGGACGGCTCGGGTGCCCGGGCGCAGGTGGTCCGCCGCCAGCCCGACGGGACCTGGCTGCGCCTGCTCGACCAGCCGGAGTTCAACCCGCCCACGCGCTGATCGAACGGCGGTGGGAGCCGGTCGCGGCCCGCGAGGGGCCGTGGCCGGCTCGCGCGGTCTGCGGCCGGCGGACTGTCATGAAGAGTCAACTGCGGCTGTTGCCAAGGAAGTTGACCTGCCTAGCATGGCGCGATGGCGTTGATCGGAACGGGGAGGGTGCCGCACAGGCTTGCCACACGGTGAAACCGTCCGGCTGGGTGTCGACCGAGCCGGTTATTCCGCATGCGCGAGGGGTGTCCCCCCGCCGGTCCACGATGGTTCAGCGCCGGTCGTCTTCGCAAGGCGACTTATCTCGTCTCACCAAGAGAGGTTGTTGGGAATGGGTGAAACCGGGCCTGAGGCCCTCGTCGAGTTCGAAGGACAGTGCGTATCCGCCGAACTGTGGGATGTCCAAGTCGGCAGGCTTCCGGTCGTCCGTGTTCCTATTGACGCCATTGTGGCCGGTGATTCACCGCGACTGGAGGGTGAGAGTGCCGATCACATAGAGGTACTGTCCCGGTCGAATGCCCCGCTGCCTCCGGTCATCGTACACCGATCCACGATGCGTATCGTCGACGGAACGCACAGATGGCGAGCGGCCGCGCTGAGACATCAAAAGGAGATCGATGTCCAGTACTTCGACGGCAGCGAAAAGGAAGCCTTCCTCCTCGCCGTAAAACAAAATGCCCGTCACGGATTGCTGCTGACCCGGGCCGAGCGAAATGCGGCGGCAACGCGGATCATCCACTCGCATCCCCAATGGTCGGACCGGATGATCGCCGCCGCCGCGGGTCTCTCGCCCAAGACCGTGGGCGCGATACGCAAGCGTTCAGGTGAGACCATTCCTCAGTTGAACGCGCGCGTCGGCCGCGACGGGCGCTCCCGGACGGTCGACATCGCCAAGGCCCGTCGACTCGCCCACGAGTACGTCGTCGAGCACCCCGGCGCGACGTTGCGGGAGATCGCCGCCGGTGCGGGAGTGTCCCTGGCGACCGCGCGGGACGTCAGGGCCGCGGTCCAGCGGAGCGAGAACCCGCTGGCGCCCAGGCCGCCGGAGCCCCGGCAGCCCCATGAACAGCGGGCCGCCACGCCGATCCGCGACAGGGGCACCGCCTCCCCCTCGGTGGGGGAGGCCCTGGTGAACCTGAAGCGCGATCCGGCGGTCAGGTTCACCGACCAGGGGCGCCTCCTGCTGCGGCTGCTGGATTTCAATTCACTCACCACGGAGCAGTGGAGGCAGCTGGTCGAGAACATCCCGAGTCATTGGGTGTCCACGGTTGCGGCCGTGTCGCGCGAGCTTGCGGAGGGCTGGCGCACCGCGGCTCAGCAGATGGACGAACGCGCCCGTTCCGTGGGTGACGGAAAAGCCGAGGCCGAAACGGTCGTGGCGGAATCGCGCCGGGCGTTACGGGGGCAGAGGGCCGTCTGACGGGCCCGTTGATCGGACTGGCCTGAATGCGATGACATGTGGTTCTCGCCCCTCGAGCCATATGATCTGGCCATGACAATTCTGGTAACGGGTGCGACCGGAAAGATCGGCCGGCACGTGGTGCAGGACCTGCTCGCGGCGGGAAAGGACGTACGCGCCTTGAGCAGGCAGCCGCAGACGGCCGGCCTGCCGCCCGAGGTCACGGTGGTCGAGGGTGACCTGACCGTGCCGGAGAGCCTGGCGGCGGCCTTGGACGGGGTGGAGAGCGCCTTCCTCTTCCCCGTCCTCGACGCCATCCCGGACTTCGCCGCCTCGGCGAAGCGGGCAGGCGTCCAGCGGGTCGTCCTGTTCACCGGCGCCTGGGCGGCGGGCCACACGGAGCGCGATCGCGGGTCGTGGGTCTACCCCCGCTACCGGGCCGCCGAGGCCGCGCTGGAGAACAGCGGCGTGGCGGAGTGGACCGTCCTGCGGCCCGCACCGTTCCAGACGAACATGCTGTGGTGGGCGTCCTCGGTCCGCGCCGAGAGCGTGGTCCGGGCGCCCTACCCGGCGGCGACGTGCCCGCTGATCCACGAAGCCGACATCGCGGCCGTCGGCGCCCTGGCCCTGACGGAGGGCGGCCATCACGCGGCGCGGTACACGCTGACCGGGCCCGCGGCCGTCTCGCAGACGGAACAGGTCGCGGCGATCGGCGACGCGATCGGGCGCGAGGTCCGCTTCGAGGAGCTGACTGCCGAACAGTGGCGGGCGACCACGGGGAAGTTCCTGCGGCCGGGCATCGCCAGTGACCTGCTGCGGGAGTGGTCCGAGACGGCGGCGGACCCCTCCCGCGCGCTGCCCGTGCTGAAGACCGTCGAGGAGCTCACGGGTCGGCCGGCCCGCTCCATCGCCGAGTGGGCCGCCGATCACGCCGCCGATTTCGCCTGACGGCGGCGGGAGGCGAGGGGCCGGCCGGACCGGTGGCGCCCGGCCGGAACCCGACGTGTGCGGTCCGTCGATGGACAGGTCGGCAGCGGATGCAACAAGGTGGCGGCCATGGAGTTCACCCGCCTCGGCCGTACCGGCCTGACCGTCTCGCGTCTCTGCCTCGGCACCATGAACTTCGGTGTGCACACCGACGAGGCCGACGCCCATCGCATCATGGACACCGCCTCGGAGCTGGGGATCAACCTCTTCGACACCGCCGACGTCTACGGCTGGCCGGAACAACGCGGACTGACCGAGACGATCATCGGCAACTGGCTCGCCCAGGGCGGCGGCCGACGCGAGAAGACGGTGATCGCCACCAAGCTGTACATGGACATGGGTGACGGGCCCAACGACGGGAAGCTCTCGGCCCTCCGCATCCGCCGCGCCGTGGACGCCAGCCTGAAGCGCCTGCAGACCGACTACATAGACCTCTACCAGATGCACCACGTCGACCGGGACACTCCGTGGGAGGAGATCTGGCAGGCCATGGAGGTCCTGGTCGCCCAGGGCAAGATCGTCTACGTCGGCTCCAGCAACTTCGCCGGCTGGCACCTGGCCCAGGCCCAGGAGACCGCCAAGGCACGGAACTTCCTGGGCCTGGCCAGTGAGCAGTCGCTCTACAACCTCCTGGAACGCAAGCTCGAACTGGAGGTCATCCCGGCCGTGCAGCGGTACGGCATCGGGCTGATGCCCTGGTCGCCCCTGCACAGCGGGCTGCTCGGCGGCGTGCTGCGCAAGGAGCGGGAGGGCGTCCGGCGGACCGTCGCCCGGGCCGCCGCGGCGCTCGCGGCCAGACGCGACGCGATCCAGGCGTACGAGGACCTGGCCGCGGAGATCGGCCACGAGCCGGGCGACATCGCCCTCGCCTGGCTGCTGGCCCAGCCGGCGGTCACCGCCCCCGTCGTCGGCCCCCGGACCGTGGACCAGCTGCACACTTCCGTCCGTGCGCTGGAGCTGACCCTGGACCCGAAGGTGCTGGCCCGGCTGGACGAGATCTTCCCGGGCTACCGGCCCGCCCCGGAGGAGTACGCCTGGTGACACCGGCGTGTCCGGAGACGAGCGGGCAGGCGCCTTTCAGGGGGTGATGGCGACCGACGTGGTGATCAGGCCCTTGGTCACCAGCCATTGGCCGGTCATCGAGGTGAGTGGGCGGTCGTGGACGGTGGGGCCCTGTTGGTGGAGCGTGGCGCGGAAGGTGCGCGAGGCGCAGTCGAACAGCAGCGTGGCGTCGGTGAAATCCAGCCGGCGGCGGGCCAGGGGGAACCAGGCCTTGTAGACGGACTCCTTCGCGCTGAACAGCAGGCGGTCCCAGTGCACTTCGGGGGCGCAGCGCCGCAGGGCCCCGAGGTGCGACAGCTCCTCGGGGCGGGCCACCGCCTCCAGGACGCCGTCCGGCAGGGGGACGTGGGGCTCGGCGTCGATGCCCAGGGCGGTGATGCGGGCGGCGGGGGCCAGGGCCGCGGCGCGGTAGCCGGAGCAGTGTGTAAGGGCCCCCACGACGCCCGGGGGCCATACGGGTTCGCCCTTTTCGCCGGTCGGGATCGCGACGGGCGCGTGGCCCAGGTCCCGTAGGGCCAGGCGGGCGCAGTGGCGGGCCGTGGTGTATTCGCGGCGCCGGCTCGCGACGGCGCGGGCGACGATCGCCTCCTCGCCCGGGTACAGGGTGGCCTCCGGGGGGTCCCCGAAGGCTTCGGCGGACACCGCGACGCGGGGGAGGATCGTCTCGATCACGCGGGCCGCCGTAAGGCCCGGAGCTTCTGCGGCAGGGAACCGGCTCGGGGCGTTCGCCTTAGGTGAGGGTGCGGTACGGGTTCTTCGTCCGCTGGCCGGAAAGTGCCGTCGTCGTAGGCGAGTTGTGGTGCTTTGGCCCGGGTCGAGCCCTGCTCGGGAGCAGTTGGACACGTCCTGACAGCGGTGTTGACTGTGATGTACATGGAGTGTCGAGCACCGGGAACTGGGGTCTGTGCCATGCAGTTCAATCTCATCGGTCCCTTCGAAATCATCGCTGACGACGGCAGAGCGCACATGCCGAACGCCCCGAAAATCTGCCAAATGCTCGCGGTGCTCGCGTTACAACCCCGTGCGCTGGTGCCCGCCGATCTGCTGATCCAGGAGCTGTGGGGGGAGGGGCCCCCTCCGCGCAGCGCCCGCAAAACGCTGCAGACGCACGTCTACCACGCGCGCAGGCTGCTCGAGGAGCAGAAGGTCAGCGCTGCGGGCCGGGAACTGCTGGTGACCAAGGCGCCCGGCTACGAGTTCCGGGTGGAAGACGACGAGATCGATGTGAGCAGGTTCGAGTCGATGGTCCGCCAGGCCCGACGCGAGGTCGAGGCCGGGCAGCTGGAGAGCGCGGGCCGCCAGGTGAGCCGTGCGCTGGCCCTGTGGCGGGGGCCCGTGCTGAGCGGTGTGCCGGTCGGGACGGTGCTCGCCGGCCGGATCTCGCGGCTGGAGGAGCTGCGGATCAACGCCCTCGAGCTGCGCATCGAGATCGAGAGCTGGCTCGGCAGGCTGCGCGAGATGCTGCCCGACCTGCGGAGTCTGGTCGAAGAGTTCCCCCTCCACGAGCGGTTCCACGGCCACCTCATCATGGCGTTGTATCACGCGGGACGCCGAGGTGAGGCCCTGCAGGCCTATCGCACGCTCTATCAGATCCTCAAGCGGGAACTGGGCCTCGAACCCTCGGAGGACCTCCAGCGCCTGCAGTCCGAGATCCTCAGCCCCGCCAGGTGTGACGAGCCTCTGAAACTCGTGCAGCCCCCCGCCGCCACCCCCCGGCAGTTCCCCGCCTGCGCCCCGTGAACAGCCCGCGCCCGTGGTCGCCCGATGGTGGGCGAGTGGTGGACGGGTGGTGGGCGAGTGGTGGGCGAGTGGGGGCGGGGGTGCCCGGAGGGTGGGGCGGGTGTTGCCGGGCGGCCCGCAGGATGGAGGCGGCGGCCCGGGCCGGCCGCACGGTGTGACGTTGATCGGGGAGTGGCATGGGCAGTGAGTGGTTCCGCAGGTTCGCCCCGGTGGGGGAGGAGCACAGGGCAGGGCGGGGCGGGGTGCGGCTGTTCTGCTTCCCGCACGCGGGCGGCGCGGCCAGCTCCTTCATACCCCTGTCCAGGGAGCTGGCGGAGAGCGTCGACGTACTCGCCGCCCAGTATCCGGGCCGGCAGGACCGCCTGCGCGAGGAGCCCGTGGCGGACATCGGGCGGCTGGCCGACGCCCTCGCCGACGCGGTGCTCGGGGAGAGCGGGGAGGAACCGTACGCCTTCTTCGGGCACAGCATGGGAGCGGTGCTCGCCTACGAGACCGCCCGCCGCATCGTGCGGCGCCGAGTGGCGGCGCCCGTACGGCTCTTCCTCTCCGGCAGGGGTGCCCCCGCCGCGGCACCCGGCCCGCGGGACCGGCTGCGGACCGACGCCGACATCATCGCCACCATACGCAGCCTCGGCGGAACCGCGCCCAAGGCGGTCGAGGACCCCGAGCTGCGGGCCATGGTCATGCCCGCGCTGCGCGCCGACTACCGGGCGACCGGAGCGTACGCGTGGGAGCCGGGCGAGCCGCTCGGCATCCCGTTCACCGTGCTGATCGGGGACAGCGATCCGGTGGTCAGCGTGGCCGAGGCCGACGCCTGGCGGGACTTCACCACCGCCCCCGTCCGCAAGAAGGTCTTCGCCGGCGGGCACTTCTACCTCGACTCGCACATCGAGGACGTGGCGAGGACCGTCTCCGAGGCCCTGGGAGTGCAGGTTCCCGTACGGACCTGAGGGCGGCCGGACGGGCCTTCCCCCGGCCCGTCCCCCTACAGGGCCTGGGAGCCCCGCCGCCACGACCCCGATATGACCGGCCGTCATTGGCTGGTCGGTCATCGCCGGAGCGGTCGCGGTGGGGGCGGAAAAAACGCCCGATCCGAGCAACGTCGCAGGTGCCCGCACCTTTCGTACCTGGGGTTTGTTTGTGCTTGGACCGCCGACGTGCACCATGGTGACCGGATCTTGGCCGATATGGCAGGCGCGGCGCCGGCGCGCATCGCAGGCCGTGCTGGGGAGTCCGTTCATTGCTCGTGTATCGAGTTGGGGGATTTGATGCAGTTCCGCATGCTGGGTCCGATGGAAGTCGTCGACAACGGAAGAACGATCGGACTGGGGGGGACGAAGCAGCGGGCCACACTCGGCTTCCTGCTGCTTCAGGCGAACAAGGTGGTGGCCACGAGCCAGCTGATGAACGCGCTGTGGGGGGTCGACGACGCCCCCACCACGGCGCGCAAGATTCTGCAGAACGCGGTCTACGGCCTGCGCGGAGCCCTGTTCTTAGGGCAGACGGAGCGCGATCCAGGGGCCGCGGCACTACTGACCCAGCCACCGGGCTACATGATGCGGGTGGACCCCGACCAGGTCGACCTGTACCTGTTCCAGAAGTGGGTGGGCCAGGGGCGCGAGCAACTCGCCGCCGGAGCCGCCGAGTCCGCTTCGTCGCTGCTCAGCGACGCGCTCGCCCTGTGGCGCGGGCCCGCCCTCGCCGACCTGGTGGAGGCGGGGATCCAGTGGCCCGAACTGGCCGCGGTCGAGAACACCAGGCTCGAAGTGATGGAGGACTACTTCGACGCGCAGCTGGCCTGCGGCCGCCACCACTCGGTTCTCGTGGAACTGGAGACGATGGTGCAGGCCGAGCCGCTCCGGGAGCGGTCCTGCGGTCAGCTGATGCTCGCCCTCTACCGGTGCGGGCGCCAGGCGGACGCGCTCAACGCGTACAGCAGGGTCAGGTCCGTCCTGGTCGAGAGCCTGGGTCTGGAACCCGGCCACGCCCTGCAGCAGTTGCAACAGGCGATCCTCGTCCAGGACCCCGCCCTCACCCTGGCCGAGCCGGGTCCGCGCGGCCCACTCGCCGTCGCGGCCGTGACCCCGGCCGGCCCGCAGGAGAGGCGCTCCCCGGGCCTGCTGGTCACGGCGCCGGGGGGCGGCATCACCGTGCCCGAGCAGCGCACCGGCTCCGAACGCCGCCGGGTCAGCGTGGTCTCCGTGCGCACCCGGCTCGCCCCCTCGCTCGCCGGCGGCGCGGTCCATGACCTCGACGCCCTGCTGGAGGGTGCGGGGCAGCTGGTCAGGGAGCAGGTCGAGCGGTTCGGCGGGACCGTGATGGCCACCATCGGCTCCGTCTCCCTCGCCCTGTTCGGGCTCGACAAGCCGGGCGACGACGACGCGCGACAGGCCGTTCTCGCGGCGCTCGCGATCCGCGACGTCCTCGACGTCTCCGCCGGGTCCGGGCCCGAGGCGGCGCAGCTGACCGTCCACTGCTCGGTCACCAACGGGGAGGTGCTGCTGCGCCGCAGGAGCCCGGAGGATGCCCCGACCGTGGTCGGCACCGTGCTCGACGAATCCCAGGCGCTGCTGTCCGAAGTGCCCGCGGGCGCGGTCCGGGTCAGTGACGCCGTCCGCAGGGCGAGCGAGGACGCCGTTCTCTACTGGCTCTCCGACCCCGCGTCGGCGGGCTGGCAGGCGCTGGGCGGGCGGGACGAGGAGCACGCCGAGGCCGACGGCAGCGAGGCGTACGAACTCGAAATCCTGCGGGGGCTGGTGAAGCGCGGCCAGCACCGGGGCGTGCCCCACCTGGTGACGGTCCTCGGTGAGGCCGGCACGGGCAAGAGCAGGCTGCTGCGGGACTTCGAGCGCTGGGTCACGGTGCGGGCCGGCGGATCCCGGGTCCTCACCGCTCGCGTCCCCGCGCCCGGGGAGGACGCCTGTCTGCTGCGGGCCCCGGCCCAGATCCTGGACGCCTACTGCGGCATCGCGCCCGGTGACGACCAGGGGACGGCGCACGCCGCGCTCGCCCGCGCCGTGCGGTCGCTGTTCCACTCGGAACGGACCTCGGAGCTGTTGATCTCCCGGCTCCGCCCGCTGGTGGCCTCGGGCGACGCCGACCTCGACATCCGTTACGGGGAGCTGTGCCCGACCGAAGTGCTCGACGCCTGGGGCCAGTTCCTCCAGGAGGCGGCGCGGCAGGAGCCCCTCGTGCTGTGCATCGACGATCTGCACCGCGCCGACGACGTGGTGCTCGACGCGGTCGAGGAACTCGCGGAGACGGCCGGTTCCGGGCCGCTGCTGGTGGTCGCCGGAGCCGGCCCCGAGCTGCTGCTGCGCCGTCCGAGCTGGTCCGGGGGCAAGAGCCACGCGACCACGGTGACCCTGGGCCGGCCGGAGCGGGTCAGCAATGAGCAGCTCGTGGAACTCCTGCTCTCGGCCGCGCGCAGCGAGGACACGGAAAGCTTCACCGGATGACCGGTGGGGCGGAAATTCCGGGGCGCTCATCTGCGGGTAATCGCCCCTCCATCTCCGGTGGGTCGCCGGTGTGCGGGAGGTGTACGGCACCTCCGTGACGCACACCGGAATTCCGCGTGTGGAATCAACGCCCGCTCTTTTCGTGCCGCGCGGAAGAAGCGGGCCCCCCCCGCCGCGCCCTGCCCTGTGTGCCCACCCTGCCCGGTCCGCCCTGCCGCGGACCGGGCAGTGGGCTCGTACGGGGCGGTGTGCGCCCGCGCATTTTCCAGTTACCGACCCGTGGCCGGGCATTGGGGAATGGGTTCCCGGGTGCCCGTAGGGTCGGATTTCTGGGATTGCGTCACATTCCCCTCGAATGAGCGTATGGGGCCTGTGCCATGGGGAACCCGGTTACGAAAGGGCAGCGGAAATTCATGATGAGTGAGCATGCTCCGGCGGTCGACAGCCGTACCGAACACTATGAGCCGATCGCTGTCGTCGGAATGGCCTGCCGGCTTCCCGGAGCGGAGAGCCCCGCGGCCTTCTGGGAGCTGCTCAGCGGCGGCACGAGTGCCATCACCGACGTGCCGGAGGACCGGTGGGGTGCCGACGCACAGGCTGCCCTCACGCGCGGCGGATTCCTCGACGCCGTCGGCCAGTTCGATGCCGCCTTCTTCGCGGTCTCGCCCCGCGAGGCGGCCACCATGGACCCCCAGCAGCGTCTGGTGCTCGAACTCGCCTGGGAGGCGCTCGAAGACGCGGGGATCGTCCCGGCGTCCCTGCGGTCCACCCCCACCGCCGTGTTCGTGGGCACGCTGCGGGACGACTACACCAACCTGCTCTACCAGCGGGGCGCCGAAGCCGTCACCCAGCACACGATGACCGGCGTGAACCGGGGCGTCATCGCCAACCGCGTCTCGTACCACCTGGGCCTGCGCGGTCCCAGCATGACCGTGGACGCGGCCCAGTCGTCCTCCCTCGTCGCCGTGCACCTGGCCTGCGAGAGTCTGCGCAACGGGGAGTCCACCGCCGCGATCGCCGCCGGGGTCAACCTCAACCTCCTCGCCGAGAACACCGTGACCGAGGAGCGGTTCGGCGCGCTGTCCCCCGACGGGGTCACGTACACCTTCGACGCCCGCGCCAACGGCTTCGTACCCGGCGAGGGAAGCGGTGTCGTCATCCTCAAGCCGTTGCGGCGGGCCGTCGCCGACGGCGACCGGATCTACGGCGTCATCCGCGGCAGCGCGGTGAACAACGACGGCGCCACGGACGGGCTCACCGTGCCCAGCGCCCAGGCGCAGGAGCAGGTCCTGCGGACCGCCTACGAGCGTGCGGGCATCGACGCCGGCGCCGTGCAGTACGTGGAACTGCACGGCACGGGGACCCCCGTGGGCGACCCGATCGAGGCCGCCGCCCTCGGGGCCGCGCTCGGCGCCGGACGCCCCGAGGGGGAGCCGCTGCGCGTCGGGTCGGTCAAGACCAACATCGGCCACCTGGAGGGCGCGGCGGGCATCGCCGGCCTCATCAAGACCCTCCTCGGCATCCACCACCGGCAGTTGCCCGCCACGCTCAACTTCGAGACGCCGAACCCGGCCATCCCGCTGGCCGAGCTCGGGCTCGCCGTACAGCGCGAACTGACCGGGTGGCCCCGCCCGGACCGCCCGCTGATCGCGGGCGTGAGCTCCTTCGGCATGGGCGGCACCAACTGCCACGTCGTGCTCGCCGAGGCGCCCGCGACTGCGCAGGCCACCGCAGCCGAGGAGACGTCCCTCGCCCCCGCGGTGCTCCCGTGGGTGCTCTCCGGCGCGGGCGAGGCGGCGTTGCGGGGGCAGGCCGCGCGCCTGCACGCCCACCTCGCCGGAGGCGCCCCGCCGTCGGCGGTGGACGTCGGCTGGTCCCTGGCCGCGCACCGGACCTCCTTCCGGCACCGGGCCGTCGTCCTGGCCCCCGACGCAGCGGGGCTGCTCGACGGGGTCGACGCCCTCGCCTCGGGCCGCGCCGCTTCCGGCGTGGTGACGGGCGCGCCGGCCAAACCCGGCCCCACCGCCTTCCTGTTCACCGGGCAGGGCGCCCAACGCCTCGGCATGGGGCAGGAGCTGTACGAGGCGTTCCCCGTCTACGCGGCCGCCTTCGACGCGGTGGCCGCCGCCCTCGACCCGCACCTCGACCGGCCGCTCGCCCAGACCATCGCCACCGGCCACGGCCTCGACGACACCGTGCGCACCCAGCCGGCGCTGTTCGCCGTGGAAGTGGCCCTCTACCGGCTGCTCGAATCCCTCGGGCTCCGTCCCGACATCGTGGCCGGCCACTCCATCGGCGAGCTGGCCGCCGCGCACGTGGCCGGGGTACTCGACCTGCCGGACGCGGCGTCCCTGGTGGCGGCCCGGGGCCGCCTCATGCAGGCGGCGCGGTCCGACGGCGCCATGATCGCCGTGCAGGCGAGGGAGGAGGAGGTCGCCGCCCTGCTCGCCGGGCGGGAGCGGCAGGTGACCGTCGCCGCCCTGAACTCCCCGTACTCCACGGTGATCTCCGGCGACGCGGACGCCGCGGAGGAGGTGGCGGAGCAGCTGCGGCAGCGCGGCCGCAAGACCAAGCGGCTCACGGTCAGCCACGCCTTCCACTCGCCGCACATGGACGAAGTGCTCGACGAGTTCCGGCAGGTGGCGGCCCGGCTCACCTACCACCCGGCGAGCATCCCGGTCGTCTCCGACGTGACGGGCACCCTGGCCACCGACGAGCAGCTGACCTCCCCCGACTACTGGGCGCGCCACATCCGCGAGGCGGTCCGCTTCACCGACACCGTCCGGTACCTGGAGGCACAGGGCGTCACCACCCTCCTCGAAGTCGGCCCCGACGGCGTGCTGTCCGCACTGGCCGCGGACACGCTGGCGGATCCCGCCGCGGTGACGGCCGTACCCGCGCTGCGGCGCGAGCGCCCCGAGGCGCAGTCGCTGCTCACGGCCGTGGCGACGGCGTACACCCGGGGCGCCGACGTGGACTGGGCCGCGCTCTACGCCGGCCTCGGCGCCCGGCGCGTCGACCTGCCCACCTACGCCTTCCAGCGCCGCCACCACTGGCTCGAAGGCCCGGAGCGTACGGCGGCGGGCCGGGCGGCGGGCCCGGCCGCGGTGCGGCCGGAAGACCAGGAGGCGGTCGCCGCCGAAGCGGCGTACAGCACGGACGATGCGTCCTCCGCGCCACCGCACGGTGCACTGGGCGCGCGCCTCGCGGGCCTGTCCGACTCCGCCCGCAAGCACGCCGTGGCCGAGCTGGTCGACGAGCACATCGCCGCCGTCCTCGAGTACCGGAACGGTGAGCGCGCAGACCCGGACACGACGTTCCAGGAGCTGGGCTTCAGCTCCCTGATGACCACCGAACTCCGTGCCGCCCTCGCCCGGGCGACCGGGCTGAGCCTGTCGATCGGGCTGCTCTTCGACCATCCGACCCCGCGGGCCCTCACCGAGTACGTCGGGGCCGCGCTGCTCGGGGGCGACGGCGCGGGGCCCGAAGCCCGGACCACCACGGCCCAGGACGGCGAGCCGATCGCCATCATCGGCATGGCCTGCCGCTACCCGGGAGGCGTCGCCTCCCCGGAGGACCTGTGGCGCCTGGTGGCCGAGGGGACCGACGCGGTCTCCGCCTTCCCGGAGAACCGCGGCTGGGGCGAGGACCTGTACGACCCCGACCCGGACCGGCCGGGCACGAGCTCGGTGCGGTACGGCGGATTCCTCCACGAGGCCGGTGAGTTCGACGCCGCCTTCTTCGGGATCTCGCCCCGTGAAGCCCTCGCCATGGACCCCCAGCAGCGGCTGCTCCTCGAAACGGCCTGGGAGGCCGTCGAGCGTGCCGACGTGCTTCCCGAGACGCTGCGGGGCAGCCGCACCGGAGTCTTCGTGGGGGCGACCGCCCTCGAGTACGGACCCCGGATGCAGGACGCGCCGCAGAGCGTGCAGGGCAACGTGCTCACCGGCTCCACCGCCAGCGTGATGTCGGGCCGCATCGCCTACCAGCTCGGCCTCATCGGGCCCGCCGTGACGGCCGACACCGCCTGCTCCTCCTCGCTCGTCGCCCTGCACCTGGCGATCCGCTCCCTGCGGTCGGGCGAGACGAACCTGGCCCTCGCGGGCGGCGCGGCCGTGATGTCCTCGCCCGGGATGTTCGTCGAGTTCTCCCGGCAGCGCGGGCTCTCCCAGGACGGACGCTGCAAGTCCTTCGCGGCCGCCGCCGACGGCACCGGCTGGGGCGAGGGCGTCGGCATGCTGCTCGTGGAGCGGCTCTCGGACGCCCGTCGCAACGGACACCGGGTCCTCGCCGTCATCCGCGGCTCCGCGATCAACCAGGACGGCGCGAGCAACGGCCTCACCGCCCCCAGCGGGCTCGCCCAGCAGCGCGTCATCCGCGAGGCACTCGCCGACTCCCGGCTGACCGCGGCGGACGTCCACGCGGTGGAGGCGCACGGCACCGGCACCAGGCTCGGCGACCCCATCGAGGCCGAGGCCATCATCGCCACCTACGGCAGCGGCCGCGAGGGCGCGAACCCGGTGTACCTGGGCTCGCTCAAGTCCAACATCGGGCACGCGCAGGCCGCCGCGGGCGTGGGCGGCGTCATCAAGATGGTGCAGGCCATGCGCCACGGGGTCCTGCCCAGGACCCTGCACGTCGACGCGCCGTCGCCGCACGTGGACTGGTCCGCGGGCGCCGTGGAGCTGCTCACCGAGTCCCGGGACTGGCCCGCGGACACGGGGCTGCGGCGCTCCGCGGTCTCCTCCTTCGGCATCAGCGGCACCAACGCCCACGTGGTCCTCGAGTACGACCCCGCCACGGCCGGGGCCGAGGCCGCCGGCGAGCCCGCGGCCGGGGCACCGGAGTCCCGGGCCGGTGTGCCCGCGCCCTGGCTGCTGTCGGCCCGGGACGAGAAGGCACTGCGCGCGCAGGCGGCCCGGCTGCGCGCCCACCTGATCGAGGCCGGAGCGGATGCCGGAGCCGGAGCCGAGGCCGAATCCGGAGCCGGAGCGGATGCCGGAGCCGGAACCGTCGGGTCCGCCCACGTGGCCTCCGTCGGGATCGCGCTCGCCACCCACCGCACCGCCTTCGAGGAGCGGGCCGCGGTCTTCGGCAGCAGCATGGCGGACCGCCTCGACGCACTGGCGGCGCTGGCCGGCGGTGCCCCGTATGACGGGATCCCGGACGTGGTCGCCGGCGGCGCCGTCGCCGCGGGCCGCACCGCCTTCCTCTTCACCGGCCAGGGCGCACAGCGCCTGGGCATGGGCCGCGAGCTGTACGCCTCGTCGCCCGTGTTCGCCTCCGCGCTCGACGCCGTCTTCACCGCGTTCGACGGCAAGCTCGAGCGCCCGCTGCGCGAGGTGGTGTTCGCCGAACCGGACGGCCCCGACGCGGAGCTGCTCCACCTGACCCGGTACGCCCAGCCGGCCCTCTTCGCCGTCGAGGTCGCGCTGTTCCGGCTGCTCGCCCACCACGGCACGACCCCCGACCTGCTCGCCGGGCACTCGATCGGCGAGCTCTCCGCCGCGCACGTGGCGGGCGTGCTCTCCCTCGAGGACGCGGCGACGCTGGTGGCCGCCCGCGCCCGGCTGATGCAGGCCGCCCGCCCCGGCGGCGCCATGATCGCCGTACAGGCGGAGGAGGACGAGGTCCGCCGCTCGCTGGCGGGCCACGAGGACGCCGTGGGCATCGCCGCGGTCAACGGCCCGCGCGCGGTGGTCGTATCGGGCGACGAGTCCGCGGCGGAGGAGATCGCCGCCGGCTGGCGCGCCCGGGGCCGCAAGACCAGCAGGCTCAAGGTGAGCCACGCCTTCCACTCGCCCCACATGGACGCCGTCCTCGACGAGTTCCGCGAGGTCGCCGCCTCCCTGACGTTCAACCCGCCGGCCATCCCCCTCGTCTCGACGGTGACCGGCGAGCTCGCCACCGCCGGCGAGCTGACCTCCCCCGACTACTGGAGCGGACAGATCCGCGCCACCGTCCGGTTCCTGGACGCCGTACGGGAGCTGGAGCGTCGAGGCGCCACCGTCTTCGTCGAGGTCGGTCCCGACGCCGTTCTCACCGCCCTCGCCCAGAGCGCCGCGGAGGACGTCACGGCCGTGGCGCTGATGCGTGCGGGCCGCCCCGAGCCCGACACCTTCGCCCGGGGCATCGCCCGCGCCCACACGGCGGGCGCGCCCCTGGACGGGGCGAGCTTCTTCCCCGGCGCCACACCCGTCGCCCTGCCCACGTACGCCTTCCAGCGGGAGCACTACTGGCTGGCCCCGCAGCCGGCGACGGACGTACGGAGCCTGGGGCTCGAATCCGCCGACCATCCGCTGCTGGCCACCGCGGTCGAGCTCGCGGAACGCGAGGACACCGTCCTCACCAGCCGCATCTCGCTGCGCAGCCACCCGTGGCTGGCCGACCACACCATCGCGGGCGCCGTGCTGCTGCCCGCCACCGCCTTCCTCGAACTGGCCCTCGCCGCGGGCAGCCACCTCGGTGTCCCGTACCTCGACGACCTCACGCTCGAAGCGCCGCTCACCCTCCCGGCGGACGGGGCCGTGCGCCTCCAGGTGGCCGTCGGCGCGCCCGACGGCGCCGGCGCCAGGCCCTTCACCATCCACGCCGGCCCGGACCTGGCCGACGACCGGGCGCGCCGGTGGACCCGGCACGCCGCGGGCACCCTCGGCGCGCCGGCACCCGCCGTGCCGGACGCCGGACCGCCGGCCGAGTGGCCGCCCGCGGACGCCGGGCCCGAGCCGGTCGAGGACGCGTACGACCGCCTGTCCGCCCTGGGCTACGACTACGGCCCCGCCTTCCGGGGACTCGCGCAGGCCTGGCGCGACGGCGACGACCTGTGCGCCGAGGTGCGGCTGCCCGCGGCCGCGGGCGAGGACGGCGCCCGCTTCGGCCTGCATCCCGCCCTGCTCGACGCGGTCCTGCACCCGCTGGTCCTCGCCGCGGCCGCACCGGGCGAACACGACGGCATCCGGCTGCCCTTCGCGTGGTCCGGCGTCACCCTGCACGCCTCCGGCGCCACCGAGCTCCGGGTCCGGATCAGCCCGAAGGGCACGGACACCGTCGGCATCGCGCTGACCGACGGGACCGGTGCCCCCGTCGCCGACGTGGAGTCGCTGACCCTGCGCCCCGTGGCCAAGGAGAAGCTGGCAACGGCGGGCAGCGGCGGTGCGCCCGAGGCGCTGTACGCGCTCCAGTGGCGGGTCGTCACCGCCCCGCGGCCGGACTCCGCCCCCACCCTGGCCGAGGCCGGGGACGGCCTGGGCGGGCTGGACGCGGCCGATGTGATCACCGTCCGCCAGTACGGCCCGCACACCGCCCCGTCGGCCGACGGGCGGCACGCGGCGACCCTGCGCGTGCTGCGCCTGGTCCAGGAGTTCCTCTCCGACGGGCGGTTCGCCGACTCCCGGATGGCCGTCGTGACCTCGGGCGCGGTCGCCGCCCTGCCCGGAGAGGACGTCACCGACCTCGACACCGCCCCGGTGTGGGGACTGGTCCGCTCGGTGCAGTCCGAGCACCCGGACCGCCTGGTCCTCATCGACCTCGACGCCGACGCCGCGGCCGATCCGCAGGCCGCCGACGACCTGCTGTCCGCGGCGCTCGCCACCCGGGAGTCCCAGCTGGCGGTGCGCGCCGGAGAGCTGCGGGTGCCCCTGCTCACCGCAGCGGACACCGGCCGCCCGGACGGCGCCCCAGTCGGGCTCGACCCCGACGGGACCGTCCTCGTCACCGGAGGCACCGGCGGACTCGGCGCGCTCTTCGCCCGCCACCTGGTGGACGCGTACGGCGTCAGGCACCTGCTGCTGACCAGCCGCAGGGGCGCCGACGCCCCCGGTGCGCGCGAACTGGCGGCCGAACTGACCCGGTCGGGCGCCGAGGTGCGCATCGAGGCCGTCGACGTCTCCGACCGGGAAGCCGTCGCCGCGGTCCTCGGCTCCGTCTCCGACGCCCACCCGCTGACCGCGGTCGTCCACACCGCCGGTGTCCTGGACGACGCGACCGTCCTGTCGCTGACCCCCGAGCGGCTGCACACCGTTCTGCGTCCGAAGGCGGACGCGGCCCGGCACCTGCACGAGCTGACCGGTGGGCTCGACCTGCGGGCCTTCGTCCTGTTCTCCTCGGTCTCCGGCCTCATGGGCACCGCGGGCCAGGCGAACTACGCGGCCGCCAACACCTATCTGGACGCCCTGGCCCAGCACCGCCGCGCCCAGGGCCTCCCCGCGACCTCGCTCGCCTGGGGGCTGTGGGACGTGCCGGGCGGCATGGGCGGCACGCTCACCGCCGCCGAGACGGCCCGCTGGGAGCGGGCCGGGATGCCGCCGCTCGCCGCCGAGCAGGGCCTCGCCCTCTTCGACCGGGCGCTCGGCACGGACGCCGCGCTGCTCGTCCCCGTACCGCTGAAGCCGGCCGGGATCGGGCCGGAGGAGCCGCACCCCCTCCTGAAGGGCCTCGTCCCGGCCCGGGTCCGGCGCGCCGCACCGGCAGGGCGGGACGGCCGCGAGGGTTCCGCCTGGGCGCGGCAGATCGCCGCCCTCCCCGAGGACAAGCGGAAGGAGGCGGCGCTCGACCTCGTCCGCGCCAAGGCCGCCGCCGTCCTCGGGTACGCCGGCGCCGCGGCCGTCGCCCCCGACCGGGCGTTCAACGACATCGGCTTCGACTCGATGAGCAGCGTCGAGCTGCGCAACCAGCTCACCCGGGCCACCGGCCTGCGGCTGCCCGCCACCCTCGTCTTCGACCACCCGGCGCCCTCCGCGCTCGCCGCCTACCTGCTGAGCCGGGCCGTCGCGGAGAAGGCTCCCGCGGCCGCCGCGTCCCGGCGCACGGTGCGGGCGGACGAGCCGATGGCGATCGTGGGCATGGCGTGCCGCTATCCGGGCGGGGTGTCGTCGCCGGAGGACCTGTGGCGGCTCGTCGCGGGCGGCGTGGACGCGGTGAGCGAGTTCCCCACGAACCGCGGCTGGGACCTGGAGGCGCTGTATGACCCGGACCCGGAGAGCGCGGGCACCAGCTACACGCGCCACGGCGGGTTCCTGCACGACGCCGACCTCTTCGACCCGGAGTTCTTCGGGATGTCGCCGCGGGAGGCGACCGCCGCCGACCCGCAGCAGCGGCTCCTCCTGGAGACCGCCTGGGAGGCCTTCGAGAGCGCCGGCATCGACCCCGCGTCGGTGCGCGGCACCGCCACGGGCGTCTACGTCGGCGCCATGTACGACGACTACGCGGCCCGCGCGATCACCTCCCCGGGGGAGTACGAGGGCTTCCTGCTCGCGGGCAACCTCTCCAGCGTCATCTCCGGGCGCGTCGCCTACACCTACGGACTGGAGGGCCCGGCCGTCACGGTCGACACCGCCTGCTCCTCGTCGCTCGTCGCCCTGCACCTGGCGGCCAACGCCCTGCGCTCGGGCGACTGCGACCTGGCGCTGGTGGGCGGTGTGACCGTGATGTCGCAGCCGACGACCTTCGTGGAGTTCTCGCGGCAGCGCGGCCTGTCGGCCGACGGCCGGTGCAAGGCGTTCTCCGCGTCGGCGGACGGCACCGGCTGGTCGGAGGGGGTGGGACTGCTGCTGGTGGAGCGTCTGTCGGACGCCCGGCGCAACGGCCACCGGGTCCTCGCGGTGGTGCGGGGCACGGCGGTCAACCAGGACGGGGCGAGCAACGGTCTGACGGCGCCGAACGGCCCCTCGCAGGAGCGGGTCATCCGGCAGGCCCTGGCCAACGCGGGACTGGGCGCGGCGGACGTGGACGCGGTGGAGGCGCACGGCACCGGCACGACCCTCGGTGATCCGATCGAGGCGCAGGCGCTGCTGAACACGTACGGACAGGAACGCCGCGACGGACAGCCGTTGTGGCTGGGCTCGTTGAAGTCGAACATCGGCCACTCCCAGGCGGCGGCCGGGGTGGGCGGCGTCATCAAGATGGTCCAGGCGATGGAGCACGGGGTGCTGCCGCGCACGCTGCACGCCGACGAGCCCTCGGGCCACGTGGACTGGGAGCCGGGCGCGATCTCGCTGCTGACCGAGGCGCGGGAGTGGCCCGCCGGGGACCGTCCGCGCCGGGCCGGCATCTCGTCCTTCGGCATCAGCGGCACCAACGCCCACGTCGTCATCGAGCAGGCGCCGGCCGCGCCGGCCCCCGTGCGCACCGCCCCCGAGGCGGGCGCGGTGCCGTGGATCGTGTCGGCCCGCAGCGAGGACGCGGTACGGGACCAGGCCGCGCGGCTGCACGCGTACGTCACCGAGAACCCGGACCTCACGCCCGCGGCCATCGGTTACTCGCTGGCGACCGGGCGCGCGCTCCTGGAGCACAGCGCGGCCGTCGTCGCCACCGGCCGGACGGCGCTCCTGGAGGGGCTGCAGGTCCTGGCCCGCGGCGGCTCCGCTCCCGCCGTCGTACGCGGCCGCGCCGACCGGCCCGGCAAGACGGCCTTCCTCTTCACCGGGCAGGGCAGCCAGCGCCTCGGCATGGGGCGCGAACTGTACGCGTCCTCGCCGGTCTTCGCCCGCGCCCTGGACGCGGTGTGCACCCACCTCGACACGGCCCTGCCGCGCCCGCTCAAGGACGTGCTCTTCGCGGCGGAGGGATCGGCCGACGCAGGGCTCCTGGACCGCACGGTCTTCACACAGGCGGCGCTGTTCGCGGTGGAGGTGGCGCTGTTCCGCTGGTTCGAGCACCACGGCCTGACACCCGACTTCCTCCTGGGCCACTCCATCGGCGAGGTGAGTGCGGCGCACGCGGCCGGGGTGCTGGACCTGGCCGATGCCGCGGCGCTGGTGGCGGCGCGGGGCCGGCTGATGGAGGCGGCGCCCGCCGGGGGAGCCATGGCGGCGGTCGAGGCGAGCGAGGACGAGGTACGGCAGGTCCTCGACGCCCGCGGCGAGGACGGCGGCGTCGTGGCCGTCGCCGGGGTCAACGGGCCCAGGGCCGTGGTGATCTCCGGGGACGCGCCCGCCGTCGAGGAGCTGGTGGCCTTCTGGAAGGAGCGGGGGGTGCGGACCAAGAGGCTCACGGTCAGCCACGCCTTCCACTCCCCGCACATGGAGGGCGTACTGGACGCGTTCCGGGAGCTGGCGGGGAAGCTCGCCTTCCGTGCGCCGCGCATCCCGGTCGTCTCCAATGTGACGGGCACCCTCGCGACGGACGACGAGCTGACCTCGCCCGACTACTGGGCCCGGCACATCCGGCAGGCCGTCCGCTTCCACGACGGGGTGCGCCACCTGGAGGAGCAGGGCGTCACCCGGTTCGTGGAGCTGGGGCCGGACGGCGTGCTGACCGCCCTGGTGCAGAACTCGCTCACCGGCGAAGCCGGAGCACTGGCACCGGCCCTCCGCCGGGGCAGGCCGGAGCACGAGACCGTCATGGCGGCGCTCGCCCTGCTGCGGACGCAGGGGGCCGAACCCGACTGGGAGGCGGTCTTCCCCGGTGCCGAAACGGTGCCGCTGCCCACCTACGCGTTCCGGCACCGGCGCTACTGGCTCGACCCCCGTACCGCGGACGCCGACGCCGAGGGCCTCGGGCTGACCGCGGTGGAGCACCCGTTCATCGGTGCCTCCGTGGGCCGGGCGGGCCGGGACGAGTACCTGTTCACCGGGAGCCTTTCCCTGCGGACGCACCCGTGGCTCGCGGACCACGCCGTGGCCGGGACGGTCCTCCTGCCGGCCACCGGGCTCCTCGAACTCGCGGCCCTGGCGGGCGAGCGGGCGGGCAGCGAGCGGATCGAGGACCTGACGCTCGCCGCGCCGCTGGTGCTGCCCGAACGCGGCAGCGTCCGGATCCAGGTGGCCGTCGGCGCCGACGACGGCGGAACCCGGACGATCGAGATCCACTCGCGGGCCGGCGAGGACGAGGAACAGGGGTGGCTGCTCAACGCCCACGGGACCCTGGCCCCCGCCGAGCCGCACGCGGCGGGCGCCGGCCTGGTGGTGTGGCCGCCCACCGGTGCGGTCGAGGTCGCTCTGGACGGCGCCTACGAGCGGCTCGCGGACCAGGGGTACGCGTACGGCGCCGCCTTCCGAGGACTGCGCCGCGTATGGCGCGGTGCCGGCGAGGGCGAGGTCTTCGCCGAGGTCGCCCTGCCGGACGGGCCGCGGGACGACGCGGGCCGGTTCCTGCTCCACCCGGCCCTGCTGGACGCGGCGCTGCACACGCTCCTGCCGGGGGTCGCCGAGGCGTCCGGCGTGGCGCGCCTCCCGTTCTCCTGGACGGGCGCCCGGGTGCACGCGGCGGGGGCCTCGGTGCTGCGGGTCCGCCTGGCCCTGTCGGATCCGCGGGCGGAGACCCTGGAGGCCTCGCTGCTGGTGGCCGACGGCGCGGGTGTGCCGGTGGCCTCGGTGGATTCCCTGGTGCTGCGGCCGTTGTCGAAGGACGCGGTGCGGGCCGCGGCCGGTGCCGGACGCGACGGACTGTTCCCCGTGGTCTGGTCGGAGGTGCCGTGGCCGGACGGGCCGGCGGACACCTCGCGCTGGGCCGTGCTGGGCGTGCCGCCGGTGCGGTCGGTGGCGTCGTACGCGGACTTGGAGGAGGTGGCGAAGGCCGGTGCGGACACCGTCCTGTGGCCCCTGACACCGGGCGGCCGCGAGGACGGCCACGACGGCACCGGGGTCGCCGAGGCGGCCCGTGCCGCCCTGGGGCGGGTACTGGAGGGCGTGCAGACGTTCCTCACCGACGAGCGGTTGTCCGAGGCGCGGCTCGTGGTGGTGACGCGGGGCGCGGTGGGCGCCGTCCCCGGGGAGGACGTGCCGGATCTGCGCCATGCGGGTGTGTGGGGGCTGCTGCGCGTGGCGCAGACCGAGAACCCGGGCCGCATCGTCGTGGTCGACGTAGACGAGGACGGGTACGGGAAGCTGCCCGCGGTACTGGCGGGCGGTGAGTCCCAACTGGCCGTGCGCGCGGGGAAGGTGCTCACGCCACGCCTGACGCGCGGCGGCGCGGCGGACGGCGCGGGGCTGCCGCGGTGGGACGAGGGCACGGTCCTGATCACGGGCGCCACCGGGACGCTGGGGCAGGTCCTGGCCCGGCACCTGGCCGCGGAGCACGGCGCGCGGCGCCTGCTGTTGCTGAGCCGCCGGGGCGAGGGCGCTCCGGGGGCCGGTGAGCTGCGCGCCGAGTTGGAGGCGCTGGGCGCCGAGGTGGTGTTCGCGGCGTGCGACGCGGCGGACCGCGAGGCGCTCGCGAAGGTGCTCGCCCGGGTTCCGGCGGAGTTCCCCGTCTCGGCGGTGGTGCACACGGCGGGCGTGCTGGACGACACCGTGGTGGGCGAGCTGACCGCGGAGCGGCTGGACGCCGTGCTGCGGCCGAAGATCGACGCGGCCTGGAACCTGCACGAGCTGACGCGGGACCTGCCCCTGACGGCCTTCGTGCTGTACTCCTCGGTCGCCGGTCTGATCGGGAACGCCGGTCAGGCGAACTACGCGGCGGGCAACACGTTCCTGGACGCGCTGGCGCAGCACCGGCAGGCCCTCGGTCTCGCGGGGACCTCGCTGGCCTGGGGCCTGTGGTCGCAGGCCAGCACGATCAGCGGGCAGCTGAACGACACGGACCTGCGGCGCCTGGCCCGCCTCGGCCTGCGGCCGCTGCCGTCCGACGAGGCACTGGGCCTCTTCGACGCGGCGTTCACGACCGGGCGGCCGGTCCTGGCCGCGACGTACCTGGACACCGGGGCGCTGCGCCGGCAGGGCGAGGAGGTCCTGCCGGTCCTGCGCGACCTCGCACCGGCCGCAGCGCGGCGCAAGACGGCGCCCGAGGGGCCGGGCCGAGGTGCCGGCCTGGTGGAGCAGTTGGCCCTGCTGGACCGGACCGGGCGGGAAGAGGCGCTGACCGGGCTGGTCCGGGGCCAGGTCGCCGCCGTGCTCGGGCACGCCGATCACGGTGCCGTGGACGCCGACAGGTCCTTCCAGGACCTGGGCTTCGACTCGCTGACCGCGGTCGAACTGCGCAACCAGCTCAACCGGGCCACCGGCCTGCGCCTGCCCGCCACCCTCGTCTTCGACTACCCCAACCCCGCCACCCTCGCCCGGCACCTCTCGGAACGGATCGAGGAGGAGCAGGGGGCGGCCGCGGCCGATCCGGTGCTGGCCGACCTGGACCGTGTGAAGTCCGCGCTCCAGACGGTGACTTCGGACGAAGCGGCGCGGACCCGGGTCGCGGCCCGGCTGCGGGAGCTGCTGCTGCTCGCGGAGGGCCGCGACGGGAACGGCGCCGAGGGCCCCGGCGGCGACGCGGATCTCGACTCGGCCAGCGACGAGGAACTCTTCGCACTGCTCGACGACCTCGACTGATCCACATGGAATGAGGAGAGACCAACCATGGCCATGGGCATGGACATGGGCACGGAAGACGAGGCCGGCCTCTGGGAAACCGCAGCGGTCGGGCGCAGATTCGTCGACGTGCTCAACGAGGGCCTGTCCCGCTCCGCGGCGCTGCGCACCCGGGCGTCGTCCCCGAGCCAGGAGTCCAGGGTGCGGACGTCCGGAGGGCGGCGCGGCGGCCCGGAGCCTTCCGACCCCTTCGTCGCCGCGGTGATGGCGGGCTACGAGACGGCCCTGGGAGCGGCGCTCGCTCCCAGGGAACGGCACGACCAGGAGCTGCGCGCGGTGCTGCTGCGCCGCGGCGGCGAAGTGCTCGCGCAGGCTTCGCTCCTGGCCGGCCGGCCCGTGGGGCACCCGGCGACGCGGGTGGTCCGGCGCCTGGCGCCGGACCAGGAGGCGATGGTGCTCAGCCTGCTCATGGGGTGCGCCGTACTCGCCGCCCTGAACGAGGAATCGCCCTGGCCTCCGGAATGCCGGCCCGCCGATCTCATCAAGACGCTGGGCCGCCTGGCGGGGCAGGTGCCGGCCCCCGCGGGAACGGCCTGAGTTTCCCGCGCGGCCGAATATCGCATTACTTCGTAATGGGTGGGCGGTGGACGTGGCCCGGATATTCTCCCGGGAGTTGCCTTCGCAACACAATGACGTGCGCATTCCGGCAGGCGGGAAAAGGGAGAATTCTCATCATGGCGAAACTCACCACCGACGTCGCACAGCACACCGCGATCTATGTGGAGGCGTTCAACAGGGGTGACGCGGACGCCGTCAACGCGATGTACACGGAAGAGGCCGTCGCGGTCTGGGAGCCCGGAGTTCCGCTGTCCGGACAGGACCGGATCGACGCGGTCAAGGAGTTCCTCGCCCGCGGCCCGAAGATGACGGCCGTGCCGCGGCAGTCCTTCGTCACGGGGGACACCGCGCTGCTGATCGTCGACTGGACCATCGACACCAAGGACGCCGACGGCAACCCGGAGCACCTGGAGGGCGTCGGCGTCGACGTCCTGCGCCTGAACGCCGACGGCCACTGGCTCTACGCCATCGACGACCCGTACGGCGAGGAGAAGTAGCTCCGCCGGCCCCACCGGGCCCACCCGTCAATCTCGTGCCGACAACAAAGAAAGTGGGAGGGGACATTTTCCATGGCCATCACCGTTGACATCGACTACGACAAGCCGGATCTGACCGACGACACCGACCAGCAGAACGAGATATTCCTCCAGGTGTTCAACTCGGGTGACGGCGAGCTGTTCGACCGCCTGTACCGGCAGGACGCGATCTCGAACTTCTCGGGCACGCCGCTCACCGGCGCGGAGCGCCTGAAGTTCTTCAAGGATTTCCTCGCCCTGAAGCCGGCCCTCCAGGCGAAGGTGACCCATTCCTACGTCGCCGGCGACGTGGCGCTCATCGGCGTCGAGTTCCGCATCGACGGCACGGACGCGGACGGCAAGCCCCTGCACATCGAGGGCAAGTGCACCGACGTGCTGCGCCGCGTGGAGGACGGCCGCTGGCTCATGGCGGTCGACCGTCCGGTCGCCGGCAGCCTGCTCCCCGAGTAACCGCGCACGGACACGTGCCCCCGTACCGAAGCGGTACGGGGGCACGTGCATGCCGGCCGGCGGCGCGCTGCCGTCAGGGGGTGTCGAGCAGAACGGCCCCGCCGGGGCAGCATTCGGCGACGTCCTGGGCCGACTCGATGTCGCGGGGATCGGTGAGTTCGCGGACGAGGACCTCGCCGCGGCCGTCTTTCGCCAGCCGGAACAGACGCGGGTGCATGGCGGCGCAGAGCCCGGAGCCCATACACGCCATCTTGTCGACCTTGAGGGGCGTCGTCACGTGGATTCCTTCGGTGTCGAGGGTGCCGTCGGTCCCACCTTGCCGTGCGCCTTCCATCTGCCGGTCATCGCCGGGTACTCCCGGCCGGGAACAGGGAGCGGTTACTCGGTGATGAGTGCCCAAGGAATTGCGAAGCCTATGTTCATTACATGAGTCTCTCGAAGGGTCCGGCATGAATTCTGCGTCCGCTGAGGAAACCATCAACCGAATCCCGATGGACTCGGTCGAATTGCGCGAGGCGATGTCCCGCTTCGCGACCGGCGTCATCGTGATCAGCGTCGGTGGGGAGAACATCCACGGGATGACGGCCAACGCGTTCAGTTCGGTCTCCCTCAAACCGCCGACGGTGCTGTGTTCGGTGTCCCACAGCGCGGTCATGCACCAGGCGATCACGGCGGGGCGCCGTTTCGGCATCTCCGTCCTGGACGCGGAGCAGGAGCGGTTGGCCCGCTACTTCGCCGACAAAAACAGGCCCCTGGGCCCCGAGCAGTTCAGCGGACTGGACTGGGAGCCGGGGCCGCTGACGCAGGCTCCGCTGCTGCGGGGCGCGCTCGCCTGGCTGGAGTGCGAACTGGAGGAGTCCCACGACAGCGGCGACCACTCCATCTTCATCGGCCGGGTGGTGCGTGCCGCCACCTCACGCGCCTCGTCCGCGCTGCTCTTCTTCAACGGGGCGTTCCAGCAGATCGGCCCCGGCTCCCCGTGAGACGCGGGGCGGCGGAGAAGGGCACCTGGCCATAGAGGAAGGGCGCCCGGCAGTAGAGAGGGGGGCCGGCGGATACCGCCGGCCCCCCTCACTGGTCCGCTCCCGGATCACGCGGGCGGCGCGAGACGGGCTCCGTCCTGGTCGCGGAGGATCGTGCACACCTCGCGCAGAGCCGCCCCCAGCCGGTCGATCTCGGCGTCGGAGACCTCGACGGACGGCTCGAACCGCAGGGTGGTCACGGCGCTGGCCGTGGGGAAGGTCCGCACGCGGTGCTCCCGCAGCAGGAACCCCGCGACGACGTAGCCGAAGAAGCCGCCCCGCGCGATCTCCCGGATGACCGGCGACTCGGCATCCGACTGGTCCCGGAACTCCAGCCCGAGCATCAGGCCCCGGCCCCGCACCTCCTTCACCACGGTGGGGAATTCGGCCCGGACGGCTTCGAGGGTGGAGGCCAGCCGCTCACCGCGCTCGCCGGCGAGCCGGTAGACCCGGCCGCCGTCGGCCTCCAGCATCTCGAGGGTCTTGAGGGCGATCAGGGACGAGAAGCTGTCCTTCGCGAAGGTGGAACTGTGGACGATCTCGAACTCCCGCCGGTAGCGGGCCCGGCGGACCAGCATCACGGCCGTCTTGGCGATTCCGCCGCCGAGGCTCTTGGCCAGGGTGTAGTAGTCGCCCCGCAGGCCGGTGAACGAGCTGGCGAGGAAGGCCCCCGACCTGCCCATCCCGCTCTGGATCTCGTCCACGACGATCGGGCAGTCGATCTCGGCGCACACCGCCTGGATCTCCTGGGTGAACTCGCGGCTCAGCACCCTGATGCCGCCCTCGCCCTGGATGGGCTCCAGGACGAAGGCGCAGAAGACCGGCAGGGCCCGCTCCACGACCCGTACCGCACCGTCGGCGACGTGCAGGTCGAGCAGGGTCGCACGCTCCTCGTCGACGATCCGCTTGAGCTCTCCGGGCTGATCGCACGGTACGAACCTGGCCTGCGCGGCGAGCGAGCTGAAGGGGGCCCGGTAGCCCTCGTTGTGCGTCAGCTGGACGCTGCCGACCAGCTTGCCGTGGAAGGAACCCTCGGGGGCGAGGAAGAGCGGCGGCCGCGAGAACTGTTCCTCGTTCTTCCGTTCCACCTCCGCAGCCAGCTGCTCGAAGTCCTCGGTGCCCGGCAGGACCGCGGCGCCGCTGCGGACCGCCGCCCGCGCGCTGTCGACGTGCCCGGCGATCTCCGCCCTGATGGCCGCGATGCGCATCCCGCGGTCGAGTTCGGCGTGCTTGACGGCCGCCTCGACCGCCTCGGCCCCGCTGTTGGCGAAGATCGCGAAGTACGGCTCGTCGTCCCCGAGTTCACGCTGGACGATCACGTTCAGGGCGCGCGCGACATCGTTGGCGTACGGGTGCCGGGAGAACTGGGCGTGGATCGGAGTCCCGGCGTCCAGCAGCGATTTCGCGTAGGCGACGATCTCGGGATTGTTGTGCCCGAGCAGCACCGAGCCGTATCCGCCGGCGAAATCCGCCACCGGAATCTCCTCGCCCTGCGCATCCAGCCGGTAGAGCGTGTTTCCCTCGGAACGTACGTATTCGACGTCGAGCCCGGCACTCGCCAGGACCTCGCGCAGATACGGCTCGGCAAGTTCGAGCCGGGCGGATGCGGAATTCATGTCGCCTCCTTGTCGGCCGGGTGAGGCAACGCCGCCCGGCGGTTCCGCTGCGTTCTCGTGCGTTCTTGATTCGCCCCCGCACCCTAAAGGCCGTGAGTTCCGCGCATTCCAGTGCGCGTCCACCCCCGGGTCATTTCCCGTGGAGGTCGGGTCGTGGGCGGCGGATGACCGGGAACCGCGCAGGACCGGCAGGCCCCGCGCGGTTCCCGGCCCGGCCGGTTCAGCCGGCCGCGGGGAAGTGCTTCTGCTCGACGAAGAAGGTCACGTACTTCTCGAAGAGCTCCCGGCTCAGCGGCGGGCAGACGATGCCGCTGCCCGCCAGCGCCGCGTCCGTCTCGCCGGTGTCGATCGGCGGGTAGAAGGCGTCCGTGTCCGAGGTCATCATCTCGAAGGCGTGCAGCAGCGGCTGGACCGCGTTCGCGCGGTCGTTCCCGACCCGCTCGCTCCACGTCTCCCAGTCCAGGTCGTCCAGCCGGTAACCGAGCCCGCGCAGGTACTCGGCGCACCGGCCCAGGCTCAGCGAGCTCGCGTTGAAGAGCTGGAACGTCCCGCCCGCCCTGTCGGGCATCCGGGAGATGGCGGTGATGGCCGCACTGACGTAGTCCACCGGCAGCAGGTGGAAGCGGCCCCCCACGCCCGCGGGCACCCCCTTGGCCTGGATCAGACCCTTGAGGCTCAGCCAGACGAAGTCCCGCGTCTGGCAGGCGCCGTTGACCTGATCGCCGGAGATCACGTCGACGCGGTAGACGGACACGGGCAGTCCGCGGTCCCGGGCGAGACCGATCATCTGCTCCGCGACCCACTTGCTCTGCAGGTAGCCGCTCGGCAGCAACTCCGCGGGGCCCGTCGGGTCGGTCGCCTTCAGCGGCACACCCTCCTGCGCCACCCCGTTGAAGACACCCACGGTCGACACGTAGTGCACCGGAACCGTGCGGTGCAGGGCCGCGAGCCGCAGCACCTCCTCGGTACCGGAGACGTTGGCGGCCTTCAGAGCCGTGTACGGATGCAGCCAGTGGACCTGGGCGCCGTTGTGGTAGACCACGTCGACGGTCCTGGCCAGCCGGTCGAAGTCCGCGGCGTCCAGCCCGAGGCGCGGCCGGGCCAGGTCGCCGACCACGAGGGACAGCCGGTCGGGATCGATGTCCTCCCACACCCGGTACCAGAGCAGGTTCTCCTGGAGCCGCTCCCACGCCTCGGCCTCGTCCGCACCGCGTACGAGGCAGTGCACGCGCGCCCGCGTGGTGCGCATCAGGTCGCGCAGGAGGAAGGCGCCCAGGAACCCGGTCGCGCCGGTCAGCAGGATCTCCTGCGGATCGACCGCCGCCCGGACGGTCACGGGCGCGGGACGCACGTCGTCGGCGAGCCGGACCTCGGCGGCGAAGTCCACGCCCGGCGCGTTCGCCTCCCCGCTGCCCGCCGAGAGCACCTCGGAGTGCAGATGCGCGGCGAGGTCCGCCGGCGTCGGATGGTCGAAGACCAGGGTCGCGGCGAGCCGGAGCCCGGTGGCCGAGGCCAGCCGGTTGCGCAGCTCGACGGAGGTCAGCGAGTCGAAGCCCAGCGTGCCGAGGGGCTGTTCGGCGCTGAAGCCGGTCGGGCCCGTGTGCCCGAGCACCCCGGCCATCTCGTGGAACACCACGTCGAGGATGACGCTCCGCTGGTCCTGCGCCGGGAGCCCGTCGAGCCGCTCGGCGAGCGAACCGGTGCCGGCGCCGCTGTTCCGGGCCGCGGGGCGGGCGGGGGAGCGGACCAGGGAGCCCAGCAGTGCGGGGACCTTCCGCTGCCTTCGTACCGCGGCCGCGTCCAGCGGCGTGGCGACCACCGCCGCCCTGCCCAGACCGAGGGCGCCGTCGAGCAGCTCCGGCCCCTGTGCCGTTTCGACCGGCTTGAAACCGCTGCGTGCGATCCGCCTGCGATCGGCCTCCGTCAGGTCCGCGGTGATGCCGCTGGACTGGGCCCACAGTCCCCAGGCGATGGAGGTCGCGGGCAGGCCCTGGTGGGTGCGGTGCTGGGCGAGGGCGTCGAGGTAGGCGTTGGCGGCCGCGTAGTTGGCCTGGCCGGGTCCGCCGATGACGCCGGCGATGGAGGAGAAGAGGACGAAGGCGGAGAGGTCCAGGTCTCGGGTGAGCTCGTGGAGGTGCCATGCGGAGTCCACCTTGGGGCGCATGACGGCGGCGAGCCGGTCGGGGGTGAGGGAGGCGACGAGTGCGTCGTCGATCGTTCCCGCGGTGTGGACGACGTGGCTGAGGGGGCGGTCCGCGGGGAGGGAGGCGAGCAGCCCGGCGAGCGCGTCGCGGTCCGCCACGTCGCAGGCGGTGAGGGTGACGCGCGCGCCGAGGCCGGTGAGTTCGGTCTCCAGGTCGGCCGCTCCGGGGGCCTGCGGGCCGCGCCGGCTCACGAGCAGCAGGTCGCGTACGCCGTGCTCCGTGATGAGGTGGCGGGCGACGGTGGCGCCGAGGGTGCCGGTACCGCCGGTGATGAGCGTGGTGCCGTGGGGGTTCCAGGTGCCGGTGGGCGTGGTGAGGGGGGTGAGGCTGCGCTGGAGCCGGGGCGTGTGGAGTCGGCCGTTGCGCAGGGCGAGTTGGGGTTCGCCGAGGGCGAGTGCGGCGGCGAGCGTGTCCGGGTGGAGCTCGGTGCCGGTGTCCGTGTCGATGAGGACGATGCGGTCGGGGGCCTCTGCCTGCGCGGAGCGCAGGAGGCCCCAGACGGCGGCCGCCGCGAGGTCGGTCGTGTCCTCCCCCTCGGTGGTGGCCACGGCGCCGCGGGTGATGACGACGAGGGGGGTTTCGGTGAGCGTGTCGTCCGCCAGGTGTTCCCGGGCCCGGGCCAGCACGTTCCCAACCGCCGCGTGGACGGCTTCGGGGCCGGGCGGCGACGGATCGAGCGGCAGCAGTACGGCGTCCCGCGCGCCCGGGGGCCCGTCCACCGGCCGCACCGGTGTCCACTCGACGTGGTAAAGGGCGTCGTGGTTGCGTACCCGCGCCTCGGCGAGCTCTGCCGCACCGACCGTACGGAACGCCAGGGAGGCGATGCTCGCCACCGGCTGCCCCGCCTGGTCGGCCAGCCGCAGCGAGACCGTGCCGTCGGCACCGGGCACCGTCCACACCCGCAGCGAGGTCGCCCCGGCGGCGTGGAGCCGGACCCCGCCCCACTCGGCGGCCGACCGCGCCGGG
This sequence comes from Streptomyces sp. NPDC088762, assembly GCF_044750905.1. NCBI lineage: Bacteria > Bacillati > Actinomycetota > Actinomycetes > Kitasatosporales > Streptomycetaceae > Streptomyces > Streptomyces sp. NPDC088762. The sequence continues at coordinate 257,750 of NZ_JBIVKT010000009.1, forward strand.
TCGCCGTCCGTGGGCGCCCCCGCCACGGAACGGACGGCCGCGTCGAGCAGGACCGGATGCAGCCCGTAACCCGACACGTCCGCCGCGAGGTCGTCCGGCAGTCGTACCTCCGCGAAGGGCGCGCCGTCCGGTTCGAACGGGGCCTCGCCAGGCTCGGGTCCGAGCCTGCCCTCCGCGACGAGGGTCCACGGCGCGTCGGTGCCGTCGGGGCGGGCGTGCACGGTCAGGGACCGCAGACCGGCGTCGCCGGCCGGGCCCACCGCGACCTGCAGCTGCGCCCCGCCGTGGGCGGGGACCACGAGCGGCGTGCGGACCGACAGCTCCTCGAGGACCGGGGTACCCGCTTCGTCCCCGGCCCGGACCGCCAGCTCCACGAGGACGGACTCCGGCGCCATCGACCCCGCCGACCAGGGCTGGGCCGAGGCCAGGAGACGGCCGCTGAACAGCAGCTCGTCCGCGCCGGCCACCGGGACCGCAGCCCCGAGCAGGGGGTGACCCGTCTCGACGAGACCCAGACCCGCGGCGTCCCCGGGGGCGGTCGCGTCCACCCAGTAGCGCTCGCCCTGGAACGCGTACGTGGGCAGGTCGACCCGCCGGGCCCCGGTCCCGGCGAAGAACGCCTCCCAGTCGAGGGGACCGCCGCAGGTGTACAGCTCGCCGAGGCCCGTCACCAGCGTGTCGGTCTCGGGCCGCGCCCGGCGCAGCAGCGGCACGGCCGTGTACCCGTCACCGTCGAGCGTGGCCCGCGTCAGGGCGGTCAGCACGTCGTCGGGACCGATCTCGACGAACTTCGTCACCCGCAGCCCGGCCAGGGACCGCACGGCGGCCGCGAAGAGGACCGGGCGGCGGACCTGCTCCACCCAGTAGTCGGGGGAGCCCAGCTGCTCGGCCGTGGCCGGCTCTCCGGACAGCGTCGACACGATCGGGATGGCCGGTGCGTGGTAGGTCAGCCCGGCGGCGACCTCGCGGAACGCGCCGAGCATGGCGTCCATGTGCGCGGAGTGGAAGGCGTGGCTCACCGCGAGCGGCTTGGTCTTGCGGCCCTGGGCGGCGAGCCGGGCGGCCACCTCCGCGGCGGCCTGCGCGTCGCCGGAGATGACGACGGACTGCGGTGCGTTGACGGCGGCTATGCCGACGCCGTCGGTGAGGTGGGGGGTGATGTCGTCCTCGGTGGCCTGGATGGCGATCATGGCGCCGCCTTCGGGCAGTGCCTGCATGAGGCGGGCGCGGGCGCTGACGAGTTGGGCGGCGTCGGGGAGGGTGAGGACTCCGGCGACGTGTGCGGCGGCGAGTTCGCCGATGGAGTGTCCGGCGAGGTAGTCGGGGCGTACGCCCCAGGACTCCACGAGGCGGAAGAGGGCCACCTCCAGCGCGAACAGCGCGGGCTGGGTGAACCCGGTGCGGTCCAGGCCCTCGCCGGTGCGGATCACCTCGGCGACCGGCCGGTCCAGGTACGGATCCAGCTCGGCGGCGACCGCGTCGAAGGCCGAGGCGAACACCGGGTGGGTCTCGTACAACTCCCGTCCCATTCCGGCGCGTTGTGCGCCCTGCCCGGTGAAGAGGAAGGCGGTCTTGCCGTCCCGCCGCACGCCGCGTACGACGCCCGGCGCCGGCTCCCCTTCGGCCAGTGAGCGCAGCGCCGCCAGCAGGCTCCCGCGGTCCCGGCCGGTCACCGCCGCCCGGTGGTCCATCGCCGAGCGGCTGGTCGCCAGCGCGTACGCCACATCGGCCGGGGAGAGCCCCGGATCCTCCTCGACCCTGGAGCGGAGGCGCCCGGCCTGCGCGGCCAGCGCCTGGGGAGTCCTGCCGGAGAGCACCCACGGAACGACGGGCAGCGGCAGCGGGGCGGCGCCGGTCTCCTCGGAGGGCACGGGTTCGGGAGCGGGCGGCTGTTCGAGCACCACATGGGCGTTGGTGCCGCTCACGCCGAACGCGGACACCGCGGCGCGGTACGGCTCGCCGGTCCGGGGCCACGGGCGGGCCTCGGTGAGCAGTTCGACCGCACCCGACTCCCAGTCGACCATCGGCGTGGGCGCGTCGACGTGCAGCGTCTTCGGCAGGACCCCGTGCCGCATCGCCTGGACCATCTTGATGACGCCGCCGACGCCCGCCGCGGCGACCGTGTGGCCGATGTTGGACTTCAGCGACCCGAGGTAGAGCGGCCGGCCCTCCGGCCTGTTCCGGCCGTAGGTGGCGAGGAGCGCCTGCGCCTCGATCGGGTCGCCGAGCCGCGTGCCCGTGCCGTGGGCCTCGACCACGTCCACATCCGCCGGGTCCAGCCGGGCATGGGCGAGGGCCTGCCTGATCACCCGCTCCTGGGACGGGCCGTTCGGCGCCGTCAGGCCGTTGCTCGCGCCGTCCTGGTTCACCGCGGAACCGCGGATCACGGCCAGCACGGTGTGACCGTTGCGCCGCGCGTCCGACAGCTTCTCCAGCAGGACGAGCCCGACGCCCTCGGACCAGGCGGTGCCGTCGGCCGCCGCGGCGAAGGACTTGATCCGGCCGTCGGGGGCCAGACCGCCCTGCCGGGAGAAGTCGACGAAACCGCCCGGGGTCGCCGTCACCGTGACGCCGCCGGCCAGGGCCAGCGTTGACTCGCCCAGACGCACCGACTGCGCCGCCTGGTGCAGGGCCACGAGCGAGGACGAGCATGCGGTGTCGACCGAGACGGCGGGGCCCTCCAGGCCGAAGGTGTAGGCGACGCGGCCGGAGACGACGCTGCTGAGCTTGCCCGTCATCAGGTAGCCCTCGAACTCCTCGGGCCCCTCCAGGCCGAGATAGCTCTGCTCCACGACTCCGGCGAACACGCCGGTCCTGCTGCCCTTCAGGGTGGCCGGGTCGATGCCCGCCTGCTCGAACGTCTCCCAGGCGACCTCCAGCAGGAGGCGCTGCTGGGGATCCATCGACTGTGCCTCGCGCGGTGAGATCCCGAAGAACGCGGCGTCGAACCGGTCCGCGTCGTGCAGGAACCCGCCTTCCCTGGTGTAGGAGGTGCCGGGCTGGTTCGGGTCGGGGTCGTAGAGCCGCTCCAGGTCCCAGCCGCGGTTGGTGGGGAACTCCGTGATCGCGTCACGCCCCTCCGCGACGAGCTGCCACAGGTCGTCGGGCGAGCCGACCGAACCCGGGAAGCGGCAGGCCATCCCGACGATGGCGACGGGTTCGGTGCTCTCCGCCTCCATCTCGGCGATGCGCTGCCGGGCCTTCTGCAGGTCCGCCGTCACCCACTTGAGGTACTCGACAAGCTTCTCTTCCTTGTCGGCCTTGTTGGCCGTGTCTGCCTTGTCTGCCTTGGCCATGCGGAAATCAGTCTCCCCTGGAGGTGTGGACGTGGGCGGAACGGTCAGCGGGCAGCGCGGCCGAGCGCGGTGTCGATGAAGTCGAAGAGCTCGTCCGCCGACGCCGACTCGATCCGGTCGGACAGCTCGTCGTCACCCCCGGTGGCGGCGAGCTTCGCCGCGAGCGCCTGGAGCCGCCCGGCCAGCGTGCCGCGCAGGCCCTCGTCCTCCGGGACGGTCTCCAGGAGCACCTCGAGCCTGCCGAGTTCGGCGAGCAGGGGCTGGGCGGCGTCGGGCGTCTCGGGCATGAGGCGGATCCGCAGGTGGGCCGCGAGGGCGGCCGGCGACGGATGGTCGAAGACCAGGGTGGCGGGCAGCCGGATCCCGGCGGCGGTGTTGAGCCGGTTGCGCAGCTCGACGGCGGTCATGGAGTCGAAGCCCAGCTCCTGGAAGGCCCGTTCGGGATCGACCGCCTGGGCGTCGGCGTAGCCGAGGACCCCCGCCACCTCGGTCCGTACGAGGGACAGCAGCAGCTCGTGCTGTTCCTGCTCGGTGAGTCCCGCGAGCCGCCGGGCCGGCGACTCACCGCCGGCCTGCCGGGCCTTGCGGCGCACGGGAGCCGCGACGAGGCCGCGCAGGATCGCGGGGACGTGGCCCGAGGCCCGTACCGCGGCGACGTCGAGGGGCGTCGCCACCGGGGCGGCCGCACCCGACGCGAGCGCGGCGTCGAAGAGTGCGAGACCTTCCTGCTCGGAAACCGGTCGCAGCCCTTCCCGGGCGAACCGCCTGAGGTCGCTCTCGGTGAGCCGGCCGCCCGCCTCCCACAGTCCCCAGGCGATGGAGGTGGCGGGCAGGCCCTGATGGATGCGGTGGTGGGCGAGGGCGTCGAGGTAGGCGTTGGCGGCCGCGTAGTTGGCCTGGCCGGTTCCGCCGATGACGCCAGCGAGGGACGAGAAGAGGACGAAGTGGGTGAGGTCGTGGGTGCGGGTGAGGTCGTGGAGGTGCCGTGCGGTGTCGGCTTTGGGGCGCAGGACGGTGGTGAGCTGCCGGGGGGTGAGCGCGGTGATCAGGGCGTCGTCGAGGGTGCCGGCGGTGTGGATGACGGAGGTGAGGGGGTGTGGTGCCGGGATGCTGTCGATGAGGGCGGCGAGCTGGTCGCGGTCGGCGGTGTCGCAGGCGGTGACGGTGACGTGGGCGCCGAGTGCGCTGAGCTCGGCGGCCAGGTCCTGGGCGCCCGGTGCCGCAAGCCCTTGCCTGCTCGTGAGCAGCAGGTGGCGTACGCCGTGTCGGGTCACCAGGTGGCGGGCGATGACGGCGCCGAGGGTGCCGGTGCCGCCGGTGACGAGGGTGGTGCCGTCGGGGTTCCAGCCTGCGGTGGTGGGCGCGGGCGCGGGGGCGGAGATGCGGTGGAGCCGCGGGGCGTGGAAACGGTCCCGGCGTAACGCGAGTTGGGGTTCGCCCAGGGTGAGTGCGGCGGCGAGTGTTTCGGATGGCAGGTCGGTGTCGGTGTCGGTGTCGGTGTCGATGAGGATGATGCGGTCGGGTGCTTCCGTCTGTGCGGAGCGCAGGAGGCCCCAGACGGCTGCCGCTGCCAGGTCCGTGGTGTCTTCGCCGCCGACGGAGACGGCGCCCCGGGTGAGGACGACGAGCGGGGTGTCGGCGAGGGCGTCGTCGGCGAGGTGTTCCTGGAGCCGGGCCAGCACCCGCCCAACCGCCGTTTCCGGATCCGTACCCGGCTCGTGCCGCAGCAGTTCGCGGGGTTCCGTGCCGGACGTGGCGACAGCGGGGTCCGCGGAGACCGGTGTCCAGTCGATCCGGAACAGCGGAGTCTGGGCCGCCTCCGCGAACGGGGCGTCGGGGAGCGCCCGGTACTCCAGGGCCCCGACGGAGAGCACCGGGCCGTCCGTCTCGTCGGTCAGCACCACGGAGAAGGCTCCGTCACCGGTCCCGGTCAGGCGCGAGCGCACCGCCGAAGCGCCGGTGGCGTGCAGCCGGACCCCGCGCCAGTGGGCGGGAGCCAGGGCCGTGCCGTCCTGGAGCGCGGCGCCGAGCAGCGCCGGGTGGAGTGCGTAGTCCGGTGCCTCCTCCGCGAGCTCGTCCGGGAGCCGGAACTCCTCGCTCGCGCCCGGTCCCGGGGCCGTCCCGGCCGCGCCGGCGGGCAGGGCGCGTTCGGCCGGCAAGGTCCCTTCTGCCACCAGGGTGCCTTCCGCGAGCAGGGTCCACGGGGCGTCGTCCCCTGCGGGCCGCGCGTGGACGGTCAGGCCGCGGCGCCCGCCGTCTCCTGCCGCCCCCACGCCGACCTGGAGCTCCACGTCTCCGCGCTCGGGCAGCACCAGCTGTGCGTGTACCGCCAGCTCCTCGAGGACGCCGGTGCCCGCCTCGTCACCGGCCCGCACGGCCAGCTCCACCCAGGCGGAGGCCGAGGCCGCCGGATCCGCGAGCCAGGGGTGCGTACGCGCCGACACGCGACCCGAGAGGAGCAGTTCGTCCGAGCCGGCCACCCGCACCAGGCCGCTCAGGACGGGATGCCCGATGCCGCCGGCGCCGGCCCCCGCGGCCCCGGCCGACGTGTCGGGTTCGAGCCAGTGACGGCGCCGCCGGAAGGCGTACGTGGGCAGGTCGACCCCGTGCGCGGCGTGGCCGGGCGGGAAGAGGGCCGCCCAGTCGACGGAGGAGCCGGTGGTGAAGGCGGCGGCGAGCGCGGTGAGCGCGGTGCGGGCTTCGGGCCGGCCGGTGCGCAGGGCGGGCACCGCCGTCATGCCGTCGCTCACGCCCTCGGCCAGGGCGGACAGGACACCGTCGGGGCCCAGTTCGAGGCAGGTGGTGACGCCGGCGTCGTCGAGCGTGCGGAGCGCGTCGTGGAAGCGCACGGCCTGCCTCACCTGCTCCACCCAGTAGTCGGGCGAGGTCAGTTCCCGCGCGGCGAGCCGGCCGGTGACCGTGGAGACGACCGGGATGGCGGGTTCCTTGTAGGACAGGGACCGGGCGACCGCCCTGAACTCGGCGAGCATGGGTTCCATCAGCGGCGAGTGGAAGGCGTGCGAGACCTTGAGGCGCCGCGACTTGTGCCCCGAGCCCTCGAAGTGGGCCTGTACGCGCAGCGCCGAGGCTTCGTCGCCGGAGATGACGACGGACTGCGGTGCGTTGACGGCGGCTATGCCGACGCCGTCGGTGAGGTGGGGGGTGATGTCGTCCTCGGTGGCCTGGAAGGCGATCATGGCGCCGCCCTCGGGCAGTGCCTGCATGAGGCGGGCGCGGGCGCTGACGAGTTGGGCGGCGTCGGGGAGGGTGAGGACTCCGGCGACGTGTGCGGCGGCGAGTTCGCCGATGGAGTGTCCGGCGAGGTAGTCGGGTCGTACGCCCCAGGACTCCACGAGGCGGAAGAGGGCCACCTCCAGCGCGAACAGCGCGGGCTGGGTGAACTCGGTGCGGTCCAGGCCCTCGCCGGAGGCGATGACCTCGCGCAGGGCCGGGTCGAGCAGTGCGCACACCTCGTCGAACGCGGCCGCGAAGACCGGGAAGGCGGAGTACAACTCCAGTCCCATGCCAGCGCGTTGGGAGCCCTGCCCGGTGAACAGGAAGGCCGTTTTGCCCGCAGCGCGGCTGCCCCGCACCGTTCCCGCGCCCGGCCGGCCCTCGGCGAGCCGGCGCAGCTGCTCCAGGAACTCCGCGGGCCCCTCCGCGAGCAGGACGGCGCGCTCCTCGAAGTGCGTGCGGGCGGTGGCCAGGGAGCGGCCCACCTCCACCGGGGCGGCCTCGGGGGAGCTCTCGGCGTACGACTGCAGTCGCCGCGCCTGGAGCCGCAGGGTCTCCTCGTCCTTCGCCGACAGTACCCACGGCACCACCGGCAGGGGCGGCGGCACCGGGTCCGGCGTGCTGCTCTCCCCGGCCTCCGCCTCGGCCGTGGGCGCCTGCTCGATCACCACGTGCGCGTTGGTCCCGCCGAAGCCGAAGGAGGACACCCCCGCGCGGCGCGGCTCACCGGTCCGGGGCCACGGCCTGGCCTCGGTGAGCAGCTCGACCGCTCCCGCGTCCCAGTCGACACGGCTCGAGGGTTCCTGCGCGTGCAGCGTCCTCGGCAGCACCCCGTGGCGCATCGCCTCCACCATCTTGATGACGCCGCCCACGCCCGCGGCCGCCTGGGCGTGCCCGATGTTCGACTTCAGCGAGCCCAGGTACAGCGGCCGGTCGGCGGCGCGGTCCCGGCCGTAGGTGGCGAGCAGTGCCTGCGCCTCGATCGGGTCGCCGAGCCGCGTGCCCGTGCCGTGGGCCTCGACCGCGTCCACCTCGTGCGGCGCGAGCCCCGCACTCGCCAGGGCCTGCCGGATCACCCGCTCCTGGGACGGGCCGTTCGGCGCCGTCAGCCCGTTGCTCGCACCGTCCTGGTTCACCGCGGAACCGCGGATCACGGCGAGCACCCGGTGGCCGTTGCGCCGGGCGTCCGACAGCCGCTCGACGAGCAGCATCCCGACGCCCTCCGACCAGCCCGTGCCGTCCGCGTGCTCGGAGAAGGAGCGGCAGCGGCCGTCCGCGGAGAGCCCGCGCAACCGGGAGAACTCGATGAACGCGGTCGGCGTGGACATCACCGCCGCACCGCCGGCCAGCGCGAGATCGCACTCACCGTTGCGCAGCGCGGTGGCGGCGAGGTGCATGGCCACCAGTGAGGACGAGCAGGCCGTGTCGACGGTGACCGCCGGCCCTTCGAGCCCGTACGTGTAGGCGAGCCGCCCGGAGGCGATGCTGCCCGCGCTGCCGCTGAAGAGATAGCCCTCGTTGCCCTCGGGCGGCAGCTGGGGCCGTGAGCCGTAGTCGTTGTACATCAGACCGGTGAACACGCCCGTACGGCTTCCGCGCAGCGACTCCGGGGTGATGCCCGCGCGTTCGAAGGCCTCCCACGCCGTCTCCAGGAGCAGGCGCTGCTGCGGGTCGACGGCGAGCGCCTCCCGCGGGGACATCCCGAAGAACTCCGGGTCGAACAGGTCCGCGTCGTGCAGGAAGCCGCCCTGGCGCGTGTACGAGGTGCCCGGCCGGGCAGGGTCGGTGTCGTAGAGGGCGTCCACGTCCCAGCCGCGGTTGGAGGGGAACTCCCCGACCGCGTCCGCCCCGTCGGAGACGAGACGCCACAGGTCCTCAGGAGAGGACACCCCGCCCGGATAACGGCAGGCCATGCCGATGATGGCGATCGGCTCCCGCGCCTTCTCCTGGACGTCTCGCAGATTTCTCCGGGCGTCCCGGGCATCGGCGATGGCCCGCTTGAGGTACTCACGAAGGTCCGATACATCAGCCACGAGATCTCAGCTCCCGAAAAAGTCATCAACAAACCCGCCAAATTACCTTACGTGGACTCTCCGGCCGGGCGTCTAAAACCTGCTCACGCAGCGGTAATCCCGCTCTCTTGACGGGCATTCGGGGCCGGTAATCGACCGCACATCGGCAGCGGGGGCGGCCGGTTACCGGGTGAAGGCCGGGTAATTCGCATTCGGTGGTAATTTTCAGCGCAGTGTGTCCGCGTTGAGAATCACGCATTCCCTGGAGGAGCAGAGTGGCCGAGCAGGAAGAGTTTCAGGCTGTTGTGGACGCGGTGCAGAAAGCCATGGGGCGGCTCAGGGAGAACGGGCGGGCCGCCGAGGAGGGGCGTCGGGTGCCCGACGAGAACATCACCCTCCTCGAGCAGGCCGGCGCGTTCCGGATGGCTGTGCCGCGCCGCTTCGGCGGACTCGGCCTCGGCGTGGCCGAGCAGGCCGAGGTCGTCCGGGACATCTCGCGCGGCTGCCCCTCGACCGGCTGGGACATGACGGTGTGGCTGACCGGCGCCCAGATGGCCGCGCTGTACCCGGACCAGGCCCAGGAGGAGGTCTTCGCGGGCGGCTCGACGCGTGTCTCCATCGGCTTCGCCCCGACCGGCGTGATCGTCCCCACCGAGGGCGGCTACCTCCTGAACGGCAGCTGGAGCTACAACTCCGGCTGCCACTCGGCCGACTGGGACTGTCTCGCGGTGATGCTGGAGCGTCCGGACGGCACGTCCGAGGAGTTCCTCGCGCTCGTGCCCTTGTCGGAACTGTCGATCACCGACGACTGGGACGTCTCCGCGGGCAGCGGCACGGGGAGCGCGACCACGACGGCCAAGGACGTGTTCGTGCCCGCGCACCGGCTCGTCGGCTACGAAGAGCTGATGCTCGGCACCACCGGCAACCGCTGGAACAGCGAGGAGAGCGGACGCAACTACGGCGTCGTCTCGTTCATCATGTCCTTGTACGCCGCGATGGCCATAGGCGCGGCGCGCGGCGCGTACGAGCTGTTCCTGGACCGGCTTCCCGGCCGGGGGATCACCTACACCTCATGGGAGGACCAGGCCCAGCACCCGCTCACGCAGGTGCAGGTCGCCACCGCGGCGAACAAGCTCGATGCCGCCGAGGCCCTCTCCGAGACCTGGCTGCGGCTGCTCCAGGAACGCGCCGACGCCGGCGTGCAGCCGACGGACGCCGAGAAGGCGGTCGTCCGCGGGCAGACCTCCTTCGCGGCGCAGCTGGCCAAGGAGGCGGTGGAGCTCCTCTACACCGCGAGCGGTGCGTCGGTCATCAAGCGCAGCGTGCCCTTCCAGCGCTACCACCGCGACCTCCTGGGCTTCTCCCTGCACGCCCTGACCCAGATCAACGTGAACCACGAACTGCAGGGCCGGGTACTGCTCGGGCTCAGCCCGGACACCACGATCCTCTGAGCACACGTCCGTCGACGCGCAGAAGCCGGGCCCGGGGAGCGATCAGGCCCCGGGCCCGGCGAGCGTCGTCAGAGCCGGTCGCGGCCGGCGGTCGCGAGGTGCGCGGCCCCCCAGTCGCGTACCGGCCGCAGGGCGTCGGCGAGGGAGCGGCCCAGGGGCGTCAGCGAGTACCGGACGTGCTGCTGCACGGGCCCGTGGGCGGTGGCGCACACCTCGCGCCGGATGACGCCGTCGGCTTCCAGCTGCCGCAGTTTCTCGCTCAGCACCTTGTCGCTCACCCCGTGGAGCCGCTGCCTGAGTTCACCGAACCTCCGGTGGCCCGGGTGGAGTTCCCAGAGGATGAGCGCCTTCCATTTGCTCCCGACGAGGCCGAGAGCGGCGATCACGCCGTACGGAGCCGTTCCCTCCCGGATCGACTGGCGTCCGGGAGGGGAAGGGCTCGGCGGGCTCGGTCGTCGCTTCAGCGCGAACCGCCGGCATGCAGGTCGACGGGGAGCTTCGTCAGGGCGCGCAGCAGCCAGCTCTCGCTGTACGTGATCTCGTCGCGGGGGATCGCGAGCTCCATCTGCGGGAACCGGCGCAGCACCGCGGGGATCGCGATCTCCGCCTCCAGCCGGGCGAGGGCGGCTCCGATGCAGTTGTGCAGCCCGTGCCCGAGCCCGAGGTTGCGCGGACCCTCGCGGGTGATGTCCAGCCGGTCGGGGTCGGTGAACCGCCGGGGGTCGCGGTTGGCGGACAGGATGGTGGCGATGACGGGGGCTCCCGCAGGCAGGGACACCCCGCCGAACTCCAGGTCCTCCTTGGCGAACCGGAACAGGCCCATCGTGAACGCGCCCTCGTAGCGGAGGAACTCGTCGATCGCCTGCGGGGCCAGCTCGGGCCGCTCGGCCAGCAGGCGCCGCTGGTCCGGGTTGTCCAGCAGGGCGAGGACGGCGGAGCCGATCAGGTTCCTGGTGGTGTCGAGGCCGGCCATGATCATCTGGGCGAGCATGGCCACCAGCTCGTCCTCGGTCAGGCGGTCGTTCCCGTCACGCGCCTCGATGAGGCTGGTGAGCAGGTCGTCACCCGGGGAATTGCGCTTCTCGACGATCAGTTCACGGCCGTACTGCGCGATGTCCTCGAACGCGCTCGTGACGTTCTCGGTCTCGTCATCGGGGTGGAAGGCCCGGTCGATGGCGTTGATGATGTCGTTGTACCGGTCCAGTGAGATACCGAAGATGTTTCCGATCACCTCTGCGGGAACGGCGCCCGCGTAATCCATGAGATCGGGATTCTCCTGCTTCCCGAGCCGGTCGAGAGCGGCCTCGACGATCCGCTCGGTCGACTCGCGCCATTGGGCGATGCGCCGCGGGGTGAACGACCCCATGGCCAGCTTGCGCTGACGGGTGTGGTCCGGCGGGTCGAGCGTGGAAAGGATCCGCTCCACCACGGTTCCCGCACCGAGCACCATTCCGGACTTCTGGAACTCCGGACTCGCGTAGTCCCCCGCATTGGTGCTGAACCGCGGGTCGCCGAGCAGCGCGTGGACATCGTCGAACCGCGTGACGATCCAGGACCGGAAGTCCCCGATGGGGAAATTGAATTCGTGGACCGGGGAGTTGTCGCGGAGCCATGCGAACGCGGGGTAGGGGTTTTGGTAGTAGTCGCTTTCGAAGAGCGCGCTCGGGGGTGACGAGGTAACCATGGGCCGGCCTCCTGCTTGGCGGATGGGAGTGAACTCCCGATGCGGTCCTGAATGAGACCGGGTGGAATCCTATGCAGCGCCGTCAAGGAAGTGGCCATGGCATGGTAATTCGCCGATTCGGCACGCGATGGCCCACCGGTTACGCACCCGTGGCCGTCCCATTGCCGGTCGGTGGCCATTCGGTGGCCATTCGGTGGCCAATCGGTGGCTCTTCGCTCGGGTTTGGCTGGACACTGGCAGTGGCCCAATTGCCGAGCCAGGTTCCGAAGGTTCGCCTCCCTGCTCCGCATTTCGGTCGGCATTCATTTCAGACTTCGATGGGGGAATCCGTACATCATGAACATCCGACGCGATCGATTCAATGCCGCCGATGACGGCTCGGCATCGGGCACCGCGCGCACGACGTCCCGCCGCACCGTCCTCAAGGCGGCCGGAGCCGCCGCCGTGGGTGCCTCGGCGGCCCTCGGGCTCTCGGCTCCCGCGCGGGCCCTGGAGGAGGCGCCCGGGGGGACGTACGACGTCATCGTCATCGGGGCGGGGTTCGCGGGCGTCACGGCGGCGCGCGACCTGGGCAAGCAGGGCAAGCGGGTCCTGGTCCTCGAAGCCCGCGGACGGATCGGCGGACGGACCTGGACCAGCACCCTGGGCGGGCAGCAGGTGGAGATGGGCGGCACCTGGGTGGACCCGGCCACGCAGCCCCACATCGGCGCGGAGATCAAGCGGTACGGGATCGAGCTCCAGGAGGAGGGGTCGATCGACCGCCTGATCCTGCCGACCGCCGGCGGCCCCAAGGAGTTCGACGTGGCCGCGGGCTTCGCGAAGATCGGCGCGCTGCGCGCCTCCCTCTTCGAGGGGTCGGCCGAGTACTTCGACCGACCGTTCGAGCCGCTGCACCGGCTGGACCTGCTGCAGAGCGTCGACAAGCTGTCGCTGCGCGACCGGCTGAACCAGCTCGCGCTCTCGCCGGCGGACGAGATCCTCATCAACGGCGAGACGGCGCTGCTGGCCGGCGGCACCAGCGCGCAGGGCGCGCTGACGATGCTGGCCCAGCAGTGGCAGCTCGCGGGCGGGACCGAAACCGGCTGGAACAACACGGTGCGCTGGAGCATGAAGCAGGGCACCTCCGGCCTGCTGAACGCCATGATGAAGGACTCCGGCGCCACCCTGCGCCTCAACTCGCCCGCCGCCTCGGTCGCCGACGGCGGCAAGGGGATCCAGTACGTGACCACGAAGGCCGGCGTGCGGTACGCCGGACGCACCGTGATCGTGGCGGCGCCCATCAACGTGTGGAAGACGATCAAGTTCAGTCCGTCGATGCCCGCCGCGCACACCGCGGCGACGACGCAGAACGCGGGCGGCACGGAGCACGGCAAGAAGTTCTGGATCCACGCCCGCACCGGGCAGGGCCGGTTCTACGCGCAGGGCGCCGAGGGCGGCCCGTCGATCCCGTGGCTGCAGGCGGGACCGGCCACCTCCGAGGGACAGCTCTACGTGGGCTTCAGCGTCGACCCGAACCTCGACGTCAACAACGTCACCCAGCTCAAGGCGGCCGTGCAGCAGCTCGGTGTCGACCTCGACATCATCTCCGTCAAGGGTCACGACTACGGCAAGGACGAGTACGCCCTCGGTGCCTGGGGCTTCCGGAACCCGGGCCAGCTGACCTCGCTGTACCCGAACGTCCTGGCGGACACCGGGCGGGTCGTGTTCGCCAGTGGCGACGCCGCCAACGGCTGGAGCGGCTACATCGACGGGGCGCTCGAGTCGGGCGTGCGAGCCGTCAAGCAGGTGCAGCCCTACCTCTCCTGATCACCGGACGGCCCGGCCGCGCACGCGCGCGGCCGGGCCGTCCGTACACGGGCGGGGCTCCCTCTCAGCGGACGTCCGCGTACCAGCGCCAGTCCCGCTGACGCTCCAGGCCGGGCAGCGCGGCCCGGCCGGTACACCACAGCAGGGTCTCGGAGGGCCGGAAGCCCGACGGCGCCTGCGGGAACAGCCGCTGCACGACCGGCTCGCACAGGTCGTCGGGCAGCGGCTGGTCCAGCCCGAAGCCCTGGGCGATGTCGCGGCTGTGCACCAGGACCTCGAGTACGTGCATGGCCCCGTACCCCGCCGCGTCGGCGGTGCCCCACGGGTGGAAGGCGCGGACCTCGGGGCCGGTCTCCCGGAGGGTAGAGCGCAGGAGCGTGCCCCCGATCCGGATCCCCTCCACCGCCAGCTCGGGCGGCGTGCCGGCCTCGACGGAGAAGCGCACGCCGATGTAGCGGTCGGTGGGCCGGGCGATGAGCAGAGCCGAGTATCCGAACACGGCTTGGGACAGGTGGGAGATCGTCTGATAGCAGCTCCACTCCAGTTCTCCGGCGGGGCGGGACCAGTCCTGGTCCGTGCACTTGTCGAGGACGCCGGTGCTGAAAGAGGTCGCTTCGCTTACGAGGTCGGGCCACAAGGTAGTCACCGGTTCATGCTGCCATCGGAGGGTCTTTTCCATGTCCGCTTCACCCACAGAGGAATCACCGGCCGGTAATCGACCGGTAATCGAGATCACCGGCCGGTCGTGCCGATATTCGGAGTTACCGTCACATGACTGTGCACTCCCTGTCGGTCAGTAGCGTGTTCCCCGAACAAATTCAGCAATGCCGAGGAGCCGGAGTGCCCATGAATGACGAGCTGATATCCCTGCTCGATGCGGTGAGGGACATCGTTCCCACGCTCCGCAAGAACGGTGTCGAGGCGGAGGACCGGCGCTGGATCCCCGAGGAGAACATCGAGCTGCTGGAGAGCGCCGGGGTCTTCCGCATGGCGGTGCCCCGGCGGTTCGGCGGTCTCGAGCTCGGCGTGGCCGACCAGAGCAAGGTCATCGCCGAGATCTCCCGGGGCTGCCCCTCCACCGGCTGGCTGACCATGGTGTGGGTGACCAGCGCCTGGGCGACGGGGCTCTACTCCGACCGGGCCCAGGAGGAGGTCTTCGCCGACGGCTCGGTGCGCGTCTCCATCGTCTTCGCTCCGAACGGAACGCTCGTCCCCGTCGAGGGGGGATACACCCTCAACGGCACCTGGAAGTTCAACTCCGGCTGCCGCGGCGCCCATTGGAACCTGGTCGCCGGGATGGTCCAGCGGCCCGACGGCTCGGCCGAAGAGGTCATCGCCGTGGTGCCGATGGACCGGCTGACCGTCGTCGACGACTGGGACGTCTCGGCCGCCGCCGGCACCGGAAGCGCGACCACGGTGGCCAAGGACGTCTTCGTGCCGGCGCACCACGTGGTCTCCTACGAGGAGGCGATGATCGGCACCACCGCGAACCGCTCCAACACCGGTGCCACGGGCCGTAATTACGGGCTCCTCGGGTACATCCTCGCGGACGTCGCGTCGGTGTTCATCGGCATCGCCCGCGGCGCGTACGAGCTGTTCGTCGAGCGGCTGCCCGGCCGCGGCATCACCTACACCAACTGGACCGAGCAGGGCCTGTACCCGCTCACCCAGGTCCAGGTGGCCACCGCGGCGAACAAGATCGATGCCGCCGAGGCACTCTCCACCCGGTGGCTCGACGTGCTCCAGAAGCGAGCGGACGCCGGCGAACAGCCCACGGACGAGGAGAAGGCCGCGATACGGGGCCAGACCGCCTTCGCGGTGGAGCTGTGCCGGGAGGCGGTCGCGCTGCTCTTCCGGGCGAGCAGCGGTTCGGTCATCCAGCGCAACGTCGACCTGCAGCGGTTCCACCGGGACATCGAGGGCCTGTCGCTGCACGCGCTGGTGCAGCTCAACGCCAACCTGGAGGTGCAGGGACGCGTCCTGCTCGGCCTCGACCCGGAGACCGATTTCCTGTAGCCGCCCCGCGCACCACGCCACCGCGCCCCGCCGGACCCTCCGGCGGGGCGCGGTCGTAGGGCCGTGGGGGCCGGGGAACAGCACGATCCCGTCCGGTCGGGTGACCGGACGGGATCGGGTGGGGACGTCGCCGTGCCCGAGGACCG
Source organism: Streptomyces sp. NPDC088762 (assembly GCF_044750905.1). Classification (NCBI taxonomy): domain Bacteria; kingdom Bacillati; phylum Actinomycetota; class Actinomycetes; order Kitasatosporales; family Streptomycetaceae; genus Streptomyces; species Streptomyces sp. NPDC088762. Next base: position 273,395 of record NZ_JBIVKT010000009.1, read on the forward strand.
GGCCGGTGCCGCTACGACGCCTTGGGGTCCTGGAACAGCTCGATCATGGCGGCGTAGCTGTTCTCGGCGTAGCCCTTGGCGATGACCCGCTTCACCAGGGCGTGCACGGAAGCGGGCAGCTCGGTGTTGATGCCCTGGGCCTCGCTCTCGTGGAGGAGGTGCTCGATCGACGCGAAGTGGGTTTCGAGCTTGGCGTCGTTCGCCGGGTACTTGCCGTCACCGGCGTCGATCTGGCCCGCGTAGTCCGTGGCGAAGTGCTTGACGGCGTCGATCCACGAGGTGGCCCACGGCAGGAAGGCCTTGGCGTCGATGTTCGCGCTCTTGAGCAGCGCCGCACCGTGGATGAAGCTGTTCAGGGTGCCCCACATGACGCCGAGCAGCGCGACGTCGTAGAGCACGGCGAGGCCGGGGTCCTCACCCACGTACGTGGTGGCACCGCCCAGCACCTTCAGCGTGGCCTCGTGCTTGTCGAACGCGCCCTTCGAGCCGCTGTGGAAGAGCACGGACTCCGCCGCGCCGATCGTCGCGGGAATGGCCATGATCGCACCGTCGAGGTACTCGGCACCCCGCTCGGTGGCCCACACGGCCGTTTCGCGGGCCTGCTCCGAGGAACCGGAGGTCAGGTTGGCGAGGACCCGGCCGGACAGGGCACCGTCCAGCGGGTCGAGGATCTCGTGCATCACGTCATAGGTCGACAGGCAGACGACGATCAGCTCGCCGGCGCTCACCGCGTCCGCGGCGGTGGGCGCGAGTAAGGCTCCCTGCCGGACGAGTTCATCGGCCTTCTCGGGCGAGCGGTTCCACACGGTCGTCCGGTGGCCCGCCTTCACGAACGCGGCGGCCAGCGCCTGTCCCATGAGTCCCAGTCCGATGACCGTAACCGGTGAGCGGTCGTTGCCCGCCATTGCAGCTCCTCTGTATTACCGGGAAGACCGGCGCGATGTGTGCGCACCCGTGCCCTCCGCGTGAATCGTTTCGACGCGCCGGCAGCGCCGAAGAGTGATCACCCCGCCCCTCCGGCGCTCAGCCTGTTCAGCCTTGTCGACCGGGGATTTCGGTTCAAGTACTTACTTTCAAGTGCCCACTTACCGGTTTGTAAGTGCTCTGCGGACCCGAACGGGGCACTGCCTCCCGCGCCAGGTGTCCGGACCCGGCTCGGGAGGCAGTGCGCGCGGGGGTGCGCTTCCGCGTCAGTCGGCGACGGAGATGCGGGTCTTGTGGTGCTTCGGGGTCTCGGCCTCGTCCAGGAGGGCGACGGCGAGGTCCGCGTAGGAGAGGTGGCTGGTGCCGTCCTCCTTGGTCAGCAGCTGGTCGCCGCCGACGCGGTACGTGCCCGTGCGCTCGGCCTCGTCGAGGACCATCGGCGGGGTGACGACCAGCCAGTCCAGGTCCGTGGTGGCGGAGCGGAAGACCTCGAGGCCGGCCGCGTGGCCCTTCGAGAACTCCAGGAAGGCCTCCGGGAAGTCCGGGCCGTCCATGATGCGCTGGCCGGGGGCGAACTCCAGGTTGGAGACGAGGCCGATGATCAGGGCGCGGCGGACGCCGGCCTGCGGCAGGCTCTCCAGGAGCGCGTGGGCGGCGCCGACGAAGAACGGCTCCGGGGCGGAGGAGGCGTCGTAGACCGCGCTGATGGCAATGTCGTGGCCCTCGGCCGCGGCGGCGACGCTGCGGACGTTGGTGATGTCACCGGCGACGACCTGGACCCGGGCGGACGCCAGGTCCTCGTACTTGGCGGGGTCGCGCACGACGGCGGTGACCTCGTGGCCGCGGGACAGGGCCTCGGTCACGACCGCACGACCGGCCTTGCCGCCGGCTCCGAACACAACAACCTTGCTCATCTGGGATGCCTTTCTCGTACCGAAGGGCCGCGGGGGAACGTCAACCGGCCCGAAAATGACGGTAGTCAAAGAGATTTGGACGAGCAACGGGAGTTGACCCCAGAGTTCTTTAGGGGGTGCCTCCGAAAATCCCCGCGGGCCTGCCGGGGATCCCGTCCTCCTCGCTCTCGACGAGCGGCACCAGGTCGTTGTGGCGGATGAGGTAGCCGGCCTGGAGGCGGGTACGGGCGCCGATGCGCTGCATCAGGTCCGAGACGCGGCGCTGGCAGGTGCGGGGGGAGATGCCGAGCTGACGTGCGATGGACTTGTCGTCGTGGCCGCTCACGAGCATCCGGAGCACCGCTTCATTCAGCGAATCCGAAATGGACCGGATCTCGCTCCGGTCGAATTCGGGATTGAACGGCTCGGAGGTGGCCCAGGCGTATTCGAAGGACTGGACCACGAACTGGGTGACGTCGGGGTTGCGGATGAGCGCGGCGCCGTGCGGATTGTCCGGCAGGGTGATGACGGCCGTGGTGCGGTCGTACACGATGGCCCGTGCGAAGCCGCTGCCGGTGGTGCGCACCTCGGCGCCGTTGCCGGTGATCCTGGTGACGTAGTCCCGGGTGGGCTGGTCGAACCGGGCGGTGTGCTGGTAGAGCGTGCGCATGCGCACCCCGCGGTTCAGGATGACGCTGTCGCGGCGGGCCGTCTCCTCGAGGACCTCCGGGCTCCGGGCGCCGCCCGGCTGGGAGGTGATGACCTCCGACTGGCACTCGTCCGCCAGCCGGCCCAGGACCCCGCGCACCGCGTCGAGGTCGTCGATGCGCTCGATGCCCGAGGTGCGCGAACCGTCCGAGGTGCTGGAGCGGTAGAGCGGCAGCAGGCTGTGCAGCTGCTGGCGTACTTGTTCCACCGCGTGCTGGCGGGCGCGCAGTTCCTCGTCGTACGGGGAGAGGAGTTGGAGGGAGGCGGAGGCGGGGTCGACGACGACGAACTGACCGCGCCCGTCCCCGGCGGGCCGGAGCAGCCGGAGCTTGGCCAATTCCCCTACGGCTGACTCGACTTGGCCGAAGGGGAGGCTGAGGTCCTCGGCGCACGCGGACACCTCGATGCACACGCGCTGGACCGCGTAGGAGTAGACCCGGTGGGTGACCGTATCCGCTTGGGGAACGCTGGAGGCGTCCGGTATGTCATTGGTTGCCACGATTTGGATCCTCTCCACTTTCAGCCAGTCGCCAAGTGGATCCTACGCATTCACGAGCCCGCCGCCCCGGGGCTGTGATGATTGCCGACAGCGGGGGGAACGCCGCGGACCAGCGAGTTGCCCGCCGTTCTTTCCATGCGTACCGCTCATTGTTCTGGGGGAACTGATGACGCTCGTGCATTTCAACATGCGTACTTTCGCCAACTTCGCTCTGGTCGGTGCCGTCCTCGCCGGGCTGTTCGTAGTGAGCGCGGGCGGCGACCACGTCGTGGACCGGACGGGGCTCGTCGCCGGGGCGGAAGCGGGCCCGGGTGACACGCACCCGGACGACCAGGGGTGGGGCTGAACCACCGCGCACGCGGGACCGGGTCCCGCGACGCTGTGCAGGCCACGGGGGGCGCAGGGGGCGCAGCCTGAAATGACGCAAACTGGGGGATACACCTGATGACTTCCATCCACAATGCATTCGGATGGAAAGTGCTCCGCGACATTCTTGCCGACGCGACCGCGGGGTACGGAAGAACCGCTCTGGTGACCGGTCCGGTCGCAGCGGGCAAGACGACGCTTCTGAATTCCTTTGCCGAATACGCCGCGGCGCGCGGGGTGATGGTGCTCCGGGCCGACTGCTCGCGCTTCACGCCGGCCGGTCCGCTCGGCCTGGCGCGCCGGCTGCTCGGCACGCAGCCCGAGTCCACGGACGACTCCGGTCTCGCGCCCGAGGACCAGGAGCTGGAGGCCGACGAGGCCATCGCGCACATCGTCGAACTGTCGTACCGGAGCACCGTGCTCGTGTGCGTCGACGACCTGCGCCACGCGCACCCGGCGTCGGCCGGCTTCCTGTCGCGGCTGGCCTCCGCCATCGGTGACCGGCCGGTCCTCGTCGTGGCCACCGACCGGGTCGGCTCGCCGCACGGCTACCACTGGCTCGCCCAGGAGCTGACCGGCCGCTCCACGTTCCGGAAGATCTCTCTCACCTCGCTGCTGCCCGAGCAGCTCGTGGCGCTGGCGGAGGCGGAGTTCGGCCTGGGTATCGACGCGGACACCGCGTCCCGGCTGCTGCGGCTCTCCAACGGCAACATGCTGGTCACCACGGCGCTGCTGCGCGACCTCGCGGCGGACCGGGACCGCTACCCGGCTCCCGGCGAGGGAGCCCAGGTCCCCATCGGGCCGGGGTACGCGCGCGCCGTCCTGGAGACTCTGCACCGCCTCGACCCCGAGATACGGGAGATCGCGGAGGCGATCGCCGCCGCGGGCGAGCACGAGTCGGCGCGTCTGATCGCCGAGATCTCGGGCAACGAGATCGCCGTCGTCCAGGAGGCCACGTGCGAGCTCGTCGCGGCGGGCCTGCTCGCGGCCGGCGGATTCCGCCACGAGATGGCGCGCGGCGCCATCCTCGGCGACATGCCGCGCCGGCGCCGGGTGACCCTGGGCAAGCAGACCGCCGTCGCGCTCAAGGACGACGGGGCATCGGCGGAAGAGGCCGCCCGGTGGTTGGAGTCCTTCCACAACGGCCCCGTGCCGCCGCCGGCGCCCCAGCGCAGCACCGGGGACGACTTCCGGATCTCCGGCCGCCGGCTCGAAACCCTGTGGGACGCCCGCGACATCCTGGGCAGCATCGATCAGGGCATCCACGACCTGACCGCCCGCGAGGACCTGCGGCTGATGGACCTGGAGGGCGGCAAACTCCTGGTCGCCGCCGAGTTCCCGGGCCTGCTGCGCCAGGCCGTCGACGAGCGGGCCCCGCGCCAGCGGATCGACACCACCTCGGTCCAGGGGGCCCGGTACGCCGCCGCCTGGTCCCTCGCCGGGACGCTGACCGGCCGCACCGACCCCGCGCACGCCGCCCAGCTCGCCGACCAGGCGCTCGAACGCAGCATCTTCACCGACGAGATGGCGCCCGCCACGCTCGCCGCCCTCTGGGCTCACGTGCTCGGGGGGCGGCCCGAACAGGCCCGTTCCTGGTGCGACCGCTTCCTGGCCGACACCACGCACCGCCAGGTCATGCCGTGGAGGGCGTCGCTCACCGCGCTGCGGGCGGAAGCGGCCCTGCGCACGGGTGACCACGCCGAAGCCGTCAGCGACGCGGCACTCGCCCTGCGGATGCTGCCCGCCTCCCGGTGGGGCGTGCGGATCGGCGGACCGCTGGCCACCCTGCTGCACGCGCACACCCTCACCGGCGCTTCGGCCAAGGGGGCCGTGCTGTTGCGGCGCCGGCTGCCGGAGTCCATGTTCGAGACCCGGTACGGGCTCGGCTACCTGTACGCGCGAGGCCACCACCACCTGGCCACCGGGGACCACCTGCTCGGCCTCGCGGACTTCCTGCGCTGCGGCCGGATCCTGGCCGACTGGGGCTTCGACCGCGACCGGCGGATCCCCTGGCGGCTGTCCGCGGCCGCCGCCTACATGGCCATGGGGGACTACAGCAAGTCCGTCGAGTACATCGTGCAGGCGCTGGACCGGCCCGGGCTGCTCGCCGCCGCCACGGACGCGGGAGAGAGCCGCTTCGACACCCGGGAGGCGATCTTCGAACAGCTGCGGGAGGCCATCGGCACGCCGGGCCTGGCCACGGTCGCCGCCGGACTGCAGAGCGGCGGGCTGCTCTCCGGGATGGAGGGCGACGTACCGCGGTACAAGATCTACGACCGCAACACGGTGTGCCTCCAGCAGCTCAGCCCCTCGGAACGGCGCGTGGCCGTGCTGGCCGCCAAGGGCGTGTCCAACCAGAAGATCGCCCGCGAGCTGTCGGTGACGGTGAGCACGGTCGAACAGCACCTGACCCGCACCTACCGCAAACTCCAGCTCGCCGACCGCCAGGAGCTCCGCTCCCGGCTGGGCTGAACCCAGGCGTGAGCCGCCGCGACGTCCGCGGCGGCTCACGCCTGTCCCGATGAAAAGAACAAATAGAGGAAAACTCATGGAATTCGGACTCAAGGACAAGGTCGTCGTCATCACCGGCGCCAGCGGGGGGATCGGCCGCGCCGCGGCGGTGGCCTTCGCCGCCGAGGGCGCCCGTGTCGTCGCCACCTACCACAGCAACCCGGGCGGGGCCCAGGAGACCGTGCGCCGGGCCGGACTCGCCGGAGGCGAGGTCGTCGCCGAGCAGCTCGACCAGGGTGACCAGGCCTCCATCACGCGTTTCCTGACGGCCGTCGACAACCGCTGGGGCAGCGTCGACGTCCTCGTCAACAACGCGGTCGCCATGCCCGGCTTCCCCGGCCACGGCGAACTCTTCGAGACCGAGCCCGCCGAGCGTTTCGCGGCCTCCCTCCAGGCCAACCTGCTCGGTCCGTACCTGCTGAGCCGCGCCGTCGTCGGCGGCATGAGGCGCAACAAGTGGGGCCGCATCGTGCACATCTCCTCCACCTTCGCCGAGGACGGCTACCCGGGCCGCTCCGCCTACGCCGCCGCCAAGGCCGGACTGCACGGCCTGACCCGTGTCATGTCCCGCGAGCTCGGCCGCGCCGGGATCCTCACCAACGCCGTCCTGCCGGGCTTCACCCCGGGCGAGAAGCCCATGTCGCAGGGCCTGCTCAACTTCACGGCCGAAGCCGCCGCCACCAAGCGGAACACCTCCCCCGAGGACGTCGCCAACACCGTCGTCTTCCTCGGCTCCGCGGCCAACAGCAACGTCACCGGCGAACTCGTCCGCGTCGACGGCCACTTCCTGACGCCCGCCCCGTGAGCGGCGTGCCCTCGACCCGACCACGACCCACCCAGACTGGAGACCTTTCCCGATGACGGAGACGCTCGCGTCCGAAACGACGGAAGCGCTGCCCGAGCTGCCGATGACCCGCACGTGCCCGTACCACCCGCCGGCCGAGTACGAGGACCTGCGCGCGATCGGTCCCGTGACGCGTGTGCGCCAGTGGGACGGCCGCCCCCTGTGGGCCGTGACCGGACACGCCGAGACCCGTGAACTCATGTCGCACCCGGCCATGTCGGTCGACCGGTTCCACCCCAACTTCCCCATGCCGATCCCGGCGCTCACCCAGCTCCAGACCCCGCGCTCGGCGGCCATCGGCGCCCTCATCAGGACCGACCCGCCCCTGCACACCAAGCAGCGGCGCGACGTCCTGCCCAGCTTCACCCTCAAGAAGATCGCCAACATCAAGCCCGAGATCGAGCGGACCGCGACCGCGCTCGCCGACGAGATGGTTGCCTCCGGCAATTCAGCCGACCTTCTCGAGGTCTACGTCAAGCCGCTGATCGCCATGGTGCTCTCGCAGCTCCTCGGCATCCCGTACGAGGACCGCAACTACTTCGAGGACCTCACCTACCGCCGCTTCGACCCCGAGCAGGTCGTCGACGCGATGAGCGACCTGGCCGACTACCTCGGCAAGCTCCTGATCGCCAAGGAGACCGCCCCCGGCGAGGGCCTCCTCGACGACCTGGTCACCCAGGTCCTGGACGGCACCCTGGAGCGCGACGAACTCGTCCGCTACGCCCTGGTGCTGGTCATCGCCGGCCAGGAGACCACCGCCAACACCGTCGCCCTCAGCGTCCTCACCCTCCTCGAGCACCCCGAGCAGCTCGCCGAGCTCAAGGCCGACGGCGAACTGTGGCGCAACGCCGTCGAGGAGCTGCTGCGCTTCCTCTCCCTCACCGGCGGCCTCTCCCGCGTGGCCACCGCCGACATCGAGATCGCCGGCGTCACCATCCGCGAGGGCGACGGCATCCTCTTCCTCAACCCCGCCGCCAATCGCGACGAGGCCCAGTTCGAGCGCGCCAACGAGCTCGACATCCACCGCAACGTCCGCAACCACCTCAGCTTCGGCTTCGGCATCCACCAGTGCATCGGACAGAACCTGGCCCGCGTCGAACTCGACGTCGCCCTGCGCACCCTGTTCGACCGCGTCCCCACCCTGCGTCTCGCCTCCCCCGTGGAGGAGATCGAGGTCAAGCAGGGCCTGGTCTTCGGCCTCGCCGAACTGCCGGTGGCCTGGTAACGGAGCCCACCATGACCCTTCACATCACGGCGGACACCGCCGTCTGCATCGGCGCCGGCCAGTGCGTCATGACCGCGCCCGACCTCTTCGACCAGGAGGAGCACGGCACCGTCATCGTCCTCGAGGACGAGGTCCCCACGGACCAGCGGGCACTCGTGCGCGAGGCGTCCTACCTGTGCCCCTCGCGGGCCATCACCTTCACCGAGACGAGCGACACGTGACCGACACCCTGGCCGGCGCCCCGGCCACGAAGACCGGCGGGCGCGACACCCGCTGGTGGGGGCTGGTGATCATCTCGCTGGCCCAGCTGATGGTCTGGCTGGACGCCACGATCGTCGCCGTCGCCCTGCCCTCCGCCCAGGAGGCCGTGGGCCTCACCGACTCCTCCCGCCAGTGGACGGTGACGGCCTACGCCCTCACCTTCGGCGGCCTGCTGCTCCTCGGAGGCCGCGTCGGCGACGTCCTCGGCCTCAAGCGCTCCCTGATGATCGGTGTCATCGGCTTCTCCCTCGCCTCCGCCCTCGGCGGCGCGGCGACCACGCCGGAGATGCTGATCGGCGCACGGGCCGCGCAGGGCGTCTTCGCCGCCCTGATCGCCCCGTCCACCCTCTCCCTGATCAGCAGCACCTTCACCGTTCCCGCCGAACGCGCCAAGGCCTTCGGCATCTTCACCGCCATCTCGATGTCCGGCGGCGCCACCGGCCTCATCCTGGGCGGCGCGCTCACCGACTACCTCGACTGGCGCTGGTGCTTCTACATCAACATCCTCTTCGCCGCGGCCATCCTGATCGGCGGCTTCCTCGCCCTGGTCAACCCGGAACGCAACCCGGACACCAAGCTCGACGTCCCCGGTGCGATCCTCGCCACGGCGGGCATGCTGGCGCTCATCTACGGTCTCGGCGAGGGCGGTTCGCAGGGCTGGGACTCTCCCGTCATCCTCGGGGCGCTCGGCGCGGCCGTCGTGCTGCTGGGCGCCTTCGTCCTCGTACAGCACAAGTCGGAGCGGCCGCTGCTGCCCCTGCGGGTGCTCACCAACCGCAACAGCGGTGGCGCGTTCCTCGCCATGAGCATCTCGGCCTTCTGCATGCTCGGCATGTTCCTCGGCATGACGTACCAGCTCCAGTCCGTCATGGGGTACTCGCCGTTCAAGACCGGCCTGGCCTTCCTGGCCTACATCATCACCGCCGCCGTCTACTCCACCAAGGTGGCCAGCAAGCTCCTGCTGCGCCTGCGGCCGAACGTCATGATCGCGGCAGGGCTGGTCATCTCCGCCCTGGGGCTGCTCGTCCTGACCCGGCTCACCCCGGACAGCGGGTACCTCACCGGCGTCTTCCCCGCCCTGCTCCTGTTCGGGCTGGGCGTCGGAAACCTCGCCGTGCCCGTCTTCCAGACGGCGATGGCCGCGGCCGAACCACGTGACGCGGGCATCGTCTCGGCGGTCGTCAACACCTCGCAGCAGGTGGGCGGTTCGGTCGGCGCGGCCCTGCTCAACACCGTCTCGACCAGCGCTGCCGCGACCTACCTCGCCTCGCACGCGGGAGCGGCCGGGGCGGAGCAGGAGGCGGCGGTCCACGGACTCGCCCTGGCCTGCGCGGTCGCGGCGGGCGTCGCCCTCGTCGGCGCCGTGGTCGCGGGCACGCTCATCAACGTGCGGCCCAAGCGGCCCGAGGCCGCCGCTCAGGAGTAGTGCCACACCGGCGCCGGCGGCCGTGAACGCGTGAAGTCCGCGGTGGTCTGCCGGGCGACGGTTGGGGTTTCTTAGGGGAGTTATTTGCCGGCGATGGCCGATAACCTCCCCTAGGAAATCACTCCAACCTTCCCGCATTCCATGCATCAAGGGGACTTTGCTGTGTCCGTTTACGCCAGACGAAGTGTCATAGTGGGCGCCGGAGCGGTGGCCGCAGGCCTCGCCGTGCCCCAGGTGGCCCACGCCATCGACCCGACGTCGCCGCCGCCTTCGGGAAAGATCGAAAACAGCCCGTCGGTCGTCGTCCCGTCGTCGGATCCCCGTTATGGGGAACTGCAGCTGCGCAACTGGAACAAGCTGTACAAGGCCAATCCGGAATACTTCCGAATTGTTCGTACGCCGTACCAGGTGAACCGGGCCGTCGCCGACGCCTACGCCGCCGGAAAGCGGATCGCGGTCCGCTCCGGCGGCCACGGCCTCGCCGGCCTCGTCGAGGACCCGGCCAACCAGGTCGTCATCGACTTCTCCGAGATGCGCTCGGTGACGTACGACGACACCATGGCGGCCTTCTGCATCGAGCCCGGCGCCACGCTCGGCCAGATCTACCGCAACCTCGACTACGGCTGGGGCGTCACCCTCCCCGCCGGAACCTGCCCCGCCGTCGGCGCGGGCGGCCACATCATCGGCGGCGGCGTCGGTGCGCTGTCCCGCCAGCACGGTCTGGTCTCCGACCACCTCTACGCCGTCGAGGTCGTCCACGTGAACGCGGCCGGCGAGGTCAAGACGGTCGTCGCCACCCGCGACCCCGCCGACGCCAACCGCGACCTGTGGTGGGCCTTCGCCGGCGGTGGCGGCGGCAACTTCGGTGTCGTCAGCCGCTTCTGGCTGCGCAGCCCGAACGTCACCTCCACCAAGCCGCAGGACCAGCTGCCCCGGCGCCCCCAGGCCATCATGACCGCGCGCGCCATCTGGAACTGGGCCGACATGGACCAGGTGTCGTTCATCCAGCTGCTGAAGAACTTCGGCACCTGGCACGAGCAGTACAGCGCCCCCGGCCAGCGCGGCAACCAGCTCTACGCCTCGCTGATCGCCCCCCGCAAGGAAGCCGGCAAGATCTTCGTCTCCGCCCAGGCCGACCCCGCCGACCCGGCGAACGAGACGCTGCTGAACGACTTCATGACGGCGCTCACCGCCAACGTCACCCCGCGCGCCACCATGATCAACACCGGCCGCCAGCCGTGGCAGTACACCACCGTGAACGCCGCCGACACGGCCGTCGCCATGGGCGTCACGGGCCCGCCGCGCTCCCGCACCAAGGGCGCGCTGCTGCGCAAGCGCTACACCGACGAGCAGGCCGCGCTCATCTACGCGAAGCTGACGTCGACCACGTACTCCCACACGGCGTCGAGCTTCAGCCTCGGGTCCTTCGGCGGCCAGATCAACGCCGTCGCCGAGAACGCGAGCGCCTCCGTGCACCGCTCGGCGATCATGCTCGCCTCGGTCTTCAGCTGCTGGGACGTTCCCGCCGACGACGCCAGGCACCAGACGTGGAACCGCGAGTTCTACCGCGACCTGTACGCCGACACGGGCGGCGTCCCGGTCCCCAACGACCGCTACGACGGCTGCTTCGTCAACTGGCCCGACACGGACCTGGCCGACCCGGCCTGGAACACCTCCGGCGTCCCGTGGACGACCCTGTACTACAAGGGCAACTACGCCAAGCTCCAGCAGGTCAAGGCCAAGTACGACCCGAAGGACATCTTCCGCCACAAGCTGTCCGTGCAGCTCCCGGCCTGAGCGTGGAGCAGCCAGTGAACACCGAGAAGCCCGTCGTCCTCGTCACCGGCGGAGCCGGCGGCATCGGCGCCGCGGCCGTCCGCCGGTTCACCCGGAACGGCAGCTCCGTGGTGATCGCGGACGTGGACGCCGAGCGGGGAACGGCCCTCGCCGCCGAGACCGGCGCCCACTTCGTCCGCACCGACGTCCGTGACCTCGCGGACAACGAGGCCGCGGTGGCCGTCGCCGTCGAGCGGTTCGGCCGGCTGGACGTCGTCCACCTCAACGCCGGGACCATCAGCAGCACGTCGATCGGGGAGGGGTTCGACCCCGAAAGGTACCGGCGGCTGCTGGCCATCAACCTCGACTCCGTCGTGTACGGGATCCAGGCGGCCCACGCCCCGCTCAAGGCCACCGGCGGCAAGATCGTCGTCACCGCCAGCGCCACCGGGATGCGGCCCTCGTACGAGGTCTTCTACTCGGCGAGCAAGCATGCCGTCGTGGGCCTCGTCCGCTCCCTCGGGCCGGTCCTCGAGGCCGACGGGATCTCCGTCAACGCCCTGTGCCCCGGCCTCGTCGACACCCCGCTGATCGCGGACCGCATGGCCGAGCTGACCCGTGCGGGGATGGCGGTCTCCAGCGCCGAGAGCGTCGTGGACGCCCTGGAAACCGTCCTCGCGGACCCGCGCACCGGACTGGCCTGGCTGGTCATGGCCGACCGCCCCCTGGCCCCGTTCGCCTTCGCGGACCTGCCCGTCCCGCAGGAGCGGAACCTCGCCTTCGAGAACGGCGGAGTACGCGCCGTCCGTACGGCCTGACCTCCGCCACCGCGCTCCACCGCTCCACCGCTCCACCCGGAGCGACCACGCCCGCCCGGGCCCGGCTCAGCCGGGCCCGGGCGGAACCGTGGGCACACACCGGCGGATCCGCCGGGGGTGCCGACCGTTCGAACCGTCTCATCCACCGTGAACGCAGGAAGGAACCACCGCATGGCTGTTACCAAGGCGGCGATCGTCAGGGAGAAGGGAGGGCCGTTCCGGATCGAGGAGATCCAGGTGGAGGTACCGCGCCTCGACGAGGTCGCCGTACGCATCGTCGGAACCGGCCTCTGCCACACCGACCTGCTCGCCCGCGACCAGGTCCTGCCGCCCGGCGCCCCCGCCGTACTCGGCCACGAGGGCAGCGGCGTCGTGACGGCCGTCGGTGCCGCGGTCACCTCGGTCGCCGTCGGCGACCGGGTCGTCCTGGCCCCCATGAGCTGCGGCCGCTGCCGCGGCTGCCACAGCGGACACCCCATGCACTGCTCCTCGTTCCTCGGCGTCAACCTGATGGGCAGCCGCCGGGACGGCAGCACCGCCTACCGCGACGCCGCGGGCGGGGAACTGCGCGGACACTTCTTCGGCCAGTCCTCCTTCAGCACGCAGGCCGTCGTCAACGAGCGCAGCGTCGTGCGGATCCCCGACGACTGCGCCGACGTACCGCTGGAACTGCTCGGCCCGATGGGATGCGGCCTGCAGACCGGAGCGGGGACCGTACTGAACTCCCTCAAGCCCTCCGCCGGCAGCAGCATCGTCGTCCTGGGCGCGGGAGCCGTCGGCCTGGCCGCCGTCATGGCCGCGGGGATCGTCAGCGCCGGCCGGATCATCGCCGTGGACCTGCACGACAGCCGGCTCGAACTGGCCCGGGAACTCGGCGCCACCCACACCTTCCGTGCCGACTCCGACTCCCTGGTCGAGGACATCCTCGCGCTCACCGGCCAGGGAGCCGACTTCGCCGTCGACGCCGTCGGCCTGCCGCAGACCGTCCGCACCGCGGTCGCCGTCCTCGGCATCGGCGGCACGGCGGCCGTCGTCGGCTCCGCCGGCGCCGGCCAGGAGGCCTCGCTCGGGATCTCCCAGCTCTTCGGGCGCACGGTCAAGGGGGTCGTCGAGGGCGACTGCGTGCCGGCCCTGCTCATCCCGGAGCTCATTCGGCTCCACCGGGCAGGCCGCTTCCCGTTCGACAAGCTCATCCGGACCTACGGCTTCGACGACATCGAGCAGGCCGTCAAGGACGCCGAGGACGGCCGCACCGTGAAGCCGGTACTTGTCGTCTGAATGTTTCCGCCACATTTCCCACGGGGCGCGGCACCGCAACAACGGTGCCGCGCCCTCCGCTTTTGCCCGCTTCCGGGAGCGTCTCCGGTGCGGCTAGGGGAACTTTAGGGGCTCTCAAGAGGGACGTTGATCGTTAGGGTCAAACCCGAGAGCGAGCAATGCGCGAGCTCTTGAAAATGCCGTCGATTTGGTTAGTGGTGAGGTTGAGAGATGATGGACGCTGCATCCGTCGTAAATGGCGACTCAGTCGATCAGAATGACGAGATCGCAGTGGTCGGCATTGCCTGCCGTTTCCCGCAGGCGCCGACTCCGGGGTCTTTCTGGGAGCTGCTGAAGAACGGCGGGAACGCCGTCACCGGAATCCCGGCGGACCGCTGGGCCGGCGAAGGCCACGGCGCCTTCCTCGACCGAATCGACGAGTTCGACCCCGCGTTCTTCGGCATCTCGCCCCGCGAGGCCGTCTACATGGACCCCCAGCAGCGCCTGATGCTCGAACTGGCCTGGGAGGTCCTCGAGGACGCCGGCGTCATCCCGGCGGACGTCAAGGGCAGCCGGCTCGGCGTCTTCGTCGGCACGATCTGGGACGACTACGCCAAGCTCATCTACCGCGACGGTGTCGACAGCGCCACCCAGCACACCACCACGGGCATCCACCGCAGCATCATCGCCAACCGGATCTCGTACTTCCTCGGCACCAACGGCCCCAGCCTGATCGTGGATTCGGGCCAGTCCTCCTCGCTGGTCGCCGTCCACCTGGCCTGCGAGAGCCTGCGCAACGGCGAGGCCGACACCGCCATCGTCGGCGGCGTCAACCTCAGCATCCTGGCCGAGACCACCGAGCTCTCCGCGCGCTGGGGCGGCCTCTCCCCGGACGGCCGCTGCTACACCTTCGACAGCCGGGCGAACGGCTACGTGCGCGGCGAGGGAGGCGGCGCCGTCCTGCTCAAGCCGCTGGCCCGCGCGCTCGCCGACGGTGACGACATCTACTGCGTCATCAAGGGCAGCGCCGTCAACAACGGCAGCGACGACTCCCTCACCACCCCGAGCCGCACGGCCCAGGAGGACGTGCTGCGGCGTGCCTACGAGCGCGCGGGCATCGAGCCCGGACAGGTCCAGTACGTCGAGCTGCACGGCACCGGCACCCCCGTCGGCGACCCGATCGAGGCCGCGGCCCTCGGCGCCGTCCTCGGCGGCGCCCGCGACGCGGACCAGCCGCTGCACGTCGGCTCCGTCAAGACCAACCTGGGCCACCTGGAAGGCGCCGCGGGCATCGCGGGCCTGATCAAGACCGCCCTCGCCATGAAGCACCGCGCCCTCCCGGCCAGTCTCAACCACGAGACCCCGAACCCCGAGATCCCCCTCACCGAGCTGAACCTCCACGTCCAGACCGAGCCCGGCGCCTGGCCGCAGGCGGACCGGCCGCTGCTGGCGGGCGTCAGCTCGTTCGGCATGGGCGGGACGAACGCGCACGTGGTGCTGGAGCAGGCTCCGGAGGTCGAGGAGGCGTCGGCCGAGGGGGTTGCTCCGGCGGTCGTTCCGTTCGTGGTGAGCGGCCGTTCGGCCGACGCGCTGGGTGCGCAGGTGGAGCGGCTGCGGGAGTTCGTGGCCGGTTCGGATGCCCGGCCGGTGGACATCGGCGCGTCGCTGGTGGCTTCCCGGTCGCTGTTCGAGCACCGGGCCGTGATCGTCGGTGACGAGGTCGTCGAGGGGGTCGCCGGGTCCGGGCGTGTGGGCGTGATGTTCACGGGTCAGGGTGCTCAGCGGGCCGGTATGGGCCGTGAGCTGTATGCGGCCTTCCCCGCCTTCGCGGTTGCCTTCGACGAGGTGCTGTCGCACCTGGACGGTTCGCTGCGCGAGGTGATCTTCTCGGGTGAGGGTCTGGACGAGACCGGGAACACGCAGCCGGCGCTGTTCGCCCTTGAGGTGGCGCTGTACCGGCTGGTCGAGTCGTGGGGTGTGAAGCCGGAGGTTCTGGCGGGTCACTCGATCGGTGAGATCGCTGCCGCGCACGTGTCGGGTGTGCTGTCGCTGGAAGACGCTGCCGCGTTGGTGTCGGCGCGTGGTCGTCTGATGCAGGCGCTGCCCGCCGGTGGTGCGATGGTCGCCGTCCAGGCGTCGGAGGAGCAGGTGCTCCCGCTGCTCGCCGGCCGCGAGACGACCGTCGGGATCGCTGCCGTCAACGGCCCGACCTCCGTCGTCCTGGCAGGTGTTGAGGCCGACGTACTGGAGATCGCGGGCTCGCTGGGCGTGAAGTCCAAGCAGCTCACCGTCAGCCACGCCTTCCACTCCCCGCTGATGGAGCCGATGCTCGACGAGTTCCGCGAGGTCGTGGCCGCGCTGACCTTCAACGCCCCGCGCATTCCGATCGTTTCCACCGTGACCGGCCAGGAGGCCACGGCGGAGGAGCTGACCTCGGTCGACTACTGGGTCGACCACGTCCGCCGCCCCGTCCGGTTCGCCGACGCGGTCACCACCCTCGCGGCCCGGGGCGTCGAGTCCCTCCTCGAACTCGGCCCCGACGCGGTCCTGTCCGCGATGGCCGCCGAGACGGTGGCCACGGTTCCCGCGCTGCGCAAGGGCCGCACGGAGCCGGAGCAGCTGATCACCGCCCTCGGCCGGCTGTTCGTCACCGGTGCGTCCGTCGACTGGGCCTCGTACTACGCGGGCTCCGGCGCCCGGCGCGTCGACCTGCCCACCTACGCCTTCCAGCGCGAGCGCTACTGGCCCGACACCGTCCTGTCCGACGCCCCCGCCCCCTCTGTGATCGCCGGCCCGCTCGCGCAGCGGCTCCGTGACCTCGACACCGACGGCCGCACCAAGGCCGTCACCGAACTCGTGGTCTCCCACGTCGGCGCCGTGCTGGGTGACGTGTCCGCCGTGGAGATGGGCCGCGCGTTCAAGGAGCTGGGCTTCGACTCGTACATGACGGTCGAGCTCCGCAACAGCCTTGCCGTGGCGACCGGCCTGCGGCTCACCTCCAGCCTGCTGTTCGACCACCCCACCCCGCGGGCCCTCGTCGAGCACATCCTCGCGGAGACGGCGGACATCGACGCCGACGCCGCGGGTGCCGACGTGCTGCCTGCGGCGTACGCCGCCGACGAGCCGATCGCGATCGTCGGCGTCGGCGTCCGCCTGCCGGGCGGAGTCGGCTCCCCCGAAGACCTCTGGCGGCTCGTCACCGAGGGCACCGACGTCATCTCCGGCTTCCCGACCGACCGCGGCTGGGACATCGAGGGCCTGTACGACGCCGATCCGGAGCGCTCCCGTACGACGTACTCCGTCGAAGGCGGCTTCCTCCACGACGCCGGGCTGTTCGACGCCGGCTTCTTCGGGATCTCCCCGCGCGAGGCCCTGGCCATGGACCCCCAGCAGCGCCTGCTGCTGGAGACCGCCTGGGAGACCTTCGAGCGGGCGGGCATCGACCCCGAGTCGGTGCGCGGCACCCAGACCGGCGTCTTCGTCGGCGCCACGGTCCAGGACTACGGGCCGCGGATGCACGAGGCTCCCGAGAGCGTCGAGGGCCACCTGCTCACCGGTAGCACGCCGAGCATCATGTCCGGCCGCCTCGCCTACTCCTTCGGCTTCCTCGGCCCGGCGATGACGATCGACACGGCCTGCTCGTCCTCGCTGGTCGCCCTGCACCTGGCCGCGCAGGCGCTGCGCTCCGGCGAGTGCTCGATGGCGCTCGCCGGCGGTGCGGCCGTCATGTCGAGCCCCGGCATGTTCCTGGAGTTCAGCCGTCAGCGCGGGCTCGCCGCCGACGGCCGCTGCAAGTCCTTCTCGGCCGACGCCGACGGCACCGGCTGGGCCGAGGGCGTCGGGCTCCTCCTCGTCGAGCGTCTCTCCGACGCGCAGCGCAAGGGCCACAAGGTGCTGGCCGTGCTCCGCGGCTCCGCCGTCAACCAGGACGGCGCGTCCAACGGCCTGACCGCCCCCAACGGGCTCTCCCAGCAGCGGGTGATCCGCCAGGCCCTGGCCAACGCCCGTCTCACGGCGGCGGATGTCGACGTGGTGGAGGCGCACGGTACGGGCACCCGGCTGGGTGACCCGATCGAGGCGGAGGCGCTGCTCGCGACCTACGGCCAGGAGCACTCGGCCGAGCAGCCGCTGTGGCTGGGCTCGCTGAAGTCCAACATCGGCCACGCCCAGGCCGCGGCCGGTGTGGCGGGCGTGATCAAGATGATCATGGCGATGCGCGAGGGCGTCGTACCGAAGACGCTGCACCTGGGCGAGCCGACGCCGATGGTCGACTGGTCGACGGGCGCGGTCGAGCCGGCCGGCGAGGCCCGCGACTGGCCGGAGACCGGCCGTCCGCGCCGCTCGGCGGTCTCGTCGTTCGGCGTGAGCGGGACGAACGCGCACGTGGTGCTCGAGCAGGCTCCGGAGGTCGAGGAGGCGTCGGCCGAGGGCGTTGCCCCGGCTGTCATCCCGTACGTCGTCAGCGGCCGGTCGGCCGACGCGCTGAGTGCGCAGGTGGAGCGGCTGCGGGAGTTCGTGGCCGGTTCGGATGCCCGGCCGGTGGACATCGGCGCGTCGCTGGTGGCTTCCCGGTCGCTGTTCGAGCACCGGGCGGTTGTCGTCGGTGACGAGGTCGTCGAGGGTGTTGCCGGGTCCGGTCGACTCGGTGTGCTCTTCACGGGTCAGGGTGCTCAGCGGGCCGGTATGGGTCGTGAGCTGTACGAGGCCTTCCCTGCCTTCGCGGCTGCTTTCGACGAGGTGCTGTCGCACCTGGACGGTTCGCTGCGCGAGGTGATCTTCTCAGGTGAGGGCCTGGATGACACCGGCAACACCCAGCCGGCTCTGTTCGCCCTCGAGGTGGCGCTGTACCGGCTGGTCGAGTCGTGGGGTGTGAAGCCGGAGGTCGTGGCCGGTCATTCGATCGGTGAGATCGCTGCCGCGCACGTGTCGGGTGTGCTGTCGCTGGAGGATGCTGCGGCGCTGGTGTCGGCGCGTGGTCGGCTGATGCAGGCGCTGCCCGCCGGTGGTGCGATGGTCGCCGTCCAGGCGTCGGAGGAGCAGGTTCTGCCGCTGCTCGCCGGCCGCGAGAAGACGGTCGGGATCGCCGCGGTGAACGGCCCGACGTCCATCGTTCTGGCGGGTGTTGAGGCTGATGTGCTGGAGATTGCCGGTTCTCTCGGTGTGAAGTTCAAGCAGCTGTCCGTCAGCCACGCCTTCCACTCCCCGCTGATGGAGCCGATGCTCGACGACTTCCGCGACGTCGTCGCCGGGCTGACCTTCAACGCCCCGCGCATCCCGATCGTCTCCACCGTGACCGGCCAGGAGGCGACCACCGAGGAGCTGACGTCGGTCGAGTACTGGGTCGGCCACGTCCGCCGCCCGGTCCGCTTCGCCGACGCCGTCGAAGCCATCGAGGCCCAGGGCATCGACTCCCTCCTCGAGCTCGGCCCCGACGCGGTCCTGACCGCCATGGCCGCCGACATCACCGAGATCCCGGCGGTCCCCGCGCTGCGCAAGGGCCGTCCCGAGGCCGAGCAGCTGATCACCTCCCTCGGCCGGCTGTTCACCACGGGTGTCCCGGTCGACTGGGCCTCGTACTACGCGGGTTCCGGCGCCCGGCGCGTCGACCTGCCGACCTACGCCTTCCAGCGCGAGCACTTCTGGCTCCCGACCGGCTCCGCCTCCGGCGACGTGTCCTCGGCCGGTCTGTCGTCCACCGGGCACCCGCTGCTCGGTGCCGCCGTCGAACTCGCCGACGGGGAAGGCCTGCTCCTCACCGGGCGGCTGTCCCTCCAGACGCACGGCTGGCTGAAGGACCACACCGTCTTCGACACGGTGCTGCTGCCGGGTACCGCTTTCGTCGAGCTGGCCACCCAGGCCGGCGACCGCGTCGGCTGCGACACCATCGAGGAGCTCACCCTCGCCGCCCCGCTGGTCCTGCCCGAGCGCGGTGCCGTTCAGGTGCAGCTGACCGTCGGCGAGCCCGACGCGTCCGGCCGCCGCGAGCTGGGCATCTACTCCCGCCCCGACGGTGACGGCGACGGCCGCCCGTGGACCCGTCACGCCGGTGCCGTGCTCGGTGCCGCCGACCGTGCCGCCGCCCCGCAGTCCGAACTGCTCGTGTGGCCGCCGGCCGACGCGGCCGAGATCCCCGTCGAGGGTGCCTACGAGGGCCTGGAGGCCGAGGGGTACGCCTACGGTCCCGCCTTCCAGGGCCTGCGCCGCGCCTGGCGGTCACCCGACGGCGAGATCTACGCCGAGATCGCGCTGTCCGAGGAGCAGCGCGCCGAGGCCGGGAAGTTCGCCCTGCACCCGGCGCTCCTCGACGCCACCCTGCACCCGCTGCTGCGCGGGGTCGTCGACGCGACGCGGCCGAGCGCCCTCCCGTTCGCCTGGTCCGGTGTCACCGTGCACACCGCCGGGGCCTCCTCCCTGCGCGTCCGCCTGAGCTGGACCGGTCCGGACACGGTGGCGATCGCCGTTGCCGACGGTACGGGCACCCCCGTGGCCACCGTGCGCGAGCTGATGTGGCGCGAGGCGTCTGCCGCATCGCTGCGCGGCGCCCGCGCCGATCACGGCGCCTCGCTCTACCGCCTCGCCTGGACCCCGGTCACCGCCCCCGCGGCCGCCGGACCGGACGCCGACTGGGCCCTGATCGGGACCGGTACGGTTCCGGGTCTGCCCGAGGGCATCCGTGCCCACGCGGACCTGGCCGCCCTGGCCGAGGCCGGTACCGTGCCGTCGGTCGTCCTCCTCCCGGTGGACGCCCTCGCCGGCGGGACGGCCGGCCTGCCCGCCGCGGCCGGGGCCGTGACCCTGCGCGCGCTGGAACGCGTACAGCAGTGGCTCGCGGACGAGCGGTTCGCGGAGACGACCCTCGCCGTCCTGACCCGGGACGCGGTGGCCGCCGCCGACGACGACGGGGCGGGGAACCTGACGCAGGCCGCCGTATGGGGTCTGCTGCGCTCGGCGCAGACCGAGGCACCCGGGCGTTTCGTCCTGCTCGACCTGGACGGCACCGAGGAGTCCGCAGGGGCGCTGCCCGCCCTGCTCGCGAGCGGCGAGCCGCAGCTGGCCGTCCGGGCGGGCCAGGCCTACGCGCCGCGCCTGGCGCAGACCGAGGCCGTCGCGGCCGATGAGCCGGGGCCCGTGTTCACCCCCGGCGGGACCGTGCTGATCACCGGGGGGACGGGCGGTCTCGGCGCCCTCCTCGCCCGCCACCTCGTCACCGGGCACGGCGTGCGCGACCTGCTGCTCGTCAGCCGGCGCGGCGCGGACGCCCCGGGGGCCGAGGACGTGGCCGCCGAGCTGACCGGCCTCGGGGCCCGGGTCACCGTGGCCGCGTGCGACGTCGCCGACCGTGAGGCCCTGGCCGGCGTACTGGCGGGGATACCGGCGGAGCATCCGCTGACCGCCGTGGTGCACACGGCCGGCGTCCTGGACGACGGGGTCGTGCAGGGTCTGACCGCCGACCAGCTGGAGCGCGTCCTGCGACCCAAGGTCGACGCGGCCTGGCACCTGCACGAGCTGACCGCCGGCCTGGAGCTGGACGCCTTCGTCCTCTTCTCCTCGATCTCCGGCCTGATCGGCGCGGCGGGCCAGGGCAACTACGCCGCCGCCAACACCTTCCAGGACGCACTCGCCCACCACCGCCGTGCCGTGGGTCTGCCCGCGACCGCCCTCGCCTGGGGTCTGTGGGAGCAGGGCGGCGGCATGGCCGACAGCCTCGACGGCACCGGCATCGCCCGCATGGCGCGGGCCGGCGTCGCACCGCTCGCGCAGACCGACGGACTGGCGCTGTTCGACGCAGCCGTCCGCCCGGGCCGCGCGCAGGCGCTGCTCGTGCCGATGCACCTGGACACCGTCCAGCTGCGCGCCCAGGCCGAGCGCGGCGACGTGCACGCGCTGCTGAAGGACCTCGCCCCCCGGCCGGCCCGCCGGACCCGCGCCGCGGCACGGGACTCGGCCGCCGCGCCCCTGCGGCAGCGGCTCGCGCCGCTGAGCCCCGCCGAGCGGCTGCGGGTGCTCACCGACCTGGTCGGCGCCCAGGTGGCCGCCGTACTGGGCCACGGTGACGCGGCCGCCGTCGGACAGGAGCGGGCCTTCAAGGAGCTGGGCTTCGACTCGCTCACCTCCGTCGAACTGCGCAACCGCCTCAACTCCGCCACCGGCCTGCGTCTTTCCAGCGCGCTGGTCTTCGACTACCCGACGCCGAAGGCGCTCGTCGACCACCTGGCCGCCGAGCTGTCCGACGACGAGGGCGCGGCGGCCGGTACGGTGCGCGCCGTCACGGCCGCGACCGGCGACGAGCCGATCGCCATCGTCGGCATGGCCTGCCGCTACCCCGGCGGAGTCGCCTCCCCCGAGGACCTGTGGCGGCTCGTCGCCTCCGGTACGGACGCCATCTCCGGCCTGCCGGAGAACCGAGGCTGGGACGAGGACGTGTACGACCCGGACCCGGAGCGGGCCGGCAAGACGTACGTCCGCGAGGGCGGCTTCCTGCACGACGCCGGCCAGTTCGACCCCGGCTTCTTCGGGATCTCGCCGCGCGAGGCCCTGAGCATGGACCCGCAGCAGCGCCTGCTGCTGGAGACGGCCTGGGAGACCTTCGAACGCTCCGGGATCGACCCGGCCGACCTGAAGGGCAGCTCCACCGGTGTCTTCACCGGCGTCATGTACCACGATTACGCGCCCAAGGTCGGGCAGATGCCGGAGGAGCTGGAGGGCATCCTGCTCACCGGCAACACCGGAAGCGTCATCTCCGGCCGCCTCTCCTACACCTTCGGGCTGACCGGTCCGTCCATCACCGTGGACACCGCCTGCTCCTCCTCGCTGGTGGCCCTGCACCTCGCCGCGCAGGCCCTGCGGGCCGGCGAATGCGACATGGCGCTCGCCGGCGGTGTGACCGTCATGTCCACCCCGGGCACCTTCGTCGAGTTCAGCCGCCAGCGCGGCCTGGCCCCCGACGGCCGCTCGAAGTCCTTCTCGGCGGGCGCCGACGGCACCGGCTGGGCCGAGGGCGTCGGTCTGCTCCTGGTGGAGCGGCTCTCCGACGCACAGCGCAACGGACACAACATCCTCGCCGTCGTCCGCGGCACGGCCGTCAACCAGGACGGCGCGTCCAACGGCCTGACCGCCCCCAACGGCCCGTCCCAGCAGCGCGTCATCCGCCAGGCCCTGGCCAACGCCCGTCTCGCCCCCGCCGATGTCGACGCGGTCGAGGCCCACGGCACCGGCACCCCGCTCGGCGACCCCATCGAGGCCGAGGCGCTCCTCGCCACCTACGGGCAGGAGCGCGCCGGGGACGAGCCGCTGTGGCTCGGCTCCCTCAAGTCCAACATCGGCCACACCCAGGCGGCCGCCGGTGTCGGCGGTGTCATCAAGATGGTCATGGCGATGCGAGAGGGCGTCCTGCCGAAGACGCTGCACGTCAGCGAGCCCTCCCCGGTGATCGACTGGGAGGCGGGCGCGGTCGAGCTGCTCACCGAGGAGCGCGCCTGGCCCGACACGGACCGGGCCCGCCGGGCCGCCGTCTCCTCCTTCGGCATCAGCGGTACGAACGCCCACGTCATCCTGGAGCACACCCCGCAGCCCGTGCAGGAGTCCGAGGGTACGGCGCCCGCCGTCACCCCGTGGATCCTGTCCGCCCGCGGAGCCGGCGCCCTGCGCGGCCAGGCCGAGGCCCTGCGCGGCTTCGCCGCGGCCGAGGGAGCCCCGCGCACCCGGGACATCGGCCTCTCGCTGGCCGGGACCCGCGCCCTGCACGAGAACCGTGCCGTCGTCCTGGGCGCCGACCGCGACGGCCTGCTGGCCGCCCTCGACACCCTCGCCGCCGGCGGCAGCGACAGCGCCGTCGTCACCGGCAGCGCGGCCGTCACCCGCGACAAGACCGTGTTCGTCTTCCCGGGCCAGGGCTCGCAGTGGATCGGCATGGCCACCCAGCTCCTCGACACCTCGCCGGTGTTCGCGGAGTCCATCCACGCCTCCGCCGCCGCCCTCGCCCCCTACACCGACTGGTCCCTGCTCGACGTCCTGCGCGCGGACCCCGCCGACCCGGCCGCCTCCTCCTTCGAGCGCGTCGACGTCGTCCAGCCCACGCTGTTCGCCGTCATGGTGGCCCTGGCCGCCGTCTGGCGCTCGTACGGAGTCGAACCGGCCGCCGTTGTCGGCCACTCCCAGGGTGAGATCGCCGCGGCCTGTGTCGCCGGGGCCCTCTCCCTCGACGACGCGGCCCGGATCGTGGCCCTGCGCAGCCAGGCCCTCAAGGCCCTCGCGGGCCTCGGCGGGATGATGTCCGTACCGCTCCCGCGGGAACGGGCCGTCGCCGAGCTGGCCCCGTGGGGCGAGCGGATCTCCGTGGCGGCCGTCAACGGACCGTCCTCGACCGTCGTCTCCGGCGATTCGGCGGCCCTCGACGAGCTCTACGACGCCCTGGTGGCCGCGCAGGTGGACGCCCGCCGCATCCCCGTCGACTACGCCTCCCACTCGGCGCACGTCGAGCGGATCGAGGAGCAGCTCGCCGAACTCCTCGCCCCGGTCCGCCCGCGCCGTGCCGAGGTGCCCTTCTTCTCCACCGTCACCGCCGACTGGGCCGACGGAACGGAGATGGACGGCGGCTACTGGTACCGCAACCTGCGCCAGACCGTGCTGTTCGAGGACGCCACCCAGGCCCTGCTCGCCCAGCGGCACGACGCGTTCCTCGAGATGAGCCCGCACCCGGTCCTCGCCGTCGGTCTCGCCGAGACCATCGAGGCGGCCGGCGCCGACGCCCTCGTCTGCGGATCGCTGCGACGCCACCGCGGCGGCCTCGACCAGCTCCTCACCTCGGTCGCCACGGCCTTCGTCGGCGGCGTCCCGGTCGACTGGACCGCGTACTACGAAGGCACCGGCGCCCAGCGCGTCGACCTGCCCACGTACGCCTTCCAGCACGAGCACTTCTGGCTGACGACGCCGGCCGCCACCGGCAACGTCACCTCGGCCGGCCTCGACGAGGCCGGGCACCCGCTGCTCGGCGCGGCCGTCGAACTCGCCGACGGGGAGGGTCTCATCCTCACCGGGCGGCTGTCGCTCCAGACCCACGGCTGGCTGAAGGAGCACACCGTCTTCGACACGGTGCTGCTGCCGGGCACCGCCTTCGTCGAGCTCGCCACCCAGGCCGGTGACCGCGTCGGCTGCGACACCATCGAGGAACTCACCCTCTCCGCACCCCTGGTCCTGCCCGAGCGCGGCGGAGTCCAGCTCCAGCTGACCGTCGGCGAACCCGACGCCGCAGGCCGCCGCGAGCTGGGCGTCTTCTCCCGCCCCGACGGCGCGGACCAGCCCTGGACCCGCAACGCCACCGCCACCCTCGCCGCGGCCGGGCGGACGGCACCGGCCGGACTCACCGCCTGGCCGCCGGCCGGGGCCACCGAAGTCGACCTCGGCGGCGTCTACGACCGCCTCGCCGACCAGGGCTTCGGCTACGGGCCGCTCTTCCAGGGCCTGCGCCGCCTGTGGCAGCAGGGCGACGACGTCTTCGCCGAAGTCGTCATCGCCGACGAACTCTCCGCCGACGCCGAGCAGTTCGCCCTCCACCCCGCCCTCCTCGACAGCGCGCTGCACCTGCTGCTCCCCGGAGTCGCGGGCAGCGAACGCCAGGCCGGACTGCCCTTCGCCTGGTCCGGAGTGACCGTCCACGCCACCGGAGCCTCCGTGCTCCGCGTACGGGCCACGTTCTCCGGCACCGACGCGGCGTCCTTCCTCATCGCCGACGG
Source organism: Streptomyces sp. NPDC088762 (assembly GCF_044750905.1). Taxonomy (NCBI): domain Bacteria; kingdom Bacillati; phylum Actinomycetota; class Actinomycetes; order Kitasatosporales; family Streptomycetaceae; genus Streptomyces; species Streptomyces sp. NPDC088762. The sequence continues at coordinate 298,635 of NZ_JBIVKT010000009.1, forward strand.
CGCGGGCGCACCCGTCGCCACCGTCGAGGAGCTGACCCTGCGGCCGATCTCCCGCGAGGCCCTCCAGGGCGCGGGCGCCGCACAGAACGACGCGCTGTTCCGTCTCGACTGGGCGGCCCTGGCCTCCCAGGAGAACGGACCGGCGACGTACGACGCCACCGGCTGGGCCCTCATCGGCCCGGCCGGCCACCAGCTCACCGGAGCGGTCGGCGCCACCGTCCACCAGGACCTGGCGGCACTGACCGGCTCGGTGACCGAGGGCGCCCCGGCTCCCGCGGTCGTCGTGCTGCCCATCCCCCGGGGCAGCAACGTCGATGCCCACACCGCGGGAGCCGAGGCGCACCGGATCCTGGAGACCGTAAGCACCTGGCTCGCCGACGACCGGTTCGCCCGGACGCGGCTCGTCTTCCTGGCCCACGGCGCCCAGTCCGTCCTCTCCGGTGAACCCGTCACCGACCTGGCCGCGGCCACCGCATGGGGCCTGCTGCGCTCCGCGCAGACCGAGAACCCGGACCGCTTCGTCCTGCTCGACACCGACGGCGCCCCGGTCCCGGCCGCGGCCCTCAGCGCGGCCATCGACGCGGGCGAGGTCCAGCTGGCGGTGCGCTCCGGCGACCTCCACGCCGCCCGCATCGCCCGTCCCGCGGGCCACCTGACCATCCCGGACGTCCCCGAATGGCGTGTGGTCGCGCCCGTCAAGGGCACCCTGGCGAACCTGTCGATCGCCCCCTGCCCCGAGGTCGCGGCCCCGCTGCGCGACGGCGAGGTCAGGGTCGCGCTGCGCGCGGCCGGCCTGAACTTCCGCGACGTCCTCGTCGCACTCGGCCTCGTACCCGAGAACGGCGCCCAGATGGGCCGCGAGGGTGCCGGTGTGATCACCGAGGTCGGGCCGGGCGTCACGGACCTGCGCGTCGGGGACCGGGTGATGGGCCTGTTCGACGGCGCGTTCGCCTCCGTGGCCATCGGAGACCGCCGGCTGATCGCCCGGATGCCCGACGGCTGGAGCTTCGCCCAGGCCGCGTCCGTCCCCGTGGTCTTCCTGACCGCCTACTACGGCCTGGTCGACCTCGGCCAGGTCCGCGAGGGCGAATCGGTACTGGTCCACGCGGCCGCCGGCGGTGTCGGCATCGCCGCCGTCCAGCTCGCCCAGTACCTCGGGGCGGAGGTCTACGGCACCGCCAGCCCGGGCAAGTGGGACACCCTGCGCGCCCTCGGCCTGGATGACGACCACATCGCCAACTCCCGCACGCTGGACTTCGAGGAGCAGTTCGCGAAGATGAGCGACGGCCGGGGCGTGGACGTGGTCCTCAACTCCCTCGCCGCCGAGTTCATCGACGCGTCACTGCGGCTCATGCCGGCCGGCGGCCGGTTCCTGGAGATGGGCAAGACCGACATCCGCGACGCGGACCGGCTCGCCGCCGACCACCCGGGCGTCGACTACCAGGTCTACGACCTCACCGTCCTCGCCCGCACCGAGCCCGACGCCGTCGGCGGTGTCCCGGACCGGGTCCAGGAGATGCTCGTCGAGATCCTGGCCCTGTTCGAGAAGGGAGTGTTCAAGCCCCTTCCCGTCACCGCCTGGGACGTCCGCCGCGCACCGGAGGCCTTCCGGTTCCTCCAGCAGGGCCGCAACGTCGGCAAGGTCGTCCTGACCGTCCCCGCCCCGCCCGCCCCCGAAGGCACCGTGCTCATCACGGGCGCCACCGGCGGCCTCGGCACCCTCGCCGCCCGCCACCTCGTCACCGAGTACGGCGTACGGAACCTGCTGCTCACCAGCAGGCGCGGAGCGGCCGCACCGGGTGCGGAGGACCTCAAGGCCGAACTCACCGCCCTGGGCGCCCAGGTCACCTTCGCGGCCTGCGACGCGTCCGACCGCGAGGCACTGGCCGCACTGCTGGCCGACGTACCGGCCGAGCACCCGCTCACCGGCGTCGTCCACACCGCCGGTGTCCTGGACGACGGCGTCATCGCGGACATGACCCCCGAGCAGTTCGACCGGGTCATGCTGCCCAAGGCGGACGCGGCCTGGCACCTGCACGAGCTCACGGCGGACCTGGACCTGTCCTTCTTCCTCCTGTACTCGTCCGTCGGCGGGCTCATGGGCGCCGGCGGCCAGGGCAACTACGCCGCCGCCAACGCCTACCTCGACGCCCTCGCCCAGCACCGGACCCACCAGGGCCTGCCCGCCGTCTCCATGGCGTGGGGCCTGTGGACCGAAGCCAGCGGCATGACCGGCCACCTCGACGAGACCGACCTGAAGCGCATGGCCCGCGGCGGCCTGATCGCCCTGTCCTCCACCGAGGGCATGGAGCTCTTCGACGCGGCCCAGCTCCTCGGAGACCCCGTCGTCGCGGCCACCAAGCTCGACACGGCCGCCCTGGCCCGCCAGGGCGACGGACTCCTGCCGCTCTTCCGCGGCCTGGTCCGCAGCACCCCGCGCCGGGCCGTGGCGGGCGGCGCCGCCGAGAGCAGCGTCTCGCTCGAACAGCGCCTGGCCGCACTGCCGGAGGCCGAGCGCGGCACGTTCCTCATCGATCTGGTGCGGACGCAGGTCGCGACCGTACTCGGCCACGCCAACCCCGAAACCGTCGACCAGGACCGGGCGTTCAAGGCCCTCGGCTTCGACTCGCTCACCTCCGTGGAACTGCGCAACCGGCTCAACGTCGCGACCGGACTGCGCCTGCCGACCGCGCTCGTCTTCGACTACCCGACGCCCGTCGAGGTCGCCGGCTTCCTGCGGGAGCAGTTCGACCTCGGGGAGGTCGCACCCGCCGAGGGCGCGGCGGCCGCTCCGGTGCTCGCCGAACTCGACCGCATCCGGGCCGGGCTCGTCTCCCTCCTCGGCGACGAGACCGCCCGGGACGAGATCGGCGACCGCCTCGCCGAACTGCTCGCCCTGTGCGGCCGCGAGGCCGGCGCCAAGGCCGACGGCCCGGACGGCACCGACGGCCTGGACGACGCGACCGACGACGAACTCTTCGCCCTCATCGACGGAGGCCTCGAGTGAAGCCGCACCCCCGAGCGGCCGCGGCCGCGAACACCCGACGTACCCACCGCACGACCCTGCGACTTCCCGAGAGGCTGAACCCGCGTGGCTGAGGAACAGAAACTCCGCGATTACCTCAAGCGAGCCATCAACGACGCCCAGACCGCGCACCGCAAGCTCCGCGAGGCGGAGGACAAGGAGCACGAGCCGATCGCGATCGTCGGCATGGGCTGCCGCTTCCCCGGCGGTGTCGGCTCGGCCGAGGACCTGTGGCGCCTGGTGGCGGCGGAGACCGACGCGGTCGGTCCCTTCCCCGAGGGCCGCGGCTGGCCCGAGGACCTGTACGACGCCGACCCGGAGCGCTCGGGCCACAGCTACACCAAGGAAGGCGGGTTCCTGCACGACGCCGGGCTGTTCGACGCCGGCTTCTTCGAGATCTCGCCCCGTGAGGCCCTCGCCATGGACCCCCAGCAGCGCCTGCTGCTGGAGGTCGCCTGGGAGACCGTCGAGCACGCCGGGATCGCGCCGGCCGCCCTGCGCGGCAGCAGCACCGGCGTGTACGTCGGCGCCACCGGCCAGGACTACGGCCCCCGCATGCAGGACGCTCCGCCGAGCGTGGAGGGGCTGGTCCTCACCGGGAGCACCTCCAGCATCATGTCCGGCCGCGTCGCCTACCACCTGGGCCTGACCGGCCCGGCCGTCACCCTCGACACGGCCTGCTCCTCCTCCCTCGTGGCCCTGCACCTCGCGGCACGGGCCCTGCGGTCGGGGGAGTGCGACATGGCACTGGCCGGCGGCATCATGATCATGGCGACGCCGGGCACCTTCGTGGAGTTCAGCCGCCAGCGCGGCCTCTCGGCCGACGGCCGCTGCAAGTCCTTCTCGGCGGACGCCGACGGCACCGGCTGGGGCGAGGGCGTCGGCATGCTGCTGGTCGAGCGCCTCTCGGACGCGCTGCGCAACGGCCACAAGGTCCTCGCGGTCATCCGCGGCACCGCGGTCAACCAGGACGGCGCGTCCAACGGCCTGACCGCCCCGAACGGCCGCGCGCAGCAGCGCGTCATCCGCGACGCCCTCGCCAACGCCCGCCTGACGCCGGCGGACGTGGACGTGGTGGAGGCGCACGGTACGGGCACCCGGCTGGGCGACCCGATCGAGGCGGAGGCACTCCTCACCGCGTACGGCAAGGGCCGCCAGGAGGACCGGCCGCTGCTGCTGGGCTCGGTGAAGTCCAACATCGGGCACACGCAGCACGCGGCGGGCGCGGCCGGAATCATCAAGATGGTCCTGGCCATGCAGCACGGCACGGTGCCGAAGACGCTGCACGCGGACGAGCCGACACCGATGGTCGACTGGTCGGCGGGTGCGGTCGAGCTGGCCGTCGAGGCCCGGGAGTGGCCGGAGACCGGCCGTCCGCGCCGGGCAGCGGTGTCCTCGTTCGGCGTGAGCGGGACGAACGCGCACGTGGTGCTGGAGCAGGCTCCGGAGGTCGAGGAGCCGGTGGCCGAGGGCGTTGCCCCGGCTGTCACCCCGTTCGTGGTCAGTGGCCGGTCGGCAGGTGCGCTGCAGGGGCAGGTGGACCGGCTGCGGGAGTTCGTGGCCGGTTCGGATGCCCGGCCGGTCGATGTCGGCGCGTCGCTGGTGACCTCGCGGTCGCTGTTCGAGCACCGGGCCGTGATCGTCGGCGAGGAGGTCGTCGAGGGGGTCGCCGGGTCCGGGCGTGTGGGCGTGATGTTCACCGGTCAGGGTGCTCAGCGGGCCGGTATGGGCCGTGAGCTGTACGAGGCCTACCCTGCCTTCGCGGCTGCTTTCGACGAAGTGCTGTCCCACCTGGACGGCTCGCTGCGAGAGGTGATCCTCTCGGGTGAGGGTCTGGACGAAACGGGCAACACGCAGCCGGCTCTGTTCGCCCTTGAGGTCGCTCTCTACCGGCTCGTCGAGTCGTGGGGTGTGAAGCCGGAGGTCGTGTCCGGTCATTCGATCGGTGAGATCGCTGCCGCGCACGTCTCCGGTGTCCTGTCGCTGGAGGATGCTGCGGCTCTCGTTGCGGCGCGTGGTCGTCTGATGCAGGCGCTGCCCGCGGGTGGTGCGATGGTCGCCGTCCAGGCTTCCGAGGAGCAGGTGCTCCCGCTGCTGGCCGGCCGCGAGACGACCGTCGGGATCGCCGCGGTCAACGGCCCGACGTCCGTCGTCCTGGCGGGTGTTGAGGCCGAGGTCCTTGAGATCGCCGGTTCTCTCGGTGTGAAGTTCAAGCAGCTGACCGTCAGCCACGCCTTCCATTCCCCGCTGATGGAGCCGATGCTGGAGGACTTCCGCAAGGTCGTCACCGGGCTGACCTTCAATGCTCCCCGGATCCCGTTCGTCTCCACGGTCACCGGCCGTCTGGCCACCGCTCAGGAGCTGACGTCGGTCGAGTACTGGGTGGACCATGTCCGCCGCCCGGTCCGCTTCGCCGACGCGGTCACCACTCTCGAGGCCCAGGGCGTCGAATCCCTCCTGGAACTGGGCCCCGACGCGGTCCTGTCCACGCTGGCAGCCGACCTCACCGAGGTCCCGGCGGCCGCGGCCCTCCGCAAGGGCCGTCCCGAGGCGGAGCAGCTGATCACCTCCCTCGGCCGGCTGTTCGTCACCGGTGCGTCCGTCGACTGGGCCTCGTACTACGCGGGCTCCGGCGCCCGGCGCGTCGATCTGCCCACCTACGCCTTCCAGCACGAGCACTACTGGCTGGTGCCCGCCGCCGGCGACGCCACCGAATACGCGGCTCCGGTCGTGGTCGAGCACCGGCCCGCCCGCATCGGCGGCGGAGCGGCCGAGCTCATCGACGAGCTCTCCGCGCTGAGCGAGGGGGAGCAGAACGAGCGTCTGCTCCAGCTCGTGCGGGAGCAGCTCGCGGTCGTCCTCGGCTATGCCGACCCAGGCTCCGTGGGCGCCCAGCAGATCTTCACCGAGCTCGGTCTGACCTCCATGACCGCCGTCGATCTGCGCAACCGCCTGAACGCGGTGACCGGCCTCCGGATCCCCGCCACCGTCAGCTTCGACCACCCCACCCCGCAGGCGGTCGCCACCTACCTCCGGGACGAACTGCTCGGTTCCGAGAGCGTTCGGCGGACCTACACCGCCACCCGCGCGAGCGACGAGCCGATCGCGATCGTCGGTATGGCGTGCCGCTACCCGGGCGGCACCGCCTCGCCCGAGGACCTGTGGCGCCTGGTGTCCGATGGCGTCGACGCCATCGGCCCGCTGCCGGCCGGCCGCGGCTGGGACGAGGACCTGTACGACCCGGACCCCGACCGTTCGGGCAAGAGCTACGCCCGGGAGGGCGGCTTCCTCTACGACGCGGATCAGTTCGACGCGGGCTTCTTTGGGATCTCGCCGCGCGAGGCGCTGGGCATGGACCCGCAGCAGCGGCTGCTGCTGGAGACCGCCTGGGAGACGTTCGAGCGCGCCGGTATCGACCCCGAGTCGGTGCGCGGGAGCCAGACCGGTGTCTTCGCCGGCGGAAACGGCGCGGACTACGCCACGATGATGACCCGCGCCCCCGAAGGGGTCGACGGCTACCTCATGACGGGCAACGCGGCCAGCGTCGTCGCGGGCCGGATCTCGTACGCCTTCGGGCTCGAAGGCCCGGCCATGACGGTCGACACGGCCTGCTCCTCCTCCCTCGTGGCCCTGCACCTCGCCTCCCAGGCCCTGCGCTCGGGCGAGTGCGAGATGGCCTTGGTCGGCGGTGTGACGGTCATGTCCACGCCGGGCACGTTCATCGAGTTCAGCCGCCAGCGCGGGCTCGCCCCGGACGGCCGCTGCAAGGCGTTCTCGGCCGATGCGGACGGCACCGGCTGGGCCGAGGGCGTCGGCATGCTGCTGGTGGAGCGGCTCTCGGACGCGCAGCGCAAGGGCCACAAGGTCCTTGCGGTCGTCCGGGGTACGGCGGTCAACCAGGACGGCGCGTCCAACGGGCTCACCGCCCCCAACGGCCCCTCCCAGCAGCGGGTCATCCGCCAGGCCCTGGCCAACGCCCGTCTCACGGCGGCGGACGTCGACGTCGTCGAGGCGCATGGCACGGGTACCCGGCTGGGTGACCCGATCGAGGCGGAGGCGCTGCTCGCGACCTACGGCCAGGAGCACTCGGCCGAAAAGCCGCTGTGGCTGGGCTCGCTGAAGTCCAACATCGGCCACGCCCAGGCCGCGGCGGGCGTCGGCGGTGTCATCAAGATGGTCGAGGCGATGCGGCACGGCGTTCTGCCGAAGACGCTGCACGCCGACCAGCCCTCGCCGCTCATCGACTGGGCCTCGGGCGGCGTCGAGCTGCTCACGGAGGCCCGGGACTGGCCGGAGACCGGGCACCCGCGCCGCGCGGCCGTATCGTCCTTCGGAGCCAGCGGCACGAACGCCCACGTGGTGCTGGAGCAGGCTCCCGACACCGGGGCCCCGGCGGTCGAGGGCGTGGCCCCGGCGGTGACGCCGTGGCCGGTGTCCGGCCGCACGGCCGGTGCGCTGCGGGAGCAGACGGAGCGGCTGCGCGAGTTCGCCGTTGCCTCCGCCGCCCGGCCGGTCGACATCGGCTGGTCGTTGGCCACGAACCGGTCGGTGTTCGAGCACCGGGCCGTGATCGTCGGTGACGAGGTCGTCGAGGGGGTCGCCGGGTCCGGCCGGGTGGGCGTCATGTTCACCGGTCAGGGCGCGCAGCGGGCCGGTATGGGTCGTGAGCTGTACGAGGCCTTCCCTGCCTTCGCGAGCGCTTTCGACGAGGTGCTGTCCCACCTCGACGGCTCGCTGCGAGAGGTGATCCTCTCGGGTGAGGGTCTGGACGAAACGGGCAACACGCAGCCGGCGTTGTTCGCCCTTGAGGTCGCTCTCTACCGGCTCGTCGAGTCGTGGGGTGTGAAGCCGGAGGTCGTGGCCGGTCATTCGATCGGTGAGATCGCCGCCGCGCACGTCTCCGGTGTGCTGTCGCTGGAGGATGCTGCGGCTCTCGTTGCGGCGCGTGGTCGTCTGATGCAGGCGCTGCCCGCTGGTGGTGCGATGGTTGCGGTCCAGGCGTCGGAGGAGCAGGTTCTGCCGCTGCTCGCCGGCCGCGAGAAGACGGTCGGTATCGCCGCGGTGAACGGTCCGACGTCCGTCGTTCTGGCGGGTGTTGAGGCTGATGTGCTGGAGATCGCCGGTTCTCTCGGTGTGAAGTTCAAGCAGCTGTCCGTCAGCCACGCGTTCCACTCGCCGCTGATGGAGCCGATGCTTGAGGACTTCCGCGAGGTCGTCGCCGGGCTGACGTTCAACGCCCCGCAGGTCCCGTTCGTTTCCACGGTGACGGGTCAGGCGGCGTCGGCCGAGGAGCTGACGTCGGTCGACTACTG